>CAZVJW010000019.1:0-67083 GCA_964627535.1 uncultured Eubacteriales bacterium
GCATTACCGGCACAACGACCGCTATGGAATGGTCCATCACTTCCGGCGGCACCTATACAGCCGTAACAGGCACATCCGTCACCGGTCTTGTGGCCGGCACCTATTACGTCAGGTATGCCGCCGCAACAGGATATGACGCAGGAACAGACGCTTCCGTATCGGTCAGCAACGGGCCGGTAACAATCACTTTTGATGCAAACGGCGGTACAGGCGGCACATCGGCCTACATGTATGTCGGTGATGATATTATAATTCCAACGGTAACTTTGGAGGGGCATGTCTTTTGGCACTGGAATGATTCGGTTCCCGAAAAAGTTCCGGCAGGCAGTGTGACTTATGTCGCGCAGTGGATAATGCTCGGGGATGTCAGCGATGATGGAGTTGTTGACTCGGTTGACGCGTTGATGACATTGCGGTCTGTTTCGGGCAAATATACATTAAACGCAAAGCAATTGCTCGCGGCGGATGTCAGCAAAGACGGCGAGATAGACACACTGGACGCACTTATGATATTGAGACATGTTTCGGGGAAAATAGAACATTTTTAGAGTATTAATCCCAATATAAAATTATAATTACTAACAATGCCTCGAAAACAAATATAATCTTATATTTAAAATCATCTTGTAAAGTTATAAAAGTTATGTTAATATAATAATATAATATATTTTTATCGTACATCGGAGGAATATAAATGTTTATACAAAGAAGAGATAAGAGAGTGCTTAGCTGTTTTCTGACGGTTATAATGGCTTTTAGCGTAATCTCTTTGCCAATAGCGGTCTATGCGGTAAACCCGGTGCTGACAGCCGATACTGTCAGCGGCGCAGCGGGGACAGATGTTGTGATACAGGTCAGTATTTCTGCGAATTCAAATCTTGGATCAGCATCTATTTTGCTGAAATATGATAACACTAAATTAACATTAAAAGATCTTGGAGCGAATAAAAATCCTGTTGCAGGGGCGCTTGCTGTTGAGTATGGCGCTTCCAGCTCTATAAATCCTAACGATATAAGACCCGGATTCATCGATGCTGACCCTAATATTACAACAATAACCGATGCTATTGCTTCCGATATAACCATAACAGGTGCCGGTTCATTATTAAAGGCAACATTTACAATTAAATCCGGCTGGACAGGTTCAACACCGCTGGCATTAAGCGTTAAAAGTGCTTATAACGGTGATGATTATTCGCGTATGACGCTCACGACGCAAAACGGCAGTGTCAGTGTTGCTTCACCGGAATACACAATCACCTTTGACGCAAACGGCGGCACCGGTGGTACTGCCGGGCTGATGACAGCCGGCGCTCCGCTCTCCGCACCGGCGGTTGCAAAAATAGGCTGCACATTTACAGGCTGGGCGCTTTCGGGTGCACCGGTGACTGTTCCAACTACCGTACCTGAATCTGACACAACCTATACAGCACAATGGGTTCAGACAGCTTCCGCCGTTGCCGTAACAAAAACAGAAAGCGGAATGGTCGTAAATATTCAGGGCGGTTCGGGAACAACCAAATACCAGATATGGAGTTATCAGCAGGTAACAAGCGATTTGGTGCTGGGTTCGGCAGATAATGTGCAGACAAATCAGTGGATATTGTCGCAAGCCTATTTGGAAGGCAGCGATGGGGCATTGCAGTCTGACGGCAGCATCAATTTTACAATTCCGGCCTTTGTTTCACCTTCAGCAAATTATACAATAGCAGTCAGAATGGCTGACGCGGACAACAACTTTGTGAAAGAATTCAGAGATTCCTATGCACCTGCCGGGGTAGGCGAGGTTGTTATAACAAAAGTGCTTGTTGACGGTGAATACTCAAAGGGCATGGTGATGAAAGAGTGGGATGCGAGTACACCCATTGTCTTCACTGTAATCGGCAACAATGTCCCGGATACAACGTTTTCGGCAACGGTTGCAGGTGCGGCAGCACAGCCTTCATCTGTCAGTGCCAATGAATTTTCATGGGACACAGCGGCAGAAAACACAGGCACTTATAAGGTGACATTAACGGCTACCAACGAAACAACAAGCGACACAAGTGAAATAGAAGTTAAGCTTTACTCGCTGGACTTGGAGCAATACGGTAATATCGGCAGTTTTGAGGTAACACCGGGTACAGCAGCTGGCACAGAAAAAACGGTATCGTTTACTTCAAACTTCACAAACGGCTATTTTTGGTACAGAATCGGGGAACCGGGCAGATCCGCCGCAACAGAAACATCAACCTTGTTTTTACCGAATGATAGTATTGCAAATTATACCTTCACACAACCCGGTACATATCAGGTTTCCGGTTTTGTTAGTAAATATGTCACCCAAATAGGGGGTTCCTATGATGACGGTATTATTAAGACTGTTGTTATTCCCCGAGCAACCGGCGGCGGCACAGGCGGCACAGGCGGAACCGGCGGAACCGGCGGAACCGGCGGCACGCCTGTTGTAATGACGCTAACCGCAAATACTTCCTTAACAGATATTACAAAGAGTACGAATGTAATCTTTACAGCCAATGCGGCGAAGAGCACATCGACCGAATATTCTTTTTGGAGATATGACGCATCGGGTCTTGTGCTTGTAAAAGATTGGAGTACAGACAAAACCTTATCATGGACGCCCGCAAAAGTAGGCGATTATCAAATACAAGCCAGGGCAAAGGGCCCGGACGCCGGTTCATATGAAGAGGCATGTTTAGTTGATGTTAATGTAACCGATTCTGTCGATGAAAAAGCGCAGGTGTCCAACATAACGATTAATGAAGACTATCTGAACGCGCATGCACAGGCAAGAGCACCAATTACCATTGAAGCTTCTGCAACAAGCGCAAACGGGGATGACCTGCTGTACAAGTTCTGTGTTTATGACGATGCCATGGGATATTCAGTTCTTCAAGGTTACTCAATCAATCAAGAATGTGTTTGGACCCCGAGGAAAACCGGCACCTACACAATATCGGTGCTTGTGAAGAATAACGTGTCTTACGGTGCTTACGATGCGAAGCAATCCTTTGAGATTACTGTTAGTTAATTTTAAACAATAATATTCAAGCCTCAGCTGATGAAGCTGGGGCTTGAATTAAATATTCAGATGTTGGGTGAAAAACATAAGATTGTTAAATAAAAATATTTGATAAACAGGGGGATTAAATATGAACGGAAGAAACACTGACCATAAGAATATCAATCTTTGGCAACTTCATTTGGATGTCGTAAAAGGCAAATCAAACGGCAAGATTATTTGGCAGCCGAGAATAGGTTGTTGGTATGATGACCGGGTCTTCAGAGGCGAAGCTTTCCCGGAGCCTTATACCGGAAAGGAACTGCCCGACATTTACAGGGAACTTGGCTGCTCGAACCGTAATTATAACTTTAACGGCTGTTTTGAAAGGGTTCACGACTCAAGGGTTAAATTTAAGATAGAAATGATTTCTGAAACCGTAATGAAACGAACGATGGCGACGCCTGTCGGAAGTGTGTTCACGGTTGAAGCCTCGAATACATCGAATCCGGGCAGATATCCCAATAAATGGTGGATCAGCAGCGAAGATGATATGAAGGTTATGACTTGGATTGAAGAACATATGACTTGGAGATGGAACGAAGAAACTTATCAAGACAATATAGAAGAGTGGGGGGATCTGGGAGCACCGACAATCTACATGCCCCGCATAAATGTGCAAGAAATCTTTGTAACAACTATGGGCGTTGAGGAAGGGATTTATGCTCTTTATGATTATCCGAAAACGGTTGAAAAATATTTCCAAGCGATGTCGGAAAACCAAATGGTCGAAATTGAACTGATTAACAAATCACCGATTGATATAATAAACTTCGGCGATAATGTGCATGCCGGTATTTTACCGCCTGACCTGTTTGTAAAATATGCATTGCCGGAATACCAAAAAAGGAATGATTTACTGCACAAGGCCGGTAAATTTACCTGTTCCCATTGGGACGGCGATGTTAAAGCATTATTACCATATGCCAAAGAGTGCGGCTTTGACGGTATTGAGGCTGTTACCCCAAAACCGCAAGGCGATGTTACCTTGCGGGAGGTAAAAGATGCTTTCGGTGATGACTTGTTTTTACTTGACGGAATAGCGGCGCTGCTTTTTAATGAAGACTATCCTCTTGAAGAACTTGAAAAGCAAACAAAAGAATGCATAGAGTTATTTGCGCCAAAACTTGTGCTCGGTATATCAGATGAAATTTCATCAAACGGAAACCTTGACAGAATTAAATTTGTCGGTAAAATAGTTGATGACTATAATGCCGGTAGGTAATAAAAATCACGCTAATAAAATGATTTATATAATATATTATATTATCTTCCCGAAACAATGATTGGAGAGAATAGTGAATTCAGAAAACGTTTGTGAACGCGATAAAACAGGACAAAAGTTATGTTTAAAATTCATTGTAAAGGAACCGGCCGGTCTTTTATGCTTTATGTTAAACAAAATTTCCGGCAAATCACGGAATAATATAAAATCTATACTTTCCCATAGAGAAGTAACGGTTGACGGGTCGGTAGTAACCCAATTTGATTATAATTTACAACCTGGTCAAATGGTTTGTATCGATAAATCGGCACGAAACGAAACAAAGTTTGAAGCGCTGCGGGAAATAATTTTTGAAGACGATGATTTTATTGTTATAAATAAACCGTCAGGGTTGGTCAGCGTTGCGACTGATAATGAACAGGACAATACAGCATACAGTATTATAAATGATTATGTGAAACAAAAAAAAACGGGGAATCGGATTTATGTAATACACCGGCTTGACCGGGAAACATCCGGTGTACTTATTTTTTCAAAAAATGAAAAGATAAAACTCGCATTGCAGGCTGAATGGTCTTCATTGGTAACCGATCGCTGCTATTCCGCAGTTGTGGAAGGGGTGCTCAAAGAAAAAAACGGAAGAATCAAAACATGGCTTAAACAGACAAAAACTCTGCTGGTGTACTCAAGCAGCAAGGCCGGAGACGGCTTGGAGGCTGTTACTAATTACAGAGTAATAAGAGAAAACGAAAAATACTCATTGCTTGATATACACTTGGAAACAGGAAGAAAAAACCAAATCCGTGTTCACATGAAGGAACTCGGGCACAGTGTTGTTGGTGATAAAAAATACGGAGCACAAACCAATCCATTAAAACGGCTGGCTCTTCACGCCTGCAGATTGGAATTTGTGCATCCTTTTTCGGGTATAAAAATGATTTTTGAAGCACCGGTACCTGCGGAATTTATTTCTTTAATTTAAGAAATAAAATGAGCTTTTCGACATATCTTTATGCGCTTTGCGTGTTGAAATTCATCTCGACTATTATAGGGCGAAAAAGTAAAATATTATTCTGAAATTTCGCTATTCATCTCTTCTTTCCAATATTTTGAGCCGTTTGGAGTTCTGTGGAGAAATTGAAAATCAATCAGTTCTCGCCATAAAATAAAGTAATCTTGGAAAGTGTGCCAAGTGTTAATAATCTCATTAACTTCTTTTTCGGTGTATTCTCTGTCAACAGCGAATTTTGTTGATAAGTATTCTAAAACAGTTTTTCTCTTGTTTGTCTTTGCAGGGAGTTGTTTAACTCTACCTTCTTCATCAAGGAACATGGAAATATTTTTCAAATCCAATAAATTCATCATAAAGATCCTTTCTAATACATTTTAACGGGTTTAAACTTTTCAAACCATAACGATAATAACATTTTCAAATCATCCTCAAATTCTTTCTGAGTTTGTGCTTCACTTTTTTCAAGCTCTTCTAAAACTTCAAGAATAAAAGCGCCGGCACCGAACTCCTTCCAATCTTCTTTTAGTTTCAGATTTTCACAACCGCCCATTTTCACAGAAAATTCGAATCGGTTTTTTGTTCCCTGTAAATTTGTCGTGCTGAGTAAGAGTATTTTTCCGTTTGTGATGTTTTTTATTATATAAATTCCGCCTGTTACCTTGCGGTTTTTGTATTGTAAGATAAGCTCTTTCCTGTTTTGCTTTTCCATAAAAATGTGGCTCCGTTTCGTTAATGAATTTTATGTTTGGCTTCACCTTCGCTTTATGAAGTGTTTCGGCAAAAAACTGACAATTGCATTGATTAGTAAATTACTAAATTACTAAATATATAATAAGCTTTCTTTTTTTTATTGTCAAATGTATTATTTATTCCCGCGGGTATTGATTGTATTTGAAGGTAAAGTTTGATATAATTCAAATAATACTAATCCCTCTTTAAACATAGCTAAAAATTCGGCATAAAAACACATTTGTCAAAGGTTTTCACTTGATTTCGTAGAGGTCTTATAATCGGGATTAGTATAAACAATGCATAAATGGATGTATACTTATAGAATATAACAATAATTGGAGGAAAATAATGAATATTAATATTGCCATGGCTGGGCTTGCTCATGGACATGGAACCGGATTTTTAAGCTCGGCATTGAAATATGACGGGGTATCGGTAACAGGTTTTTATGACAATGAAAATCAACAAAATACATTTGATGCTTCAAAGGAGTTTAACGCTCCGGTTTATGATAATTTGTATGAACTGCTTTACAGTTCAGGGGCAAATACACTGTTAACCGCCGCAATAAATGCAAAAAAAGCTGCTGTTATAGTTAAAGCATTAAATGCCGGCATTAATGTAATTGCCGATAAGCCGCTTGTTACAACAATGGATGATCTTAAAAAAATAGCTGAAGCGCTTAACCGAAATAAAAGCGTTAAAGTTTATTTAATGCTGACAGAGCGCTTTAATCCTGTTCTTGTTACAGCAAAAGCGCTTATAGATGCTGGCGAAATAGGTGACATAGTAAATATTAATATCATGCGCCCCCACAAGCTTCATGCGGATAATAGACCTGCGTGGATGTTTAACAGCAAGCTTTATGGAGGGATAATAAATGATATAGGCGTGCATGATATTGACATTGCATCATGGTTAGGTGGTAGTGATGTTGATGAAATTTTAGCTGCAACTGTATCGAACCGACGATATACGGAAAAGGAAGACTTTAATGATAATGGAGAGGTAATGTTAAGGCTTAAAAATGGATGTACAGTATTCATTCTGGAATCATGGCTAACCCCGGAAAAATACCCTCATCACGGTGAAATGAAATTTATCATTCACGGTACAAAAGGTCAGATAATTGCTGACCCTCAAAATAAGAAAGTTATTCTTTATTCGGATACAAAGACTCCGTATGAGGCTGAAATAGTTGAACCACAAGAAAATTGCGTTTCCGATGCCTTAAAATACTTTTCGGATAGCAACTATAAATCGGTGTTGACAACAGCAGACGGGATTAAAGCTCAAAGGATTGCTTTGAATTGCCAAATGATAGCAGATAAAAAAGATTAATATTATGATGTTGTAAAAACAAGGGTGTGGTTAAGCTTTGTCTTATCCGCACTCTTGTTTTTAATAAAATAACTTCTATAAAATTAATAATATAGAATTATGTTCTTACTTCTGCAATACCGTATACGCATTAACAAAATTGGAGTATAATATAAATATAGAACGATGATTGGAAGTTGAATTAATCATGTTTAAAAAAATTTGTGATTTTGGGTACAGCAATTTTGTTATATCAAATAACCGGTTTGTAAATATTATGATGCCTGTTCTTATTTATGCCATATTTCATAAGATAGCGCATGAAATAAACCCGGATAGCAAAATGGCATATTTTCTTATTCAAATATTAATAATAATAATAACTTTGGGATTGCTTTTGTTAATTAAAGAAGCAATTACAACGCTTTCTTTTTTTAATAATTACAATATCTGGTAATAAGGATGGTAATAAATAGTGAATAATAACAAAACATCCACAATTTAAATCAAATATAGTTTTGTTTTTACCATAGAAATATTGAGCAGAATGTGATAAAATACATAGCAGTGTTAATATTTTAAAAATCTCGGAGGCAAAATGATTACTGTTATTAATTTAGGCTTAAATTTCGGCGGAACAACTTTGTTTTCTCATGTCAATCTAAAGTTTTTGCCGGGCAACTGCTATGGAATTATTGGCGCAAACGGTTCAGGAAAATCCACCTTTCTTAAAATATTATCCGGTGAGATCGAGTCGTCGTCCGGTGAAATAATTATTCCTGAAAATACCCGTATGTCTGTTTTGAAACAGGATCAATATGCTTATGATGAGTTTAGTGTTATGCATACAGTAATTATGGGAAACCCCCGTTTATACGATATTATGATTCAAAAGGATGCTTTATACGAGAAGGCAGACTTCAATGACGAAGACGGAATTTTAGCCGTTACTCTTGAAGATGAGTTTGCGGAGCTAAACGGATGGGAAGCAGAATCGGAAGCATCAAAAATTTTGAAAGGTCTTGGAATTAAAAATAAATACCACGATATGCAAATGAACGAGCTTGACGGAAAACAAAAAGTGAAGGTTTTGCTCGCACAGGCACTGTTTGGTTCGCCGGATGTTATTCTTTTAGATGAGCCTACAAACAATCTCGATGTAATTTCAATAGAATGGCTGGAAGATTTCTTGATGGATTTCGCCGGAACAGTCATTGTCGTGTCGCATGACAGGCACTTTTTGAATACTGTTTGCACATTCATCGTCGATATTGATTATTCAAAAATTCAGCTTTATGTCGGCAATTATGACTTTTGGTATGAATCAAGCCAACTTATTCAAAAAATGAAGCGTGATCAAAACAAAAAAAGCGAGGACAAAGCAAAAGAGCTTCAAGCCTTCATTGAAAGGTTCTCTGCAAACAAATCAAAAGCCAGGCAGGCAACTTCCCGCAAAAAGCTGCTTGAAAAACTGCCTCTGGATGAAATGCCCCAATCCTCACGCAGATATCCGTTTATCGGGTTTATGATGGACAGAGAGCCGGGCAAAGAGATTTTGGCTGTTGAAGGCATCAGCAAAACCATAAACGGCGTTAAGGTTCTGAATGATATTTCGTTTAGGGTCAATAAAAATGATAAGATAGCCTTTATCGGTGAAAACGAGACGGCAATTACCACATTGTTCAAGATACTGATGGAAGAAATAAAGCCCGATTCCGGAACTTTCAAGTGGGGCGTCAGTACCACACAAAGCTATTTCCCGAAAGACAACTCTGCCTTTTTTGACGGCTGTGATGACAGCTTACTTAGATGGATTACACCTTACTCAAGGGAAAACTCGGAGATTTACATTCGCGGTTTTTTGGGAAGGATGCTTTTCTCGGGAGATGAAGTGTTAAAACCTGTACGTGTTCTTTCAGGCGGGGAAAGGGTTCGATGCATGTTTTCCCGCATGATGATGTTTGGCGCGAATGTACTTGTTATCGACCAGCCGACAAATCATTTGGATTTAGAGTCCATTACAGCGGTAAACAACGGTCTTACAGATTTTAAAGGTGTCGTTCTTTTCTCTTCTCATGACCATCAATTTATTCAAACGGTTGCAACTCGAATAATAGAGATAACTGATGAATCTTTTATTGACAGAATGTGCAGTTTCGATGATTATATAGAATATAAGAAACTGACTGAAATAAAAGATTAATTCAAATCATCGCTTCACCAACATAACAAAACAGTAAGCCCCATTTTCGCTTTTTAACGAAAATGGGGCTTATACTAAGCACCGATAAAACGCATTGAATCTTTGCGGTCTTTTTCGCGCTGTACTGCGTTGTACTCCTTGCCTTGCGACAGCAAAGCATCGTCGTCCGCCTTGTGCAGCACAAAAAATCATCGCAAATCTAACAACGCTTTTTATCGCCGATTAGTATTATTCAATTAATGCAGTTTATCGGGAGTGAATTAATTCACGATTAAAAACCTCTAAAAAACCAAGCAAAAGCTTTGATTCGAGGGGTTTTATGCGGAATTTTTTATTAGGTTATTATGAGTAATTAGTATGAAATAAATTTGTTACGATAACCGTCCTTTAAAATCCGAATATCCAAACTGCTTGATTATTTTTATTCCGTCTTTTTCATTCAAGGCTGCGATTGAGGGCAGGTTTATGCCGTTGAAAGTGTTGTTTTTCACCATCGTGTAATGCGCCATATCGCGAAAGACCAACCGATCTCCCTGCTTCAAAGGCTGGTCAAAGGAATAATCTCCGATAATATCGCCCGCCAGGCATGTCGGGCCGCCAAGCCTGTAAGTATAATTCAACTCATTCGGGCGCTTGGCACCGATAATTTCCGGTCTGTAGGGCATTTCAAGCACATCGGGCATATGGCAGGCGGCGGAGGTATCCAAAATCGCAATATCCATGCCGTTGTGCACAACATCAAGCACTTTCGCAACCAGAAAACCGGTATTCAGCGCTACGGCTTCTCCCGGCTCCAAATAAACCTTAACATTGTATTTTTCCTGAATATACTTGATGCATTGGACCAGCTTATGTAAATCATAATCCGGCCTGGTGATGTGATGGCCGCCGCCAAAGTTAATCCACTTCATTCTTCCCATATATTGTCCGAAGTTTTTGTCAATCACTTCAATGGTTCGTTCCAAAACATCCGAGTTTTGCTCGCACATGGTATGGAAATGAATCCCGTCAATTCCGTCCAAATCCCCGGGTTTAAAGCCGGACAATGTGACACCGAGCCTCGAATTTTTAAAGCAAGGGTTGTAAATATCCGTGTTAATCTCCGAATATTCGGGGTTTATCCGTATACCGCACTCAATTGATTTTTCGCTGTTTTTTACCCGGCCTTTATATTGGTTCCACTGCTCAAAGGAATTGAAAACGATGTGGTCGCAGATTTCACATATCTCATCGAATTCTTCCTCTTTATAAGCCGGGGAATAAATATGGACTTCTTTACCCATTTCATCAAAACCGAGTTTTGCTTCAAAAAGAGAACTGGCTGTCGAGCCGCATAAATACTTTCCAATTAACGGGTAAAAGTAAAACATCGAGAAACCTTTTTGAGCAAGCAGAATTTTGCATCCTGTCTGTTCCATAACATTTTTCAAGACTTCAAGATTTCTAATTATCAGCCGTTCATCCACAATATAGCACGGCGTAGGCAAAGCATTAAAATCGATTTTCATTTCCATCCCTAATCAACAAGCTCCGGGTTGAAGCTTTCCTGCCATGGCAAGCCGAATTCGTTCAGCGCATTCATAAACGGGTCCGGGTCAAATTCCTCAATGTTGAAAACGCCGGGCTTTTTCCACTTGCCGGTCATCACCATCATCGCGCCGATCATGGCGGGCACGCCGGTTGTGTAAGAAATAGCCTGGGAACCAACCTCGGCATAACAAGCTTCGTGGTCGCAGACATTGTAAACATAATAGGTCAGTTCCTTGCCGCCCTTGGTGCCTTGGAAAATGCAGCCGATATTTGTTTTCCCCTTGGTTCTTGGACCTAAAGACGCGGGGTCCGGCAGTACGGCCTTCAAAAACTGCAGCGGCACAATTTGTTTGCCTTCAAAATCAATCGGTTCTATGGAAGTCATCCCGACATTTTCAAGCACCCTCAGGTGCGTGATATACCGTTCGGAAAATGTCATCCAAAAGCGTATTTTTTTAATCCCTTTTAGGTTCAGTGCCAGGGACTCCATTTCCTCGTGATGGAGCAAATACATATCTTTATTACCGATTTCCGGGAAGTTGTAGACTCTTTTGATTGAAAGCGGTTCCGTTTCAATAAACCTGCCGTTTTCAAAATAACTGCCGTTCGCGGTTATCTCGCGGATGTTGATTTCGGGGTTAAAGTTTGTCGCAAAAGGATAGCCGTGATCGCCCGCGTTGGCATCAAGAATATCAAGGGTATGGATTTCATCAAAATAGTGCTTTTGCGCATAAGCGGAAAACACACCTGTTACGCCCGGGTCAAATCCGCTGCCGAGCAGCGCTGTTATGCCGGCTTCTTTAAACTTTTCCCTGTATGCCCATTGCCACTTATACTCAAACTTTGCGTTGTCAAGCGGTTCGTAGTTCGCGGTATCCACATAATCCACTTTGGTCGCAAGGCATGCGTCCATGATGGTTAAATCCTGATACGGCAAGGCGACATTAATGACAATGTCCGGTTTAAAAGCTTCAATTAATGAAATTAACTCACCGGTATTGTCGGCATTTACCTGCGCTGTTGATATAATTGTTTTGCCGTTCTTCAGTTTTTCCTTTAAAGCATCGCACTTTGATAGCGTTCTGCTTGCAATGCAGATCTCCGTGAAAACCTCAGAATTTTGGCAGCATTTATGCACAACAACACTTGCGACGCCGCCGGCTCCGATAATTAATGCTTTTCCCATTTCATTCACTCCTTTAAGCTATTTGTAAAGCTGCAATAACAATTCTCTGACTAAGATGCATGCGAGCGCGGTTGAAATTCCGCTCGGGTCATAAACCGGACAAAGCTCATTCATATCCAACCCGACAATGTTTAGTTTGGCAACCCTATCAATCGCTTCGATAAGTTCATTGTAACTCACTCCGCCCGCTTCGGGCGTACCTGTTCCCGGAAATTCACCGGGATTTAAAACATCCAAATCAATGGTTAAATAGACAGGTTTTTCCGCCAATTTTTCAACAGCGGCATCAAGCGTATCAAAGCCGAATTTGCAGGTTTCGACATGACCGGCAGCATTATAAAACTCTTCGCGGTCTCCGCTTCTGATGCCGAATTGGAATATTTTATTATCTCCTACAATTTCGAGGCATCTTCGCATAACCGTTGCGTGTGAAAGCTTCTCGCCCAAGTAATCATTCCGCATATCCATATGCGCGTCAAAATGGATGATATGCAAATCGGGGTATTTTTTTGCTGCTGCTCTAACAGCGCCGAGAGTTACCAAATGCTCGCCGCCGATCATAAAAGGCGTTTTTCCGTCAGACAGGATTTTTCCGGTGTATTCTTCAATATCGTTCAGCGCGCTTTCCGGCTTTCCAAAGGCAAGCTCAAGATCGCCGCCGTCAAAAACGCGGATATCATTTAAATCCTTGTCAAGTGCCGGGCTGTAGGTTTCAATGCCGAAACTTTCGTTTCTGATGGCTGAACTTGCGAACCTTGCACCCGGGCGGTAAGATGCTGTGCCGTCGAACGGCGCGCCGAATATGACGATTTTGCTCTCGTCATATTCCTTGTCGCAGCCTATAAAAGTATGGATGTTTTTATTCGGCATCATACAGCAGCTCCTTTACATAAGTCGGAAGAGCAAAAGCTCCCTTGTGCAAATCCGTATTGTAATACTTTGTTTTTATCCCGAGCGAGATCCACTTTTCCTCGTTCAAATCAGCAACCGGGTCTAAATTTTTCGAGGCAAAGCCGAACAGCCAATGCCCCGACGGATAGGTCGGAATGTGCGCCTGATATACTCTGCAAACCGGGAACACCGAAAATATTTGTTTGTGCGCTCTTTTCATCGCCTTCGCGTCTTCGGCATAATAAGGGCTTTCATGCTGGTTGACAAGGATTCCGTCTTCTTTAAGCGCGTTAAAACAATTTCCGTAAAACTCCCTTGTAAAAAGCCCTTCACCGGGGCCGAACGGGTCGGTTGAATCGACAATAATGATGTCATACTCATCCTTTTTAGAACGGACAAATTTCAAACCATCCTCAAAATATAAATGAACTCTTTCGTCATCAAACTTTGAAGCCGTTTGCGGAAGATGTTCTTTGCATATTTCAACAACCATTTCATCGATTTCAGCCACATCAATCTTTTCGATTGACTTATAACGGCTAAGTTCACGCACCGTTCCGCCGTCACCCGCGCCGATAACAAGAACCTTTTTTGCATTTGTTTTCACGGCCATCGGCACATGTGTAATCATTTCATGGTAAATGAACTCGTCTTTTTCGGTCAGCATCAAATAACCGTCGAGGGTCAAAATTCTGCCGAATTCAACCGAAGAGAAAACATCAATTCTTTGAAACTCACTTTTTACGCTGATAATCTGTTTGTCAACTTTAATTGAAAGCTTAACATTTTTTGTGTGATTTTCCGTGTACCATAATTCCATTTATTCTTCCTCTACCACATCAATGTTTTCTAACTTTAAATCCTGCGGTCCGGTTAAAAAGCAGCCTTTTTCTTTAGCATATAAAATGTAATTTAAAATTTCCTCTGTTATCATTTCCCCCGGCGCCAAAATAGGAATACCGGGCGGATAGCACATGACAAATTCGCCGCTGATTTCACCGCTGCTTTTTTCAACCGGCACTGTTCTTCTATCGCTGTAGAACGCCTTCTGAGGAGCAAGCGCTACGACGGGGTTGATGTATTCGTGGTCGAACATACCCGCTTTGTCTTTGGAATAAAGCCGTTTTATTTCGGAAAGCGCCGAAATAAGCCTTTCAATCTCTAAGGCCCTGTCGCCGGCGGATATAATGGCAAGTATGTTGCCGATATCGCCGAACTCAATTTGGATGCCATAGTCATCTCTCAAAATATCATATACTTCAATGCCCGCAAGCCCGATTTCAATTGTGTTCACGGAAAGTTTGGTCGGGTCAAAGTCAAACACCGTCTTCGAGTCAATCAGCTCATCCGCAAAGGCATAGTAACTGCCGAGCTTATTGATTTCATCCCTTGCGTAAGAGGCGAATTCAACTGTTTTTCTGAACATTTCCTTGCCGTGCAAACTCAGGTTTTTCCTCGCAATGTCAAGCGAGGATAACAGCAGGTAAGAACTGCTTGTGGTTTGAGAAAGGTTAATCACCTGCCTGACATAGTTGGCGTTAACACTCTTCCCGCAGAGCAAAACGGAACTTTGCGTCAGCGAACCGCCTGTTTTGTGCATACTGACGGCAGCCATATCCGCACCGGCTTTCATGGCGGCAACAGGCATGTTCTCTCCGAAGTAAAAATGCGTTCCATGCGCCTCATCAGCAAGCACGAGCATATTCCGGCGGTGCGCCAGTGTGACGATTTGCTTTAAGTCGGAACAAATGCCGTAATAGGTTGGGTTGTTGACAAGAACAGCTTTTGCATCGGGGTTCTCTTCCATGGCTCTTGCCACATCGGCAACCGTCATACCCAACGGTATCCCAAGCCTTTTATTAACACCGGGGTTTATATAAACAGGAATAGCCCCGCAAACCACCAAGGCGTTAATCGCGCTCCGGTGAACATTGCGGGGCATAATGATTTTTTCTCCGGCTTTGCAGACAGACATAATCATAGCCTGTACAGCCGCGGTTGTTCCGTTTACCATAAAGAACGCTTCGCTCGCGCCAAATGAATCCGCAGCAAGGCTTTGGGCGTCTTTAATGACAGAAACGGGATGGGACAGATTGTCAAGCGGTTTCATCGAGTTGACATCGGCTTTCAGGCAATTAAGCCCTAAAAAATCTGTCAGCTCCCGGTTGCCCCGGCCGCCTTTATGCCCGGGGACATCAAAAGGAACAATCCGGTTCAGCCGGTGGTTTTTAAGCGCCTCAAAAATCGGTGCGTCAGACTGCGAGAGCTCTTTCATACATTCTCCTTCGCAGTCTGACTGCGAAAGTTTTTTCATAGCTTCTCCTTCGCAGTCTGACTGCGAAAGTTTTTTCATAACTTCTCCTTCGCGGTCAATAGATGTTCATTCCGCTGAATATCTCAATCATCTCTTTGCGAAGGCTGTTTGTAATCGAAAGCCTTTGTTTTGGGGGCAGTTCGTAAGCATCCTTGTTGAAAAGATAATTTTGAAGTTCTATTTCTTTGATCATCATTTTCGTGTGGAATATGTTTGACTGGTAAACATTCACATCGATAGCGTCATATTTCGTCAGGGTTTTATCGTCTATATAGTCCTGAATCGAGGTGATATCATGGTCAATATAATACTTTTTCCCTGTTACATCTCTTGTGAAGCCGCGCACTCTGTAATCAATGGTGATGATATCCGAATCAAAGCTGTCAATCAGGTAGTCAAGCGCGTTTAACGGAGAAATTTCGCCGCAGGTCGACACATCAATATCCACCCGGAAGGTCGGAATCGGATTATCCGGATGATACTCCGGAAAGGTGTGCACAGTCACATGGCTCTTATCCAAATGCGCATGTACCGTTTCATGCTTTGAGTTTGTAAACGAACCTCTGTTACAGGAATCGTCAACATTTTCCGGCACAAGTGCGCCTTCAGCAATAAGTATATTAACGGAAGCTCCCTTTGGGTCATAATCCTGCTTGGAAATGTTGAGCACATGCGCGCCGATCATTTCGGTCACATCGCACAGAATTTTTGTCAGTCTTTCGGAATTATATTGTTCGTCAATATAATCGATATAATCCTTTTGTTCTCTCTCGCTCTTAGCATAGCAAACATCATAGATATTGAAGCTAAGCGTTTTAGTGAGGTTGTTAAAGCCATACAATGTCAGCTTTTTCTCCAACCCTAACATCACAACCTTTCAACTTAATATATTAATGTAACAGCGTATTATTACACTTTTTTCAATGAAATGCAATATGTCGCGGAAATTATATTTCACAATCATGTGCTACAATCATGTGCTAATCAAGCGGGGGGGCTTGAACTTGCGCTTCGGGAGTAACTGTGATATAATTAATTAAGTAATATGAATTGTTCTTATCATGAATCTCTTTAAACGCTTGTGAAGAAAAGTCATTGAGAATTTCTTCCTTTTATAATTAAAGAGATTTTTATTATGAAATCGGATAAATTGGTAAATCATGAAAAGATAATTTGCAGTTTGTTTTTATCAAATCAAAAAGTAAGGAAATATTGAATGAATGAATCGAATTTTGACCAAATGAACCTATCTACAGGGGTTATGAATTTCATAAAAAGCAAGAAATTTAACAACCCAACACAAGTTCAGCTGCAAACCATTCCACCGATGCTTGAGTGGTGTGATATTATTGCAAAAGCTCCAACCGGTACGGGCAAAACCTTTGCTTTCGGGATACCTATCGTAGAGCATATAGATGTTAATGATGAGCATGTGCAAGCTTTAATCCTCGCGCCGACCAGGGAGTTAGCCATTCAGATAAGCTCCGAACTTCACGATATCTGCGGTTTTAAGGAAGGTATCAGGGTTGTTTGCATTTACGGCGGGCAGCATATTGCAATTCAGTTTAAAGCACTTAGAAGAAACCCGCAAATCGTTGTGGCAACGCCGGGCAGGCTGCTGGACCATCTAAACCGCAGAACAATTATGCTGGATTCTGTGCAAACAGTTGTTCTTGATGAAGCTGACCGTATGGTCGATATGGGCTTTTTCAAAGATGTGACAAAAATACTTGATTTGATGCCTCAGCGCCAAAATTTAGCGCTTCTTTCAGCGACGCTTTCAACGGATGTTATGACTATCGGCTGGAAATATCAACGTGACGCAGTTGAAATCACTGTAACAGAGGATGTTGAAAGTAAACCGGATATTCTTCAGTATAGCGTTAACATATCCGAGATGGAAAAAACCAAGGCAATAGCCCATATTATCGGAAAAGAGGGTTATGACCGGTCACTTGTTTTCTGCAACACGAAGAGCAAGGTCGAAAGAGTTACCAAAATGCTGAGTTATAAAGGATTCTCTGTTGATTGTATTCATGGTGACATAAGGCAAAACTTAAGGGAAAAAGTACTGCAAACTTTTCGCAATGGAGGTTTGAAGATACTCGTCGCAACGGATGTAGCCTCGAGGGGGCTTGATATAGATGATGTCGACGCCATATTCAACTGCGACATCCCGGATGAAAATGAATATTATGTTCACCGTATCGGGCGGACAGGCAGGGCGAAAAAGCATGGTGTTTCCTATACCTTTATTTCAAGTATTTCCGATTCTGTTCGCTTGCGTGAGATTGCGAGATACACAAAATCCATAATTATACCGATGGAAATCGATTTTGATGATAAGCTAACGAAATGATATTTAAATAGCAACCGCAAACTATGCAAGGATTTTGACGAATTTGTTAAAAACCTTGCATTTCGTGTATCGTGTTATAAAATATATTCGCACTATATTATTAATACTATCAATTTGAGAGGTGTAAACGCAAATGTTGCTGTCTGCAGAAAAAATAACAAAAAGCTATAGTGAAAAAGCTCTATTATACGGTGTTTCCTTTTATCTTAATGAAGGGGATAAAGTTGGTATTATCGGTGTTAACGGCACTGGAAAGTCAACGTTTCTAAAGATATTAGCGCAGCTTGAGGAACCGGACAGCGGGACTATTTCAAAAAATCCGGGTTTAAAGGTTGAATATTTGCAGCAAAATCCAATTTGGTATGAAAATCTCAACATAATGGAACATATTTTTATCGGTGCTACCTCTGAATTTAAAAATTCAAAAGATTATGAGGCTAAAACTGTTTTAACAAAACTTGGGATAACCGAGTTTGAGAAGCCGGTCAGCCAATTATCCGGCGGGCAAAAGAAGCGTGTTGCGATTGCAACCGCGCTTATCCAGTCCTGTGATGTTTTAATTTTAGATGAACCGACCAATCATCTGGATAACGAAATGGTTACCTGGCTTGAAAGCTACCTGATGAAGTACACGGGCGCATTAGTTATGGTTACGCATGACCGTTACTTTTTGGACAGGGTAACAAATAAAATAGTTGAAATCGATAAAGGTAATCTTTACACCTACCAGGCTAACTATTCGAAATACCTTGAAATGAAAGCGCAGCGCGAAGAAATGGAAATTGGGACCGAAAGGAAACAGCGGAGCTTATTAAGAAAAGAAATTGAATGGATACAGCGCGGAGCAAGAGCGAGGGGAACAAAAAGCAAAGAAAGAATTGCCCGTTTTGAAGAGCTGAGCGATAAAGTCAACGGTGGTGAAACAGCCGAAAAGCTTGCCATCAGTTCCATGTCCAGCAGACTCGGCAAAAAGACGGTTGAGATAAATAACATTTCAAAAGCTTTCGGCGAAACAACATTCATCAGCAATTTTGATCATATTATACCGAGAGATGCAAGAATTGGTGTTGTCGGCAAAAACGGCTGCGGCAAATCTACGCTTCTGAATATTATTGCCGGCAAACTAGAGCCGGACAGCGGCTCGGTTGTGTTTGGTGAAACAGTAAAACTCGGATATTTTTCGCAGGACAGCAAAGAAATGGACTTATCCATGAGAGTTCTCGATTATATCAAAAGCATATCCGGGGAGATTAATACAAACGACGGTTTGCTGAGTGCTTCGCAAATGCTTGAAAAATTCCTGTTCAACGCCGATTTGCAGTGGGCCACCATTAGTAGGCTTTCAGGAGGTGAACGCAGGCGGCTTTATCTCTTAAGTGTCATTATGGAAGCACCGAACATACTGCTCCTGGATGAGCCTACCAATGACCTTGATATTCAAACGCTTACCATACTTGAAGATTATCTTGATAATTTCAAAGGCGCTGTTATTGCGGTGTCGCATGACCGGTACTTTTTGGATAAAGTTGTCGATACAATTTTCGAGTTTCAGGGTGACGGGAAAATCAGGAAGTGCCTCGGTGGATATTCGGATTATCTAGCCGGAATTACTGCCGGTGAACCGGAGAAGAAGAAAACGGAAAACAAACCTGCACCGGTAAAAAAAGAAAAAAGTAATAAGAAACTAAAATTTACATTTAATGAACAGCATGAGTTTGAAACAATAGATGACGAAATTGCTGAACTTGAAGAGCAGGTGAGTGCGCTCTCTGTTTTAATCAATACCGAAGCCAGTGATTATGTAAAACTGCAGGAAAACATAGCAAAAAAAGAAGAGCTTGAAAAAACGCTTGAAGACAAAATGGAAAGATGGATTTACTTGCATGATTTTGCAGAAAAGATGGCAAAACCTGAATAATAAGGAAATTAGATTATACAATTGTAATTGATAAACTAAAGTTTTATAATTATATAGACTCATCACACTTATCATCAAAATATTTATATAATCAGGGAGACATTAATATGATATTCTATTTCACCGGTACAGGCAATTCCCTGTACGCTGCCAAAACAATAGCAACCGCTCAAAATGAAGAATTGATATCAATTCCCGAAGAGTTTGACAAAGAGGGGAATACATACACCTATGAGCTAAAAGAAAAAGAGCTATTGGGCTTTGTATTTCCGGTTTATGCCTGGGCACCGCCGAAAATGGTGCTGGATTTTGTAAGCAAGATGAAAATAACGGGCGGAAAACCTTATGTATTCGCGTTAATCACTTGCGGCGAAGAGGAAGGTAAAACAACACAAATATTGCAAAAAGCACTTGAAGCGCGAGGCATTATGTTTAACAGCGCCTTTTCCGTTATGATGCCAAGCAACTATGTTGTCGGTGCTGATGTTTACCCAAAGGAAAGGGAAGAAAAAATCCTTTTAGAAGCGGAGAAGAAGCTCGCATGTTTTAACAAACTGATTACCGAAAGGCGATCGGGTGTGTTCCAACTTTTGCCGGGCAAAATGCCGGCTTTAAAAAGTGCAATTATTAACCCGTTGTTTAACCGCTTCGCTATCGGTACAAAAAAATTCTATGCGACGGATGCTTGTACCAAATGCAAAATTTGCGAAAAATATTGTCCGGTTCACACTATAAAGGTGACGGAAAAACCGGTCTGGGGCAAAGAATGTACGCAATGCCTTTCCTGCATCAACCGCTGCCCGGTGCAAGCCATTCAATTCGGTAAAGGAACGGTTAACAGGGGAAGATACACACATCCGGATTTATAGGAGATTAATCTATGTCATTAAAATTTTATCCCATCCCGCAGGGTGAAGCGCTGAGTTGCTTATATGAGTTCAGTATTAATGGTCAAAACATGCCTTTGCATGAAGCTTTTGTTTCCGCATATCCGTTTAACCGCCGCTGGCCCGGGCATCAACGGTCATTTGACCAGGCCGAGCCTGTTGCCTATATTTCATTTGCAATGGATGAACCGGTGAAAATTACCGTTAAACCGCTGAGAGCTTTTGCTGAGGCAGTTGTTCGCCCACTTTCAAAAGGAATTGTGCCAAAAGTTAACGATGATACGATTACTTTCACTTTAACGCAAGCGGGCGGATACACCCTTGAACTTGACGGCTATCACAATGCTTTGCATATTATTGCCGATCCGATAAAAACATATAACGTTGATTTTACCGGTGAAAATGTTTTGTATTACGGTGCAGGCGTTCATGATGCGGGAATGATCACCTTAAAAAGCAATCAAACACTGTTTATTGACGAAGGCGCGGTTTTATATACCACCATTCATTCGGAAGATGCTGAAAACATCAAAATTCTCGGCAGGGGAATCATCAACAACAGCAAAAATAAAGAAACTATTCTTTTTGAATTGGACAATTTGGGTGACGGCATGATGGATGTCGGCAACAGTGAGCGCTTACATACTATCCAAATGACTAACTGCAAAAATATTGAGATTGACGGCATAACAATTCATGATTCACTTGTTTATAATATTGCAATGTTCGGCTGTGAGGATGTACTGATAGACAATGTTAAGATTATCGGCTGCTGGCGTTATAATTCGGATGGCATCGACCTGCACAACTGCAGCCGCTGTGTTGTCAAAAACTGCTTTGTACGCACCTACGATGACTCAATCTGTATCAAAGGTCATGACGGACTGCCGCAGATTTGCGGCGACACGCTTGTTGAAAACTGTGTTGTGTGGTGCGATTGGGGCAAGTCCTTGGAAATTGGCGCTGAAACGAGAGCCGAGGAGATGAAAAATGTAACTTTCCGGAACTGCGATTTAATCCGGAATTCCTCCGCGGCAATGGATATTTATAATGTCGACTACGGTGATGTGCACGATATTGTTTTTGATAATATTCGCGTCGAATATGACCCGGTTTGTCATAAGCCAAGGCTGCAAAAAAACGATGAAGAAAGCTACCCTGTTGACCCCAACAGTACCTTCATGCCGTGGCTTATGAATGCCGAAATTGTTAAGCATATGGAATATTCGGAAGGATTAGAAAGAAGAGGAAGAAATCGCAATATCGTATTCCGAAATATTAATGTGTTTTCTGACAGAATGCCGCCATCACGCTTCAGCGGTTATGATGATGAGCATTTAACCGAAAATGTCAAAATCATTAACCTTTCTTTGAATGGTAAAAAACTGATAAATCTCAATAAAACATCGTTTTCAGTTGAAACATTTACAAAAAACATAACTATTGAGTAATTTATAAAACATTAGCGACGGTTAACAATATTAACCAATGGTCAATGGTGAGTTTGAATAATTAATATGAAAAAGTCAAGAACTATTTTGAAAATCATCTAAATAGTTCTTGACTCTTTCAACGTGCTGTGCTAAAATCTATTTAGAACTTAATCTAAATAGATTGCGAGGTGTTGTTTTTGGGATTTGCTGAAACGTTCAAGGCGCTGTCCGACCCTGCGCGGCGTGAAATCCTTATGCTGCTGAAACCGGGTAAAATGACAGCAGGGGATATCGGAAGCCATTTTGACATGACCGGAGCAACAATATCCTATCATTTGTCACAGTTGAAAAAGTCCGGTTTAGTTTTTGAGAAAAAATACAAGAACTATATTTATTATGAAATTAACACATCCGTATTTGAAGAAGTTATGATTTGGTTTACACAATTTGGAGGGAATAAAAATGAAAAAGAAACTTGACATGAATTTAATGATTACAACCGTTCTTTGCCTGCTGCCCATTGTATTAGCTTTAATTTTATATGACAGACTGCCGGATCAGATTGCCGTACATTTTGATAATACCGGCAATCCGGATAATTATTTTCCAAAGGCAGTGGCTGCATTTGGTTTACCGGTTCTTTTTGCAGCTATCAATATTTACACTCATTTTAGGTTAAACAACGAGCCGAAAAGGCAAAACATGTCGTCTGCTCTAAGGCTGTTTTCAAAATGGACAGTGCCTGTTATATCAATCATTATGATTCCGATAACGTTGTTTATGGCTATCGGTGCAAAGATTAATATTGTAATGATTGGCACAGCTGTTACCGGCGTTGTAATAGTAATATTTGGTAATTATTTGCCGAAATGCAAACGAAATTATACCATTGGCATCAAACTGCCATGGACGTTGGACAGTGAAGAAAATTGGAATAAAACGCACCGCTTTTCCGGTTTTGTTTGGGTTCTGGGCGGGATGGCGTTTATAATCAGCGCTTTCTTTTCTTTCATGTATGTTCAATTAGTAATTATTGCGCTGTTGGTAATCGCTCCGTTTGCTTATTCGTACATAATGTATAAAACCGGACTGTCCAACGACAATGAGACAAAGTAGAAAAGTTAATAAATCTAACAAAGGGCCAGTTTGCGGTTGTCTCCGCAAACTGGCTTTTTATCAGGATAAATCAAAATAAATACTTAAAATATTGTTGACAAACTTTTATGTTGGATGTACCATTGTAACCGACCGAGTCAGTCAATGTAACCGTGCCCCAAAGGAGGTTAAGCGTTGTATAATAAGTTCGAAGCACTTAATGAAGAAAAGCAAATCCGGATTCTGAATTCCGCTTTTAATGAATTTTCACATAAACAGTTTAAAGAAGCCTCAACAGAAGAAATTGCAATTAATGCCGGGATTTCTAAAGGCGCTCTATTTCAATACTTTGGTACGAAGAAGCAACTCTACTTATATATTTATAATTATGGGTATGAAGTTCTGTTAAAAGAAATGTATGGCCGGGTTGATTTTACAAACCCGGATTTGCTTTGGCGTTTTAAAGAATCAACTACTGTTAAAATGAGCTTGTATTGTAAGTATCCGACCCTGTTTGATTTCATTATGTATTCATACACGAAAGAAAGAGATAATGATATTAAGGCTCAAACAAATAAAGAATTAGAAGCCAGGTCTTTCGAAATGTATGCAAAGATGTTTGCAAACCTTGATTATTCGTTATTCAAGGATGAATATGATGCGCAGCATGTTGTTTCAATAATCACATGGACACTGGAGGGTTATGCGAACAAAGAGTCTGCGAAACTTATAAAAGAAGATTTTGCTATTGATAAATATGAATTATGGATTAAAGAAGTAGACGAATTAATGCGTACGCTTAGAAAAGCATTTTATAAGGAGGTCAAATAGTATGGCAAACGCAATCGAAATCAATAAACTGACTAAGTACTACGGTAAGGCAAAAGGTATTGAAAATGTAACTTTCAATGTTGAGGCGGGTGAAATATTCGGCTTTATCGGGCCGAACGGTGCCGGTAAATCAACAACGATCCGCACACTATTAGCCCTGATTTACCCGACTTCCGGGGAAGCGACAATCTTTGGAATGGATTGTATTAAAAAAGCGCCGGAAATCGCAAAACGGGTTGGTTACCTACCGAGCGAAGTTTTTTATTATGACGGGATGAAGGTAAAGGATCTGCTGAATTATTCGGCAAGCTTTTATAAGAAAGACTGCAAGAAACGGATAGATGAGCTTGCAAAACTGCTTGATTTGGACATAAACAGAAAAATCGATGATTTGTCGTATGGCAATAAAAAGAAGGTTGGTATTGTACAGGGGCTCTTGCACTCACCGGACCTTATTATTCTTGACGAACCGACCTCCGGATTGGACCCGCTGATGCAACAGACATTTTTTGACCTGTTGCTGGAAGAAAACAGGCGGGGAGCCGCGGTTTTAATGTCATCCCACATTCTGAGTGAGGTTCAGCGCTTATGCAGCCGTGTTGCTATCATTAAAGACGGTACAATTATTAAAGTTGAAAAAATTTCGACCTTGCAGGAAGAAAGTTACAAACGCATTAAATTTGAAACGAACGACAGCATCCCTCAAGATTATTTCACGGTGAATGGCGTAAATGATTTGAAAGTTGAAGGGAAGACGCACAGCTTTATTTTTAAAGGCGATATCAATGTGATGACGGCCAAATTGTCTGCAATTAAGCTGACTAACCTATGGATTGATGAGCCGGATTTGGAAGAAATATTTATGCATTATTACACGAAGTAAGAAGGGGGTATTGAAACGATGAATATCTATAAGCATGAGCTTCGCGTAAACTTCAAAACAACACTAATTTGGATATTTTCATTGTGCGGTATCGTAGCTGTGATGATGGCGTTTTACCCGATGGTTAGAAACGATTTGGATAATTTTATGAAACTAATGGATAATTTCCCGCCGGCAATGAAAAAAATGTTTGGTATGGAGATGGGCAGCTTTACATCATCAATAGGTTTTTATACTTTTGCATTCACTTATTCAGTACTATTTGGTGCCATTCAGGCTATGAATCTTGGTATTGGCATCGTCTCAAAAGAAGAACGGGAAAAAACAGCGGATTTCATATTAACAAAGCCGGTTTCAAGAGTAAAAATACTTACTTCAAAACTGCTTTCGGTATTAACCGTTTTTATTGTCACCAATATCTTCTATTCAGCTGTTTCATTTTTAATTGTAAAAGCTATGGATGAGGGTAATTTTGACACAAAGAAGTTTTTTTTAATTAACGCTTCATTGCTTTTTCTGCAGATGATATTTTTTTCAATCGGTTTGGTTATTTCAGTATCAGTTAAAAAAATAAAAGCTGTACTTCCGGTATCACTTGGTCTGGTATTTGCGTTTTTTGCCATATCAGCTTTTGTAGTAACACCTGCCAGTGAAAAGCTCCGCTATATTACGCCTTTTCAGTACTTTAAAACGGAATATATTTTGCTGAATAGCAGTTACGAGGCGGTCTTTGCCGTTGTTGGTCTTATAATTGTAATAGCCGGAATTACAGCAAGTTATATTTTATATAAACGCAGAGATATTCATTCGGTTTAAAATGAATAGGGCGTACAGCAAATTTCATACTTTAGGCAGCCGCAGTACGCGGTGGAATGGAGAGTAAAATGAACATCTATATGAGAGAACTCAGAGCACATAGAAAATCACTTATTATTTGGTCAGTATCAATGTTTTTATTGGTTGTTGGCGGAATGGGTAAGTATTCGGCCACGGTTGGCGCCGGTGCGGGAAGTATAAACGAGTTAATTGCCCAAATGCCGAAATCTTTGCAGAATCTTATGAACATCGGCGTGTTCGACTTTTCAAAGGCTTTAGATTATTTCGGTATTTTATTTTTGTATCTTGCTTTAATGGCAGCTGTGCACGCTGTCATGCTCGGGTCAGGTATCATTGCAAAAGAAGAACGCGATAAAACAACTGAGTTCTTAATGGTCAAACCCGTTTCTCGCTCACAAATAATAACATCAAAGCTTCTGGCTGTATTAACAATAGTATTAATTTTTAATCTTGCAACATATACCGCATCATACACTATGCTTTCATATTATTCCAAAGGAATGCCTTTCATTGCCGGGCTGTCAAAACTGATGGCGGCAATGCTTGGGATACAAATTCTCTTTTGTGTTTTAGGCACTTTTTTTGCGGCTGTAATAAGTAAGCCTAAGTTGTCTTCGGCTGCCGCAACAAGTGTCATGTTAACCATGTTTATGATTTCGGTCATTATTGACATCGGTCAAAACATTGCATTTTTGAGATTCTTCACATTTTTTAAATTCTTTGATGCCAAAGCGTTATTAAAAAATATTTTATATCAAGACTATGATATTATTGCCTTTGCAATTATATCGGTTGTTCTTTTAACCGGATGTTTATACGGAACATATCACTTCTACAAAAAACGTGATTTGAAAATTTAACTTTGTTTTAACAGATGGTCAACGAGAATTTTTATGCCCATTCCGATAAGAATAATTCCACCGGCATACTCAGCCTTTGATTCAAATTTTGCCCCGAAAACATGACCTATTTTTACACCCAAAAAGGAGAAAATGAATGTAGTTGCGCCGATAATTAAAGCAGCAGAAATGATTTTCACCTTTAAAAACGCGAATGTGACGCCGATAGCAAGCGCGTCAATGCTTGTTGCAATCGCCATAGCTGTCATACTCTTTATGCTGAATGACGCATCGGGAACAGGGCATGATTTTCGGGCTTCACTAATCATTTTAAAGCCAATTGCAGCAAGCAAAACAAAAGCAATCCAATGATCTATTGAAGTTATATAAACCTTAAACTGCACGCCAAGCAGATAACCGATAACCGGCATCAAAGCCTGAAAACCTCCAAAAAAGCATCCGGCAATGATTGCATTTTTGTATCTCATCTTCTGCATGGAAAGCCCTTTGCCGATCGAAACCGCAAAGGCATCCATCGAAAGTCCGACTGCAATAACAAATAAACCCCAAAACCCCAAAATAAATCCTCCAATTATTAAAAAAATAAAACTCACAGGCAGTTGAAAAACTACCCATGAGTCTTGTTCATTAAGGCAAACCAGGCCGGTTATACTAATTTTAATTAGTATTTGACCATTATGTTGATTTGCCACGCAAACTGTGCTGCGTAAACTACTCCCTCACGGAATACTGAATTGCTTTTATATTAACACATTGTTTTGTATATTGCAAATAAATCCTATTGATCGTATTTCTTCATTCACATTCAACGTTCAGCTTAACTTGACAAGACAATAATTTAAATACATAATATGTGTATTCAATCAGAAATTCAGTCTCGGCTATCGACGCTGAGTTTTAGGAAGAGAGGAAAATCTTGAACAGCCTAAAAGATAAGAAAGCATTTATATGCGATATGGACGGTGTTATATACCACGGAAATAAATTGCTTAGCGGTGTTTTTGAATTTGTTAACTGGCTCACAAAAGAAGATAAAAAATTCGTATTTCTTACTAACAGTTCCGAACGCTCACCATATGAGCTTTATCAGAAACTTAAAAGATTGGGGTTGGAAGTTCCGAAGGAACATTATTATACAAGCGCTTTGGCAACCGCAAGCTTTTTAGCAGGCCAGTGCCCCGGTGGCAGCGCGTATGTTATTGGCGAAGCGGGTCTCACCAATGCGCTGTATGACGCTGGATTTTCTATGAATGATGTAAATCCTGATTATGTTGTTGTAGGGGAATGCAGATCCTATAACATTGAAAAAATTGAGCGCGCGGTAAAGCTCGTGCTGAATGGCGCTAAATTAATAGGCACCAATCCTGACCTGACAGGACCAACCGAAAAGGGAATTGTGCCTGCAACACGTGCCCTGATTTCTCCGATTGAACTTGCAACCGGCACACAGGCTTATTTTATTGGCAAGCCAAACCCGCTTATGTTAAGGCAAGCAAGAAAAATGATGGATTGCAGAAGTGAAGAAACGGTTATAATCGGGGACAGGATGGATACAGATATTGTGGCAGGTATTGAATCGGGGATAGAAACCGTCTTGGTTTTAAGTGGTGTAACAACCGAAGAATCTATGGATAAATTTCCGTATATTCCGACATTTGTTTTTAATGGTGTCGGTGATATTATGAGCAATTAATTAAAAAGGGATTGAAAGATTCATTGCTATGAAAAATGCCCGCAGTATCATCTGCGGGCATTAAAATTAATATAATTATTCTTTGACAGTCAGTATTTCCTTCATGCTTGCCGCAAGTCCTGCGATTGATTGAATTTCGCTTGGAATGATAATTTTGGTTGCCTGTCCGTTTGCCGCACTTGCAAATGCTTCAAGGCTTTTTATGGTCAGGAATCCTTCTCCCGGATTAGCCTTATTGATAAGTTCAATGGCTTCCGCGTTAGCCTTTTGAATGGATAGTATGGCTTCTGCTTCACCTTCCGCTTCACGGATTCTTTTCTCTTTTTCAGCTTCAGCTTGAAGGATTGCAGCTTGCTTTGCGCCTTCGGCATAAAGGATTTGACTGCCTTTTTCACCTTCAGCAACCAAAATTTTACTTGCCTTTTCGCCTTCGGAGCGAAGAATAATTTCACGCCGCATCCGCTCTGCTTTCATTTGCTTTTCCATTGCGTCTTGAATTTCTGCCGGCGGCATAATATTCTTAAGTTCAACTCGGTTAACCTTAATGCCCCAAGGATCAGTCGCCTCATCAAGTATAACTCTTATCTTTGCATTGATAGTGTCGCGCGAGGTTAAAGTGTTGTCAAGCTCCATTTCACCGATTATGTTACGAAGAGTTGTTGCGCTAAGGTTTTCAATAGCTGAAAGGGGACGCTCGACTCCGTAAGTATAAAGCTTCGGGTCGGTAATTTGAAAAAAGATGATTGAGTCGATTTGCATGGTGACATTGTCTCCGGTAATGACAGGTTGAGGGGGAAAGTCAACGACCTGCTCTTTTAAAGAAACAATCTTTGAAATTTTTTCTAACAGCGGAATTTTCACATGAATACCTGTTTGCCATGTTGCGCTGTAAGCGCCTAAACGTTCAATGACATAAGCTTTTGACTGGGGGACGATTTTAACATTTGCAACAATAACTAATAGAATAAAAACTGCCAATCCGATTAAAACCCAAATAACCACCGGTTCCATTTTTCTACCTCCTGTTTATATTTTATATTTTTTCGAAAGAGGACGCTACAATACCTTTTCAACCAGAAGCTTTACGCCTTCAATCTTCCGTATAATAACCCTTGAATCCTTTTCAATATGCTCGCCGTTTAGTGAACGGGCTGTCCAAGTCGTACCTTTCACATTTACAGAACCTTTGCCTGCCGTATTGTCTATATCCTCAAGGACTATTGCTTGTTCGCCTATGTTGCGGTCGGCATTTGTGGGTTGTATCTTTTTCTTAGTAAACTTTTTAACAAGCGGACGCGTTGCAAGCAGGCTTATAAAAGAAAGCGCAATAAAAATTACCCATTGCAACCAGTCCTGTGCATCGAATAAATTGGCTAAAAGAGCTCCAAAAGCTCCGAATGCAAACCATATAGTAACAAGCTGGGTTGTTGCTGCTTCAACAATAATCAGAATCACCAAAGCGGAAATCCAAAAATAGAGCATTTTACACCTCCGTGTTTATTTTAATTATAATATCATAATTTATTAACGTTTACAATAGAATACGGAAAAAAGTAACGGCATTTGATTATGTAAAACTAATCCTTCTTTAAATCATAGCTATAAATTCGGCACACAAACCCATTTGTCAAAGGTTTTTGCTTGATTTCATAGAGGTTTAATAATCGGGATTAGTATAATATGATGTATTTCGATGTTATCGTGAATTCTTGACATGTCTTGTCTGTTTTGTTAAACTGTAACAAGAAAATGCAGTAAAAAACATGAACAGAAATATGTTGTTTGATTTTAATTAATGTTCATCATCATAAAGGATGTGAAATTGACATATGTTTTCGATTGATTCGAAAATTATTAAAATACGGGAAGGGTTTACCATTACAGCTCATGCAGGGGCGATGTCTCTTCCGGACAATTCAATTTTAGCGCTTAAGCAGGCGATTATTGCCGGAGTGGATGTTGTTGAAATGGATGTAACACTACGCCCGGACGGCACACCTGTTATTATTCACAGCGAAACACCAAAACAGAATGAAGGGGTTTTACTTGATGAAGCTTTTTCTGCCGTTGCGGAAAGTGAAAAAATTAAAATAAATTTAGATCTTAAACATTTCAAAAATATTAATGAAGTGCAAAAACTTGCAGTTAAGCACGGTTTAAATGAAAGAGTGTTTTTTACAGGCGTTGAAGAAAATGTTGTTGATACAGTTAAATCGCAATGCCCGTTAATACCTTCTTACTTGAATGAATCAATAGATAAGGTGTTAAAAAACAGCACCGAATATTCGCAATCCCTGGCAGATAAAATATTAGTGCTTGGTTGTATCGGTCTTAATTGTTCATATAAAAGTATAAGTAAAAGAATGGTTGAAGCTATGCATAATAACGGTTTACTTGTATCCGTATGGACAGTTAACAATAAAAGAGATATAGAAAAAATGCTTTCGCTCTCTGTTGATAATATTACTACAAGAAAACCTCTTAAAATTAAACAACTCATTTCAACCCGTATAGACTAAAATTTGAATGAATATGAAGCGGATGATAATTCAATCATCCGCTTCATAGTTATGAGCAGCATTAATTATAGCAATATATGTCTTTATTTTTTAATAAAATTAATGTATAATTAATAAAGCATTTGCGTTTAAATTTTTTAATTATTGAGGGGGATGTTAATAATGGGCGTAAAAACTTTCAAAGTGATTGTGGCTTCTGCGTTGATGGCCGGTGCTGCTGCAGTAGGTTTGTCAATCAAAAATAAAAAAATTGACCCTCTGAGTCTTGTGAAAAAATCATTGAGGTCAACAAGGTTAACATTGCCTGTGGAGGAAAATTATGCCGGCGGGGTTGCTATAACACCCCCGATGGGATGGTCAAGCTGGAATACATTCAGTAACAGTATTGATGAAAATTTAATTCTTGAAACAGCAGATGCAATGAAGGCTTGCGGACTTGTTGACGCCGGATATATATTCCTTAATATTGATGACTGCTGGCAATCCTCAATAAGAGATGATAACAATAGACTACAGGGAGATTTTGTGCATTTCAGCCGGGGTATCGGAAAATTGGTTGAACAAGTTAATACGCTTGGAATGAAATTGGGAATTTATACTTCAAACGGTACGTTAACCTGTGAGGATCTCCCTGCAAGTCTCGGATTTGAAACTATTGATGCGGAAACCTTTGCTGAATGGGGAATTGAATACTTCAAGTACGATTTTTGTCATAATATTCCAATTCCGATGCGCGCGCCTTATATTGAAAAAATAACAGTCAGTAAAAGCGGAACAGATCATGAGATCGTACGTTATGCACAAGAGGCGGTGCTGGCCGGAGAAGCTCGTATTGTGAAGGATGAAAAATTGAATTCAGGTGAATACATTGCCGGGCTTTCCGCAAGCGGAGGAACAGCCGAATTCAATGATATAGAAGTGGAACAAAACGGTGAGTTCATTCTGACGCTCTGTATCAGAAAAAAGAGCAACAGCAGCAAGTATTGTGAAATTATTGTTAACGGCAAAGATAAATATTCTTCAACCATCCCGCCGACAAGAACATTCAGCTCGCAAGGAAGACACCAAATTAAAATCAATCTGACTGCCGGGATAAACACAATAAAAATATTTAACCCTGTCGCATCAAGACAGGACAGCGCCGCCATTCAATATTCAAACATGGGACAAGAACTGATAAAGGCAACCAAAGCATATGCTCAAAAGACGGGTAACCCGGAAAAGCCGATAATATATTCAATTTGCGAATGGGGACTTAATTTCCCGTGGAAATGGGGCCGTCATGCCGGTAACCTTTGGCGCACAACTCCTGATATCAAACCTTATTGGGCTTCGGTTTTAGGGATTTATGAAATCAATGTTTTACTCTATAAACATGCCGGGCCGGGAGGCTGGAACGATCCTGACATGCTTGAAGTCGGAAACGGTAACCTTACAGCAGATGAGAATATGGCTCATTTCACATTATGGTGTATGATGGCAGCTCCTTTGATTTTAGGAAATGATGTTAGAAAATTCATCAAAGAAGACGGAACGGTAGATCATAATAACGAAACATTAAAAATTGTTTCAAACATTGATATGATAAGCATTGATCAGGATGTGCTGGGCGTTCAATGCCGCAGATTAAAAACAAACGGATTTCATGACACACTTCTAAAACCACTTAACGATAATGAGTTGGCAATATGTTTTTTCAATAAGAGCGGTGAGGAAAAAGTATTTGAGCAAAACATTCAGGAACTTGTGTGCCAAATGTATGTTGATTTGCCGTTTGCAGAAAAGTATGAAGTTTTTGATCTTTGGGAGAAGACCGTTGAGACGGTGCAAAACACCATTTATGCATATGTTCCAAGACATGGCGTTAAAGCTTTTCGAATTAAAGCTGTATAATAATATAGTTTGAATTATATAAATTATTGCCTTGGCAAATAATAGTAAGGGAAGTTATAATGAAATACATTGTAATGGACTTGGAGTGGAACAACACATACGGAAGAAAGATTAATGGCTTTATAAATGAAGTGATTGAAATCGGTGCCGTAAAACTGGATGAAAATCTTAATGTTGTTGATACATTTTCTCATTTAATCAGGTCGCAAATAGGAAAAAAACTTCGTGGCAGCGTAAAAAGGTTAACCAACATTACAAATGAAGATATAGATGGAGGAATACCGTTTGCGCAGGCTTTCACGGAGTTTCACCATTGGATAGGACCTGATGAAAGTGTTGTTTTAACATGGGGTGATGGAGATATAAGAGTGCTTATTGATAATTATCGTTACTTAAGCGGTATTGGCAGAATTCCTTTCTTGTCAAATTATGCTGACCTTCAAAGACTTTTTCAGAATGTATATAAGACTCCTGCTTCAAAACAAATTGGTTTGGCTGCAGCTGCTCAGTTGCTTGATATAAAAGATGAGGATTATGCTTCGCACCGTGCGCTTGATGACAGCCTGCTGAGTGCCGAATGTTTTAAGAGATGCTATAATTTTGATCATCTTGAAAAAATATCAAAAATATGTGACGATTCCTTCTATGAACGATTATCATTTAAATCATATGCAATAACAAATATTAACAATCCTTTAGTTGATAAAAATAAGTTAAACTATTCCTGTGAATATTGCAAAAAAGATGCAGAACAAAAAACAGAATGGAAAAATTCAAATCAATATTTCCGGGCAGTTTTTTACTGTTCGGATTGCGGTAAAACATTTAAGGTTGGAGTTAGGTTTAAAAGATTCTATGATAAGCTGGATGTGCGAAAAATTACGTCTATTGTTGAGGTTAGTGATAACAATTCGGATGATAACCTCTAATAAGAATAAACAAAATTGAATTAATTGTAAACTATTTATTTAAATTTTTAAAAGGTTTAGCGGAGGAATTTTGATGTCGGCAAAAGTACAAAAAATATTACTGGGTGTTTCCGCAGTGTTGATACTTAGCAGTTCAATGGTTCTTGGAATATTTCTAAGCGGAAACTTTAAGAATGTATTTGGACTTGTTAACAACGAGTCTTCTTCGGTTTCCGAAACGCAAACAGTCCAGCAAACGGAGGTTATTTTAAAAGTTAAAACAGCAAAACCTTCAAAAATAAGAGGCGTTTGGCTTACTGCCGGTGTTGATTACCTGTCAGACATATCCGATTCGGTTGAGGAAATAAAATCTGACATTGAAAAGAAGATAAGCGACATTTCTGCGATAGGCTTCAATACAGTGTTTTTTGACTACACTGCCGATGCTGAACAAAACTTGTTTTCTGATGATATTGACGGATCTTCGATTTTCAACTATTGCCTTGAATATACCCGGAAAAGCGGTCTCTTCATTGTTGTTTGCTTACCTATAGATTCATATGTTTCGGGCTCAAACGAGTTTATTGTTAATGAAGAAACGTTTGGAGGCTTTTGCAAAAAATATAATACTGATGCAATTCTTATGTCGGGATTGTCAAAACTTCAAACATCGTTTACCGAAATGACTTCTTCACAAAAAAATACGAAAATGATAGAAATAATCACGAATTTATCAGTAATTGCCCGTGCATCAGACAGCAATATTATTTTCAGTACACAACTTGACACCGAGAATTTGGATATTCAGTATTTGGCAAGTAATATATTTGTTAATGGGATTAATGATTTTATTTATGTTGAGCCTTCCGTTTCAAGTAAGGATAAATCATCACCATACGCAGATATATTAACAAAAATTGATAAGGCTGCAATAACTGCAGGCGGCGAATGCGTATATGGTCAAAGAGCGGATTTTTTATTTTCCGGTGATAGCTGGAGCGATCCAAACGAAATAATTACGCAGGTTAAGGCTGCCGAAAGTATGGGAAGCTGTTCAGGAATTGCAGTTCGTTCTTATAGTAGTTTAAAATCAGATAAACAGGGAAGCAGTACGGCGTTCCTGAAGTATTTCAATAATTTAATTCTTGAAAAAACAAAAAAAGAATTTGTCATTTACAATCAAAAAACTACCGATATTTCGACGAGCGAATCTAAAATCAGCTTTACCGGCGGATGCAATCCGGAATTTCCGTTGCTCTGCAATAATAACACAGTCATTTTAACAGAAGCCGGAGATTTTTCTGTTGAATTTGACTTGAAGGTTGGAAAGAATGCTTTCGTTTTTAAACAAAACGATAAAAGTTATATTTACAATGTAACATATAAGATGGATATTCTGAAGAGCGTTTCACCCAAAGGAGAAATGTCGGGGCCTGGAGGAACCGTGATAGAAATTTCTACTGTTGCGTTAAGGAATGCTGAAGTCAATGCAGTAATAAATAAGAATACTGTATCTATGGTGCAGAGTGATACGCTTGATTTCGGTGACGAAGAAAAGTCTCCCGATAACTCGTCTGATTTTGTCACATATTATGGTAAATATACTTTGCCGGAAGGTAAAGCATCCGCACAGAATTTAGGAGCGATCAATGTTACTGCAAAGTTTAATGGATTAAGTAAAACCCTTACAGGCGCGAAGGTTACGGTTGCTGCAAAACCGTTTGAAACAACTATGCCAACAACCGAAGCACCTACTGCTATAACAACTGAAACAACAGCAGCCCAGACCGAAACATCAGCCTCAACAGGCGGAACAGATGAAAATACTACAAATCAAAATGAAACAACACAACCGCCTGTTACATCAAATCCTGTGCAAGAAGAATTGCTGACTCCGGGAATTAATTCGGGGCTTGGAACATCAAGAATGTGTGAGATAACACTGAATAACTGCGAAACGTTTCCGATTTCACCGTTAAATGACCACTCTGTGCCCATTTCAACACCTTTGCTTTCGGGAATGTTTGATTATATCGATGGTGAATCAAGTTTCGATGGTTTTTTGTATTACAATTTAAGATCCGGAAGGAGAGTCTACAGGAATCAGGTTAAAGTAATTGAAAATGGATATAATCTCCCGTCAAATAATATAAAGGTAATGAATTCAGCAACATCCGGTGACACATATATTAACCTTGCGATGACATGGAAAATTCCGGTAAGTGTGTTGTTCAGAGGTCAGGTCTATCCGAATATCAATATGACCGACAGCAGGGATTTCAGTGTTTGGAGTTTTACAGGGAACTGCATTGATTTCACATTCTACTACACCGGCAATATGGTTGGTGATTTAAATGTTTCGGGAAGCAATGTAATCGGCAGCGTCGAATGGATAAAAAATGCAGGCGAAAACACAGTGACATTAAGGCTCAATTTAAAAAGAGCAGGTGTATTTTACGGGTATAGTATTGGATATAACAGCGATAACAGTCTGAGAATCTCCATAAAGAATAAACCTTCAGCATCTCTCTCGGGCTATACCATCATGTTGGACCCGGGACATTGCGGAATTGCTACAGGAGATAAAGGCGCAACATGCAGTTCAAAGACACCGGATATAATGATGTATGAAGGTCAGATTAATCTTATTTTAGCAAGAAAAATCAAAGAACGGCTTGAGAGTAATGGTGTTACAGTGCTCATGACCCGTTCTGACGATTCCGATGTCTCTTTAGACAACAGACGAAAGCTCGTTTATGAAAAGAAACCAGATCTTTTTATCAGTGTACATTGCGATTCAAGTGATAAAAGCACAAGTGCAATTGGCACATCTGCTTATTATTATAATGCCCAGTCATTTCCGCTCGCGGATGCGCTTCACAAACAAATATTCTCATGCTACAGCAACAAGATATATGCTACTGATGACAGAAAAACTCAATTTTATCCTTTTAGAGTTACCAGAGTAGAGGCATGTCCATCCGTTCTGATTGAATATGGCTTTGTCAGTAATCTGATAGAGTGCCAAGCCTTGCAAAATGACACAAATCAAAACAGCCTGGCAGAGGCAACCGTGCAAGGAATAATTGACTATATAAACGCATATTAAGTATAAGCTGAAATGATGGGTGATTTCTGAAACGAATCATGAAATAACCGAAAGGGTAAAAAACAAATATTAATATGAAGAAAATTAAAAACCTGTCAGTAAGAAGCAAACTCCTGATTACGAATATGCTTATGATAATAATTCCGGTTCTTATTGTGGCGGGAATTACCAGTATTCTTATGCCGGCTTGGGTATATTTTGTAAACGGTATGAACCCAGATGCTCATCTTACCGATTCATTGGGGTTTATTTCTGTATATCAGCTTCAGCGAAATGTCAGCAATCTGGAAAAACAAATTTCGATTGAAGCTACTGTAAACAGTCTTGAACTAACAACATCGATAAACAGTAAAACCGGTAGTAAACCCAATATTATTACGCAAACAAAAGAGAATCAGGCACTCATATCAACACAAATACTTAACATTTGTAAGGGGATCGATGCCTCGGGCGCGATGATGGCAGTTTTGATTGATGAGGAAACAATATACTTAACTCAGGGTTCGACTCTTGACGATATTGCTGAAATATTTGCTGATGTTAATGAAAACAATGATATTTACAGAGACTCAATGATTAATTCAAGCCATTCAGGAACGGTATTAATTAATCTGTCAAAGCTCAGTACAGGTGAAACACTTAGAATAATTGTCGCAAATCCAACCATGACAGGGGTTGTCGGAGGAAAAAGCGACGGGATGTCTGAAAATCTGCTTGGTTATGGTGACAAATTGCTGGTAGCAATTTTTGTTATAGCGATTATTGTGGTTTTATTAACAAATGGTCTTCTTGCAATAATTTCTTCAAAGGCAATACTAAAACCAATCGAAAAACTACGTACAGCTACGCACGAAATCAGAGACGGTAATTTGGATTATGAGATAGGATATGAATCAAAAAACGAAATCGGACAGATGTGTTCTGATTTCGATGAGATGAGAAAAAGATTGAAACAATCTGTTGAAACACAGCAGAGGTATGAAGAAAACCGCATTGAAATGATAGCGGGTATTTCACATGACTTGGGAACGCCGTTGACATCCATAAAAGGTTATGCATCGGGGCTAATAGATGGGGTTGCCGATACACCGAAAAAAAGAGTGCATTATTTGAAAACAATTTATAATACAGCAAATGATATGGACAAGCTTGTCAGTCAGCTTTCTATGTCATCTAAACTTGACCTCGACAAGGTACCGTTTTACTTTGAAGCGGTTGATATTTCGTCGTTTTTTGATGACTGCAGAGAGGAATTGTCAACAACACTTGCCCGTAATAACATCAAATTAAATTATGAAAACAACTTAGCTTTCCCTTTAACTGTTTCAATTGATTCGACACAGTATCGAAGAGCGATTTTAAATATTATTGATAATTGTATAAAGTACAGTAAGAGCGAAGGCTGTGAACAGGAAGTAATACTCAGGGTATATAGAGATGAATTAAATATTCGGGTAGTTATTGCTGACAATGGTTTGGGTGTGCCTGAAAGCGAAATGGAAAAAATATTTTATAGTTTTTACCGAAGTGATAAATCTCGAACGAACATTAGCAGCGGAAGCGGACTCGGGCTTTCAATTACACGTCAAATAATCGAAAGGCATCAGGGGAGGGTACGGGCGGAGAAAAGTGAAATTGGAGGCTTGGCAATCATCATTGATCTGCCTGTAATTGAGAAAAAGGATGCTGAAGATGAAAAAGAAAATCCTGATTGTTGAAGATGATAAAAATATTGCAGAGCTTGAACGTGATTATTTGTCTGCAAACGGTTACGAAACCGACATGGTATCTGACGGCATCGGTGCTATAAATAATTTAAGTGATGATAATTATTCTTTGATATTGCTTGATATTATGCTTCCCGGAATCGATGGCTTTGAAACATGCAGGCGAATTCGAAAAAAAAGCGATATACCGATTCTTTTTGTTTCTGCAAAGAAAGAGGATATTGATAAAATTAAAGGCTTGTGGCTTGGCGCTGATGACTATATCATAAAACCGTTTAGCCCTTCGGAACTTGTTGCGCGAGTCCACGCTCATATTGCCAGATATGAACGTCTAACGGCTAAAGGTGAGGGGAAGGAACACGATTTTATATCAATTGGAAATCTGAAAATAGATAATAAAGCCAGACGGGTTTTTATAAATGAACTTGAAGTAAATCTGACAAACAAAGAATTTGATCTTTTGCTTTTCCTTGCTTCAAACCCAAATACTGTCTTTAATAAAGATACTCTTTTTAATAAAATTTGGGGGCTTGACGCTTTTGGAGAAACCTCAACGGTAACCGTGCATATAAATCGAATTCGTGAAAAAATTGAGGACGATTCCGCTAATCCTCAATACATAGAAACTGTTTGGGGTGTGGGATATAGGTTTATGATTTAAATTCATATTAACTCAAATTTCGGGTTCATAGATTTCGGCAGACCATGAGAATTCAAATATATCATCAGTACGGAGTTTTTGAATTCCGCGTTTTTCTGATATGTCATTCTTTTTATGATAATTGTCATTAATTCCGTACCAAGGTTCAATACAAACATAAGGCGCCGCAGGCTTTGCCCAAATACCCAAAAATGGCGCACGTCCAAAATTAAAACGAAGCTCTCGACTGTGCCGGGGGCTTTTAAGTGTAATCTGAGCGGATTTATAACCGGATAAAAACAAAGCGTCTTTTATAAATATATCCGGGGTTATTTCAATTATATTTTCATCGTCAAGAAGTGGGAATCTTTCGTCAATAATAATTGCGTTTTCGTTTATTCTTTCAGTAAAAAGTATTTCGTTTTCGGAAAATTCCAAATAATCACCCATCTCACAGTTGAAACCAGGATGAGCGCCGATGGAGAAATATATATCTGTGTTGTCTGTATTAATTACCTTATGAGTGACTCTGATACCTTTATTCTGAAGTTTAAATTCAACGATCAATTCAAATGTGAAAGGATAAACAGCGAGGGTATCTTTATTACTTACCAGAGAAAAAACCACACATGTTCCATCAATGCTGAGGATATTAAATAGGCTTTTTCTTGCGAAACCGTGCTTTGGCAAAAAAAATTCTTTTTCGTCATATAGAAAACGGCCATCCAATAATTGACCTATTATCGGGAAAAGTAAAGGTGATTGACCATCCCATATTGACGGATCACCTTGCCACAAATATTCAATACCGCTTTGCTTTGAAAACAGTGAATGAAGTTCAGCTCCGTAATCATTGATTTCTGCGATTAAATACTCATTTTCAATTTTGTAAGTCATATATTTCTCCTTCTATATTCGGCATTTTAAAGCCGAGAATAAGCTGATTAAATACAAAAAGCAATATTTATAATTATAGCATCATCAAAATCGGATTGCAATTATTATGAATATAATTTAAAATAAATATATTCTAAAATAGTATAATAATATATCTTAAAACAACTTTTTCTTGATTGTTATTAATGAAAATGTTACAATAAAAAAACTGAAAGGGTTGAATTGCTTGAATCGTAAAAAATGGCAGATTATATTATGCGATAAAGATTTGGCGGCTCAAATCGCTGAAGATCACAACATGAATCCATTTGTTGCCCTGCTTGCGGCATCAAGAGGTATAAATAATGAAATCGAAATTTCTGATTATTTTATGGATCAAGGGGTTGCTTTAAGCAACCCGTTCGATTTACCGGATATGAAAAAGGCAGTAGACAGATTGAATATAGCAATTGATAATGATGAGCATATTATCATATTCGGCGATTATGATGCGGATGGAGTTACGGCAACGGTTTTGTTAAAGTCTTATTTAGAAGCGAGAGGCGCATGTGTCAGCCACTATATCCCTGACCGTCAAACAGAAGGTTATGGGCTGAGTGAAGAGTCTGTAGGTGTATTGAAGGATATGGGGGCGCAGTTAATTGTAACCGTTGATAATGGAGTCAGCGCAATTGATGAGTCGCAGCTTGTTGCCGATATGGGTATGGATCTGATTATAACGGATCATCATAAACCAAAAACAAAACTGCCAAGAGCTATTGCGGTTGTTGACCCGCATAGAGAAGATAGTATTTGTGAATACAAAGATTTTGCAGGTGTTGGCGTTGTATTTAAACTAATTTGCGCACTTGACGAAGGTGAACCGGAGGAACTGCTGGGGGAATTCGGTGATCTTCTTGCAATAGGAACAATTGGTGATATTGTTCCTTTAACCGGTGAAAACAGGCGGATTGTCAAGCAGGGGATTGCTGCGATTAATTACTGCCCACGAATCGGTATTAAAGCTCTTTTGAAAGCTGCGGGTGTAGGAGAAAAAAAAATAAGTTCATCAAGTATTGCCTTTATACTCGCACCAAGAATTAATGCGGCAGGGAGAATGGGTTCGGCGAACAGAGCGGTGGAATTGCTTTTGACAGAAGATGAAACACTGTCTGGAAGCCTTGCAACGGAAATAAATAACGAGAATATCTTAAGAAGGAAAATTGAAGAAGAAATCACGGCAAAAGTCGAAGAGCAACTGGAGCTTTTACCAATTCATAAGTTCGACAGGGTAATTGTTGCTGATGGATATAACTTGCATAACGGTGTTATTGGTATTGTTGCTTCGAGAATGGTGCAAAAATATGGCCGCCCCTGTATAATTATTTCCAGAGACAAGGCCACCGCGAAAGGGTCCGGAAGAAGCATTGAAGGCTTTTCGCTTTATGATGCGCTTAATTCCGTTTCTGATTGTTTGATTCGGTTTGGCGGGCATCCATTGGCCGCGGGCTTAGAAATTTCGAATGATAGAATTGATGAATTCAGAAAAGCAATCAATGAATACGCAAGCAGAATTATCATGCCGTTCCCCATACAAAGAATTGATTTAAAAATTAATCCAAAATCAATCAGTACTGATGCTGCCGGTGTTTTAGAAGTGTTTGAACCATATGGCGAAGGTAACCCTCAACCGATATTTGGACTTTTTGGAATGAAAATAGAGACTGTGCAACCGGTTTCTGAAGGAAAACATACAAGAATAAAAATATCAAAGGGTGATTCAATAATTAATGCAATAATATTTAACGCCATCACTGCTGAATTTAAATATTACCCGAATGATATAGTTGATCTTGCGGTTATCATTGAAAATAGTGATTACAAAGACAGCATAATTGTTAACACGCGTATTGTTGATATGCGTTTAGCAGGTTTAAATGAAGATAAAATATTGACAGGAATAAGAGTATATGAACAGTTTAAGCGCGGAGAACGTTTAACACAATTACAGTACGAAAGCTCTCTGCCTGACAGAGATCTATTTTCGGCGATTTACAGAAACCTTAAGAATCAAGGCGGAAGAAATCATGATTTAGAAAAACAATGTATGCTCGTAAACGATGATGGCGGGAAAATTACTGCCATTATGATAGTTTTTGACGTTTTTCTTGAATTTAATCTTATTAATAAATTGGAAAATGGCGGGGTTTGTCTCAATCCGGTTGATAATAAAGTTAATCTTGACAAATCATGTGTTTTAAGACGATTGAAGGACTGCTGTGACAGTTTAGAAATACAGATGCAAGGGAGATGAATTTACGGCCATTTATAAGAGTAAGGATGACGGATATACCCAGCTCGTTGAAACTTTAAAAAAAAGCTGTAAAAGTGATGAACTTGCTATAATTGATAAAGCTTATTTGCTCGCAAGCGAAGCACATAACGGTCAACTTCGTCTTTCGGGCATACAGTATATCAGTCATCCTGTAGCTGTTGCACAAATTCTTGCGCAGTTGGGGATGGACTGTTCATCTATTGTTGCAGCCTTGCTGCATGACACGGTAGAAGATACGAGCGTTTCGATAGATGAAATCAAAGCTGTATTTGGAAATGAGATTGCTTCTCTTGTTGATGGTGTCACAAAACTCGGGAAAGTTCCTCTTTCAACGAAAGAAGAGGAACAAGCTGAAAATATCAGAAAAATGCTTCTCGCAATGTCACAGGACATCAGAGTAATAATTATAAAACTTGCAGATAAAATTCACAATATGCGTACGCTAAGCTTCATGCCGCCGCAAAAACGGCGTGACAAATCACTTGAAACACTTGAGATATATGCTCCGATAGCCCATCGGCTTGGTATACGAAATGTTAAGGATGAACTTGAGGATTTAGCAATAAGTTACCTTGACCCTGTTGCTTATCATGAGATTAAGGAATCTCTTGAGGCTCAAAGTCAATCACGCAAAGAGTTTTTGGATGATATCAGGTCAAAAATTAAAGAAAGAATAGTAACTATTGTGCCTGATGCTATTATTGACGGCAGAATAAAAAGTGTTCACGGTATTTACCGGAAAATGTACATGCAAAACAGAGACTTTAATGAAATTTATGATATTTATGCAGTCAGAATAATTGTTGATACGGAAATGGACTGCTATAACAGCCTTGGTATCATCCACGATATGTTCCGCCCGATTCCGGGTAGATTTAAAGATTATATATCTACTCCGAAGCCGAATATGTATCAGTCGCTTCACACGACGGTTATCAGTAAGGATGGAATTCCGTTTGAGGTTCAAATAAGAACAAAAGAAATGCATCGTACAGCAGAATACGGTATTGCTGCGCACTGGAAATACAAACTTGGTATTAACGGAAATGTAAAATTTGAAGAAAAGTTAGCTTGGGTTAGACAACTTATTGAGAGTCAGCAAGATTCTGATGATGCTGAAGATATTATTCGTACGATTAAAAGCGATTTGGCACCGGAGGAAGTGTTTGTGTTTACGCCAAAGGGTGATGTCATAAATCTGCCGTTTGGAGCAACGGTTATCGATTTTGCATACGCCATCCATTCAGCCATAGGTAACCGAATGGTTGGTGCGAAGGTTGACGGAAGAATCGTACCTATTGATTATCAAGTTAAAAACGGAGAGATAATTGATATTATTACATCCCAGCAACAGGGTAAAGGCCCAAGCAGGGATTGGCTGAAGATAGTTAAAACAAGCGAAGCCCGCAATAAAATAAGGTCATGGTTTAAAAAAGAACGCCGTGATGAAAACATAGTTGAGGGCAGACTAGATATAGAAAGAGAATTTAAACGGAATTATATACGACTGACAGATGATGCTTTGCATGAATTCATCAAAAAAATTGCTGAGCGTCAGCATTGTAATTCGGTTGAAGAATTTTATGCAGCAGTAGGTTATGGCGGAATATCAATCAACAGACTAATGCCGCGAATAAAAGATGATTACATAAAATCTTTTAAAAATACGACCGCTCAGGAAGTCATAATAACACCTGAGAAGAAACGCCAAAAAAGCAGCGAAGGTGTTGTGGTTGAGGGAATTGATAATTGTCTTGTTAAGTTTTCACGCTGCTGCAATCCTTTGCCCGGTGATGTAATTGTAGGATTTATTACACGCGGACATGGTGTTTCAATTCATAAGAGAGATTGCAATAATGTACCGAAATCAATTATTACTTCAAGTGAACCTGAACGATGGATAAATGCTTCATGGGATAAGAATGTCCATGAAGATTTTAAATCAACTTTATTGATTTCCTGTCTTAACAGAGTTGGTATGCTTGCCGATATTTCGGGTCAGCTTGCTAGCATGCGTGTTATGATACATGATATTAACACTCGAAACACCAAGGACGGCCGAAGCTCGTTTACAATGACAATAACTGTAAACGGTGTTGAACATATGAAAAGTGTAATTACAAAGCTGGAAAAAATAAACGGCGTTCTCGGAGTTGAGCGTACAGGTATATAATTCGAATAATGGAAGTGAGTATATGAAAGCGGTCATACAAAGGGTGACTCATTCATCAGTAACTGTATGCGATGAAATAATAGGTTGTATAGGCTCAGGTTTAGTGATTTTATTGGGCGTTGTTAATGGGGATACAGAATATGAAGCAGAGCTTCTAGCCGGGAAAATAGCAAGGTTAAGGATTTTTTGTGACGAACATGATAAAATGAATTTATCGATAATGGATACAGAAGGTGCCATCCTTGTTGTTTCACAGTTCACATTATGTGCTGACTGCAAAAAGGGTAACAGACCATCATTTGCAGCATCAGCCGAACCCAAACAAGCAGAACATCTATATAAATATTTTATAGAAAAATTATATGAATATGGTATTAATAATGTCGAAACGGGGATTTTTGCAGCTAACATGAAAGTTGAAATAATCAATGATGGACCTGTTACAATTGTTTTTGATACAGACATTTGGTTAAAAAAAACATATGATAATTCAGATTGAAACGGAAGTGAAAAATGGAGCAATATATTTTCCCGATTGGCTGCTATTCTTCGAATTGTTATGCTATTGTCGATGAAAGCAGCAGTATCGCAGCTATAATTGACCCTGGAGAATTTTATGATAAAATTATTGATTTCCTTACAGATAAAAAAATTAAAGTGAAATATATATTGCTTACTCACGGCCACTTAGATCATATACTCGGAGTATATGATCTAAAAAATAATACCGGAGCAAGAGTTGCTATTCACAAAGGTGATGAAGAATGCCTTAAGGATGAGATAGCGAGTCTTGCATACAATATCAGACCGGGAATGCAAAAATATCTTGAACCTGATTTGTTGCTTGAAGATGGGATGAACATCGATATTGGACAAGTTAAACTGAATGTTATTCACACACCTGGCCATACGAAGGGCAGTGTATGCTTTGTATGTAATGATGAACATAAAATATTTACCGTGGATACATTGTTTTACCATTGTGTAGGACGAACGGATTTTCCCGGTGGAAGTATGCCTGAATTACTGGATTCATTAAAGCGTATTTCCTCTTTAAAAGGTGATTTTATTATTTATGCAGGGCACAACAGGACATCAACGCTTGATGAAGAAAGGCTGCATAACAGATATTTGAGGAATTTGGTATGATACTTGAAATATTAGGGCATAATTTTCATTATGAAATGGAAAATCTCTGCCGTGTATTTTTTCCATATGAAAAGATCAAAACGAAGTACATAGAAAACGAAAATGAAAACGAAGAAATTGATGAAAAAAAAGTAACAACAATTCTAAAAACAATTGATAATAAAATTGAATTGACGGTAAAGGTTAAACTTGAAAATATTTATAAAACAATCGTTCGCGTCATTCCGTCAGAACATGTAGAATTAACGAACGATTATGAAAGACAAATGGCTGTGTGCCTTTTTGAAGCAATGACACAATTAACAGGTTATATGCCTAGTTGGGGTGTTCTGACAGGTGTTCGTCCCTCAAAACTGATGAGCAATTTAATTAAACAATGTGGCGAGCAACGCGCTAAAAGTTATTTTACCGAGAAATTATTGGTAAGCGCCGAAAAGACAAACCTAGCGATTACTGTTGCGAGAATAGAAGAACGGATTATAAATAACGCAAGACGAGATTATTTCAGCCTTTATGTTTCTATTCCATTTTGTCCTTCAAGATGCAGTTATTGCTCATTCGTATCGCATTCAATAACCGGAACAAATGCAAAAAAATTATTACCGGGTTATGTGGATAATTTATGTAAGGAAATTAAAGTAACTGGGGAAACGGTTAACAAATTAGGACTCAAACTACAGTCGGTTTATTTCGGCGGAGGCACTCCGACAACGCTTAATGAATCTGATTTATCTCGAATATGTGAAACGGTAAAAGATAACTTCGATTTATCACATGTGGATGAATATACAGTGGAAGCCGGACGTCCGGACACAATTACGCCTGAAAAACTATTTGTTCTTAAGAAAAACGACGTATCACGTATCAGTATAAACCCGCAAAGCTTTAATGATTCTGTTCTAAAAGCGGTTGGAAGAAACCATTCTGCTCAATGTGTCCTGGATGCATACAAACTTGCGCGTTTATTGAAATTTGAGAGTATTAATATGGACCTGATTGCCGGACTGCCGGAGGATACTCTTGAGAGTTTCATAAAAACTTTGGATACTACACTTGATTTGGAACCGGAAAATATAACGCTTCATACACTTGCGTTAAAACGTTCATCATCGCTTGTAACACAAGGTAACTATATCTTTGAAGGTGAGATAGCATCGAAAATGCTGCTGTCAGCACAAGAAAAATTGTTAAGCAGAGGATATCAACCGTATTATATGTATAGACAAAGCCGCTCGTTGGGAAACTTGGAAAATGTTGGCTGGTGTAAACCGGGATTTGAAGGGATTTATAATGTCTTTATGATGGAGGAATGCCAGACAGTATTGTCTGTTGGAGCAGGTGCCGTAACAAAACTTAAGCAATCGGAAGGTAGCCATATAGAAAGGATATTTAATTTCAAATATCCTTATGAATATAACAGCCGTTTTGCTGAGATCGTTTCAAGAAAATCGGGAATTTTAGAGTTTTATCAAAGATTTGGATGATACATTGTCACCGGTTAATAATTATGCTATAATTAGTCATTGTTAATTTCATAATAGTGAATAAAATGGCATTAATATTATTGAATGGAGGGTAAAATAGATGAGCTTTTTTGATGATGCGGTTTCTACTGCAAAAACTGTCGGAAAAAGTGTCGGAAAACGTACGGAGGAAATTATAATAATTTCAAAGAAAAAACTTACTGCTATTGAATTTGAAAACAAGATTGAAAACCTTTATGAGGAACTTGGCAAATATTATTTTTCGATTTTAAACGGTAATATCGAGGATAGTAATAAGAAAACTGAACTTAAAAATGAAATCGAAAAAGCAACGACGGAACTTGAAACAATTCGAATTGAAATATCCAATTTGTCAAATAGTAAATAAATATTTAAAAATTGTTTGAAAAATATTGATTGATAGGTTAATATATATTTAATTTATTTTGGAGATAAAATGATTTTTGGAGATAAAATGATTAATGATTTTAAATTTAAACTGAGTTACGATTTCAATGATTTGGTTAATATTTTATATTGCTTGAGAAAACCGGGTGGCTGTCCGTGGGATGCCGAACAAACTCATGAAAGCATTAAAAAAAATTTAATTGAAGAAACCTATGAAGTAATTGAGGCAATAAACAAACAAGATAATTCTATGTTATGTGAAGAACTTGGAGATCTGCTGATGCAAATTGTTTTTCACACACAGATGGAAACGGAAAAAAATAATTTCAACATTGATGATGTGGCTGATGGTGTGTGCAAGAAACTTATTGAAAGGCATCCGCATGTTTTTGGCGGTATTAGTGTTTCCGGTGTTTCGGAAGTCTTAATCAACTGGGATGAGATTAAAAGAAAATCGAAGGGACAAACCACAAGAAGCCAAACAATGCTGTCTGTTCCAAGGGAATTACCTTCATTGATGAGAAGCACAAAAATTCAATGCAAGGCTTCGGCATGCGGTTTTGACTGGCCGGATATTTCAGGAGCATTAGATAAGCTTGATGAGGAAATTCTTGAATTAAGAAAAGCAATCAGCGGTAATAATGCCGATGAATCCTTGGATGAGTTGGGAGATGTGTTGTTTTCGGTTGTTAATGTTTCGCGTTTTATCGGACACGATCCTGAGGAAGCACTTACATCGGCTACAGATAAATTTGTTGAACGCTTTACTATAGTTGAGCAACTGGCTGAAGACGAAAAAATCGATCTACAAACCGCCGGAATAGAAAAATTAAATTTGCTCTGGGATATTGCAAAACATAATAAAAGATGATATACTTTTTTTGGGTATTTCATAAATAAATTAAATGGAGGAAAAAAAATGAATAAGGCAGATCTCATCGCAGCAGTAGAAGCAAAAGGCATTGAGAAAAAAGAATCAGCAAAAGCGGTTAAAGCGGTTTTTGAATGCATTGGGGAAGCTCTTGCAAAAGGTGACAAAGTTCAGCTTATAGGTTTTGGTACTTTCGAAGTTCGTGAGCGTGCCGCAAAGCAAGGCCGCAATCCCAAGACAGGCGCTGCTATAGAAATAGCCGCATCAAAATCACCGGCATTTAAAGCAGGCAAGGATTTAAAGGATAACGTAAATAAATAACATTTTATCGCTATATTTAAATTTTAATTGTTAATCATTTCAGGGGCACACAAAGTTGTGCCCCTGAAAATATAAAGAGGTCTACCTATGAGATTGGATAAATACTTAAAGGTTTCAAGAATAATTAAACGCAGAACAATTGCAAACGAAGTCTGTGACGCAAGGTATGCTTTGGTTAACGGAAAAGTTGCGAGAGCATCATATGAGGTTAAAGTAAACGATGTTATTGAGATTGCAACAGGCTCGAATAAAGTTAAAATACAGGTATTAAGTATATCTGAATTCGCCACAAAAGATTCTGCATCACTTATGTATAAAGTAATATGAATTAATTTTGAAATGAATATATTCAATAAATTAATATGCTCGTAATAAAAACTTGTAATATTTTATTGGCGAATAAACAAAACATAAATAAATTTAAAATAAATATTAAAATATTATAAAAATAGCTTGAAAAGTCTGTTGAATATGATGTATAATCAATTAAAATTAGTATGATAAATATAAATTTTAAAGAGGTTAACTTTAAAATGCTTTTATCAGTAAATAAAAACAGAAAGAACAGTTACATTCTTACTTCGATATTTTTCGTAGTGGTTTGCTATTTTGTTATTTCTTGGTTTGATTTACATGGTAAAATTGATGAACAACAACAGAACATAGCTGTTATTCATGGAAAATATGAGGCACAGGAATTTGAAAATGCAGAATTAAACAGAATCCTTGAATCTGAAAATGACGCCGAGTATTTTAAACGTATTGCACGTATTGATAGTGGTTTCGTTTTACCTGGGGAAAGAGTTTATTACGACGTTTCGGTGGGAAATAATTAAGGAGGCTAATTCTTTTTATGCAGGTTGAGGTAGGAGCAATATTAGACGGCAAAATTACAGGTCTGACTAATTTCGGTGCTTTTGTTGAACTTGAAGACGGGAAAACCGGAATGGTTCATATTTCTGAAGTGGCGGGTAGCTATGTTAGTGATATTAAGGATCATCTTGTCATTAATCAGGAAGTAAAAGTAAAAGTATTAAGCGTTGGCGATGACGGCAAAATCAGTCTTTCCATAAAAAAGGCGATGGAACCGGGACAAGTGCCAAAACAACAACAAAGAACGAAAAATATGCCGCCAAAACGCCAAAATGGCAACGTTTGGCAAGGATCAAAGGCTGCACAGTCTGGCGATAGTCAATCGTTTGAGGATATGATTGCTAAATTCAAGCAAGTCAGCGAAGAAAAAATGACTGATCTTAAACACTCTACAGAAGCAAAGCACGGTGGTGGATATTCACGAAGAGGCGGAAAGCAATAATATCTGCGTCTGTTTTGTTTTCAAATGGAGCTATTTGGGCGGACAATTCTGTCCGCCCCTTTTGTTTATAGAATTAATCATGAATACGATTAATGGGTATCGGAGAAAAACTATGATAATTAAAAATGCGAAAATATACACAATGGCAGGGGCAATAATTGAAAACGGCTTTGTCGAATTTGATAAAGCAATTATTACTGTTGATTCAATGGAGAATATTTCAGACGGAGAAGCTTATGATGCTGACGGTGCTATGCTTTTTCCGGGTTTTATTGATGCACATACACATATCGGAATTTGTGAGGATTCATTAGGTTTTGAAGGCGACGACTGTAATGAAATCACAGATCCATGCACTCCTCATCTTCGCGCGATTGATGCTGTCAACGCTTTAGATATTTGTTTCACCGAAGCATTATATGCAGGTATAACAACTGTTGCAACAGGCCCTGGAAGTGCCAATCCAATTGCGGGGCAAATTGCAGCTGTGAAAACTTACGGCAGATGTATAGATGACATGATTATTAAAGCACCTGTGGCAATAAAATTTGCTTTGGGAGAAAATCCGAAAAGCGCATATAACGAAAAAAAGGCCGCACCCAGTACAAGAATGGCAACCGCGGCAATAATTCGCGAGCAATTGAAAAAAACAAAAGAGTATATTTCTAAACGCAATAGTGAGAAGAATGATTTTGACTTAAAATTTGAAGCGCTTGCGTTGATTTTTGAACAGAATCTTCCGGCGCATATACATGCACATAGAGCAGATGATATTTTTACAGCTATTCGTCTTGCATCGGAGTTTGGATTTAAATATTCAATAGTTCACTGTACGCAAGGTCACTTAATTGCCAATGAAATTTCAAACAAAGGAATATCTGCTATGAGTGGGCCTCTTTTAGCTGACCGCAGTAAACCTGAATTGAGAGGCTCCACACCTGCAACACCGGGGATATTGAGTAAATCCGGAATCAAAACAGCGATTATTACCGATCATCCCGTTATCCCGATACAATACCTTCCTATATGCGCCGGTCTTGCTGTGCGTGAAGGCATGGATTATTATGAAGCTCTTAAGGCGATAACAATAAATCCGGCAGAGCTTTGTGGGATTGCTGACCGTGTTGGTTCAATTCAGGTGGGTAAAGATGCGGATATGGTGCTTTTTAATACTGACCCTTTAACGTTGCAGGCGAAGCCTGATATGGTAATTGCCGGAGGGAATGTTGTTGTCAATCAGGATCTGAATATTAATGTTTAAATACTTGATCGTGTGGGTTGTGTTTATTAATATGCGTGAGATTAATGTAAAAACAATTGAAGATGTTATAAGAGATATGTGTATTGAATCAAACAGCCGGTTACCGGATGATTTAAAATGCTGTATTGAATCCAGTAAGAAAAACGAGATTGAAAAACTGCCTCGAAGCATTATGACTAACCTGATTAACAATCTTAAAGCTGCAAAGGAGTTGAAAATCCCTGTTTGTCAAGATACCGGTTTGGTTGTCGTTTTTGCCGATGTCGGACAGGAAGTCCATTTTTCAGGCGGTAACTTTGAGACGGCAATTAACAAAGGGGTTAGCAGAGGATATATTGAAGGAAAATTGCGCTGCTCAATTGTTGCGGATCCTCTAAGACGTATAAATACCGGAGATAACACTCCCGCAGTTATTCATATAAGAATTGTTGATGGAGACAGAGTTTGCTTAACCGTTGCGCCAAAGGGATTTGGCAGCGAAAATATGAGCAAGATTAAAATGTTTAATCCTTCAGCAAGTAAAGAAGATATAATAGAATTTGTCTTGCATACAACACGAACAGCAGGCAGCAACCCATGTCCTCCGATAGTGCTCGGTATAGGAATTGGAGGCGATTTTGAACATTGTGCGCTTCTGGCCAAAAAAGCGCTATGCCGGCCTGTTTCATATAAAAATGAGGATAGGTTCTACAATGAAATGGAGAGAGAGATACTCGAACGTATAAATCTTCTTAATATTGGCCCGCAGGGCTTTGGAGGCAAAACAACTGCCCTTTCCGTTGCAATTGAGGCGGCACCTACACATATTGCCGGATTGCCTGTTGCAGTAAATGTTGGCTGCCATGTAACAAGGCATGTTTCTGTATTAATATAAAATATTTTCTTTATCATATTTACAAACTTTTAAATAAATGTAAATAAAATTAGAAACATAGCATACGGGCTTCCAATATTTGTACGTATATGCTATAATATAACTGTAATTCCAATTAGTGAAACCGCTTTTGGGATTCAATATATATAAGGGGATGACATTGTGAAAATCACCATTATCGGACGTAAATGCTCACCCAGAGAATCATTTAAAGAGAGGGTCGAAAGAAAACTATCAAAAATTGAACGTCTGTTCGGAGAAAATGCCGAAGTGAAAGTTACAGCTACTGTTGAAAAGACAACTCAAATTGTCGAGATCACCGTTTATAAAAATGGAATGATTTTCAGGTCAGAAGAAAATGCGGAAAACTTGGATGATGCATTTGATGCTTGTCTTGAATCATTGATACGGCAAATTCGCAAGAATAAAACCAAGTTGGAAAAGAAACTTCACACAAGCGCTTTCAGCGAAATGATCGGTTTGGAATCAGTGGCTGAAGAAATTGATTTTGATATAGTGCGCACGAAAACGGTTTCGCTCAAACCACAGGATGTTGATGAGGCAATTCTTCAAATGAATATGGTTGGTCATCAGTTTTATATGTTTTTAAACTCAGCTACTGAAAAAGTCAATGTTGTCTATGTGCGTAAGGATGGCGGGTACGGCGTACTTGAACCTGATATTGAATAGTTTGCTTACCGGGGGCAGACTGTATTTGTCTGCCCCCGGTAAGATAAAGAAAGGTCATTCAATAAATGAAAATTAACCTTGTTGTTCCCTGTCTGCTCGGACTCGAGGCTTTGATTGCCAATGAACTTCGTGAGTTTGGAGCCGAAAATGTTATTGCTGAAAACGGCAGAGTTCTATTTAGCGGAGATGAATATATACTTGCAAGAGCAAACATAAACTCCCGCTACTCAGAAAGGGTTCAAGTGTTGATTGGCAGTTTCAATGCATTTAGCTTTGATGAATTATTTGAGGGAACGAAAGCGCTGCCATGGGAAAACTGGATTGGACAGAGGGATTCATTCCCGGTTAAGGGTTATTCAATAAATTCGGAGCTGTTTAGTGTTAGCGATTGTCAATCTATCATAAAAAAAGCTGTTGTTGAACGGTTAAAGCAAAAATACATGCAGGAATGGTTTGACGAAACAGGACCAACATATCAAATTCAATTTTCTGTGTTTAAAAATAAAGTCAGTCTTCTTCTTGATACATCCGGAGTTGGTTTACACAAAAGAGGATATAGGATTGATGCAAACACAGCTCCAATTAAAGAAACACTTGCTGCCGCTCTTTGTTGTATTTCAAAACTTAGGCCATATAACAAGCTTTATGACCCTATGTGCGGGTCGGGAACAATACTGATTGAGGGAGTTATGCTCGCTAAAAATATTGCCCCGGGTTTGAATCGCAATTTTTCCGCCGAGAGGTGGGATGCAATTGATGAAAATGTGTGGGCTGTTGAACGGGAGCGTGCGAAATCTTTGGTGCGCAATATTGATGATTTTTATGCTTATGGCTCGGATATTGACGAAAAATCGATTGAACTTGCGGAAATAAATGCTAAACGCGCAGGTGTTTCAGATAAAATAAGCTTTAGTGTCTCGGCGTTGAGCGATTTTAAAGCAAAAACTGATAAAGGAACTCTAATTTGCAATCCTCCTTACGGGGAAAGAATGCTTGATGCCGGGCAATCAGAAATGATTTATCAAGAGATGGGTAATTTATTTGCTCAAAAAAAGGGCTGGTCATATAGCATTATAAGTCCATCGGAAACTTTTGAGGATTCATTCGGGAGAAAAGCCGATAAAAGGCGTAAGCTTTATAACGGGATGATTAAATGCCAGGTATTTATGTATTTTAAATAGGAGGTTAAGGAATGAAGCATGTTTTTATTATTAATCCTGCTGCGGGCAAAGGAAAACCGGCTTGCGAACTGAAGCCAAAAATCGAAAAGTATTGCGGAGATAAATCTTTAGACTTTTTGATCCACGTTACGTCTTCTGCTTATGAAGCGATTGATTTCGTGCGTGACATTGCGAAAACCGGCGAGCATATTCGATTTTACGCCTGCGGCGGCGATGGAACTCTTTATGAGGTGGTTAACGGCGCGTTTGGTTTCCCAAATGTAGAAGTAGCTGTTATTCCTCTCGGATCCGGCAACGACTTCATCCGGCTTTTTGGTACAAAAGAACAGTTTTTGGATATTGACGCCCAGGTAAAAGGTACTGCAACTGATCTTGACATCATAAAGTGCGGCGATATAGTTGCGATTAACCAGTGTTCAATGGGTTTTGACGCTGAAATAAATGCGAAACAGTCAAGCTTTAAAAAGCTGCCCTTTATGAAGGGCGAAAGTGCTTATGTCGCCTCAATGCTTTACTGCTTTATGAAAAAATTAAACAATATATTTACAATAACAATTGACGACGGCGAACCATTTACTCAAAACACGCTATTTTGTGTCGCCGGTAATTCGCGTTGGTATGGCGGAGGGTTTAAAGCTGCTCCTCTTGCAATACCGGATGACGGTTTACTTGATTTTATTATAGTAAATAAGAATATGAGCCGTATAAAGTTGTTAGGTTTGGTTAACAAATATAAAGCGGGGCAGCACTTGGATTGGGATATCACAAAGTTCGTTCGCGGCAAAAAAATCAGCATACACAGCGATGAAATCGCAGCGATAAATTGTGACGGCGAAAAGAGTTTTGGTAATGAATGTATATTCGAAATTGTTGAAAAGGGAATTAAATTTGTGATTCCCGCAAACTCATCCTATTTTGAGGATAAAGCAGCGGAGAAATTAAATACAAAACCTTAATTGATTATCTTTGTTACCTTAGTTTATATTCATTTTTACGCAGAGCTTGCATGAGCTCTGCGTTTGTAGTTATTCTCTCAGAAAAATATATACCGCCGGGATGCATTCCGAAGAAACAATGAAAATCTGAACCGGAAATTATTTTCAAAGAAAATTTACTAGCCCATGCCATTGCGATATCATTGCTGGAATTGTGGCTTGAGTTTCCGTTATATACTTCAATTCCGTCAAGAAGATGATGATCAGTTATGCGCATTCCTTTTCTGAATGGGTGAGCCTGAAATACGAGCAGTCCGTTTTTTTCTGCAAGTTCCTTGAAATTTTTCAAACCCATTTCAATTATACCATCATTATTATATAAGAAATCTTCATTAAGTCCATAAACAAGATAATCATTTGATTCGTTTGAAAAACAAATCTCCATACCGAGCATCACCGAAAAATCTTTACCAGAACAATCTTTTGCTAACCGGTACCCTTGTAAGAAGTAATCTACCTTTTCTTTCCATGTTAAATGGGGAATATTTTTAAATGTATGCTTACACATATGGTTCGTGATAACAATTCCGTTATACCTTTCGGCTATATATACTTCAACAACTTTATCGGCGGTAACAAACGCGCATGGACTTACTTCGGAAGTATGCGCGTGCATTTCAAGCAAAAAGTCAGCCATTGTTTACCGTGCCCTTTCAAGAAAACTATTTAAAACACATTATTCAGATCAGAATTCGTCAATCTGATTAATTTATACTATTACAAAGTATACTACCCGTGCTGTTTTTTAACAAGTCTTATAAAAACAATAGATAAAATCAGATATACAAATTAGTAAAAATTTACAATATGTTAATTTATTTGATCAATATATAATATAAAATATATCTATATAGATTATGGAGGAGAGTCTTTGCTTGGTTATATAAAAGCTTATAAACCTGAACTCAAGATAAAGGATTATGAGATATATAAAGGTGTATACTGCTCTTTATGTAAAAGGTTGGGTAGAAGCTATTCTCCTTTTGCTCAATTGTTTTTAAGCTATGATTTTACCTTTCTCCTTCTTTTAAAAATGTCGGTTTCATCCGACTGCCCGTCCTTTAAAAACAGCCGCTGCCACTACAACCCTCTTATTAGGTGCAAAACTTGTAATGGTAAAAATAAAGACTTGAATTTCTGCGCTGACACCGCTGTTATTATGTCCTATTATAAGGTTAAGGATAATATAAATGACGGTGGAATTTTGAAAAGATTGATGATGTATTTGTTGTTCCCGTTTATTGCGCTTATTCACAAGAAGGCAAAGATCCGTTTACCGGAAGTAGAGAGAACGGTATCTCTTGCAATGAAAGAACAGAAAGCAGTTGAATCAAATAAGAACTGCGGAATTGATACAGCAGCTGACCCGACTGCAAAGGCATTGTCGGCAATCCTTACAATCGGCGAAAATGATGAGCAGAAAATCGCGGTGCTTAAGCGTTTGGGTTATTTAATCGGACGCTGGGTATACATCATTGATGCTGTTGATGATTTGGTAGATGATATAAAAAACAATAATTTCAACCCGCTTAAAGATTTGTATGTGGAATATGATAATAATATTATGTTTGGTGAATATTCACGGCAGGTTCTCAGTACAACAGCAGGGGAAGCTATCCTTGCCTTTGAACTTCTAGATATATATCGGTTCAAACCGGTTTTGGTGAATATTCTTTATGAAGGTCTTGCACATGTTACAGAAACAGTTTTAAATTCGGATGGGAGGTGTGGCCGTGAAAAATCCATATGAAGTACTTGGAATTCAGGAAAACGCAAATGATGACCAGATTAAGCAAGCATATAAAGAGCTTGCGCGTAAGTATAATGAAGACAATTACAGCACCGGTCCACTTTCCGGAATAGCACAGAAAAAAATGCAGGAAATAGACGACGCTTATGATTCAATAATAATGAACCGCGGAAGCAATTTCGGCTCAGATAATACCCAACATAAAGAAGAACAAAACTATCAATATAACCGACCGCCGCGCTCTGAGTATAACGATATAAGAACAACGATTCAAAACGGAAGAGTCGATGATGCTGAAACACTGCTGGATGGTATTCCACCGGGAATCAGAAATGCCGAATGGTATTATTTAAAAGGCACTGTTCATAGCAGACGCGGCTGGCTGGAGGAAGCGATTAAAAATTATCAGACAGCATGTAATATGGACCCGAACAACAGCGAATACAGTGCTGCGCTCAACAGTATCAATAAATCAAGAAGCGGTGGCTTCAGAACAGAAAATAGTAGTAACGGCGGATGCAGCGGATGCGATATTTGTACGGGATTGCTTTGCACAGACTGCTGCTGTGAGTGCTTTGGCGACGACTTAATTCCCTGTTGTTGAAATTGACTTTGGGAGTGTTGAAATTGAGGCAGAGTTCAAAAACTGCACTGGGCGGCATTATTGCCGCTCTTTCCATATCAATCATGTTTATGGTTTCGGTTGTACCGTTTTTAACTTATGCTTTACCTGCTGCTGCGGCTGTATTGCTTATTCCTATTATTATTGAGATTAACAAAAAATGGGCATTGGGAGTCTATTTATCTGTCAGTATTCTTGCCCTGCTAATTCTTCCGAATAAGGAAGTGGCTGTAATATATGCTGCATTTTTTGGATACTATCCTATCCTTAAGTCATTCTTGGAAAACAAACTAAAAAAAGTACCGGAATGGGTATTTAAACTTATAATTTTTGACGGAACAATAAGTGTTTCATATTTTTTGATGATGAAATTTATGGGTGTGACAATTGATGAACTGGACAGCTTTGGAGCTTTTGCGATACCGATTTTGCTTGGTCTGGGTACAATTTCATTTATTTTATATGATTATGCTTTAACCAAAATAGTTAGCTTATATATATTTAAATGGCAACATCGATTCAGGAAAATATTCAAGCGATAGATTTATATATTTAGAAAAACGTGATTTATTCGTTATTTACTTAAAAATTCCACTTAGAAATTTAAGAGAACTGAGCTTTATTATCTTGCCTTTTTGGTGCTGTCTTTGTATAATATTTGTTAGTAAGCGTTGTTAAAGAACATAATATTTGGAGGAAAATAATGAGCGGTAAGCAAACAAATTTCGGTGTGATTGGTATAAGCGGACGGGGGAGCGGGATGCTCGCTGAATTACTTTCTGTTGAAGGGGTAAAGGTAACCGCAGTATGCGATAAATATGAAGATAGAGCACAAAACGGCATTAAAATAGTACAGGAAAAAGCCGGAAATACGCCGGATATGTACCTTGATTATAAGGAGCTTCTCGCGAGAAAGGATATTTCTGCAATTCTATGTTGTACAACATGGATTACCCACAGTAGAATTGCCATCGACTCTATGCGTGCGGGTAAACATGTCGCTTTTGAAGTTGGCGGTGCCGCCTCAACAGAGGAGTGTTGGCAGATGGTTCGCGCTTCCGAGGAAACCGGTAAGTTCTGCATGATTCTTGAAAACTGCTGCTATGACAGAAATGAGTTGGCGTTGTTCAATATGAAGAGACTGGGGCTTTTTGGTGAAATTATTCATGTTCAGGGCGGATATCAACATGATCTTCGCGACGAGATAACTTATGGCAGAGAGAATCGTCATGGCAGGCTATATAATTTTATGAACCGCAACGGGGATTTATATCCGACACACCAGCTTGGTCCGCTTTCGAAACTTTTAGACATCAACAGAGGCAACCGCTTTTTAACGCTTACCTCAATGGCAAGCAAAACTCGTGGATTGCATGAAGGCATATTGGATTATTTACCAAAAGGTTATGATCTTACCGATTATAATTTCGAGCAGGGCGATATAGTTACAACAATGATAAAATGTGCCCATGGAGAAACAATATTACTTATTCATGACTGCACGTTGCCAAGGCCATATTCACGAAATTGCAGGATTCAAGGAACGCAAGGTATTTGGATGGAAGATAAGGAACAGATATATCTTCAGGAAAGCAGCCCAAATCACGATTGGGAGCCTTTTGAACCATATAGAAATAAATATGAGCATCCGCTATGGAGACAATACGCAAAGGACGGTATACATGCCGGAGGGCATGGCGGAATGGATTATTTGGTCTTGTCGGCATTTGCCGAGAGCGCAATAAATGATGTTAAGTCACCAATAGATGTTTATGATACGGCGGCATGGATGGCAATAACATGCCTTTCGGAACAATCAATCGCAATGGGCAGTATGCCGGTCCCGATTCCTGACTTCACAAACGGAATGTGGATTGACAGAGAACCTTACCGCAGGGGAAAATATTGCCTCGAAGAGGTCTGCAACGATTACTTTGAATAAATGATTTTGGAGGAGAACTGGTGAATTACTATATAGGCGTTGATGGCGGTGGAACAAAAACAGAATATGCTCTTTTTGATGATAACAAAAAAATGGTCGCTACAATAAAGACTGCCGGGAGTAATCATGAAAACTATGAAAGAGCTTTTGACGAAGCATCCGAGATTATTTGGGAAGGCCTGAACAGTCTTGTATCCAAGGCCGGGATAACGCTCAAAGATGTTAAATTTGCACTTATGGGGCTTGCCGGAATTGATCATCCGTTTCAATATGAAATCATGTGCTGCAAATTAAAAGCGTTCGGATTGGAAAATTTTGAGATTTTTAACGATGGTTTTATTGTCGTAAAGGCCGGTTCCATAACCGGTGCCGCCATCGGCTATAATTGCGGTACGGGCACATGCTGCAATGCTATTGACTCAACAGGGAAAATGTTGCAGCTTGCAGGGCTCGGAGATTTTTCCGGCGATATCGGTAATGGGCACTGGATAGCGATAAACTCATTTAAGCTTATTTATGATGAAGTATATCTTGGTCTTGAGAAAACGGCAATGACAAAAATGTTTTATGAAGAGTTTAATATTGAAAGCAGGGAACAGTTTATTGGGACTCTTGCCAAGCTTGAAAGCGATGACGCTGAAAATTATATAAGAAGCCTGATCGACATGTTTTTTGAGGCTGTCAATGCGGGCGATAAGCCGGTTCTTGGATATGTTGAAAAAATGGCATCCAGAGGTGCGGAACTTATTACCGCGCATGCAAACCAACTAAATTTCACCGGAGACTATATCGAAGTAGTTCTTTCAGGCTCAATTCATACGAAACTGCCGTCTGATTTTTATATTGATATGTTAAAGAGTAAGGTGGGTGAGAAAAGCAACCGTGAATACAAATTTATCAAGCTTAACCAACCTCCTGTTATCGGTTGTATTAATTGGATATTTCAAAATTACAGATAGCAAATAATATTTGCAAAATTCAAATAAAATAACTGGAGATGTTTATATTGAAAGAAATAAGTGTTGCCGTTATAGGATCGGGCAGCACATACTGCCCCGAATTAATTGACGGATTTATTAAGGTGCAAGACTCATTAAAGCTTAAAAGCATTTCATTTATGGATATTGATGAGCGAAAGAGAACCATTGTCGGCAATCTATGTGTTCGTATGCTAAAAAATGCAGGAATTGATTGCAGAATATTAATCACAGATAATCTTGACGCTGCATTGCTGGGTGTTGATTTTATTGTAACTCAGATTCGTGTAGGTAAACTGCCGGCCCGTCATCTTGACGAAACTATACCCATAAAATATGGACTGATCGGACAGGAAACAACCGGAATCGGCGGCTTTTTTAAAGCCCTTAGAACTATACCCGCAATGAAAAATATCTGCGAAAGAATTGAGGCAATTTGCCCGAAAGCCTGGTTAATCAACTTTACAAACCCATCGGGGATTATCAGTGAGTTTATTCAAAACAATACTAAAGTGAAAAATATTGGGCTTTGCAATGTCCCGATTAATATGCTGGACGACACCCGTGAGATCAGCGGAGAAGACAGCGAAATAACTTATTTGGGACTTAACCATTTAAGCTGGATAACTTCGGTAAAAAAAGACGGAGTGAATATTTTGCCCAAAATGATGGCTGAAGGATTTTCGGCTAAGGTGATGGAAAATATTGTTGACGACGGGTTCTCTATGGAATGTCTTTCTGCAATTAAGGCAATACCTTCATCGTATCTGCAGTATTATTATGGCCGAGAGGCAAAGCTTGAACACCTACGGACAGAAGAAAAGAGCAGAGCTCAGGTATGTATGGAGATTGAGGAACAGCTATTGGAAATGTACTCTGATGAAAGCCTTACGGTAAAACCCGCGCTGCTTGACAAAAGAGGAGGCCATAAATACTCATTAGCTGCCGTTTCTCTTATTGACGCAATTGCAAATGATAAGAAAACAATAAATGTTGTAAATATTAAAAACGGCAATACACTTCCATTTATGAATAAGGATGATGTCGTCGAAATCGCGGCTGTAGTGGGCAAGGACGGGGCTGCGGCGGTAGAGGTAGAGAGTATTGACAATCGTCACATAATCGGTCTGATGAGGGTTGTAAAGGAATATGAGAAGTATGCGGTTAAGGCCGGAATGACAGGTTTGGATGAAGATGCGATGAATGCTCTTTTGATTCATCCATTGGTAGGTGACTGGGACAAAGCGTCTAAATGCTTTGAAGAAATGAAGCAGGCGCACAAGGCGTACTTACCGCAGTTTAATATTTAGAATAAATACGATTCACCCCCGAAAGCTAATACTTCCGGGGGTGATGAATTTTCAAATCGGATTAAATGACAGGCATCATAATAAATTCAAACTCTAAACCGTCTTTTGCATCAAAAGTATATTCAGGAAGTGTGTCCGGTCCGCAGCTTGCTGTTCCGGCACCACGTAAAAACCCGTCGATGCTTAACACGGTTGTATTTTGGTTATAAAGATCTTCCTGATGTTTTGCTTCTTGTAAAAGCTTTTGTGTATAATTATGTATATTGAAGCTGAATTTTTTCTTGCTGCAACAAAACATGATTCCGGCACCGTCGTTATCGGTTATTTTTAACCATCGCACCTGTGTATGATTGCCGTTGTCCTGTGGTTTAATGTACGGTTCGTGCATCCTGTCGACTTCATTTTTATAAATACCAACAGTTGCCTGCGCCTTGAAATCACAAAGATTTTCCAATTCACCCAAACCAAAGTACTCTATATGATCAAAGTTTCTCGGCATTTCAAGTATCACGCCGAACCTTGGCAAATCGGTTTCCAAGAAGATTGTTTTCTGAGGTTCTAATCTCGCTGTTACTTTAATAGAGCCGGCCGGTTTTATTAAATACACCAAATCAACGCTGAAAAGATCGGTTTTTGAATTATAGATCATGAACTTGGTTTTAACAACTTCACAACCAACCTTATCCTCAAAATCAAAATTTTCAAGTCGGATATTATAATTGTTATAACATAACTTTAGCCAATTGCTTTTTCTTCTGTTATCATTATCAAGAAGTGCTCTGAAAATGTTCGGTAAAAATCCTTTTGATGTAACCGGATTTTGATTCAGCATTTCTTTTTCATTCACATTATAGCATTCTAAATTACCTGTTGCTTTATTGAATACCGCAAACCCATTATCAAATTTTATGCTAAGTAAACCAGCATCTTCTTTGACATCTAAATTATTTCCTCTCTCAATATCATTTTCATCAGCAGTTGCTTCCTGTAATAACACTTGCTCTTTTGCCAGTTCTTGTTCAAATTCATTGAGATAGATGAAATTGATATGTAAATCACAATTCATGGTTAAATTAAGATCAAGTTTGATTTCTTGCTCACCGCATGGCAAAATATCAAGACCGAAGCTGCCGGCATCTGTTTTTATGCCGTTTTGCAGCAAAACCCATTTTACTGTAATATAATCGGCATTTCGAAATCGATTTGTGTTTTTGAAAACAAAACTACCCCGTTCGGTTAGTTTAGCTTTGACAGGTCTGTAAACTGCTTTCATTTCAAGCGCGCCGGTATGCGGCGTTCTGTCCGGATACACAAGCCCGTCAACGCAGAAATTGCCGTCATGTTTGATTTCTCCATGGTCTCCGCCGTAGGTATACTTCAATTTGCCTTCGTCATGGTAAACAGCATGGTCAGCCCATTCCCAGATACAGCCGCCCATGAAAATATCCGCAGAGTAAAAAATATCCCAGTATTCCTCTAAACAGCCCGGACCAACACCCATTGCGTGGCAGTATTCACATAAATAGAAGGGTTTATTTTTATACTTTTTACCCCTAATACCGTCACGAACCGCTATTAAATCACCGGTACTTGTATACATCTCGGAAACAACATCGTATGAATGCCTCGGTGTGCGGATAACGCCTTCATAATGAACAGGAATTTCAGGACAAATATCATGTAAAAACTCATAACAAGCGTCCTGACATTTATATCCGCCTGCCTCATTGCCCAAGGACCACATTGTTATACAGGTATGATTTCTGTCACGGTAATACATACGGCTGACTCGGTCAACATAGCGGGGTATCCATTTAACATTATTGCTGATCATATTTATCCTGAAATGGGGGAAACTTCCGCAGCCATGTGTTTCAATATCGGCCTCATCAATAACATAAAGCCCATAAAGGTCACAGAGAGTAAGCAAATTTGCATCCGGTGGGTAGTGAGAGGTGCGTACCCCGTTTACATTCAGCGATTTCATTAATTTTATATCTTTTTCCAAATCGGCAAAAGACATTACGTAACCGTTCTTATAGTGTGTGTCATGGTGATTAACGCCTTTAATCTTGATTTTTGCGTCGTTAAAAGTGAACACATTCTTGAGGATTTTTATCTGTTTAAACCCCGTGAAATTCCTGACCGCTTCAATTTCAAAATCACCTCTGTTAAGAACAATAAAAGTTTCATATATTTTTGGGATCTCGGCATTCCATTCTTCAACCGGCAAATCATTAAACTTAATACTTGTCAATTCAGACGCAGGAGTGCTGTTTGAGGCGATAACTTTACCGTTGTCATAAATTTCTATTTTAATGTTGTAATCTGCTAAATCGCCGCATAATGCGATTTGAGCGTTTATGCTCCAGCAATTATCATTTTTTGATGTTTCAAGGAAATAATCGTTAATAAAAGTCTTTGGCATTTCATAAAGCAGAACATCTCTGAATATGCCGTTTTCTCTGAACATGTCCTGGCATTCAAGAAATGTTCCTGTTGACCACTTATGAACAACCGCAAGCAGTTCGTTTTCACCTTCATGAATATACTTTGATATATCAAATTCCGCCGTATTGTGAGCGCCTTCGCTGTAACCGGTGAACTCTCCGTTTATATAAAGGTCGATGCAGGGGATAACGCCGAGAAAACTTAAAATGTAAATACTGTCAAGTGAGTTTACGGAGAATTGCTTCCGGTAAATGCCTGCGGAAAATTCCTTGGGAAGTTTCGGAGGCTTAGTATCAAATTCATAAGGGCAATTAAGGTAAACGGGAGGCTCGTAGCCAATTCGCTGCCATGTCGAGGGAACGGTGATTTTATCAAAGCTTTCACTGTCAGTGTCAAATATTTCGGGCAGGTTTGATTTTTTGGGATAGTATTTGAAATCCCATTCTCCGGAAAGCACTTTGACAATATCTGATGAAAAACGCTCCGATGATACCGGTGTGTTTTTGAGAGACTCTTTTGAACCGTAGGGAATAAAGTATGCTCTTCCCGGTCTTTTATTTATCTCATAGAATTCAAAATCGCTGTGGTTTGTGCGGTTAATGGTATATTTCATATATTTACCCCCATAGTATTATAATATTTCAAGTCTAACATAACACGCTTGCATTTTCAATTACAAAAACATGTTTGATATTTTATATTTGATCCTTTAAAATAGATATTATTACAACATAACTATGGGGTGAAAAGAATGGACTTGAATATCAAGATATGGAGCGAAACAGAATATGCCGAATTTTGCGAATACTTAAACTCTCTGGCTCAAGAAGAATATGCCGTATTTGTAGAAAAACTTAATCCGGATGCAAAACATGTTATGGGTTTGCGTATACCCATTCTCAAAAAAATAGCAAAACAAATATCCGGAGGGAATTGGCACGGTTTTTTAGAGTCTGCACGAAATGATACCTTTGAAGAAATTATTCTGCAGGGTATGGTTATAGGTTATGCTAAAGCAGATATTAAGGAAATAATTGTCTTGATTGAGAACTATATCGGGAAAATTGATAACTGGGGAACTTGTGATTGTTTTTGTGCGAGTCTTCATATTACCCGAAAATATAAACCGGAAATGCTTGTATTATTAAAAAAATATTTATTTTCACCTAATGAATTCGAGGTTCGTTTTACTGCTGTCATGCTGATGAGTTACTACATTGATGAAGAATATATTGATTATTTGCTTGAAACATTTAGCAGGATAAAGCATGATGGTTATTATGCAAAAATGTCAGTTGCCTGGGCGCTATCGGTTTGTTTTGTAAAATTTCCCGATAAAACGATGGAATATTTGAAAACATGTACACTTGATGATTTTACATATAACAAAACGCTTCAAAAAATAATCGAGTCTTTCAGAGTGGATAAAATAATGAAAAATAAAGTAAAAAGTATGAAACAAAAAAAGGGACGGCTTAAGCCATCCCGGATTCTTAAATATAACTTAGCTCTGAAGTTTGTTAATCATTATTTTTGCAGCTTTATATATATCTCCGCAACCAAGCGTTATCACCAAATCTCCATCGCCGGCATTATTAACAATATGTTGTGCAACTTCATCAAAAGTATTGAACCAAACGCTACCGGGAATTTTATCGGCAAGATTGGCTGTATATATATGATAGGTGTTAACTTCGCGTGAACCCATAACCTCTGTCATGACGACCTTATCTGCGATATTCAATGCGTCGGCGAATTCCTGCAGAAGCATTGAAGTTCTGGAAAAGGTAAAGGGTTGAAATACTGCCCAGACTCTTTTATAACCCATAAGCATTGCTGCTTCAAGGGTAACCTGAAGCTCCTTTGGGTGATGCGCATAATCATCTGCGATGGTTATGCCTTTATACTTCCCAAGAATTTCAAATCGTCTCCCGGCTCCTCTGAACTCTTTAAGTACTTCAGCGCATTTTATAAATGAAGCCCCGGAATCCATTGAGGTGGCAATAGCGGCAAGAGCGTTTGCAATATTGTGGTTCCCGGGAACAGATAGCCGAACGTTGCCAAGAGTTACACCTTTATATACAACATCAAAATTAGGGTAAGCCTGATCCAATATAATGTTCTTTGCATGATAATCATTGCTTTCACTAAACCCGAAAGTGATGACCTTTTTACCGCTGATGCCGGAAATTGCTTTCAACGTATTATTATCATCGCCGTTATAAATCAGAGCTCGTGTTGCCATTGATGCAAACTTGGTAAATGACAAAATAAGGTTATCAATCGTTTTAAAATAATCAAGATGGTCGGCGTCTATATTCAGAATTATAGCAACATCGGGTGAAAGATCAAGAAAAGTATCCACAAATTCACAGGCCTCGCAAATCATGTTTTCACTATCCCCGACAATTCCGTTTGTTCCTGTCAGCGGTAATTTGCCTCCTATAACAGCTGTGGGAGATAGCCCGGACTCTATCATTATCTGCGTAATCATTGAAGTTACGGTAGTTTTCCCGTGTGTTCCGCTCACACAAACGCAATTATTGTAGCGGCGGGTTATTGAACCAAAAAGCTTTGATCTTTCAAATGTGGGGATGCCTGAATCTTTTGCCGCGCACAACTCGGGGTTGTCTTTTAAAAGTGCGGCAGTATAAACAATCATTTCCGAATTTAAAATGTTTTCCGCTCTTTGCCCCATATAAACCGGTATCCCGAGAGCACGCATACGTTCGAGATTCTCGCTTTCGTTATTATCTGAACCTGATATAACAAAACCTTCGCTGTGCAGAATTTCGGCAAGCGGGCACATACCTGCGCCGCCTATACCAATAAAATGAATTCTCTTAATATTTTTCAAGAGATCATCAATTTCAATCAATATATTCACCCTCTCAAACCGAAAGTAATTTATATTTTATTATAGTACAAACGAAACAAAAAATAAACCTGTAGTTACAAAATAGTAAATTAAAATATTAATCGTAAATTGCAAAGTTAAATTCCACTTCTAAACGCTGGGGCGAAATTGCGGG
>CAZVJW010000020.1:0-64261 GCA_964627535.1 uncultured Eubacteriales bacterium
CATACCCCTGCTTCTTTTTTATCATTTTTCGGGCTTACTTTTGATACAGCCCCTTATATATTTAACTTTTCTATTCGTATAAAGGATATCTGTCACAAATTTCATTGACGCCGTTTCGGATTATTTCGGCGCTGTTATCAAAGTCAGTTGCCGCAAGATAAATGAATCCGGCAATCTTTTCCATATCATCTTCGTCAAAACCCCTTGATGTAACAGCAGCGGTTCCGAGTCTTACACCGCTTGTCACAAACGGCGACTGCGGGTCGTTCGGAATGGCATTTTTGTTAGCCGTGATATATACCTCATCCAAACGGTGCTCAAGTTCCTTGCCTGTAATGTTCAAAGAACGGAGATCGACAAGCATAAGGTGATTGTCTGTACCTTCGGAAACAAGGTCGACGCCTCTGTTCATCAGCCCATTGGCGAGAGCTTTACAGTTTGAAAGAACCTTGATCTGATAATCCTTAAACTCCGGCTTTAACGCCTCGCCGAAGCAAACCGCCTTTGAGGCGATAATGTGCATAAGAGGTCCGCCCTGATTGCCGGGGAAAATTGATTTGTTGATGGCCGGTCCCAGCTCCGCTTTGCATAAAATCAGCCCTCCTCTGGGGCCTCTTAAGGTTTTATGTGTAGTGGTTGTTACAACATCGGCATAGGGAACAGGCGACGGATGAAGCCCGGCTGCTACAAGCCCGGCTATGTGTGCCATATCTACCATATACAACGCACCAACCGATTTAGCTATCTTGCCGATTCTCGCAAAATCAATAATCCGGGGATAAGCCGAAGCACCGGCTACGATGAGCTTGGGTTTTACTTCAAATGCAAGCATCTCCATTTCGTCATAATCGATAAACCCTTTGTCATTTACGCCATATGGCATGAATTTATAAAGTTTTCCGCTCATATTGACCGGTGAACCGTGGGACAGATGCCCGCCATGAGCAAGATTCATCCCCATGACAATATCGCCGGGTTCTAAAAGCGCAGAGTACACAGCCATATTTGCCTGCGCGCCCGAATGAGCCTGAACATTTGCAAATTCCGCGCCGAATATCGCTTTTGCCCTCTCGATGGCAATGCTCTCCACGATGTCAACACATTCGCATCCGCCATAATAACGTTTTCCGGGATAACCTTCCGCATATTTATTGGTCAGAACTGTACCCATAGCGGCCAAAACAGCAGGGCTGACAATATTTTCCGATGCAATCAATTCAATGTTGCGCCTTTGGCGTTCAAGTTCCTTCTGCATCGCCTCTCCGACTGCCGGATCATATTTCGAAACAAATTCTATGGTGTTGACCATATCCGCATACATAATAAAGACACCCTTTCAAATAATTTGAGACTGCTTAATTAAAATATAATATCATACCGGACAGGGTGTGTCAAACGGCACAGTGATTAAAATATGATGTACCATCGTTCATTCTGTGAAAAGTGCGTGTTGAAAAATGCTTTACATTACACCGTTTTTTATATATACTATTATCTGATAAAATGCATTGCTGTATACACATAGAATAACAGGGGTTTTATATGATTCAATTCGAAGAACTGAAATTGGAACTGTTGGAATACCGGGATAAATTGTCCCATTTAAAAGAGGCACTTGGTCTTGATCAAATGCATAAAGAGATTTTACTGCTTGAAGAAAAGACCGCAGCTGAGGATTTTTGGAGCGATTTAGGCAACTCGCAAAAGATTTTGCAGCGCATAAGTATGCTGAAAAACCGTGTTGCTTCCTTTGAAAAGCTTAGTGGTGAATTTGATGATGCACTCATGATGATAGAGCTTTCCGACGAAGAAGGCGACTTGGACCTTCTGCCTGACTGCAAGCGCAATGTTGAGGCCGTTATCGTTGAGCTTGATAGCCAAACACTCAGCACCTTGCTCTCCGGCGAATACGACGGCAAAAATGCGATTTTAACATTTCATGCAGGCGCCGGCGGAACAGAGGCCCAAGATTGGGTTTCTATGCTTGTCCGTATGTATATCCACTGGAGTGATATGCATAAATTCAAGTCAAGTATGCTGGACTTTTTGGACGGGGACGAGGCGGGGCTTAAATCGGCTGTGCTTTTAATTGAAGGTGTCAATGCATACGGATTTTTAAAAAGCGAAGGCGGGGTTCACCGTTTAGTAAGAATTTCTCCTTTTGACGCTTCCGGGCGCAGACACACCTCTTTTGCTTCGCTTGAGGTAATGCCCGAAATTGACGATACCATTGAAATTGAGATAAGTCCCGAAGATTTAAAGATGGATGTCTACCGGGCAAGCGGAGCAGGCGGCCAGAAGGTCAATAAAACCTCCTCCGCTGTACGCTTAACCCATATCCCAACAGGGATTGTCACGTCCTGTCAGGTGGAACGAAGCCAACATCAAAACAGGGAAGTTGCGTTGCGGATGCTTAAATCCAAACTTTTAGAAATTAAGGAAAGAGAGCATCTTGACAAGATTGAAGATATCAAGGGAGTCCAGATGGAAATTGGCTGGGGCAGTCAAATCCGCTCGTATGTCTTTATGCCCTATACGATGGTTAAAGATCACCGTACAAGCTTTGAAGTCGGCAATATCAATGCCGTAATGGACGGAGCCTTGGATGGTTTTATAAACGCATATCTTAAAATGGAATCCTTGGAGCATTTAAATATATAGTTTCCGGCGAATATAGTTTGGTGGGGTTGCAATGGATTATATTGACATTTCAAGAGATCTGCTTTCGGCTCCCGTCTACCCAGGGGATCCGGAGACCTCCGTTGAACATATCCAAGAGATTAAGCGGGGGGATGACTGTAACCTCTCCGCCGTTTATGCCTGTGTTCATACCGGAACCCATGCGGATGCCCCTCTCCATTTTATTGATGAAGCGGCAAGCATAGACCAGTTGCATTTGGGTGCCTATATCGGCCCTTGCACGGTTATTGAGGTCCGAGAAGGTATTATAACCGGCGAATTCGTCAATAAGCACTTCCCCCGCGGATGCGAGAGACTGCTTATTAAGGGCAATGGTAATGCTGTTTTTATGGACAGTGCTGCCGACGAGGCTGTAGCGCTCGGAATTAAGCTTATAGGCACCGACGCGAATTCTATCGGCTATAAGGGTAATCAAATTAAACCGCATAAGGCCTTCCTAAGCAGGGGCGTAGCTGTTCTTGAAGGACTTGATTTGAGTGGAGTTGACCCCGGAAATTATTATTTAATTGCCCCTCCCGTTAAACTCAGCGGACTTGAAGGGGCTCCTGTCCGCGCGCTCTTGGCAACCGATTATATATTCTGGGGAGGTAAAACCTAATTGTTGCCGCTTAAATTATTTATTTTTTTGCATTTAAAACGTTTAAATCCCTAATTCAAATTCGCAAATATTTGAGGTGAAAAAATGAAACGCTTTTTTGATATCATCTTCAGCGCATTTGCTATTCTTTTATTTTTTCCGTTTATGTTACTAATTAGCGCGGTAATATTTTTAGATGACGGATTTCCTGTGGTTTTCAGACAAGACAGAATAGGCAAGGATGGCAAGATATTTAAAATCAGAAAGTTCCGCACCATGAAAAAAGGCACCCGAAACGCCGCTACCAGGGATCTCAAGGAATTTCACGAATGTGTAACGCGCAGCGGTCGTTTTATCCGCCGCTCCAGTATTGACGAACTTTTACAGTTGTTTAATATTTTGGAAGGATCTATGAGTTTTATAGGTCCGAGACCGCTTATCCCCGAAGAAATAGGAATTCACGAACTGAGAACCGAAGCAGGTGTTTATAAAGTTCGCCCGGGCATGACAGGTTTAGCGCAGGTGAGCGGAAGAGATAATATCACTCATGAAGAAAAGGTTAAGTACGACATCGAATATGTTGAAAATATGTCTGTGCATTATGACATTATTATCATAATCAAAACACTTAAAGCTGTTCTAAAAGGAGAAAACGTTGTTGAGGGTGAAGGATGCGACGAAAAAGAAGATAACGCAATTGCCGGCAGTTAAGGCCTGGTCACCGTTATCTTCAAGAAATCTTCAATTATACAAAGCGCCTTATTAATTTACCGATAAATATTCTTCAAGACATTGTCCTTTTGCGTTCACCGCCTTTGCGGTTTCAACGCCTACATAACGCCAATGCCAAGGTTCGTAGGTGATCTCGGTTACCGCCTGTTTCTCTTTTGGGTAACGCAGAATGAATCCATAGTCGGCAGCGTTTTCAACAAGCCATTTGTATTCATTGGTTTTTTCAAAACTTGTTTCGAGGCTGCAAATATCCATAGCCAAACCTGCATTATGCTCGCTGCAGCCGGGAGGCAATATTATTTGTGCAGCCTTTTGTGTTGCGGTCGTTTTGTCATAACCTTGGTTTATATAATAGTTGATTTTATTTTCAAAGTTTGTTTTTTGCGTGGATATTCTTCTGTTTCCCGAAAGCGGCACAAGCTTAATTCCATCCGTCTTCGCGGCGTTAAACATATCAGTATAATGTTGTGCCACTCTTGAATCGAGCTTTTTGTCATACCCCGGCGCCGCGTTTGCCAGGTCAACGGAAAAATTCTCCGGCAGTATGTAATTTCTGTTAACAAGCAGAAGGTTCCAATTATTACTGTCAATTACAGCGGGTTTTGGGTTTAATCCCGCATAAGCATACTTATAATCATCCGTATCGGAAGAAGCGGTTGCCGATGTCTTCTCCGTAGTGGCTACACTTGAATTTGAGCTTCTGTTAACGGTTGTTGCCGATATTTTTTTTGTTGTTAAGGTTTGATCTTCCGCCACGGTTATTGCGGGTTCAGTGCTATCTGTTTCGTTTACCGAAATCGCCGCCGCACTTGTTATGTCTTTGATATCTGCTGTTTCTTTATTGCCTTTTCCGGAGATTTTACCGTAAACCGCAATGCTTAATATAATAATAACGGCAATCACTGCCACAAATAATACTTTTACTTTCATATCTCTGTCACCTTTTATCCTCTTTTAACCCGTTTTTTCCGGCAGACATAATTTTAGTATTTTTTTTGTTTAAAGTCAATCCAACATAAATATTAATATTAGGAGTGATTACCGTGAAAGCCAACCAAAGCGTAAAAAACTACCCTTCTAAACTGAGAGAAAGCTCAAACTATTCTGTCAGAACAATCAAGAGCATCTGCAAAAACATCGGGCCCCGCGAACCCGGCAGCGAAAATGAGAAAAAGGCGCAGGAGTATATTTGCGGCGAACTTAAATGTTTTTGCGATACGGTCTTCATGGAGGAATTTCCTGTTCATCCAAACGCTTTTTTAGGCTGGATTCCACTGTGCTGTCTGATGCAAACAGCGGCTTCAATTTTTTATTTTTTCGGATTCAGTCTAATTACTCTTATTATTACTTTAGCGTCGCTTTTTTTTGTTGTCGGGGAGTTTATCCTATATAAACAGCCCCTTGATCCGCTGTTTAAAAAGAAACTCTCAAATAACGTTGTAGGAATCCGGTCACCGTCAGGCGAATTGAAACAGCGCATTATTTTTTCCGGACATATGGATTCCTCGAACGAATGGACCTTCTCCTATCTCGGAGGTCCGAAACTTTTAATAAGCATTATGGGTCTCGGCGTAACCGGTTTTATTCTCAGCCTGGTCTTCTCTGTCTCCGCAATCGTAAAAGGGTATGCGATTGCACCGGTGGAAGGCTCTGTATTAAAGATTTTCGGCTATATTCTCCTCGCATGGATACCGGTCTATGTTGCAGCTTCTTTTTTTAAAAACAGAAAAAGAACGGTTATGGGCGCCAATGACAACCTGACTGGCGCTGTTACCTCTGTAGCGGTTGCAAAGTTTATGCAGGATAACGACATTCGTTTTGAAAATACGGAAGTTCGTATTTTAGTAACAGGTTCTGAGGAAGCGGGGCTTCGCGGAGCAAAAGCATATTGCATGAAACATGATCAAGAATGCATGAAGACAGAAACCATATTTTGCGGCACAGATACGCTTAAAGATTTTGACTTTATGGCAATTTATAACCGCGACCTTTCCGGAACCGTTAAAAACGACCCACGGGTCTGTGCGCTGCTGAAACAAGCCGCTTTAACCGCAGGTATGGACCTGCCCTATAAGACCGTTACCTTGGGGGCATCGGATGCCGCCGCAGTTACGCAAGCCGGTATTCCGGCCGCTACTCTTGCCGCAATGGATCCTGCACCTGCACGCTATTATCACACACGCCTTGATACGGAAGCAATTCTGGAACCGAAAAGTGTAGAAGCTGGCCTGAACATATTGGTAGAAGCCGCTTTCCTTTACGATGAACAGGGTTTGAAAGCAAGTTATTGATTTTTTGCAGATTTTTCTGTAATTTAACTGTTATGTTTTAAATAATTGTGATATAATTTTAGATAACTTATCTTGCGAGCGGCTGAATAAAACAACATTTATACGTACTGGACGCTTTTCGAATGAAGGGAGAAATTTATTTTATGAAGAAAAAAATCATGAAGCTTTTATCTGCGGTTATGGCGCTTTCCCTCATCCTCTCACTGGCTGCCTGCAGCGGAACGACCGATGAAACAACGGTTGCGACAACTGAGCCTCCCGTAATCAGCAAAACTCCGCAGCCAGCCGGAAGCAAAGCCGCAATTTTATATTTCAATACGGTAATGGATGCCGTAAAAACCGGCAAGCCGGCAGTTAAACCCGAAGTAAAAAAGAATATCTCCAACATTGTATGCGAAAATGAAAGCCTTAAAGCGGTAATCCCGACCATTAAAAAGTATATGCTCAACACCGATGCCGACAGTGCGAAATACGGCGACGATCTTACCAAAATATTCCCGATAAAAGGGCAGGCTTGGAGCAGCCGCCTATCTGAAAACGATGTAAGATATGCAAGTTGCCTTGAGGCAATAAAAACATATGAAATCACCATCCGTTTTAAGGATGAAAAGGACGCTGCTCCTTTAAGCAGCTCTCTCGGAAAAGCTTTTGACCTTGTTGACAAAGCTTCTATCTTAAAAGAGTTTGAAAAGGCAAACTCTTATATAACTGTTGATAAGCTTGATTTGGTTTTCACCGGCTGCTATATCCTTTGCAGTGTGGACAGAGCGAACGACCAAGTTCTTTCCGTTACCTATAAATTGTTTGCCGATGCGGTTTCCTCGGTTACCGGCACAGGCACTTTAAAAGATATGGGCAACGTTCCGCTTTCACTCAGATACGAAAGTACCGTTACCTATACGCTTGACTGGACCAAACCGGAATAAGCGCTGAGAAATTATTTAAACGGAGCAAGCGAAAGCCTGCTCCGTTATTTTTATATGTTCGCCAACCCTTTTATATATCCGGTTCTTTTCAGAAGCGTTGAGGATGATATCTGTGAAATATATACAATCGTCTTTCCCCGAGGTTCCCTGCAAACAATGAAAGATTTTGGCAGTTCCGTGCTGACATTAACCACTGCTCCTGATTGCTCGGCTTTTTTAAGGTAGTCTCTTGTTGTTTTAGAAACCGTCGATGTGTCCAGATCAAAAATACCTACAATTTCGTCAAAAGTCACTACTGTATCCTGTCCTAAATGCAAGTACATTAAATATCACCCTTTCAGCCAGATGTTATTCCTTAACCTCATTCAAATCTGCTTGATTTTACCTGCATGAACTTCAAAGATTTTTCCGGTATTAACACTGCTTAAAATTGATGGATCGCAACAGGTAATAAACACCTGCCAATTATCCAAATACTTCATTAGATAGTTTTGCCGGCCGCAATCGAGCTCACTCATTACATCGTCAAGCAGCGCTATCGGCTGCTCGCCGCTGCTTTCTTTTAATATGCTCGCTTCCCCCAGTTTTAATGCTAACGCACAAGTACGTTGCTGACCTTGAGAGCCGAAACTTCTCGCACAGAGTCCGTTAATATCTATTGCTAAGTCGTCTTTATGCGGACCGGCTGAAGTGACCTGCCTTCGGATATCAGTTTTTCTGTTTTTTTCAAGAGAAGCAAGCATCGCATCTTTTAAATCATTTTCGGTTTTTCCGTCAGATTTAAAGCTTTGTACATATGTTATTGTAAGAATCTCTCTTCCAGCGGAAATACCGGAGTAAATTTCTGCCGCTGCAACGGACAACTGATCAACATATTTAAGTCTGTAACATAAAATTTTTGCGCCGATGCGCGAAAGCTCTTCGTCCCAAGTTGCTAAAAGCTGTTCGTCTCCGCCTTTTTCAGAAAGTTGCCTTAACAAAGCGTTTCGCTGCGCCATTGCCTTAATATATCTTGAAATCAGGCACGCATAATTCGGTTTCAACAGGCTTAAAGCAATATCTATAAATCGGCGTTTTTCAGAAGGCCCGTCTTTAATAATTGACAAAACTGCCGGAGAAAAAACAACGGCCTGAAACTCCCCAAGCATTTTACGAGGGGTTTCCTGCCAAATACCGTTCAGCTTAACCTGTCTTTTTGTATCAATGATCATCTGCGCATTTTGTTCTCTGATGTTTGTACTAAAATCAATTTCAATACGCGCAGTTTGTTCCTCTTTTTTTATAAGATCACTGCACTTATGTGTACGGAAGCTTTGGCAACCCGTAAAAAGCCAAATGCTTTCGATGATGTTTGTTTTTCCCTGTCCGTTTTCACCGTAAATAATATTGATTCCTTCGGCAGGTTCAAATTCTAATTTTTCAATATTCCTGTATTTTTGTATTTGATGTCTTTCAATTTTCATTTTTCCCAATCACACAAATAATATTATTAAATTCTGCCTCGTCCCCGACATGAAGTTTTCTTCCTCTTTGCAGACAAATCTCTTTATTTACCCATACTTCTCCGTTCTGAATAACAATCTTAGCATGCCCGCCGCTTTGTACCAAATCGCATAATTTAAGAAATGCGTCAAGCCTTATAAAATCGGTGTTAATATTAATAATTTTTTTTTGTTTTTCTTTAATATTAGCTTTTATTTTAATTTTCATTATTAACTGTTTCCCCGTTTCTTTAATCCTCGTCATTTGCGAATTAATTTATATTAAAAAATATTTAACTTTGAGAACAGTTAAAATCATTTCCCTTACAACTTGACAAAACTCTATTCCGATTTAGTCGGAATAAAACGTATTCAACCTTTAGTCAAACTAAAATTCATTCCGCTTTTAGTCTGACTAAAGGTCATTCAGCCTTTAGTCTGACCGGTAAAACGAGGAAGGTGAAATTATCGTTTTCAGGCGGTAATATAAGAATTGGGGAAACTGCTCCGTTCAATTCTATTTTTACCTCATCGGTGTCAGCGACTCTCAGTGCTTCCAATAAAAACCGGTTATTAAAGCCGATTTCAACAGTATCTCCCGTTATAATTGCATTGATTTTATCGTTTGCTGTCCCAACTGCTGTTGAACTTGATACTTTTATATTGTTCTCATTAAAGAGACATCTTATCGGACTTGTTATTTTATCCGAGATAATCAGAGAGGTTCTTTCTATACTTTCAATAAACATCCGCGTGTTTACCTTCACCGTTGTAGTGCTGTTTGTCGGTATGGCAGTCTTATAATTTAAGAAGTCGCCTTCCAGCAATCTGGATACAACACTGTATCCATTTATTTCAAAAACAATATGCCTTTTTCCTACACCAATTGAAATAATTGCATCATCATCTGTTATAAGTTTTACAACCTCGGCAAGTGTTTTTGCCGGAACAACAAAAGATATTGAATCTCCCTCATAATTTATTGCCTCTTTTCGTATGGCAAGTCTGAAACCGTCAACAGCAATTAATTTTATTATTCTTTCATCAATTTCAATTTTAATTCCAGTATGAACAATTTTATTATCATTTACAGCTGCCGCAAAAATAGTTTGTCTTACCATTTCTTTTAACAACCTTTGAGGAAGGTTTATCGGAAAACCGCCTGTTACTGAAGGAAGTTCCGGATATTCACTTGCAGATATTCCCATAATTGAATATTTTGCTTCATCACTGGTAATTCTTGCAAGCTGCCTTTCATCGGCTTCTATATTTACAAATTGTCCAGGTATTTTTTTCATTATATCACATAAAATTTTTGCATTTATAAGAATACCTCCGGCTTCTTCAACTTTTGCCTTTATTGAGGTATAAATACCGAATTCCAAATCATATCCTGTCAATATAAGTTCCCCGTTTTGTGCTTTTATATAAATACACTCAACCGCAGGTATGGATGTTTTTGTTGAAACTGCCCTTTGAACATTTTGACACGCTTGTGATAGCAATTCAGTTTCACAATAAAATTTCATTACTAAATCCTCCTTAAAATAACATATATATCATTAATAATTATAGTAGTAGTAGTAGAGGGTGTTTAAACTATGGAAAAATTATGAAAGGTTTATAGGTCAACGGTTTGATCAAAAATTATGAAAAATTTAAATGTTGAAAAAAACTATGTTTCAACATATAAGAAAAAACAGAAGTTGAAATTGTGGAAAAAACAGTGTTAAAAATAAAAAAAATGTGTAAAACAATAGAATTTTATATAGTTCTTCTGCCTTCCAAAGCTCGTGAAAGAGTAATTTCATCTGCATATTCAAGATCTGCTCCAACAGGAACACCATATGCAAGACGAGTAACAATTAAACCTAAAGGTTTTATCAGCCGTGAAATATACATGGCGGTGGCTTCCCCTTCAACGGTTGGATTTGTTGCCATAATTACTTCTTTTACTTCATCAGAACCAAGGCGGGATATAAGGGATTTTAACGTTATATCCTCTGGTCCTATATTGTTCATTGGGGATATTACCCCGTGAAGAACATGATAAATACCATTAAATTCATGTGTTCTTTCAATAGCTGCAACATCTCTTGAATCCTCAACAACGCAGATAATGCTTTTATCACGGGCATAATTTTTGCAAATATAGCACAATTCATCATCCGTTAAGTCACAGCAAATATTACAGCGGCGGATTTTTTCATGTGCTTGAATAATGGTTTCGGTAAAAGATTTCGCTTCATTCTTATCCATATTAAGAATATAAAAAGCAAGACGTTGGGCACTTTTGTGCCCTATGCCCGGCATTCGTTCAAACTGTTCTATAAGTTTTGCAAGAGGTGCGACATTTTGTGACATACTTTATTACATAAGACCCGGAATAGAAAGACCGCCCTTGGCCTGTTCAATCCCTTTTTCCATTGCCTCTGTGGCCTTGCGAACACCCTCATTAAATGCCGCAATAAGTAAATCCTGCAGCATTTCAATATCATCCGGATCCACTATTTCAGATTTTAAAGATATTGAAACAGCCTCGTGCCGGCCGTTTAGTATTACTTCAACCGCGCCTCCGCCAACGGAGGAGGAAAACTCAGTATTTTCCACCTCTTCCTGAACTTTTTCGACATCCTCCTGCATTTTTTGAAGTTTCTGCATCATATTTCCGCCCTGTGCGGCACCCGGAATTCTTGCTTTCATAATCTACCCTCTCCGATTCACAAAATGCAAATCATAAATTTATTCGTTTGACAATTCGCTCATTTTATTCTTAAAACCTTTAAATATATCATCTCGACTGTTTTTGAATATTTTATTTTCACAAACCAATAATTTATGATTTTTTCCGCAGACATTGAAAACAGTTTCTTTTAAAACAGCCATATGATTACCCGCGGCCAAAAAGGTTTCAAGAGCCTCGGCCTTATTAACACTGATTTTCAGCGTTTCGCCGTCAATAAAAGCGTTCGATCCGTTCAGCCAACCCCAAAGACCCTGATGATTTGCATACAATTCTTTTAAAACATCGGGCCATACATCGAATGGTAAATCATTGTTTATCGTCAAATCCGGCGTTTTAAATGCCGGATCATTGGAAAAAAGATTTTCTGTTACCGGAATTTCAACTGCTTGCGGGGTATATTTCTCTTCAATTTCTTCCGATTGCGATGATTCATCAGCTGTGGGTTCAAGGGTTTGTATTGCAGAGCTATCTGACTTTTCCGCAGAAATCGGCATAATAACATCCGTAAGGTTGGCTGAAGGAGCATCTGCATTGTTCTTAAGTGCCGGCTCAGGTTTTTTCTCTGGAACAGATGAATGCGAAGGCGCTGCAGCGGAGGCAGGGATTTTTCTCGTCAGTGTCTCATTACTGAAGTTGAGAGGAAAATTACATAGTTTAATTACGGCCATTTCAAGCTCGGTTCTTTTATTGACGCCTTTGGTAAGATTAACCGAGGTTTGTTCAAGAAGGAAAAGGGAACATAGAATCTCCTCTAAATTAAAATCACCGGCTTGCTGCTTAAGGTTAATATAATCGTCTTTTGTGCAGACAATCAATGAATCGGCAGAGATAACAGTTTTTATTATCATTAAATTTCTAAGGTGATTAATCAGTTCGGAACAAAGCCTGTCCATATCCGAAAAGTTTTTATGAAGCTCATTTATAATCTCTAAGGCTCTTCCGGTGTCATAGGTTTTTATGCAGTCAGTAAGTTCAAAAAGAAAGCTTTTATCTGCGAGACCTGCGACGGAACTTACGGTTTTTGCGGTGACAAATTTCTCGTTGGCGGAACAAAGGTCCAACATCGAAATAGCGTCTCTCATAGCCCCATCAGCAATTCGTGCTATAAGTAAAGCGGCATCATCCTCGAGTTTAATTCCTTCACGGTCAGCAATATATTTCAGCCTTCCCGTTATATCTTCAGGAGATATTCGTTTAAAATCAAACCTTTGGCAGCGGGAACGGACCGTTATGAGAAGCTTGTGAGGGTCTGTAGTAGCAAGAATAAAAACAACATGATCCGGCGGTTCTTCAAGAGTCTTAAGAAAGGCGTTGCATGCCGGGGTAGAGAGCATATGTACTTCATCAACAATATATATTCTTTTTTTCGCCTGAACGGGCGTAAAATTTGTTTCGTCGATTAATTCGCGGATATTATCAACGCCATTATTGCTTGCGGCATCAATTTCACTTACATCCAATATCGCACCGCTGTCGATTCCCAGACAAATTTCACATTTATTACAGGGGTTTCCGTTTACGGGATGAAGGCAGTTTATCGCCTTTGCCAAGATTTTAGCGCAGGTGGTTTTGCCTGTCCCACGGGAGCCTGTAAAAAGATACGCATGAGAAAGCTGACCGGATTCAACCTCGTGAGCCAAGGTCGCGGTTATATTTTGCTGACCTGCGACATCATTAAATGTTTGAGGTCTCCATTTTCTGTAAAGGGCCTGATACATGAACGCTCTCACTTTCCAAACATAAAAACAGAGCCGGCTTTGATTTGGTCATGCAGCGGGCAGGCGGACTGTGGCGCACAGTGCAAACCGATTAATGCTGCTCGGTTCCCCGCCTGACATGATTCACGGCGCCCCGTCGCACAGGACCCACTCGCCACATGACCAACACAAAGCCTCGCTCTGCTCTTGTTATATTATTATAATATATAATTGCCTGAATATCAAGTAAATTCGGCGCATATTGCGCAAAATTACAAAATTTTTAACAGGCGAACCTTTCGGATAAATAATCAAAAAACCGGCAGTTTTGCTGCCGGTGCGGAATCATTGCTGATGGGGTTATTTTTGTATAGGACAAATCGTTTTTTCAGCGTTTCTGTTAAAGTGTCTTTTTGTTAAAAATTAAAAGGGTGGCAATGAGGCAGACTACAGTTAAGAAAACTGTAATTAAAACGGTTGCCGTCTCATCGATGACTTTTACTGAGTTTGTAAGCAACGCAATATTGTTTGACACCAGACGGACAGGATTATATTTTGAAAGCTTTGGTATAATATTAATCAGCAGTAAACCGCCCAAAACTAATGCAGAGATGAGCAGCCCTCCGTAATTTCCATTGACCAAAGTTCCGGACATTAAAATTACCGCTAAAACAAATGCGCCGAACATCCACAAACAAAAAAGAGAAAACAGTAAGTTTTCGGTTGAATGTTTTCCGAACAGGAACACTGTATAACCGAAACATGTTAAAGAAGAAAGTGTAAAGCTGATTGTCCACACACAAACAGAAGTAAAGTATTTTGCTAAAATTACCGCTTTCCGCGACAAACCTTTGGAAAGAACATTGATCAAAGTACCTTTGGAAACTTCCTGTGCTATAATTCCGCTGAAAACAAGCAAAACAATAATGATGCCCATTTGCGTTGTGTTTTTGAAAAACTGTGTATAGGCATCAATATATGTCGGTGTCGGAAGAATGATTTTCATCCCTTCAATGGACAAATTCGAAAAAATATCAGGCAGAAGCTTTGCAGTCAAGGGGCTCATCATACCAAAAACAAAGAATATGCTTAACAAAATGAAAGCTTTATAGGTTCTGACTTGCTCCGTCAGCTCTTTTTTTGTAAATGCAAGAAATCCTCTCATTCAACCACCTCCAAGAACACGTTTTCCAAAGACGGTTCCAATATTTCATATTTATTGATTGATACCTCTTCGCAGACAAGAAGATTTAATAAAGAAATTTCTATATTTGACAAATCGTTTACATGAATTTTAAGCGATTTATCATTGATTTCTACTTTTGAAACAGTCGAAAGCGTTCTGATTTTCTCGCTTAACGGTGCCGCATCGGTTACATCCGTTACTTCTATCACAACGCAATCCTGCCGATATGAATTTTTTATTTCCGATAATTCACCCTGAACAACCAGATGCCCGTCGTTTAAAATACCGATTCTGTCGCAGATTCTTTCAACATCTGATAGTATGTGAGTGGAAAAAACAACAGTGGTTTGATTTTTGACAACGGATAATATATCAAGAATTTCTTTTCTGCCGATAGGGTCCAAAGCGGATGTCGGTTCATCGCAGATCAACAGTTTCGGCTCGTTTATTAACGCCTGCGCAATGCCCAAACGCTGCTTCATTCCTCTTGAAAACCCATGAATTTTTCGATTGTTATTTTCAAGGCCTACCAATGATAAAAGCTCGGTTGCTTTCTTTTTAATCTGGCTTGCACTCAGCCCTGCGATTTCACCGCAAAGCTTCAAATATTCCTTTGGTCTCATGTAACCGTAAAATTCCGGCACATCAGGCAAGTAACCGATGAAACGGGTGGTTTTACTGTTTCCGTAGATGACATTTTCGCCGCAAACAGAAATTTCTCCGCCGCCCAGCTGCAAAAAGCCTAGAATCATTTTCATGGTAGTTGTTTTTCCTGAGCCGTTTTTCCCGATAAAACCAAAAACAGAATTCTCCGGCACTGAAAAAGAAAGGTCTTTAATAACCGCTAAATCACCGAAACTTTTTGACACATGATTAACGCTCAAGACATCCATCAATCATCACTCCTGCCAATAGTGAAGTAGAGTATCGGGCCGATAATATTGACGAAGAGAACAATGACAATCCAAATAGCTTTGCTGCCGACTTTATAAGTGTCGTGCCTTAAAATGTGTACCAGAGCCGTAACCATCAATGCCAATTGAATAAGGAAAAGAGGGATTAAAAAAGCGACATACTGGGAAAAGTCTTGCATAACAATTTACTCCTTATATTTTATTCAGTCTTTCGACCAATGCTAAAAACCGTTCATCTGACTGAAGCGGTTCAAAAAACGGATTGTTGACAATGGCGTCTTTCATGCTTTGCTTAATTACTTTTTCGTTTCTTGGCGGTTCGGTTGTGATATCCAAAGAACTCATATAATCGTCTAAATGATCAAAAAATTCGTTGCCTTTCAGTTTAAGCGGAAACAGCCCGGGGCTGCAGCAAAGCTCGACATATTTTTGAACCATATTCAGCGCACCATCCTGGTTGTTCTGCTGAAGAAACAATTGAGCGGCAGTTAGATAGATAAGAAGAAATGCCGATGGGCTTAACGTGTAAATTTCAAAGATATCGCCTAAGCCTGCAATCTTTTGATAGCAGCTGTCAGCTTTTAACGGGTCATTCGAATTAAGAGACATCAGCTTGGTAAGCGCTTCTATCATACTCATCATATTCAGAAAAAGGCTGCCCTGCAACTGGCATTTCGCTTTATCGGAATCCCCCTTCATTTGGTAAGCCTGCGCCAAAAGAAGCTCCGGGGACATCATAGGCGACTCAATAATGTCTTCCAGCAAATCAATGGTTTCAACCGGTTTATTCAGGGCAATATAACATAATGATTTCATTTGAATGGCTTTTCTTGTAAAGGATGTGTCATTGCTCTCATCAATGATATGGTCAAAAACCTTTATTGCTTCATAAAGAACCGCTTCGGCTTTTTCCATGCTTCCCGCAAGATTGGCATGATTGATAAATAACAGACCGATATGCAGCTGTAAATTCCAGCAGGAATAATATTTTCTCGCAATGTTATGACAATCTATATAAACTTCGTCGAAAGGCTTGGATGCAAAAGCCTTCGTAAATTCTAAATAGAGCTTACTGATTTCGGTTTTTAACATCTGCGGTTCATAGCCCATGATTTCATCGACACTGGTATTAAAATAGGTTGCTAAAACAGGCAGTAAAGTGATATCGGGGTAACTGTGTCCGGATTCCCATTTTGAAACAGCAGCCTTTGAAACACCTAAGAATTCAGAAAGCTCTTCCTGCGTTAATCCTTTTTCTTTTCTTTTTATTGAAATATTGGAGCCAAGATTTATTTCTTTCAAACATATCGCCTCGATTCTTTGTTTCAGTATAGCAGTAATCAATTGAAAAAACAATGGAATAACAGTAGAGTTTGGTAGATTTAATCAACCAATGGTTAACTTTTCCCTTAAATGGCGTAATAAACTTTACCGCGGCAGCCGGTATACGACCTATACCGTTATATAAATACAAAAAGAGTCAAACCAAAACGGCTCAACTCTCTTTGTGCAATATTTCAGTGGCGTCCCCGGCGCGATTCGAACGCACGGCCTTTCGCTTAGGAGGCGAACGCTCTATCCTGCTGAGCTACGGGGACACATGTGAAACGGTGCTAATTTTAACAAAAAAGCAATACATTGTCAAGCAAAAAAGATGATAGGATGTGTTAATAACAATTAATTCTGTCATTTAAAAGCTGAAAGAATATTGCTTTTTTATATGGATATGATATAATATTATAAATTCAGATTCACGGAGGTAATCTAATGCCGGCAAACGCTTAATTTTTATATAACGCATAGCATGACATTAGCCATTTGTACATGGCTTTGTTTTGCTATAGATTCTTAAAAATTAAGTAAAGCTGTATAATGGGTTATCACCATTGATAAATGATCATGCGTAAGGGTATCATTATCCTTGTGCCATATTTATTTGGTCTTGCTTTATTCCTTAATTTTTGGAATATTGGCACGGCCTTTTTGTTTTAATACATTAAACAGCTTTGAAAGGAAGCTGTATGGAAAGATGGGTTATAAAACCGCAAACGTCTCCAATCATTATTCGTAATTGCAGTAAATGCGGACCGGGCAGCAAATTTGTTTGCGGCGGAAATTTTCGAATAAACGCAAACGGTAAGAATATCGATGTCTGGCTGATTTATAAATGCAATAACTGTAGCACAACATGGAATATGGAAATAGTATCACGCGTAAAACCACAGCAAATCGGTCCGTCGCTATATCAATCATTTGCGAAAAACGATTTTGAGGTCGCTATGCAATATGCATTTAACCAAAATGTAATGAATCGAAATAAAGCCGTTGTCTCATATGAGGATGTTTCGTATCTTGTTGAAAAGAGCAGTTTAGATGATCCAAATTATGCTTTAGAAATCGTATCACAATATGACTTTGGATTGCGATTGGATAAACTGCTCGGTGATGAGCTCGGATTATCAAGAACAAAGATTAAGGAATTGTTTGAGAAAGGCCGTATTATATCGGATGAAATGAAATTAACAACAAAATCAAAAATTAAAGACAGTATAAAAATTAAGGAGATTATTAGAGATGAGAATAAAAAGTCGAATTTAGACGAATCCGGCAAATAAAATTATTAAAAATTTTACAAAGAATGTGAGGTAAAGAATTATGAATTACAGTCAAAAAATATCCGAGAGGCTTTGGAACATGCCGGACAAAGGAGATCTGGAATACAAGCGCGAAGAAACCTTTATCGATGATATTGTGCAGAAAAGCCACATTGAAAAAGAACTGCTTGCAAATCTTGATGGAATTAAAACAGTTTTTGACGCAGGCGCGGGTTGCGGACGGTTCTCCATTTTGCTAGCAAAACATGGCTGTTATGTAACACATTTCGACATATCACAACCCATGCTTGATAAGGCTCATAAACTGGCTGACAAGGCGGGAGTTTTGCAAAACATAGCTTTCGTAAAAGGCGCACTTGAAGATTTAAGCACATATGCCAATAAATCCTTTGACCTTGTTATGTCATTTGACGCACCGATTTCTTATACCTATCCAAGTCAGGAAAAGGTTATAGGCGAGCTTGTGCGCATTGCAAAAAAACGCATAATGATAAGCGTTTCAAGCAGACTCGGCAGCCTTCCTTATCTGGCCAATCCGCTTCAAAAGAACCAGTTTATCCTTGATAAGAAGTGTAATGATCCGTGGGTACGATGGTGTCTTTCCAACAGACAAAAGGCTATAGACAATTTTCATTTCGATAGTGTAGAAGCCGCAAAACTATTGGCCGAAGGCCTTATGGGCGGGGAACAGGAAATCGCGGAATATGAGAGCGGAGGGGCACCTTGGTGTATTACATACACCTTTATGCCGGATGAGCTGAAATCACTTCTTGAAAAATACGGTGTCAAAAAAGTTCAAATGGCGGGCCCCGGTGCTTATGCAAGAACAATTCCGAACGAAATTTTACACAAGATAATGAATAACCCTCAGCAGCGTACGGATTTTCTGGAATTTTGCTATGTATATGACCAAAACCCGTATGTCCTTGGTATGGGTAAGGATAATTTGTTTGCAAAGGGTGAAATAGAATGATAGAAATTAAAACAAAAGGCCTATTGCAGCGCAAATTCACATTAGACAATGCGCAAATACGGGTTAATTCAAGTCAGGAGAACAGGGGTATATGAAAAAGCTCTGCATAAAACGCTTACATAAACCACATTTAGAGCCTATGGCGGACTTCTTTACATCCCGTGTTGACAGTTACGATGATCATATGTTAAATATGGTAGAAGGCTGTAAAGAAGGGTATATTAAAATAGCAGAGCTTGTTCCTCCGGGGACTAAATCCCTCTTGGATTTAGGCTGCGGTACAGGACTTGAACTTGATGAGATATTCAAGAAGCTTCCGGATGTCAAGGTCTTCGGAATAGATTTGACACAGGCGATGCTTGATAAACTGAGATTAAAGCACCCCGGCAAGGATCTTACGCTTATATGCGGCAGTTATTTTGATGTTGATTTGGGCAAAAACAAATTTGACTGCACCGTATCTTTTCAAACGATGCACCACTTTTCACAAGATAAAAAGACAGAGCTGTATAAAAATATTTGTCGTGCGCTGAAACCGGGCGGCGCTTATATCGAAGGCGACTATATGGTTGAAAAGCAAGAGGAAGAGGATTTTTATTATTGTGAAAATGAGCGAATTCGTCGAGAGCAAAGAATTCCTGACAGTGAGTTCTATCACTATGATATGCCTTGCACAATTAGCAATCAGATTACTATGTTAAAAAATGCAGGATTTCTATCCGCAGAAATGGTTTGGCGTATAGAAAACACATCAATGATATTAGCGAAAAAACAACCGGATATTATAAAAAGTCACTTTGGCAGACAAACGAATAAACCGCCAGAGACATGAATTTGGGGTGTATAAAAAAATGTTTTATTTTCCTCTTTATTCCTCGCAAATAGTATAGTATAATATACAATAACGTAAAAATTAATCGAGCCTGCGCGAAGCGCGCCGGCCGGAAAGGTGAAAATAAAAACATGGAAAAAAACAAGGTAAGGCTGAACATCTGCGGCGTGGATTATTACATAACGACGGATGACGAGGTTAAATACGTTCAAACACTTGGTGACGAATTGGATTTAAAGCTGAATAAGATTCTGCGTGAAAATTCAAGAATTTCCATCACACAGGCTGCTGTTCTGGCATCGCTTGAGTATGCAGATCTTGCAAAAAAGGCCGAACAAAGCGCCGACAATCTTCGCTCTCAAATTCAGGAGTATCTTGAGGATGCGGCAAGGGCAAAAACAAATGCAGAGGTTTCAAGGCGTGAAGCCGAACGTTTGGGAAAAGAACTCTCAACGCTGCGCGCGAGATTTCAGAGCAATTGAGTAAGTGCCGGCACGCTGAAATTCTTGCACCCGCGGGGGGAAGAGAATCGGTTACTGCCGCGGTTCGCTGCGGAGCCGACGCCGTATATATCGGAGGGAAATCTCTCAACGCACGCCGGGGAGCTGAAAACTTCGGCGACGATGAGTTGCAGGAGACCATTGAATACTGCCACGCCAGAGGCGTAAAAGTTTACCTGACAATGAATACCCTTTTGGGAGACAGTGATTTTTCAGAAGCAGAAAAAATGATTGAGCGTGCCTGTGCATTTGGCGCAGACGCGCTCATTTTGCAGGATTTGGGTTTGGTAAAACTTGTCAGAGAAACAGCACCTGAAATGAAGCTTCATGCCTCAACGCAAATGTCTGTGCAAACCGGGGCAGGGCTTGAATTGCTCAAAGAACTTGGCTTTTCGCGGGTGGTTTTACCCAGAGAATTATCAAAAAAAGAAATTGAGGCTCTTGCCGGGAATTTCCCGATTGAGCTTGAAATGTTTGTGCACGGAGCTCTTTGCATGAGTGTATCCGGCCAATGCTATATGAGTGCGATGTTCGGGTCCCGCAGCGGAAACCGGGGACTGTGTGCGGGTCCCTGCCGGTTGCCTTTTGCCGCGGAAAACGGCACCGGATTTGACTTGAGTTTAAAAGATTTATCGTTGATTGAGCGATTGAGTGATATAGAATCTCTCGGAATATGCTCCTTAAAAATAGAAGGCCGGATGAAACGCCCCGAATATGTCGCCGCCGCCGTAACGGCCTGCCGCAAGGCATTGGACGGAGAGCTTTCGGAAGAACTTGCCGAAAACCTGCAAGCTGTTTTTTCCCGCTCGGGGTTCACAGAGGGTTATTACACCGGAGTGCGCGGAAAAGAGATGTTCGGGACAAGGCAAAAGGATGATGTAACAGCCGCCGCACCCGTTTTATCAACGCTTGCAAGGCTGTATGATAATGAAAAGCCGCGGGTCCCCGCAGAATTTGTGTTTACCTGCGTTTCCGGAGAACAGGTTACTTTGGCGGCAAGCGCTCTCGGAAGAAATGTTTTTGTTTCGTCCGGGATTATTCCCCAAGCGGCGCAAAACAAAACGCTTACGGCTGAGACCGTTGAGGAACAGCTAAAAAAATGCGGAGGAACGCAATTCTGTTCCGATAAAATTGATATTGAATTGGATGAAGGGCTGAATTTGCCTGTATCAGCCCTTAACGCCTTGCGCCGAAAAGCGCTCGAAGCGCTTGACTCGGCATTGGAACAGGCAAAACCGATAAAGTTCACAACGCCGGATAACCAAACCCTGAAACCTCATATCGCAGAGAAAACTCGTTTTTATACAAGGTTTTCCGATATTTCACAGATTCCTGATAGTCTTAACGGGAATAAGCGCGTTTTTTTACCGCTCTCAGCAGGGGTTGACGCATTCAAGAAACTCCTTGAAAAAGGGTTTGAGGCCGCGGTTGAAATCCCGCGGGGAATTTTCGGCAACAGTGAAAAAATAACCGGATTGTTAAAAAAAGTGAAAGCCGCAGGAGTTGCAATTGCCTGCGCGGGTACGCTTGATGGTATGGTGCTTGCTAAACGTGAAGGCTTTTCGATTCATGCGGGTCTGGGGTTTAATAGTTATAACTCTTATACACTTACCCTGCTTGAAGAGCAAGATGTTTTTGAAGCGACACTTTCTTTTGAACTAATCCTTGCGCAGGCCGCAGCATTAAAAGGAAAGATTCCCCGAGGGCTGATTGCTTACGGAAGGCTTCCGCTTATGCTGACGCGTAATTGTCCGGCTGCAAACGGTATTTCGTGCAAAGAATGCAAAGGAAGCGGGAAACTTACCGACCGAATGGGAATAGACTTCCCGGTTGTTTGCGAAAGCGGCTGTGCCGAGATACTGAATTCACGGCCGCTCTATATGGCGGACAGACTTTCGGAAATGAAGAATATGGATTTTCTCACGCTTTATTTTACAACAGAGACGAAAAATGAATGCGAAGCTGTTATGAAAGCATTTGTCGAAGGCAACCCGCCGCAGGGCGAATTCACCAGAGGATTATATTACAGAGGCGTTGAGTGATACTAATTCACGAATAAAACCGCTAAAAAATCAAGCAAAACCTTTGATTTATACTATTCTCCATTTTAATGCAGAATAGTATTATGCGATTTTGTGCGGATTTTTTAGTTATGATTTTTTAGTAATTAGTATGAACGCTTTGTTCCGGCTGAAAGCAAAAAATACAGGGGGATCTTCTCGTTATGGGAAATAAACTCAAGACTTATACGGCAAAAGAACGGAATATGTACCTTTTAGGCATGACAGGCCAGAATATTTTATACAATATTGTCGGCGCTTCGCTCGCTTATTATCTGCAGTTCACCATTTTAATCCCGGCTATAACAGTCAGCGTCATTATGGCGATTGCAAGAGTGTGGGATGCGGTCAACGACCCGATGATGGGCACTATTGTTGACAAAACAAGGACAAAAATAGGGAAATGCCGCCCGTATCTTTTGGGTGTTCCGCTTCCGATATTTTTAACAACCATCATGTGTTTCATTAACTTTGGATTTTTTGACCCGGCGATGAAGGTTTTTGAGGGAAAAAACGCGCTGATAGTCCTATGGGCGATATTTACTTATTTGCTTTGGGAGATGACCTATACCATCGGAGACATCCCTCTCTGGGGCATAACCGCTTTGATGACCGAGGACGAAAAGGACAGAAGCAAGCTGCTTTCTCTGGCAAGAATAGCCTCCGGGGTCGGCGGCGGGATAGCGCTGCTTTCGGTGCAGCCGGTTGCGCTGGCGCTTGGGGAAAAATTCACCTCTTTTTATAAAGATACGGTAAAAGTAACCGCTCAGGCGGCGGGTGAAAGAATGGGTTTTATTGCCGCTGCGATTTTATTCGGAATCGTCGGCTTTGTGCTTTTTCAGCTCGCCGGCATATTTGTCAGAGAAAAAATCCCCGCGTCAAAGGGCACACATACCTTAAAAGAAAATTTCAGCCTGATGTGGACAAACAAACCTTTCAGGCAGATCTTGCTTTCCGGCTTGCTCGGAAGCCCGAAATACCTTCTGGCATTGGCGGCGATGCCATTGGTCACTTATTATTATTCCAGCAAAAACCCGATGGCCGCAATGCTGTATATGCTGCTTTTGGGCGGCGGTATGTTCGCGGGGCAGTTTGTCGCGATGGGCATCGCGCCGAATTTGATTAAGCGTTTTGAAAAAAAGGATATTTATAATTACAGCAATTTAATCGGTGTGATTCCGTTTGTCGCCCTGTACGCCCTCTATTTAAGTGCGCCCGCAAAACTGGTCGAACCCATGTATTTGGCGGGTTGCTTTGTGCTTTTTGCCGCCGGCGGCGCTTCAAACGGGTTTTCTTCTGTTCTGCAATCAATCATGGTGGCTGACGCCGTGGATTACGAAGAATATGTGAGCGGAATAAGGCCCGACGGGATATTCTTTTCCGGGCTCACTTTTATCGGCAAGTTATGCAACGGTGTAGCGATCATCATCAGTGGTATCGCTTACTCTATTGTTGGTTTTTCCGACTCGAAGGTGGCGGAGATCAACGCGTTTATCTCCCAGGGAGGCATCCCGAGGCTCGAAGGTAAATATCAGCCATATATGGCTGTACTGTTTTTCCTTGTTACTGTTCCTCCGGCAATCGGAGGACTTTTATCGGTTATCCCCACATGGAAATACTCTTTAAGCGACGGTGAACACAAGAGAATTCTCGACGAGCTTAACGCCAGACGTCATTTAGACGATGACATCCTGAAAAATAAAGAATAAATAACAACTTTTCAACAAGACAGAATTATAATCTCGTTAAGTGACGGTACAATAAATTGAAATTTACTGGGAGGACAACATAAGAATGGGACATCAACTGAAAACATACACCGGCAAAGAGAGAAACATGTATTTGTTGGGTATGGCGGGACAGAATATTATCTATAATATTATCGGAGCTTCGCTTGCCTATTATCTGCAGTTTACGATACTTGTACCGGCTATCGCGGTAAGCTCAATCATGGCAATCGCAAGAGTTTGGGACGCATTTAACGATCCGATGATGGGCACGATCGTTGACAAAACAAGGACAAAAAGGGGCAAATGCCGACCGTATCTTTTAGCGGTTCCGGGACCGATTTTTATTGTAACCATGCTGTGCTTTGTTAATTTCGGTTTTTATGACACTTCGATGAATATGTTTGAAGGCAGGAATGCCCTGATTATTATTTGGGCAGCAATAACTTATGTTTTATGGGGAATGACATACACCGTAGGCGATATTCCTTTATGGGGAATAACCGCGCTGATGAGCGAGGACGATAAGGACAGGGCTAAACTGCTTTCGTACGCAAGAATCGCGGCGGGCATCGGCGGCGGCATCGCGCTGCTGACAATACAGCCCCTTGCTTTGGGGCTTGGCGGCAAGTTCGCTCCTTTTTTTAAGGCCACCGCAAAGGTTTCAAGCGAAGCCGCCGGGGAGCGGATGGGCTTTATCGTTGCAGCGCTGATTTTCGGCGTGATCGGCTCCGGATTATTTCAGCTTGTCGGCATTTTTGTACGGGAGCGGATTCCCCCCTCAAAAGAAGCGCATACCTTAAAAGAAAACTTTGCCTTAATGTGGACAAACAAGCCGTTCCGGCAGATTCTGCTTTCAGGAATTATGGGCAGCCCGAAACAGCTGCTTGGTTTGGCGGCGATGCCGCTGGTGTCCTACTACTACGCAAGCAAAAATCCGGTAACCGCCCTTGTTTATATGATTATGCTGGGCGGCGGGATGTTCATTGGGCAATTCGCGGCGATGGGCTTCGCGCCCGCGTTTATCAGAAGATTTGAAAAGAAGGATATTTATAATTACAGCAATTTGCTGGGCGTCATTCCCTTTGCCTTATTGTTCATTATGTACTTAAGCTCCCCGCAAGGCCTGACAAAACCGTTTTATTTGGTGCTTTGCTTTGTAATGTTCGCGTTCGGCGGCGCGGCAAACGGCCTGACAACGGTGCTGCAGTCGTTCATGATTGCCGACGCGGTCGACTATGAGGAATATCATAACGGCATAAGGCCGGATGGTGTGTTTTTTTCCGGCCAAACCTTTATTGTAAAGCTCAGCACGGGAATCGCAACGATTATGAGCGGAATAGCCTATTCGATTGTAGGCTTTTCGGACGCCAAAGTGGGGGAGCTGAATGATTTTATCGCGGCAGGCGGCATACCCAGGACGGAGGGAAAGTACGCGGCCTATATGATGATTTTGTTTTTTCTGGTTTCCGTTCCGCCCGCCATCGGCGGCATACTGTCGGTTCTTCCCACCTGGAAATACGCGTTGAGCGATAAGGAGCACACAAAAATTCTCGGCGAACTCAATGAAAGGCGCCATGACGCGAAAGAAGGGGCTGAAACGCAATGAATGAGCTAAAAATTATGAAGATTCGGGATAACGCGAAAATTCCGCAGCGCGCGACCGGCGGCAGCGCGGGGCTGGACCTTTGCGCCTGCCTCGATAAACCGGTATCAATACCGGGCAGGGGGCATGTGACCATCCCCACCGGGATTGCCATCGCACTGCCGAATCCTGAGCTTGCAGCCTTTGTTTTCGCGCGCAGCGGTCTTGCAATCAAACACGGTATCGGGCTTTTAAACAGCGTTGGGGTTATTGACAGCGATTACCGGGGCGAAATATGCGTCGGGCTGATCAACCAGTTTGACGAACCTTATGAGATTATGCCGGGGGAGCGCATTGCGCAGATGATTGTGATGTCTGTTTCGCTTCTGCCTGTTTTGGAAGCGGACAGCCTTGATGAAACCGAGAGGGGTGCGGGCGGTTTCGGTTCAACGGGCAGATAGAGACCCCGGTGATGCGGAAAAAAGCATATTTCATGATGATGGTTGACAAATTTCAAGAATATGTTAGTATAGACTATACCTTTATGAACCTAAAGGGGAGTAGCTTGAAAGTTTTGGCAATCCCAAAGCTTGATCCGTCTGTCAACAACCGTCGATTCATTTCGGCTGGCACCGGACCCATTGGAAGCAAGACCTTTGGCAGAAATATTTCTGTCAAAGGTCTTTTTAGCACCTGTTTAGTTTTTTATTGGAATTAATACTATCTTTTATATGGAGAATAGTATAACAGTTCGTACAGAAAGGGTTTGGAAAAATTGAAATTCTACCTGGAACAAATCGACGATGTCTTTTCTGAAGTCCAAAGTACGCCCGACGGGTTAACAGCCGAAGAAGCAGAGGACCGGCTTACCCGCAACGGCAAAAACAAGCTCAACGAAGCAAAAAAGGATTCGTTGATAAAAAGATTTATCAAGCAGATGCTGGATCCGATGATCCTCATTTTAATTGCGGCTGCGGTTATTTCAGCAGTAATGGCCGTGTTGGACAAAGAATTTCCCGCGGATGTTATGATCATTCTGACGGTCGTCATCATCAATGCGGTGCTCGGTGTTTACCAGGAAAGCAAGGCGGAAAAAGCGATAGAAGCGCTTCAGAAAATGGCAGCAGCAACATCAAAAGTTTTGCGCAGCGGTAAAATAATCAGCGTGAAAAGTGAGGAGCTTGTAACCGGCGATGTTATTCTGCTGGATGCCGGCGATGCCGTACCTGCCGATTGCCGTATTTTTGAGTGCGCGAGTATGCAGATTGAAGAAGCGGCACTAACGGGTGAATCCGTACCGGTGGGCAAGCTGATTGAAAGACTCACCGGTCAAACTGCCGATATTGCGTTGGGCGACCGTAAAAACATGGCCTATATGGGCAGCACGGTTGTATATGGCAGAGGCAAAGCAGTGGTTGCCGCCATAGGGATGGACACCGAAATGGGCAAAATCGCCGATGCCATTGCAACGGCGGAACAGGGATTGACTCCGTTGCAAATCAAACTCAACCAGCTGAGCAAAATTCTCAGTTTTCTGGTCATAGGCATCTGCGTTTTTATCTTTGCGTTCCAGTTTATTGTGCATGCCGTAAACGGAGATTCGATCAACCTGGCATTTGCGCTGGATGTCTTTATGGTTGCGGTCAGTTTGGCCGTCGCCGCTATCCCCGAAGGGTTGGTGGCTGTGGTAACAATTGTTCTTTCCATCGGCGTTACCAACATGTCAAAGAAAAACGCGATTATCCGCAAGCTGACCGCGGTGGAGACATTGGGCAGCACCCAGATTATATGCTCCGATAAAACCGGCACCCTCACACAGAACAAAATGACCGTTGTCGGCTATTACGGTTCGGACGAACACCTTCTGGCCCGGGCGATGGCTTTGTGCACGGATGCCGAGCTGGATCGGGAGGGGGGGATAATCGGCGAGCCGACGGAGGTTGCTCTTGTCAAGTATGCGCTGTCGCTCGGCATCAACAAAAACGACCTCAAAGAAAATCATCCCCGGGTTGGCGAGGTTCCGTTTGATTCTATGCGAAAAATGATGTCGACCGTGCATGACCATGAAAGCGGCATTATCCAATTTACCAAAGGCGCGCCGGACGAAATTTTAAAAAAGTGCGCTTACATCATTATCGGCGGCGAGCCGGTTCCCCTTACGAAGGAATATGAGCGTATCATTGCCGAAGAAAACCGCCGCATGGCCGGCAAGGCGCTGCGCGTACTCGCGGCGGCTTATAAAAAGCACAGCGGCACTCCGGATGCTTACGAACCGGACGCGTTGGAAAACGACATGGTGTTTATCGGCCTGACCGGCATGATCGACCCCGTGCGTCCGGAGGTCAAGGCGGCCATTGAAGAATGCCGCACTGCCGGGATAACCCCGGTGATGATAACGGGCGACCATAGGGACACCGCTGTTGCGATAGCCATGGAACTCGGCATTATTGATGACGAAAAACAGGCGATTACCGGCGCGCAACTGGCCGAAATGAGCGATGCGGAGTTTGCCGGCAAGGTGGAGCAAATATTTGTCTACGCCCGTGTGCAGCCGGAGCATAAAGTGCGTATCGTGAAGGCTTGGCGCGCAAAGGGTTTTGTTACCGCGATGACCGGCGACGGCGTCAACGACGCGCCGTCCATTAAGAGTGCCGACATCGGTGTGGGGATGGGTATCACGGGCACGGATGTAACAAAGAATGTTGCCGATATGGTGCTGGCGGACGACAACTTTGCCACCATCGTCCATGCTGTCGGCGAAGGCCGGCGAATCTACGACAATATCCGCAAAGCCATTCAGTTTTTACTGGGTTCCAACCTCAGTGAGGTTTTAGCCATTTTTATTGCAACGCTGCTGAACTTTAACATTCTGTATCCGGTTCATCTGCTTTGGATCAACCTTGTTACCGATTCATTCCCGGCGCTTGCGCTCGGTATGGAGAAGGGCGAGCCGGACATTATGCAGCGTAAACCGCGCTCCGCTTCGGACGGTATCTTTGCCGGCGGGCTGGGGGTTGATGTGTTTTACCAGGGTGTTGTTGTCACCCTGCTTACCCTGGCGGCATATTTTATCGGCGAGCGCATAGAAAACGATATCTGGAAGATTGCGCAAAGCGCCGACGGAACCACGATGGCGTTTTTAACCATGTCTATGTGCGAAATCTTCCACTCTTTCAACATGCGCTCACAAAGGAACTCGGTGCTCGGCATGGGGGTAAAAGGCAGCCATAACAAGTATTTGTATTTTGCGATGATATCCTCCCTTGTGATGACCACCGCTGTTATCTATGTTCCCTTCCTCAAAACAGCCTTTGAGTTTACCGAAATATCTCTGTTTGAATATGCGGTTGCAATGGGTTTGGCGCTTTCGGTTATCCCGATTGTGGAAGTGGTGAAAGTGTTCCAACGGCTGACATCGAAGCGCAAACATTAAAACAAAAAGTTGCGGAAAAGTTACGCCGGGAAAACAGTCCTCCGGAAAATTATAAATGAAGTACCGTTGCGACGGCATGAAGTTTTGCTATGTAAAATGAAGTACTGAGTTGAGCTCAGTATTGAAAAAGCACTTCCGAAGAAGTACCGTTACTCTCAGAGGACACAGATATAAATACGATTATACGATTTGCCCGATTATTTACCAAGGCGGTATGCACTGCCGCTGAATGAATGTGCCAATAATTTATGAAACATGGTTGCATATTCACATTATTTGCAGTAAAATTATTGCAAATGTGATTAAAGAATCTGTTATCATACAATCAAAGATCGGCTCAACGATACATGAGTCGCAAACCATTAGAGGAATGTACCTCAAGTTTACGGTTTATTGCATATGATGCGCAGCAGTGCGTTGCCGCGAGGAATTATTATTTAAATACTTTTTCGAACACGGGGATTCGTGTTTTGGCAGAATAACGCATTGACTTTTAACGCAGATGAAACAAAAATTAAGGAGGATTCACCGATGAAAACAACAAGAAAAGCAACAGTAATGGTTATTGCGCTCCTTGCTCTGATATCCGTGTTCGCCGGTTGCTCAAAAGATGACAGCGACAAAGAAACCGTGAGCAAGACAACCGTATCTACAGGGAAAGAGGATGCCTCGGATGACCAGTCAACAAAGCCAGGTGAAACGGAAAAGGACAATTTGTTAATACCAAAATCGACCAAAGCCGGCGACATCATCCAATTCGGCCAATATGAGCAGGATAACAATACGGCAAACGGTAAAGAAAAAATCGCCTGGCGCGTGCTGATGGTGGAAAACGGCAAAGCGTTTTTGCTGGCGGATAAAATATTAGAATGCAAACCATTTAATTTAAACTTAAAAGAAGTCACATGGGAAACCTGCACCCTACGCGCTTGGCTGAACGAGGGTTTCTATAACGCAGCGTTTACAACGGCGGAAAAGGCAATGATTTTAACAACCGATTTGGTGAATGAGGATAATCCGGAATACGGAACCGACGGTGGCAATAACACCATAGACAAATTATTTCTGCTTTCTTACAGCGAAGCGACAAACCCCTCTTACAGTTTCAGTTCGGACATAAGCAACGCAGATCCTGCCCGGCAAGCGCAAGGAACGGACTTTGCAAAGGATAAGGAACTTTTAACCGCTATCGATGGTTCTTATCCAGGCAATGGTCCCTGGTGGGTGCGGTCGCCCGGCGTTAATAAAGAAGGTGCCGGTTTCATCGACTGTGATGGAAATGTCTTCTACGGCTTCAATGTCGACAATGGCGGTATGGGCATCCGTCCCGCTTTATGGATAAATCTTTAATCCGGATTCTTCCATCTCTTTCCCGTTGAAGGTAATCAAAATAAAATATCTGTTTTCGTGTTTTCCCTGTTCGAGTAATGGCAGAGACATCGAACCCTATAACTCGATATGCAACAATTCATACTTTTTAGCGAAAGGAAGATTTTCGCCTCTTGAGGTGTGCATAATTTATCACCTGAACTCCTGTCTCAATACGCACTTTTATTTGACGTATACATCCTTGCACCGGGCTTCTCAAACTCCCTCAACCATAAAAAATCCCCGCCAAATTTCAAGGGTGGATTCGCTTTTCTGCGGAAAAGCCACGGCGGCAAAACAGTCCCCCGGACTGTTTTCAGGACCCGCCTTTCGAATCCACCCTCCTCGTTCTCATAAGAAATCCCCGAGCTGCCTAATGGCAGTACGGGGATTTCTGGTGGGAGAGGGTGGATTCGAACCACCGAAGTCGTTGACGACAGATTTACAGTCTGTTCCCTTTGGCCGCTCGGGAACTCTCCCATATAAAGTATATTTAACAGTGGAGCTGGTGGACGGACTCGAACCCCCGACCTGCTGATTACAAATCAGCTGCTCTACCAACTGAGCTACACCAGCGCGTTGGGCGCTCGAATAATATAGCATATAAAATAACACTCGTCAAGAGGCAAATATAAGTTTTCTGCGGTTTTTTAGTCCTGTTTCAGTCCGCTTTCGGCACAGAGGAATTTTCTTTGGTATTTTGCGAATCATGTGGCGCGGAGTTCTCTTGCACTGCCGAAGGTTTGGATTGAAGAGCGTCCGGCTGTTTTAAGGTTTTCCATAACTTAACAATGCCTTCGTCATTCAGGATTTTTACAAAAATTAATGTCAGCGGGACAAGAAAAAGCCCAAAAATACCGAACAGTTTACCGCCGATATACATGCCCATTATGGTAAGAATCGCAGGCAAACCGAGATTGGCAGCGACAAGCTTTGGCTCAATGACCTGTCGGATAACGTAAATAATCATATACATAACCAATATGCCAATACCAAGCCCGGGGCTTCCCATAATAAATGAATATACAGTCCAAGGGATAAGTACAGTTCCGGTTCCTAAAAACGGAACAATATCAACAACCGCGATAATCAGAGCCGTTGCTAAAAGATAACTGCCTTTATAAATTCCGGTAAGTTTCAAAATATTAAGACCAAGCAATATTTCGCAAAATGTTATAAACATCAGAAGCATATAGGCCTTAATAAGTTTGCCAACGGATGAAATCATGATTTTTTTTGAAGAGGAGAGCGCTTCGCTTTTATCTGCCGGCAGTTGCCGTTTAATAAAGCTAATGATCCTGTCATAATCGGAAGTCATAAAAAAACAGGACACGATGGCAACAACAATTCCAACAACAAAAGAAGGGACTTGTTTGGCGGTGGACCAAACACCGCCTAAATGAGAGGTTATAACAGAAAAATCAAAACTGCCGGTTTTGCCTGAAATGAGATTGTTAAAAAAGTCGGTGATGGAAGATCCGGCCGATTTTTCGAGGGAATTGGGTAAAAAACGAATTAAATCTAAAAGCGTCGTTTCCGCTTTATTATAGAAGGAAGGAAGATCATCGGCCAGTGCCTTAAGTGAAGTGAAAAGCCCGCGGATTTCGGCAGCAAGCTTGACACCTATCAGCGAAAAAATTGCCAAAACCGCAATTAAAACAACAAAAACGCACAAACCGGAAGCAAGAGACTTTTTAATCCGTGTTTTTTTTACAAGAAGATTGATCGGTTTTTGCAGAACCAACGCAATAAATACGGCAAAGATAAACGGAAAAAGAAACCCGAATGCATACTCCATAAACAGGTAGTATAACCCGAGCAGAACAACATAAAAAGTAGTGTTAATCAGAAAGCGTTTTCTGGTTTCTATTTCTTTCATTGCATCACCTGTAAAATTATGCGGTCAAGATTTATTTTCTATATTATACCAAAAATATAAACAAACGCAAACAGTATTTCGAAAATAAATAAAATTTTAAAATCCTCTTTATTATCCTTCATCTATGTGTTAAAATATAAAAACTATTAAGCAAGGAGCGGTGAAGGATGTATGTCGCAATAATGGGTTACGGAGTGGTAGGCTCCGGTGTTGCCGAACTTTTCACGAAAAACCATGACAGTATCGTAAAAAGAAGCACACAGGCATGTCTTGAGCTGAAATATATCCTTGACCTTCGGAAATTTCCCGGGGATGCAAATGAAGCGTTGTTTATTGATAACTTTAACACTATATTAAACGATAAAGATGTCGGGATTGTTGTTGAGACGATGGGCGGACTTCACCCAGCCTATGAATATACGCTCGCGTGCCTGAAGGCGGGAAAAAGTGTTGTCACCTCAAACAAGGAGCTTGTTGCCTCAAAAGGTTATGAACTGTTGAAAACAGCGGACAGTATGAATGTCAACTACCTGTTTGAGGCAAGCGTCGGCGGAGGAATCCCGATAATCCGCCCGATAAGCCAATGCCTTGCCGCAAACGAAATAAACGAAATAGCGGGAATATTAAACGGAACAACCAATTTTATTCTTACAAAAATGATTAATGAGAACATGAACTTCGACGAGGCACTGAAACTTGCGCAAGATAACGGTTATGCTGAAAAGGACCCGACTGCCGATGTCGAAGGGCATGATGCCTGCCGGAAAATATGTATTTTGGCCTCTCTGTGTTTCGGAAAACATGTTTATCCCGACGGAATTCACACGGAGGGGATCAGCAAAATATCAAGCGCCGATGTCGACTATGCGCGTTCATGGGGCGGGGTAATTAAGCTGATCGGAAGGGCGGTCCGAATAGATGACGAAAGAATTTTCGCGATGGTAAGCCCCGCATTTGTGCAGAAGCACAGCCAGCTTGCGAGCGTTGACGATGTTTTTAATGCTATTCTTGTCCGCGGCGACGCGATAGGGGATGTTGTTTTTTATGGCAGGGGCGCCGGCAAAATGCCGACGGCAAGCGCTGTAATCGCTGATGTTATAGACTGTGCAAAGCATTTTGAGAAGAAAAAACTCTTCGGCTGGGAGGACAGCGGCAAGGATTATGTCGTGGATTACCTTGATGTTGAAGCAGTATTATATATCAGAGCAAAGGCAAAAGACAGGGACACGGCGCTTGAAGCGGCAGCCAAGACATTCGGCAGTATAAAAATTCTTCACAAAGAAGGCGCACCGGAGGATGAAATCGCTTTTGTAACGCCCCGCGCAACCGAAAGAGACCTTCGCGGAAAGCTTGAAAAAATGAAAGACATTGAACCGCTTTCAACCATAAGAGTAACGGAGTATTAATGCGGCGGCAGAACGATCGTTGAGCGAAAGTAAATTATTTCATGCTAATTACTCATAAAAACCTAACTAAAAAATCCGCACAAAACCGCATAATACTATTCTGCATTAAAATGGTGAATAGTATAAATCAAAGCTTTCGCTTAATTTTTTAGAGGTTTTTCAATCGTGAATTAGTATCAGATCAATCTTCTGTTTCAAATATCTAACATCTAACATCTAAAGTCTAATATCTAATTTCGGAGGTACAGTATGGCACTTATTGTTCAAAAATTCGGCGGCAGTTCCGTTGCCGATGCCGGACGCGTAATGAACGTTGCCCGCATAGTGACGGAAACTTACAAGGCCGGCAACGATGTCGTTGTTGTTGTTTCGGCTCAAGGCGATACAACCGACGATCTTATCGACAAAGCGAAAGAAATTAACCCGAAACCTTCCCGCAGGGAGATGGATGTGCTTCTTTCAGCCGGCGAACAGATATCGATTGCCTTGCTTGCCATGGCGATTGAAACGTTGGGTTTTCCTGTTTGCTCGCTTTTAGGCTGGCAGGCAGGGTTTCAAACAAACTCAACTTACGGCAGTGCAAGAATTAAATCTGTCAACACGGAACGGATTCTAACGGAGCTTGACAAGAGAAATATCGTTATTGTCGCGGGGTTTCAGGGAATTTGCAAATACGACGATGTCACAACCCTCGGGCGCGGGGGTTCGGATACAAGCGCCGTGGCAATTGCGGCGTCCATGAATGCCGAGCGGTGCCAAATCTTTACCGATGTGGAAGGTGTTTATACTGCAGACCCGCGCAAGGTAAAAGGTGCGAAAAAACTGGATGCCATAACATATGACGAAATGCTTGAGCTTGCAACGCTCGGCGCGCAGGTTTTAAACAACCGCTCTGTTGAAATGGCAAAAAAATACAATGTTGAGCTTGAAGTTTTATCAAGCCTTAAAAGGGTACCGGGAACAATAGTTAAGGAGGTTGTAACAGTGGAAAAAATGCTGGTCAGAGGGGTTACCAAGGATTCGAATGTTGCCAGAATATCAATAATAGGGGTGCCGGATGTTCCCGGTGTCGCTTTCAAGCTTTTCGGCAAGCTTGCGGCAAAAAATATCAATGTTGATATTATTTTGCAGTCCGTCGGCCGCGACAGCACAAAAGATATCGCATTCACCGTCAGCCGCGATAACGCACCGGTTGTGCTCGACCAACTTGCAAATTCTCTTGATTTCTTACAAGGGCTGAAAGTTGTCTGCGATACGGATGTGGCGAAGATTTCTATTGTCGGAGCCGGGATGCAAACCCACGCAGATACAGCTTCCAAAATGTTCGGGGCTCTTTTTGAGTGCAATATCAACATTCAAATGATCGCCACAAGTGAAATCAAGATTTCCGTTTTAATTGACGCGAAGGATGCTGACCGCGCTGTTGAAGCGGTTCATAAAGCATTTATTCCCGAAGAGTAATATTGACTGTCTTCTTCGGCAGTAAGCATTGCCCCGCTGTCATTGGGCAGCAGTATCAAAAAACAGATTTTATTTATCATTTAAATAACGAATAATTTAAACTGCCTCAAACCGTTATAATTATCGGTTTGAGGCAGAAATTTTAAACCATTGCGTTTAATCTAATTCACGATTAAAAAACCTCTAAAAAATCAAGCAAAAGTTTTGATTTATACTATTCTCCATTTTAATGCAGAATAGTATTATGCGGTTTTGTGCGGATTTTTTAGTTAGGTTTTTATGAGTAATTAGTATCAGCAAAAATCAGCTCGTTACCGTGCTGAAAACAGCTGCGAAACAATTAAAATTGGTACTGCTTGCCGCGGGAGAAATCCCGCTAAAGGTTAAATCCGCCGATCTTGTGCCGCCGACAACAAAAATTTTTGTGCCGTCTATTGAGTTTACCGCTCTGGGCACATCATCGCCGCTGCCGGCAAGGGAAAGAGAACTGACGGTTTTACCGAGTTCATTGATAAGTAAAATAAAACCGTCACGTAAACCTTTGTTTCCCAGTGAGGTAAAATCCCTGTTGATTGATTCCGACATGCCAACCGCCGCATAACCGCCGGTAACTGCCGTTATCCCGGTTATTTCATCAGCCTTGAAACCGGCAAAGGACTTTACCCAGCCGACTGAACCTGTGGGGTTGAATTTAACAATAAAACCGTCAAAATCTCCGGCGTTGTGGTAGGGTGCAAAACTGCCGTCAACGGACGCTGTGATATTAAATTTACCGGCGATTACGCAGCCGCCGTCGGGGGCGCAGGTGATTGCGGTTAATTCATCGGAACCGCTGCCGGAAAACGGGCTAACCCATTTGAAAGTGCCGTTTTTTTCAAAACTCATGACGACGGTGTCCGCTTCGCCTCTGCCGGCAATTTCAGCGAAATCGGTGTCACTCGACATCGTTCTGCAAACCGCAAAAACATCTCCGGTTTTATTTACCGCAACACCTTCAAAACTGTTGTGCATACTGCCGGTAAGCGATCTTTTCCAACGCATAGCACCGGAGGTGTCAAATTTTATCAATACCGCTTTGATGGAGTCTGCCTTCAAACCGGAAAAATCACCGTCGGAAGATTCTGTTTTACCCCCGGCAATAAATCCGCCGTCGGGTGTTGCCGCTATAGAACTGAGGAGATCATTTTTGCTTCCCCCGACAATTTTAACCCATTCCTGTTTGCCGGATGCGGAATATTTCACCAAAAGCCCTTCGTTGCCCGCGTCTGTTTTGGCGCCGAGATCTGTTGATTTGGTGTCACAGGCAATCACATAGCCTTTATCGGCAAGCTGGGCTAAGGCATTAAAGTTAACTCCGCCGTCACCGCCAAGAAACGTCTTCCATTCAACTTGGCTGTCTTTATCATATTTGACAAGCATACTTTTTGTGCCGCCCCAGCTCGAGTTTCCGTCTTTGCAGTCACCGTCCGCGGCGGCGAAAAGACCAACGGCCGCAAAGCCGCCGTCTGAGGTGGCAATAACACGTTCAAACATATCGTTTCCAGAGCCGCCGAAAGATTTGACTGAGCCGGCAGCCAGACCTGTAATTGTAGAAGAGGGAACTGTTGTTGGTGTCTCGGTTGTGCTTTCAGGCGGTTGCGTTGTTGTTTCTCCGGAAGACGGCAGAGCATCGCGCCAGGCATCGTCAACAGGGGCCATGGACTCCAGCGTTGTTCCCTCGGAATTGTCATTGCCCGGATTACATGCGGGCAAAACACATATAAGAAGGGACAGGATTAACATCACAGCCGATATTTTTTTAAAATTGTTTTTCAAAAACTGCATCCCCTTTTAAAGTATAAATTAATTATATCATGGCTTTCTTTGCGTTTCAACTATATGGTGTTTCCATCTGCAGGAGGGTTAATTCAGCCGGGTATGGTTTGCGGCGTATAATCTATATTAGCTTTTTGCGCCTGCGAATGCTGATATTTTCGATTGATATGATAGAGTCTGCTGTCTTTTTTAAAATGAGCGCCTGTTTGCTTAAAGTGAAACGGGATATTTGCCTCAACACACTGCCGGTGAAGTTCCAGCACCCAGTCATAGTCGCAAACCCTTGCCGAACTGCCGGATTCGCCCCCGGCGACGACCTGTGTTATCGAGGGGTAGAGGTAAGCGGAAAGATTGATTTTTTCAAGCAGAGGCTCGCAAACAATCATTTTTGACTTTACAGGTTCGTTTAAAAATATCGGCAGACGGAAATCGGCGCGGTCCTGATTTTCCACCGTGCAGCAGAGGGTGACATTTTCATATCCGTCATCCCAATCATCCGGAAGGCTGACATGAAACCGGTCAATTCTTTTGGTTATGATTAAAAAGTGAAGGTCGCTTCGCTCTTTTATCATCTGCCAGGATTCGGCCCGCCATTCATCGGCTTCCGGAACAAAAAAATCGGAGGTAAAACAAGTATAAACGGTTTCATTGGTTATAAGCTTGTAATCGCCATTTCGGCCGCGCTTGACAGGAAGAGAAAAATTGTTTGTTTTGGCGACAGCTGTACTGTCCTTCTCGAAGCGGGAGTCCGTCCGGTAAACATAGCAATTATCACATCCCGGGCTGATTTTCCGGCAGCCGTGCCAAGGATTCCATTGCGCCATAGTTTCATCCGTCCTTCAGATATTCAAGCAGAATGCCGTATTCGCTCAATAAGTCGCTATAAGAATAATAGCGGCAGTTCGCCGGGCTTGTAGAGGGCAAAGATTTTGCCTCTATTCCCGTTTGCGGCAGGCAATACTTTTTATAAAGCTGCGCGGCTTTTCCGCCGGTGGTGAAAATCGCCTTAATATCGGCAGTACTGAGAATAACGGTCAAATCATTGACAACCGGGTTTTTAATGCTGCCGTCATCGGCGCCTTCAATTTCACAGCTTTCCAGCACATCCCATATAGCAATTCGGTGCCGTAAAAGAAGATCCCGCTTTTCATCGTTTGTTCGCGGAAAGGGCTCTGTAAGGGCCTCGCTCAGCACCCGCCAAAACCTGTTTTGCGGGTGCATATAATAGAAGCCGTTTTCCCGTGATTTCGGGGATGGCATAGTGCCCAAAATCAGGACTCTTGACTGACGGTTATATACCGGGGCAATCGGATGCAAAACTTTCACTGCATACTCTCCAAAATCATTAATACTATATATAATTATATCACATCAACCGGTTTTTGAAAATGATTCTGATAAAGGGAACCAAAAGGCAACGCCGTTGCCTTTTGGTTCGATCAAACAGCATATGGTTTGGCCTGATTAAACACATTGCATTTCCCGTAACGGTGTTATATAATTCAACAAGCGGCTTGATTTCAGGCGTTTTTATAGAAAAATATTTACCGCGAAGAGTTTTGGAGGATTCATGCTTAAAAGTTTAAACCGGGGGAAATTATTTTATATTTCGCTTCTCAAACTATCTTTGCCGGTTATGCTTCAAAATTTATTGAACAGCTCGCTTGCGATGGTGGGCACATTCATGCTTGGCCGGCTCGGCGAGACGGAAATAGCTGCCGCGACCCTTGCCAATACGCCGTTTTTTGTTATTCTCCTGATGATCTTCGGTTTTCAAAGCGGCTCAAGCGTGCTTTTTTCGCAATACTGGGGCAAAAAGGATTTGAAAGCAATCAACAGAATACTCGGTATCGGGGTTTATTCCTGCGCCGGCATTACGTTGCTTTTTTCTTTTGTTTGCTTTTTGTTTGCGCAGGACATAATGGGTGTCATCAACCGGGACCCTCAAATTGTAAAGCTCGCTGCGCAGTATATGCGGATAACCGCTTTTTCCTATGTTCTTAATGCCGTTTCCCTTGTTTATATAAGCGCGCAGCGAAGCATCGCGAACCCGAAGCTTGGACTGATCATCCTGACTAACACCATGGTGATTGATACGGCACTCAGCTATATTTTCATCTTCGGCAAATTCGGCGCGCCCGCTCTCGGGGTTAAAGGCGCGGCATACGCCGTACTGACAGCGCGGATTATCGAATTCATCATTACGATGAGCTATGCATTTTTTATTCAGGGCAAGTTGAAGCTTAATCTGCAGCAGCTATTGCGCCCGGGCAAAGAATTTATACATGATTTTATCAAGTATTCCGGTCCGGTCGTACTCAACGAAGCTGTCTGGGGGCTCGGGTTCTCCATGTACAGCGTCATCTACAGCCTGATGGATAAAAGCTATCTTGCCGCTTACACCGTCGCGGGGAATCTCGAGAGGATTTTAAGCTCGGTATTTTTCGGGTTTGCAATAGCCGCCGGGATTATTATCGGGCAGTTGATAGGAGCAGGAAAAGAGAACGAGGCACGGGAAACCGGCAAGACACTTAACCTTTTATCGGCAATTATCGGGCTGTTTTTAAGCGGAGTACTTTTAATTGTCGCGCCGTTTATTATCGGCAAGTTTAACCTGCCTCCTGCTACAATAACGGTGGTAAAAATGTTTACGGTAGTCATGGCCGTGCTGATTCCAATCCGCTGCAACTGGGTTGTCAATGCCATCGGCACGCTGCGCGCCGGGGGCGATACAAAATTTGTTTTTATGGTCGATACAGTTTTTATGTGGCTTTTGTGTCTGCCGCTTGCGGCGGTTTTCGGATTGTGGATGCATCTGCCGGTCATCTGGGTTATTCTGATGCCCGCGCTGGAGGACGCGCTTAAATGGATCAGCGGACTCATCCGGTTTTACAAGGGGAAATGGCTGAACAACATTACAAGAGCCGAAATATTTACAGGGGACGAGGCTGTTGCGGACAGCGAGATTATCACGCACCTTGAAGTGTAGCACGAAATATAATATAACCGAAACGGGAGAAAGCATTCAAGCCTTATCCCGCTTTTTGTTTTCAAGAACTGGATAATACTAATTACTCATAAAAACCTAACTAAAAAATCCGCATAAAACCCCATAAACCAAAGCTTTTGCTTGGTTTTTTAGAGGTTTTTAAATCGTGAATTAGTATAACTACCCGATATAAGTCCCGACCCGGGGATATGTGTTGAACTGAGCTGTCATGAATGTGATAGCATGTTGGTCGCAACTGTTGACTTGCGCGGTCAGGTCGGTCCCCGCGATGAGATCGTGATGCACTCCGTTTTTCCAAGTAGTACTGAGTTTATCCGTAACATCGTATACAACACCATCATAGGCGATATAAGCATCTTTACCGCTCTTTCCGTTAAACTCAGCAAGTTGGGCGGAGGTAAAGGTTTTATCAACTGATGTTGCGGAAGTTGACTGCGTTGTTGTTTTTGTCGTTGCTGCTTTTGTTGTTGTCACTGTTGCGGTTGCCGAGGTTGCGGCCTCGGTTATGGTTGCGGCAGCTGTAGTGCCGGTTTCCGGCGTGGTTGTTTCAGCTGCATCCGCTTTACCGCAGGCGGCAAAGCTTAACAGTATGAAAAATGTTGCAAAGACAGCAATTATTTTTGTTTTCATTGAAAAACCCCCAACAATTATTTTTCCGTTAAAACATATCCTTTTTCCATAACCATATAAATGCTGCTCCCGTCGCCAACAGTGAAATACCGATGACGCAAACAAAACCCATGATGTTGCCCTGCCATGGCACCCCGACATTCATCCCCCAAAACGCGGCAATCAATGTCGGAATCGAAAGTACGATGGTGACGGATGCCAGGAACTTCATGACCATATTCAAATTGTTGGAAATGACCGAAGCATAGGCATCCATCATACCGCTTAAAATGGAGCTGTATATATTGGCCATCTCAATAGCCTGTCTGTTTTCGATGATGACATCTTCAAGCAAATCCTCGTCTTCTTCGTATTTTTTCAGGCCTTTCCCTCTGAGCAGCCGCTCCATAACCAGTTCGTTTGATTTTAAGGAGGTGGTGAAAAATACAAGCGACTTTTCCAGCTGAAGCAGCATGAAAAGTTCTTTGTTCCGCATGGATTTGCGCAGGGTGCGCTCCGCTTCATAGCTCTTTTTGTCAATCAGGCGAAGGTAGCGCAAAAATTCTTTTGAAGCCACAAAAAGAAGCTGGTAAGCGAAACGGGTATGTTTATAGGTGGAAAACTCCTTTATCCGGTTTCTTTTCATTGCCTCGACAATTTCATTCTTTCGAAAACTGACAGTAATGATGTTGTCATCTGTAACAATAATGCCCATTGGCATGGTTTCGTATATCTGGGCGCCGTCCTCTTCATAAACATAAGGGATATCGACAACGACAAGGGTTTGGTTGTCCTCTTCGTCTATATGAGGTTTCTCCTCGTCATCGAGGGGGTCTCGGATAAAGTTTGGCAATATCCCTAAACTGCTTTCAACCCGGTGAATCTCTTCAACTGTCGGTGCAAATAAATTGATCCAGCAGCCCTTTTCGAATTCATCGGTTTTTTTAAGTTCGCCGTTTTCATATGTTCTGAAGATTTCAAGCATAAGCTGTACCTCCTTGTAGAAGTTTAATGTATATCCATGAATTGCGCTTAATACTAATTCACGATTAAAAAACCTCTAAAAAATCAAGAAAAAGCTTTGATTTATACTATTCTCCATTTTGATGCAGAATAGTATTATGCTGTTTTTCGCGGATTTTTTAGTTAGGTTTTTATAAGTAATTAGTATAAGTATATAACTTTTCTGCACATAGGTACAGAATATTTTCTACTTTTTTCTTTCCAGCCATTTTATCAGGAAATAATCGGTAATGCCGATAATTACCATCAGCCCGAAAAACACCGGGTATGAAACCCTCCAATGATCACTGCCTGTCATCATACTCCACTCCGACATCCCGAATATGCCGGCAAGCAGCGTCAGCGGCATGAATACGGTTGTTATAACCGTAAGCCTTTTTACCGAAAGGTTGGTTTCGTTCGCGGCTATTGCGATATCGTTGTTGATGATGGCAAGGTTGGTCTGTATAAGATTTGTCACCATTTCACGGTATATCTCGGTCAGTTCAAAAAATTTGGTGATGTGGTCATAAATATCATTATAGTGAATGATGGCTTTATCCGGAATCAAATCAATATCGTTGCGGCAGATTTTAACCAAAATCTCTCTTTCGTGAAACAGGCTTTTTCTCAAGGCCATAAGGGATTGTCTGATTCTTTGAAGCAAGGAGTGGTCAAAGGTGCTGTGGCTCTCCGTCATCATTTCTTCAAGAACGGCCAAATCGTCGCCGACAGCTTCAATAGCATTGAATTTATCGTCAACAATATGGTCTAAAATAATGTGCATGGCATAGGACGGCCCCAATTTTGCATTCCGGATTTCATTTTCGATTATTTCTTTGAATTCTTTTGAAATTATAGGATTATTTCTTTCCGCTCTTGTCACGGAAATAAGGAAGTGATCGCCGACAAACAGGTTTATTTCATCAATCCGTACAATTTTTTCCGAATAGGTAAACGTGTTAAATAAAACCTGAACATAATTCTCGTATTCGTTAATTTTCGGAATTTGGTCATCGTCCAGGCAGTCCTCCAGGGAAAGGGCGTGAATTTTAAACGGTTCCTCTAAAATCTCTAGGTTTTCCCGGGTGGGCTCGTTATAATCAATCCAAAGGTAGCCGGGTTCATCGGATTCCAGCCTTTTAAGCCCTTCTTCAAAGGTACTCATTGTGTCCATTGTACCGGTCTTGCCGATAAAAAAAGTGTCAAACCCAGTCATCTGTAAATTCACTCCCAAAACTATTTTGGTTGTTTATCAAATGCGGCAAGCTGTTCAACGAGGGCTTGCTGCCTTTCCATAATTGCATCCAGTTTTTGGTGGATATCCTCAACTATTATTTCGGCTTTAAGATTGACTTTGTAATCGTTTTTTGACCGTTCCCTGTCTTTCTGCTCCTGGCGGTTTTGGCTCATCATAATTATAGGCGCCTGAATAGCCGCGATGCAGGATAAAATTAAATTCATCAGAATGAACGGATAAGGATCAAACGGTTTTGTATGCAGAAATGACTTAAGAAAAAAAGCGTTCAAAAGAATCCATATCAGCAAAACAACAAAGAAGACAATGATGAACCCCCAGCTGCCGGCGAACCTTGCGACGCCGTCGGCGGCTTTTTGACCGGCAGTTAATCTTGTTTTGCTCTCGGCAGCGGGATTTTTCGAAATCTGTTCCTGCAGGAGCAGATGCAACACCTCATCCTCTTCGGCAGCGATTGTCTCATCTTCGAGGATAGATTTTATCAGATTGATTCTCTCTTGATTAATCGCCATCGTCACACATCCTTAATATTTCGTTGTATTTGCCGAAAGCATAGAGGTCACTGTTGTTTTTCCGCGGCCTTGACGGTTTCCATCATTTCGGCAAAAACTTCGGCGATTCTGGGTCCGGTTTGAGGCCCCATTGAGTTGGTTTCCTCATAATGGTTTCTGCCAAGCCTGTCCACTACCCTGTCAAGATACGGGATACCGGGGGCCAGCATAAAATCATTGGGAGGAATAACATAGCCGAGCTCATCGTTTGCAAGCCCGAAAATGAGCAGTTCTTCTTCGCCGGCGATTTGGGTAAGCGGGGTGGGGTTGGTTTCCGGCTCTTTGCCCTCAGCCGAGTCTTCACTGCTCAGGTAACCGCCAAAAACAAGCTCCGGGAATATTTCACAGGGTATCAGCAGCATTTTCAAGCTGCCGATTTCAATGTAAGTCATTTCGGTTTTAAGAGCATAACCATAAACAGAATTCTTAGACGCATACCTGTCCGCTTGCAATATGCCGACCTTTGTTGCGAGCATCAGCACATAGTTGTCAACTTCAGCGTAAAATTCCTGCTTCAGGATATTGATTACCGGTGAAAGTTTTTTCTCGTCCTTGATCGAAAGCGCGAACTCGGCAAGATTTCTGCCGATTTTTTTGGTGGACTCAATTCTGTCATCGCCGATTCTGTCCATGCTGATCATGCCGCCTATAGCGCCGACACAGTAAACCGTTTCCGCACCGGTGCGGTTCAGAATTTCCTCACGCAAATAACACGGGAAATCGGCACTGACCAGAGCGTTGTCGCCGCCGAGTGATTCGGAATGAGCGGCAAAGTTGATGAGATAAATTTCTCTGCTGCCGTCTTCAGGCGCAAAGCGCAAGCGTGTTAAGATATTTGAATAAACCACAGGCAGCCGGTGGTCGTTTTGCATGCCTTCGACTGCCGCTGTTCCCAGGTAGAGAGAACCGTCACGCCTGTCATCGTAAGCTTTTTGAACAGCATTTCTGATACCTTCAAAGACAACTGCTATATATTTCGGGTCTCTGCCCGTTAACGGCAAAGGTCCCCAAAGCCCCATGGTATCAATCCCGGCGTGGTTGTGGGTGCACATAATATTGATACTGCGGCAGCCGGTTTCATTGATAAAATCCGCGAGAGACGCTTTGGCGTCGTTAACATCTTTGTTGAGCATTCCCACAGCGTCAATTGAAACAAACAGCATTCCGCCGCGCCCGGAATTGTCATCAAGCCAAATGGCATGAGCATGCGGAATATCAAGCAGACCTTTTGCTGGGTTATATGCGTTATATCCGGCAATATAATATTTTTTACGGAGAAGGTCGGGAGGAACAATCCTTGCTTTGCCGAAACCGGCTGTAAAAGACGCTGTCTTTGCGGTTTTAAGCTTATCAAACTCCGCTTTCGGTATGGGAGTCAGTTCCGGTATTTTTTTTCGCTTAGCACCGGATACACCTACAAATTTTTTTGCGGTTTTTGATAAAATTACTTTCGGATCCATGTTAATTCCTCCTTATTTATTGAGAAATGGTTGAAAAGTGTGACTTCATTTACGGGAAGAAGCTCTTAATTTTGGAAAGAGGTTGAGAAGAGCGTCTCCAACCTCTTTTCTACAAAGAACGCGCCAACGTCTTAATGTATTCTTTAAAGTCCGCGCCGATTTCAGGGTGCTTGAGCGCCACTTCGCAATTGGCCTGCATAATACCCAATTTATTGCCCATATCATAACGTATGCCGTCAAAATCATAGGCAAGCAGCTTACCCGCCCCGGCAAGGTCGCTCATCGCATCCGTCAGGTAAAACTCGCGTTGCGTGCATTTTGCATAGCCCTCCTCAAGAAGCTTGAAGGTTTCGGGCGGCAGAACAACTCTGCCGAGAATGGCGTAATTGCTGAAAAATTCCGTTTTGTCTTTCGGCTTCTCACGTATTTGGTGGCAATTCATTGCTCTACCCTTCAGCGGGGAGACATCAAGCGTGCAATAGAGTTTTAGCTGTTCATCCGTTACTTCTTTTACGCCGACAACACCCTTGCCGAATTCCTCATAGGTCCGGCAAAGCTGCGCGGTAACAGGGTCATCGGAGATGATGACGTCGTCGCCGTAAAGCACGGCGAACGGTTCATAGCCCACGAAGGACTTGGCGCACAGGATGGCATGCCCGAGCCCTTTTGTAACCTTTTGGCGCAGGAAGTAAATGTTTGCGAGTTCAGCCACATCCCTGACCTGCTGCAAAATTTTAGCTTTAGCCGGGTTGCCTGACAGATTTGTCTCCAGTTCAAAGGCATAATCAAAATGGTCTTCAATAACACCCTTGCCGCGGTTGGTGATGATGAGAATATCCTCAATGCCCGCTGCCGCAGCTTCTTCAACAATGTATTGTATGGCAGGTTTATCCACAATGTTCAGCATTTCCTTCGGCACTGCTTTTGAAGCCGGAAGAACGCGGGTTCCGAGCCCGGCTGCGGGGATTATCGCTTTTTTAACCTTCATTTTAAATTCTCCTTTTTGTATTTTATAAACGGCGTACGATAGAATCAACCAGGTAAAGAACAAAGTCATGTAAAAGAAAACTGCCCATAAGCGCAACGAAAGAACCGCCGCCGCGCTTAATGACAAGCATTCTGAACACATTTTCGTCCTGCGTAAACCGTTTGATGGAACTGATATCGGTTGTAACCTTCTTTTTATAGGACAGGTTGGCAAGCAAAGCAGCAGCCGAATGCGTCAGTAATGTGAGGCCGAGCAATGCTGAAAGCACAGGGATATACGGAGCGATTTGTTCCTGAAAAGCGGACACATCCGCTTGGGTGAATGTTTCTGCCGTTATTTTTGAAAACGAAAGCATGACATTCTGGATTTCAAGCGCCGGACCGTAAAAGAGAATAGCGATTGTTATTGCAAGGCCTAAAAAGATACCCCCGAGCCAATAAAGTTTACGGTAAAAAAACCAATAGGGCGAAAAAATGAAAGCCGCCCAGTTCCAGCTCAGGTTTTTGCCGGACAAATCTAGTTTACGGAATTTATTGATATAATTCCTCGCGCTTAATTGGATATACAGCGCAATGTCATAAGCCTTAACGCCGCCGACAATTTCTTCCGGCGACACACCGGCTAAAAAGGGCAATGATTTGCTTTCAAGCACGGCCTTCGGTGCAGAAATAGGATTACCGGCGGATTCCGGACCCTTAAGATTATTTTTACAATGTTCGCAAATCTCTGTGCCGGCGGGGTTATTTGTACCGCATACCGGGCAGATAACACCCAGGTCTTTCAAAGGGTCAAAGCCGGCCGGGCTTTTTGCGCCGTCTTCGCCGCCGTTTTTCCACACAAATCCTTCTGCATGAAAATCGGTTTTTATACAGGCGCCGTGTGCCTGCCAGCAGCCGCGGTGCTGTGGTGTTCCGCAGACCGGGCAGACAACAATATCGTCATCCTGCGACATGGAAAGCCCGCACCCGCCGCACAATTCGTTTACGTAATTCAATCAATACACCAACCTAATTCATATAAAATCTATCTTAACATTATAATGCTATTCTGCATTAAAAATGTCGTTACATTTTTAATCAGCAAGCAGGCTTGCTGCTGCGGCTTAAGCCGCTGGCAGATAGCATTGAACGGCATCTTCAGCAGCAATTTGCTGCCCCGCTGTCTAAAGACAGCGGATACAAAAGATAGATTTTATCTATCTTTCGTATGGAGATTAGTATAACCAATTTTACAGAAAAATACAACGGAAAAATATAATTACAATATAATATGATGAAATCGTCTGCCGAAAACAAAGGCTGATTCTCAAGCTGAATATCTGTTGCCTGTATGCATTGCAACAGAAAAGGCAGCAAGACAAATCAGCACTTGATTTTTCCGCGGAAGTTCCGTTTATACTAATCCCGATTATAAAACCTCTATGAAATCAAACAAAAACCTTTGATAAATGGGTTTTTGTGCCGAATTTTTAGCTATGTTTTAAAGAGGGATTAGTATTAACGTTCAACAAAGGGCTTGCCGGAGGATGTTCAATGCATTTTGACAAAAAACAAAAAATACAGAATCATCATAAAAAACAATATATAATTCTTCTTTAAAAACTCGCCGATTTTCTTTGCGGATTCGGTTACAGCCGGATTACCAACATAAAGAAAATAAAAAACCAGGAAAAACTGAACAATAATCACTGATATCCGTCCGCGCAAAAAATTGGTGGAGAGAATAAACATCGGCAGTCTCATCAAAGGGGCGGACATACATAAAATATAAACAAACTTTTCTAATTTGCTCGAACTGTTTTTAATTGCGTTTTTCCAAATTAAAAAGAAAATAATCAGCAGGGGCAACAGGGAAAGCATGCCTGAAAATTCATACTTCAAGCCGTTCCAACCTTCGAGCGGTATCGTAATTTTCCAGAAAAAGTCAACGGGTTTTTCAAAGAAAAGGTTGTTGAGCACAATTTCGGTGTTCCATTCACCGGTATAATTATTGATGTCTGTTTTTGCGGCTGCATATTCAACCAGTTCCTTTACGTTATTAAAGGTGCCTATTCCCTTGTACAGAAAGAAATAGGCGGAAATAACAGCCATTGCCGTAAAACACACAGCGCACAGCGCGATGCTCTGTTTTGATTTTTTGTTTCTGAAAACCTCATAAATCAGCACAATCGCTACGGCGGGCATATAGGTAAACGCAAAGCCCTGGTAGGTGGCAAGCCCGATAAACAGCAGCGCAGGGACAAACCATTTTATCGCCTTTTTGTTTACAGCCATCAAAGCCAGAAATGTATAGACAACCAAAAATCTGTCCAGCGAAAGAAGAGTGGGGTAAAGCGCATGAAGCGAATAGGGAACGGAAATAAAAAGAATGACGAAAATTATTGCAGTTGCCTTCGTTTCTTTGCCGGCCTTGCGTATAACCCGGCCGGCGGCAAAGGCAAACAAAACGAGGGCGGCTATACAGACAATATCCTTGAAAGAATTCATAAATGCCAGTGTTTTATTATCGGTAAAAAGGGACATAACGGAACCGATAAAGAGCCTTGGGGCAAATCCGATTCTGTAATCGAAATAATGAACGATGGTATACGGGTCATCTAAAACGTCCCGGTTCAGGGAAACAAAAAAAATTAACAGGCAAACAAGAACCGGGAGTTCGTATTTGACACTGCCGTAAACTTTGTAAAGAAACGGCTGTTTTGAGAGCGCGGTTTCCATGTTGTTTTTTAATTTCAGAATATGATTCATTCCGGTCAGCCTCTTTTCTCCGAATTGGTCTTATACTAATTACTCATAAAAACCTAACTAAAAAATCCGCATAAAACCCCACAATACTATTCTGCATTAAAATGGAGAATAGTCTAAATCAAAGTTTTGCTTGGTTTTTCAGAGGTTTTTTAATCGTGAATTAACATTATGACAAAACCGCACGCTCCATCACTTATAAAACAGGGAGTATATCATTGCGGTACCCGCACAATGATAATCAGCCGTCTGCGCTGTAAAACGATAACAATCGAAAAACAAATAAACATTACCTTGGGTAAAGGATCTCCGCGGCCTTGATCAGGTAAATCATCGCGATAAAAGGCAGATAAGGCCTTTTTTTAAATAAAAGCCCCAGTTTTTCGGCAGAGCCGGCAACAGCGTTACCGTGTTTATCCCAAAAATAAAACAACAGGCAAAACTGTGTAAAGAAAGCCATGAAAATGTAATATTTCCAACCGTCGGAAACGGCATAATAAAAGAAAATGTTGATAAACACCGCAAAAATAGGTTCAGCCACGCAAAAAACAAGAATGCGTTTCAGCTTTTTTTCCGGGGCGCTTTTATAGGCACCGGCCCACAATGCGGCAAAAACGAGGATGAAAGGCAGCGCCGCCGCAAGCCCCTTAAACATTTCGGCCCGGTCAAGAATCTTAAACACAAAGCCAAACGGAACGAAGCCCATATATCTTGTGCCGCTTTGAAGACCGATGGCAATAAAGGCAGCCGAAATCAGCAGGGTAACCAGACAAGTTGCGATAAAAACACCATCAAAGCCGGATTTTCCGGCCGAATAATTTTCATAAACCAGCAATATTAATATAACCGGAACAAAAAATACAGCGAAAGACGGCCCCGCAATTATCCCGGCGGCGCATATAAACGGCACACTCCATCTCAGCCCCGGCGCGGAAAACAGGGGAACCGGTGCGCGTATGATTAAAACAGAAAGCAGAAAACACAAAAAGGACGCCGTTTTACCGGAAAGGATAGAGAGGGAAACGGTTTCGGGCATAAAGATTTCTTTCATCATATCCCCCGAGAGCATCAGCGCCACGAAAAACAGGTAAAAAAGTTTCAACCCCTTATCCGCCCTGCGGATAACCCTGCCCAGCAGAACGGCAGCCGCAGCGCTTAAAATCAAAAACGAAATCCCGTAAGTCTTCATCTGAGGAAAGGGAAGCTTTACGGCCAAAATCAAAAAAAACGGAATCTCATATTCAAATTTCTCAAGAGTATGAGTAAACTTTTTCATGGAAACTCCTTCAAGGTCTATTCCCGCTGCCGGATGATGAATTCCCCATTACTTGAAAAAGAAAGCGGACAAACTGAAAACGGTGATAAGAATAAGGACAGCCGGATATTTTCGGAAAAACTTTTCCGCGCTTTTCAGGCTCGAAAGCACAGCGGCGTTTTTTTCAAATATCATAAAAAACAGCGCCAGAAACTGCACAATGATAATTTCACCCAAAAACCGTTCCATATCGGAAGAAAAAACGAAGGTTGGCAGCACAGGAACCGGCAAGGCTGTCATCAAAAGAAATACAGCTTTTTCGGCTTTGCCCGAAGCAAACTTAAAAGCATTTTTCCAAATAAAGAAAAACAGAAAAATCAAAGGAAGCATCATCAAAAAAACCGCTATATAATCAAAGGCAGTAATTCTTTCGAGGGCCATGGTTTTTAATTCTTCGATGAACCCCCAAATGCCGCTATAATTCATGCCTTCTGCAGTATCGGCATAAAAAAGGTGACCTTCATAATACTGCCGCCACACGGGAAAATCCGCTTTGGCGGACAAGTATTCGAAAAGGCCGCCGCTGTCTGTTTTGAGGTAATTATTGGCGAAAAAAACATAGTAAACGCTAGCACCGGCGGCAGTAAAAAAGCTGACGGCCGCAAGAATAATATTGCCGGTTTTTTGTTCATGGCTGACCGCCCGGTATAACACCAGGACGAATATGACAGGCAGAAAAACCAGAACAAAACTGATATGGGTCGACAGGCCCATGAAACACAAAAGAGGAACAAACCATTTAGCTATACGGTTTTGCAAACAAACAAGAGCCAGAAGAGCAAACAAAAATAAGTAAATATCCAGTAAGCCAATGTATTCCGTAAAAACCCTGACGGAATAGTTTGTCAGCAAAAAAAGAGCGGACAGAAAAATGATAATGGTTTTCATCTCCGGCCCGGCGGAGCGCATCAGTTTGCCGAATAGCAGCGCTAAAAGCAGATAAATGACAAGGAAAGACAGCAAAATAAAACCGTCAAGCCATTTTTCCGTTACTTTACCCGTAAAAAGAGAAACAATAAAACCAATAAAAGCCCCCGAAACAAAACCCGCCTTGTAATCAAGCAGATAAAAGGTTAAAAACCTTGTGTTCACCGGGTGCTGCCAATTGATTCCGGCGGCTGTTTGAGCAAGGAGAACGCTGAAAACAGCAAGTTCATATTTGATTTTGCACACACAACGTCTGATCATCACGACAGTTTCCCCGTTCATTTAATGGTTGATAACACTTAATACTATTCTGCATTAAAAATGCAGATACATTTTTAATCAGCAAGCAATATTGCTGTTCTGCCGTTTAAAGATTGCAGATTTAAATAAAAGATTTATCTAACTCTTGAAGGAAGATATAGTATAAGTGTCAATGCCCGAACACAGAACTTTTTGAACAAATTTCGTCATACTAATTAACGATTAAAAAACCTCTAAAAAATCAAGCAAAAGCTTTGATTTATACTATTCACCATTTTAATGCAGAATAGTATTATTAGGTTTGTGCGGATTTTTTAGTTAGGTTTTTATGAGTAATTAGTATCAGCGTGATTTCCATGAAAATTATATGCGGTATTGATTCGTTTGTCAATAAACTCCCCCTGCCGCGGCGTCTGCAGTTTTGCGCAGCGAAAATTTCCTCAAAGGAACGAAATGCCGTTTTCGGCCGTTATACAAATAACGACGTAAAATACACAAACTTCTCTTAGAGAACCATTGCGCCATTCTTTTAACGCAAGACGCGAGCCGCCAAAATTCATATAATTGCCGGAAAGAATAACAATGCCGAAATTTTTAAAACCGCGCAACGGGATACAAAATGAAAATGCTTCCCGGCAGGAACAAATAAACATAAAGATAAACAATAATTAAATTCCATAACGGAACAATAAAGACTTGGATTTTTCGCCGGCAGCGGCGGAGCAAAACTACAAATACTTCTCCTCAAGCACAATTAACGCAAAAGGGGCGAAAGCAGCGGTATAAAATATATTTGCGAATTAGAATAATAAAGTTCGGGTAAAACGAATCAGAAAAAACCGGCATTACCGAAAAATCACAATTAGAAATAAAAGTTAAGCGGTTTTCGCGCCGTCAATAACAACCCAATTGTATTTATACTTCCCTTTCGAAAGTATAAATACGCCGGCAGACAAATCGAAAAATCGATTCGCACAGACAATAATTCAAAATTGAAACTAAAAAACTATTGTTTTTTTCACGGACGTGGCAGCATACGTAGAGAGAAAATTTCAAATGAGAACAATGTGACGGGTGCGGTTGATTTTGGCACGAACAGGTAAACAGGCAAAATAATTCACAATAGAAACAATGGCGCTGCATCGGGCGGAGATGAAAGCGGCACGCGGACAGAAGGGTTATTTCATAAAAGGAAACGAATAAAGCTTCGGCGGGAATGCGCGCAAAAAAAGCTGTATGTTAAAACAACTCAAAAAAACGAAAAACGGCTTTGGCCGACGAACTCAAACCAAAAGCGGTTCGGCAAAAATAATGCGGAACGGAAACAATTTAACCTGAGCAGCCCGAAAAAAGAATAAAGAAAAAAGATCTGAAATGTGGGAATATAGAAATATGGCCGTTTTGACGAATTTGCGGACGGAGCAGCCGCATGCCGAGAAAATTCCGGGAAGGAATAAAGTAAAGGCAAACTAAATTTATGCGCGAATACCGCGGCGTTCGGCGTATGATGCCTATAAAGAAATAAATACGAGTCAGAAAAATTATTGCTTAACGGGCATAAAGCGGCTAAATATTTGATAAAGGGAAAAATAATCTTGACATGAAAAATGAAAACAGGCAATGACGTAAAAGCCGTGAAATGTAAAGCAATGAAGCTTGGTTTATGCCGAGATAGTGAAAGGGCAAGAAGGCATACGTGACAGAACCCTTATAAAACAAGGTGTTTGCAGATTGCCGGGCATAGAAGCAAAACGCCGATAGTGTAAAGGTGCAAAGCTTTACAAAGGCACAACATACGTAAAAAGAAAATAGAATAACGGTAAAATCAGCCGTGCGCAGAGATGGCGGGAAGGAGGCAAAAAGACAGCAGAAATGGCCGGAAAAATTACAAACAGGAACAAAAAATACAAATTGATACCGCCGGAACCTTGGACGGCAATCCCGGCAGAAATGCGGCAAAAAAGGACTGGTGAACGGGAACGGAAAGTTCGCAGCCGGAACAAATAAAATGTTTTCCTGTGCCGGCGAAGGGGCGAAAAATCCAAAATCGGCGAAGGAAAGCGGTTTAGCTTTACACTGGGAATAATGCTCAGGAAGAACAATAACGGCGGCTGGGTATGCCGGAAGGAACGGGGGTGAGCAGATAAGTTTCTCTCCGCAGGGTTCGGCGGCAAGCGTTATTAGACGCATTTGAAATATTTGACGGCAGAGCACACTTTTGTCAAAAATTATTCGGCGGTGATAAAAATAAAATGTTAATCGGAACGGCAGAAGGATACCGCGAGATGAATTTAACAAAAATGCACAAGATATTGATTGCCGGAAGGGTGTTTTGCTATATATAGTAATATATATTTTGAAAAAAATTAACACAATAATATTGACATCGCAAATGCCGTATGTTATAGTTAAAGTGCAATAATGGCTATGATTGTATAGCTGTCTAAAAATCTTTATTTAATAGATTTTTCCATACTACGGAAGCGAGGGAATAATTATGAAAAATTTAACTAAAAAATCCAAAAAGGGGCTTAGCCTGCTGATGGTGGCGGCCTTGGTTGTCTCAAGCATTGCCCTCGGGCTTGGCCAGCTGCGGGCGCAGGCGGTCCAGGCCGCCGGACAAACCATTGTATATCATATATATATGGAAACGCACGCCCAGACCTGCGGCGGCTCCGGTACGGACTCCAACTTTAAGCTGCGCCTTGATTTTGATGTGGCGGCTGACTGGTACTCCGGGGTTATTGACGACACCGGCGACAGCAACGACCAGGAATCGGACGACAACAACAATATGTATGTCACCGGCCCGATCGAACCCCTTACCGCTGTATACCTTTATCAGGACAACTCAAACGGCGGCCAATGGCAGTGGGATGTTATCAGGGTTTCGGTTAATTTCGGCGCAGGAGAGGTAACGATTGCCGAGATAGGCGGCGGTACATATGACTCCGCCGGCGGGTCAATCAACCTTGGCTATAATAACACAGTTGATAACAACTATAATAAGACCATAACCTTCGACGGCAACGGCGGTACGGTCGCCGGCGGCTCCACCTACATACTGACAGCCATCCAGGGCGCGTTGCTGCCCTCAACCAATTTCCCCACCACGCTCGCGAGAACCGGTTATACAGCCAAGGCAGGCTGGTATGCCGCCACATCGGGCGGTTCGGCGGTTTCGATGCCGACAACCGGCCCGAGCGCAGCAAACACGACTTATTACGCGCAGTGGAACCCCAACACCTACCAGGTTACTTTTAACGGCAACGGCGCGGACGGCGGGGCAACCGCGGCGCAAGACATCGTATATACCGCTTCCGCAAATTTAAACGGAAACGGATTTTACAGAACCGGCTACGGTTTCGTCGGCTGGGCGACATCCGCCGGCGGCAGCGCCGTGTATGCAAACCAAGCGAGCTACACAATGAGCTCCACCGGAGCGACGCTGTATGCGGTATGGTCAATTAATAATTACATCATAACATTTGACGCAAACGGCGGTACGGGCGGCACTTCAACCACACTGCCGTACAACTCAAGCCTGTCGGCGCCCGGCGTGACAAGAACAGGTTACCAATTCTTAAACTGGAACACGGCAGCTGATGGAAGCGGAAGCACCGTAACCTTCCCCACAACAGTGCCCGCGTCCAACACAACATACTTCGCGCGGTGGACGGCGAACACCTTCTATGTGTCTTTTAACGCCAACGGCGGCACCGGCTCCATGTCAGACCAAACATTCGCCTACGGCACAGCGCAGCCGCTGACATCCGTCGGTTACAGCAGAACCGGTTATAACTTTGCCGGCTGGAATACATTGGCAAACGGCACCGGCACATCATACGCCAACTTGCAGAGCGTCAGCAACCTGACATCATCAAACGGCTCAACCTATCCTCTTTTCGCGCAGTGGACCAAAAGCACCTTCCCGCTTGTCTTTAATGCCAACGGCGGCACGGGCACCATGGGGAACCAGACGCTCACCTTTATGACGCCGACTGTGTTGAATACAAACGCATTTACCATGACCGGCTACAACTTCGCCGGCTGGGCGGAGACTCCCGAAGGCTCGGTGTTATACGGAAACGGCGCATCGTACACCATGGTAACCGAGGGCGCGACTCTCTACGCCAAATGGACCGCGGGCACATACAACGTAACCTTCAACGGCAACGGCTCCACGGGCGGTTCGATGGCCGCGCAGGGCATCACATACAATACGGCCGCCAACCTTAACACAAATGCGTTTAGTAAAACCGGCAGCACCTTTACCGGCTGGAATACGGCCGCGGACGGTTCGGGCACCCCATACGCGGACGGCGCGAGTTACACCATGAACACCACCGGGGCAACCCTTTATGCGCAATGGTTTGCAAATGACTTCCCCCTTGTTTTCAGTGCCAACGGCGGCACGGGCACCATGGCGGACCAGTCCTGCACCTTCGGCGTAGCGGAACCCCTTAATGCAAACGCATTTTCACTCGACGGGTACACCTTCGCCGGCTGGGCAACCTCGTCCGGCGGTCCGGTGGTATACACGAACGGCGCGAGCTACACCATGAACACCACGGGCGCAACGCTTTATGCCAAATGGACGGCGAACACATACTATGTTGCGTTCAACGGCAACGGCAACACCGGCGGTTCGACAACAACGCCGCAGACTTACACCTACGGCACTGCGCAGGCACTCAACACAAACGGCTTTTCAAAGAACGGTTACGCCTTTAACGGTTGGAACACCGCCTCAAACGGGTCGGGCACAAGTTACGCGGGCGGCCAGAGCGTAAGCAACCTCACCACAACAAACGGCGCGACGGTTACCCTCTACGCCAAATGGACGGCAAATACTTACGAGATTGCATATAACGCCAACGGCGGTTCAGGCACGACAATGACAAACTCCACACACACCGTTGATGTGCCGAAAGCCCTTACAATATGCTCCTACACCAATACCGGCTTCGCCTTTGAGGGCTGGGCAATGTCCGCGGGCGGTTCAGTGGTGTTTTCGGACGGCTATTCCGTCACCAACCTTTCCTACACCAACGGGGCGACCGTCACCCTTTACGCGAAATGGACCGCAAACCCATACAATGTGGTTTTTGATAAAAATGACGTAAACGCCACCGGTTCGATGTCACCGCAGGAGATCGTTTTCGGCGAGGCCGATACGCTTACCTTAAATGCTTTCGCCAAAACGGGCTATCACTTCGCCGGCTGGGCGGAGAGCACCGGCGGCACGGCGGTTTATACGGACGGCGCGGAATACACGATGAACACCCCGGGTGCCACCCTTTACGCCAAGTGGGCGGCGAACACCTATACGGTGACTTTTAACCCGCAAGACGGCACGGTCAGCCCAACCTCAAAATCGGTAACATACGCCGGCACTTACGGCACCCTGCCGACACCGGTCAGACCCGGCTACACCTTCGGCGGGTGGTACACGGCAACGGGCGGCGGCGGCACCAATATTATATCCTCAACATCCGTAACAACCGCAAACAACCATACGCTTTATGCCAAATGGACGGCAAATACTTACTATATAGCTTTCAACGGCAACGGCAGCACAAGCGGTTCGACCTCCTCCCCCCAGACCTTCACCTATGATTTTTCACAAAACCTTAACATGAACGGCTTTGTGAAAACCGGCAACACGTTCCAAGGGTGGGCGACAACATCCGGCGGCACGGTAGCATACACAAACGGCCAGAGCGTATCCACCGTCACGCCTATTGCAAACGATACCGTCACGTTCTTCGCCGTATGGCAGCTTAACCATTACAATATAAGTTTTGACGCGAACGGCGGCACAGGCAGCACGGGCCCAACTTCCATGGAATACGGCGCGCCGCTGGTTGCGCCGACAGTGACAAAACCCGGCTATTCGCAAAACGCCACAACCCCCTGGGAACCGGCGTTACCCACAACGGTGCCCGCGGCGAACACGACATATATCGCGCAGTGGACAATTAACCAATACACCATCAACTTTGTGGAAAACGGCGGTTCGCCCGTAACCAATATTACGCAGGATTACGACACACCGGTTACCAAGCCGGCTGACCCGACATTGCAGGGCTATATCTTCAACGGCTGGTTCACGGATTCCGGTTTTACACAGGCGGTTAACTGGACCGGATATAAAATGGGGTCAAGCAATGTTGATTTCTATGCCAAGTGGACGGCAAGCATATTCTCCATCACCTTTGATTCGCAGGGTGGTTCGCCGGTAACCACCATAACACAAAATTTCGGGACTACCGTAACCGCACCGGCCAACCCGACGAAAACGGGATATACGTTTAATGTTTGGACGCCGGCGGTGCCTTCAACCATACCGTCGCACGACACAAATTGTGTGGCGTCGTGGACACCAAACACCTATACTATATTATATAACGGAAACGGCAATACCGGCGGGTCGACAGCAAGCTCTTTGCATACCTACGGCACGGCACAAAATCTTACAAGCAACGGGTTCGAAAGAACAGGCTGGGCATTTGCGGGCTGGAACACCGCGGAAAACGGCAGCGGAATATCATACGCTGACGGCGAAAGCGTAAACAGCCTCATCCCAAGCGGGAGCATGACACTCTATGCCAAATGGACAATAAGAAGCTTTACCATTACCTTTAATTCAAACGGCGGTTCCGGTACGGTTCCTTCATCGATTACGCAAAACTACAATACGAACGTAGCATTGCCGTCGGGGGCCGGCTTAACGAAAACAGGCCGCACATTCAAGGGATGGAACACAACAAACACCGCGGCAACCGCGTTAACCACCTATGCGATGCCCGCAAACGACCAAATACTGTATGCGGTATGGGGCGCCGATTACAGCGCCGTAACGGCAGCGGCAAACCTGTGCAACGCCGCAACGTTGCCGGCAAACGCAACAAACGATCCGGATTATGTGGTAGGCGGAGCAATGTATATTGAAGCGGGGCTGTCAAGCTTGTATCCGAATGCGATGTATCCGAGAGCCATGTATACATCCGACAGCCTGGCGGCAATGACCGCGGCAATCAACGCTGTCGACTGGAATAAACTCAACAACCAGCAAAGCGCGGTTGATGTTTACGCAGCGGCGATAACGGCGGCATACCATAATCTTGTGCTGCTTTCCGCCGATTACACCGATTTGAATGGCTTAATCGATCAGGCGCGAGCCAAAAACAGAGGCTGGTATGACCAGGACAGCTTGGATGTGCTTGACGAGGCGCTGAATGCCGCGGATGAAGCGGTTAGCGCCGAATATAAAATACCGGTACAGGAGGACAAAGTCGACTTCGCGACCGGAATGCTGCAGGACGCTATCGATGCGCTTGTATTGCTGCCTGCCGACTATTCCGAAGTGGAGTACATATGGACAAACAAACCGTCGGATTTGGATACAAACTATACGGCGGAATCGGTTGCCATCCTCAGAAACTATTACTACAACTCGATTATTCCAGACCTTACCATTGACCGGCAGGATGATGTAGACGGCTATGCAGACCAGCTGCTGATATACAGCACCGTGTCAACAACAGGCCTTCCTCCGGGGCTTATTCTGCTGCCTGCCAATTACCAATGTGTGGTAGACGCCAAAAAGGCAATCCCGGACGGCAACACCGATGAAGCGGTCGATTGGGATTATTTAAATACTTATTACAATAATGTCACGGGTCTGTACAACGCTGTCAACGCCGTAATTTATGGCAAGACAATAGACGAGCAGGGGACTGTTGACGATTATGCGGACGACATCGACACGGCAAGGCTCGCGCTTGATGCCAAGGGCGCTGTCTACACCTATTTGGGGATCGCGCTTAGTGTGGCGGAAGAACCGGATTGGCCGCAGTCCTATTACACGCCCGCGAGCTGGTCGGCGTACAGCCAGGCGAAGGTTGACGGGCATGTTCTCTATGACAACCAGAACCTGGATATCCTGCATCAATCCGAAATTGATTATGCCACGGCGCAGATATATGATAAACGTGATTTGCTGAAACTGAAGGATGTTACCTATACGGTGAAGTACCAAACCACGAGCGGAGGGCCGCTTGCGGCGGACGCAAACAAAACCGGTAAAGCCGCCGATTGGGTAACGGAATATGCGGTAGAGGTAACAGGGTACACGACAACACAGCAAAGCCAGCAAATGTACTTAACCGGAACCAACGAATTAAATATTTTTATATTTACTTATAACATTAATTCATATACCATCAGCTTCAACGCAAACGGCGGTTCGGCTGTAAGCGACATCAGGCAAAACTATAATACTGAAATAACAACAGCACCGGCTACAATAAGAACCGGCTACACCTTCGGCGGATGGTATTCGGACTCCGGGCTTGTCAACGCGGTTGCATGGCCTTACACCATTGGGGCAAGCAACGCGACCTTCTACGCCAAGTGGACGGCAAACACCTACACGGTCACCTTTGACGCGCAAAGCGGCACGGTTGACCCGGCATCCAAACAAGTGACATACGACAGCACATACGGCGCCCTGCCGACACCGGTCAGAACAGGCTATACCTTCGGTGGATGGTACACGGCAACCGGCGGCAGCGGAGACAAGGTTGAAAGCACAACCGCGGTCGCGATAACCGCGGACCAGACCCTGTACGCAAAATGGACGGCCATAACATATATGGTAGCCTACAATGCCAACGGCGGCGCGGGCGCAACCATGGCAAGTTCGACACATACCTATGACGCCGATAAAAACCTTACCAAAAACACTTACACAAGAACAGGCTACATATTCGCGGGCTGGAACACCGCAGCAAACGGTACGGGTTTGAATTATAACGATGAACAAAGTATTGTTAACCTTGCCACGGGCGGAACGGTTAATATGTATGCCCGTTGGACGCCAATCACCTATACCATCACCTATAACGCCAACACCGGCGACTCCGGAACAACCGATGATTCCTCACATGTCTTTGATGTTGCCAAAAACCTCACCCCGAACGGTTTCTCAAAGACCGGATACAGCTTCCTCGGCTGGTCAACATCATCCTTGGCCACAACGGCTGATTATGATGACCAGGAGAGCGTAACCGGAATAACATCCGTTCCGAACGACATTCTTACCTTCTACGCTGTTTGGTCCATCAATCAATACAAAGTCAGTTTCGATTCAAACGGCGGTTCCGCTGTGAACGACATTGAACAAGACTTCAATACGCAGATAGCAACTGCGCCGGAATCGACAAGAACCGGCTATACCTTCACCGCATGGTGTTCCGATACCGGTCTGGTCAACGCGGTTGAATGGCCGTACACCATCGGAACAAGCGACGTAACCTTCTACGCCAAGTGGACGGCGAACGAATACACGGTAACCTTCAACCCGGGTACCGGCGCGACGGTTGACCCTGCTTCCAAGCAGGTAACATACGACAGCACATACGGTACCCTGCCGACACCGGTAAAAACCGGGTACACGTTCAGCGGCTGGTACACACAGGAAAGCGGCGGGATTTTAACTGAAAGCGCAACCGCGGTTGCGATAACTGCCGCGCAGACCCTATACGCGCACTGGACGGCCAACACCTACACGGTGGCATATGACGCCAACGGCGGCGCGGGCGCGGCAATGGCAAGTTCCACGCACACATTTGACACCCCGAAAAACCTTACGGCCAACACCTATACAAGAACAGGTTACACCTATAACAGCTGGAACACCGCCCAGAACGGTACAGGCTTCAGATATGACGATGAACAGAGCGTGAACAACCTGGCCGTAAGCGGCACCGTAACACTCTACGCACAGTGGACGGCGAACGAATACACGGTAACCTTCAACCCGGGTACCGGCGCGACGGTTGACCCTGCTTCCAAGCAGGTTACATACGACAGCGCTTACGGCACCCTGCCGACACCGGAAAAAACCGGCTACACCTTTGACGGCTGGTACACGCAGGAAAGCGGCGGAACACTGACCGACAGCGCAACAATTGTTGCGGTAACAGCGGAGCAGACCCTGTACGCGCACTGGACAGCCAACACCTACACGGTGGCATACGACGCCAACGGCGGCGAAGGCGCGGCAATGGCAGACTCCACGCACACTTATGACACAGATAAAAACCTTACGGCAAATACTTATACAAAAACCGGCTACACCTATAACGGCTGGAACACGGCCGGGAACGGAACCGGGATAAGCTATACAGACGGCGAAAGCGTAAGAAACCTCGCTGCAACCGGTACGGTGACCCTCTACGCGCAGTGGACAGCGAATGAATACACGGTAACCTTCAACCCGGGTACCGGCGCGACGGTTGACCCTGCATCCAAGCAGGTTACATACGACAGCGCTTACGGCACCCTGCCGACACCGGAAAAAACCGGCTACACCTTTGACGGCTGGTACACGCAGGAAAGCGGCGGAACACTGACCGACAGCGCAACAATTGTTGCGGTAACAGCGGAGCAGACCCTGTACGCGCACTGGACAGCCAACACCTACACGGTGGCATACGACGCCAACGGCGGCGAAGGCGCGGCAATGGAAAGCTCCACGCACATTTATGATGCGGATAAAAACCTTACGGCAAATACTTATACGAAAACCGGCTACACCTTTAACGGCTGGAATACGGCCGGGAACGGAACCGGGACAACTTATACAGACGGCGAAAGCGTCAGAAACCTCGCTGCAGCCGGTACGGCAATCCTTTTTGCGCAGTGGAGGGCGAACGAATACACGGTAACCTTCAACCCGGGTACCGGCGCAACGGTTGACCCTGCTTCCAAGCAGGTAACATACGACAGTACATACGGCACCCTGCCGGCACCCGTCAAAACCGGATACATCTTCGGCGGCTGGTTTACAGCGGCAGGCGGCAGCGGTAATTTGGTTGAAAGCGCAACCGCAGTTGCAATAACGGCCGCGCAAACCCTGTATGCAAAGTGGACAGCCATCACTTACCAAATTGCTTTTGACGGCAACAACAACACCGGCGGGTCGACAGATACACCGCAAACGTTCACCTTTGACTCCGAACAGAACTTAAACGCAAACGGCTTTACAAAAGTCGGCAATACTTTCCTTGGCTGGTCGACATCCTCCTCCGCCACAGTGGCCGATTATGCGGACCAGGCAAACGTAACGAATGTTACCTCGGCACCAAACGAGATTGTCACCTTCTTCGCGGTTTGGCAAATGAACCACTACGACATAACCTTTAACGCCAATGGCGGCGACGGCAGTGTGGGGCCGACCTCGATGGAATATGAAGCCGCACTCAGCGCGCCGACGGTAACAAGGCTCGGTTATACATTTGACCATTGGGATCCGGCGGTTCCGGCAACAGTTCCTGCGAATGACCAAATATATACAGCGCAGTGGACGGCCAACAAGTACTGGGTAACCTTTGATTCCGACGGCGGCACACCGGTCGACCCGATTCAACAGGATTACAACACGCCTGTAACGGCACCTGACGACCCGACAAAAACTGGCAGCACCTTCGCCGGTTGGCTGCCTACGGTACCTCTATATATGCCGGCGGAAGACACTGAATGCGTAGCGCATTGGACGGTTAACAAATATACCATAACCTTTAATTCGGACGGCGGCACATCGGTCGACCCGATTGAACAGGATTACAACACACCGGTAACAGCGCCTGATGACCCGACAAAACCGGGATATACATTCAACAGCTGGTCACCGGCTGTTCCGGAAACAATGCCGGCGGAAGACACTGTTTGCACAGCGCTGTGGGATATCAACGAGTACACCATCAGCTTCAATTCTGACGGCGGTACAACCGTGGAAGACATTACACAAAACTACAACACACCGGTTGACGCACCCAATGACCCGACAAAGACGGGCTATACATTCAACGGCTGGTTACCGGTTGTTCCGGAAACAATGCCGGCGGAAGACATCGTATGCATAGCGCAGTGGACAATAAAGAGCTACACCATCAGCTTCAATTCGGATGGCGGCTCAGCGGTGGAAGACATTACACAAAACTACAACACACCGGTAACAGTGCCTGATGACCCGACAAAGACAGGCTATACATTCAAGGGCTGGTCGCCGGTTGTTCCGACAACAATGCCTGCGGAAAACACCGTTTGCACAGCGCTGTGGGATATCAACGAGTACACCATCAGCTTTAATGAAGACGGCGGCACAACCGTGGCGGACATCACCCAGAATTACAACACACCGGTAACGGCACCGGCAGACCCGACAAAGACAGGCTATAACTTCAATGGCTGGGTGCCTTCCGTGCCGACGTCAATGCCGGCAGAGGATATCGTATGTGTTGCACAGTGGACACCCGCCCCGTTCAAAATCAGCTTCGACTCCGTCGGAGGATCAGAGGTCTCTGACATAATCCAGGCATACAATACCGCGGTAACACCGCCGGATGACCCGACAAAGGAAGGCTATACCTTTGACGAGTGGTCACCGTTGGTCCCGACGATAATGCCGGCAGAGGATACCCTGTGCACAGCGCATTGGACAACGAACACATACACCGTCACCTATGACGGCAACGGCAGCACAGGCGGTTCAACAGCAAACTCCTCACATACATTTGATACCCCGCAATCGCTTACATTTAACGGCTACACAAGAACCGGCTACACCTTCGACAGTTGGAATTCAGAGGCGGACGGCAGCGGTACGACATACACCGACGGCGAAGGCGTCAAGAACCTTACGGCTGTCAATGAAGCAACATTAACAATGTATGCCCAATGGAAAGCGGAAAGTTACAACTTAACCTACGATGCCAACGGCGGCGACGGCGGTTCGGGACCGACCCTGACAGAATTCGGCACAGCGCTGTCAGCACCGACGGTTACAAGAACCGGATATACATTTGCAAATTGGGATCCTGCAGTACCCCCGACAATGCCGGCAGCGAACGCATACTATACTGCCCAATGGACGGCAGACAAACACACTGTCACCTTTGACGCGCAAAGCGGCACGGTGGATCCTGCAGCCAAGGAAGTAACTTATGACAGCACCTACGGCACGTTGCCGACACCGGAAAGAACCGGCTACACCTTCGGCGGATGGTTTACCGAAACCGGAGGGGCGGGCACTCAGGTAACAAGCGACAGCACCGTTGCAATAACGCAAGCGCAAACGCTGTACGCGCAGTGGGGGGGCGTTGTCAATACGGTCACGTTTGACGCACAAAGCGGGACAGTAGACCCGGCAACGAAGGATGTAA
>CAZVJW010000021.1:0-63286 GCA_964627535.1 uncultured Eubacteriales bacterium
TTTTTAGGGCTGTATCTCTCCGCTGATTTTTCAGCGTTTTGATACAGCCCCTTTTGAGTTTTGGTCGGAGTGTCGAGATTCGAACTCGAGGCCTCTTGGTCCCGAACCAAGCGCGATACCAAACTTCGCCACACCCCGGTATTTTTATGACTTCATGAATTATATACTATGGTCATATTAAAATCAAGCAATTTTTTCAAAATTTGACGTAAAATATTCGGCACCTGCGATGAAAGATATCGCAAGTGCCGATTTAGCCTATATTAAATAAATCACTTTATGCTTCAAGCAACTTTTCTGCTGCCGCAATCTTTACCGAAAGGCAAAGCAAGCCTACCGCTACTTTCAATTCCTCAACAGGCGGGAAAGTCGGCGCGATTCTGATATTCGTGTCATTTGGGTCTTTTCCATATGGGAAAGTTGCTCCTGCCGGTGTCAAAACAACACCTGCTTGCTTACACAGCTCAACAGTTCGTTTCGCGCATCCCTCCAAAACATCAAGGCTGATAAAATACCCACCTCTTGGTCTATTCCATTCGGCTATACCGTAACCGCCAAGTTCATTCTCAAGAGTATCAAGTACAACTGTAAATTTTGGTGTTAAAATCGAAGCATGTCGTTTCATTTGTGCTTTAATTCCCTGTGCGTTTTTAAAGTAACAAGCATGTCGAAGCTGGTTAATTTTATCATATCCTATAGTTTGTACAAACATACGTTTTTTTATTGCGTTTATATTGTTTTTTGATGCAACAAGAACGGAAACACCGGCTCCCGGGAAACTAATTTTTGATGTTGAAGCAACTTCAATAATCATATCTTCACTGTTGAGCTTATCGCATTCCGTAAAGATGTCTAAAAGTTTATCACCTGTTTCATAAAGGTCATGTTCACTGTAAGCATTATCCCATATTATTCTGAAATCCGAGGCGGCAGGCTTCAAAGAGGCTATTTGGCGAACAACTTCATCGGAAAAAGTCTTGCCTTCAGGATTTGAATACTTCGGTACACAAAACATACCCTTAACCGTGCTATCCTTAACGACTTCGGCTAACATAACCATATCCGGTCCGTCAGCAAGCATCGGAATGGTAATCATATCAATGCCAAAATATTCCAAAATAGAAAAGTGTCTGTCGTAACCGGGAACCGGGCAAGCAAACTTTATTTTCCCTTGAAGAATCCATGGAGTTGAGCCGGCGCCATGAGTCATACATTGAGATATATAGTCATACATGATATTTAAACTGGAGTTTCCGCATACAATTATATTTTCGGGTTTTACTTCAAGCAGTTCTGCATACAGAGCTTTAAGTTCCGGGATACCGTCGAGCACACCGTAGTTGCGGCAATCAGTTCCATCGGAAGCCTTCAGGCTGCTTTTTGAATTTAATTCATCCATCATTGAAAGAGATATGTCTAATTGGTCCGCCCCGGGTTTACCTCTGGACATGTCGAGTTTAAGACCTTTTAACTTTATGATCTCGTAATCCTTCCGCATTTCAAGCAAAAGTTCCTCTAATTGTGATTTCTGCAATTCCCGATACATCATAAATGCAATCTCCTATAAATTATTTAATATATTATAATATATTTTAGATTCATTTGCAAGAATTAAATAATATTCTTGCATATTATATAAAATTAATACCGCCTCGTTGACATTTTTGAGGCGGTATTGATAAGCAAAATAATTCTTAAAATTCAGCAGAACCGGTTGTCCTGGGAAACGGGAGTACATCTCTTATATTTGAAATACCGGTTATATACATTATCAACCTTTCAAAACCCAAGCCAAAACCGCAATGATTTGTTCCGCCGTATTTTCTAAGTTCAAGATACCACCAATAGTCCTCAGGATTCAATCCCAATTCTTCAATGCGTGCCGTCAGTAATTCGAGGCGTTCTTCTCTCTGGCTGCCTCCGATTATTTCACCGATACCCATTACTAAAAGATCCATTGCTGCAACGGTTTTTCCGTCATCATTAAGCCTCATATAGAATGCTTTTATTTCCTTCGGATAATCGGTTACAAAAACAGGACATTTAAATATTCTTTCTGTAAGGCAGCGTTCATGTTCGGTTTGAAGGTCGCATCCCCAATAAACTTTATATTCGAAATCATCGTTGAATTCTTCAAGCATTTCAACTGCTTTTGTATAGGTCACATGGGCGAATTCGGAGCATGCAACTTTATTAAGCCGGTCGATCAGTTCTTTATCATAAAACTTGCAAAGGAACTCCAACTCATCCGGACATTTTGCGAGTACATACTTCAAAACATATTTGATCATTGATTCAGCAAGCGCCATATCATCGGATAAATCAGCAAAGGCAATTTCCGGTTCAATCATCCAAAACTCGGCGGCGTGACGCTGTGTATATGATTTTTCCGCTCTAAAGGTTGGACCGAAAGTATAAATTTTCCCAAATGCCATTGCCATTGCCTCGCCTTGAAGCTGGCCGGATACCGTCAAGAATGACGGTTTTCCAAAGAAATCCTCCGAGTAGTCGACTAAGCCGTTCTCATTTCGCGGAGGATTTGAAACATCAATGGTTGTTACCTTGAACATCTCCCCTGCTCCTTCGCAGTCATTTGCAGAAATAAGAGGAGTATGAACATAAACAAATCCGTTTTCTATAAAAAAACTGTGTATCGCAAATGCAGCGACCGAACGGATTTTAAATACAGCGTTGTAAGTGTTCGTTCGGGGTCTAAGATGGCTGATTGTTCGCAAATATTCGAGGCTGTGGCGTTTTTTTTGTAAAGGATAATCAGAGGAAGAAGCTCCCTCAATCCCAATTGCGGAAGCATTTATTTCAAACGGCTGCCCGGCCTGAGGTGTTAAAACAAGTTTTCCCGTAACGCAAACCGCCGCACCTACATTGAGTTTTGCAATCTCCTTGAAATTTTCAATCTTTTCACTTTCAAAAACGACTTGTATTCCTTTAAAATTACTGCCGTCGTTTATCTCCATAAAGCCTATTTCTTTTGAATCTCTGATTGTTTTTACCCAACCGCAAATTGAAACCTCCTTTTCTTTGAAGATTTCCGGTGAATTGTATATTTTTACAATTTCAAGCCTTTTCATAATATTCTCCCTTACTGAAATTAATAATGTTATTATTATAATGATATTCGGTGACAAAACAAGTCCGCAATGAAACTTTATATTTTACAATGCACAATTAAACATGACACTGATTTTTGTTGACACAAACCTGCAATACAATTAAAATAACATTAATGTTAAAGTATTGGAGAGAAAAGCATGAGTTATGCCGACAATCTATTTATCGAAAATTGCAGGGACATTCTCGTAAACGGTTTTTGGGACAGCAATTTTGATGTGCGTCCCCATTGGGATGACAGCGCGCAGGCTCACACAGTAAAGAAATTCGGGATTGTAAACCGTTATGATTTATCGAAAGAGTTTCCGATATTAACTATCCGCAAAACCAATATTAAAAATGCAATCGACGAAATACTTTGGATATGGCAAAAAAAGTCGAATAATATAGCTGATTTAAACAGCCATATCTGGGATGCATGGGCTGACGGGAACGGCACAATCGGAAAGGCTTACGGTTATCAGCTGGGTGTGAAACATAAGTATACCGAGGGTATGTTTGACCAGGTGGACAGAGTGTTATACGATTTGAAGAACAATCCTTTAAGCAGAAGAATTATGACCAATATATATAATCATAAAGATCTTCATGAAATGATGCTTTATCCATGTGCTTACAGCATGACTTTTAACGTAACCGGCAACAAACTTAACGGAATTTTAAATCAACGCTCTCAGGACATGCTTGTCGCCAATAATTGGAATGTCTGCCAATATGCTGTGCTGCTGCATATGTTCGCGCAAGCAAGCGGATTTGAAGCCGGTGAATTTGTGCATATAATAGCCGACGCACATATTTATGACCGGCATATCCCGATAGTTGAAGAGCTTATATCAAGAAAGCCTTTTGATGCTCCCGTTTTTGAAATTGATCAAGGTATAAATAATTTTTACGCTTTTACAAATGAAAGCTTTTTGCTGAAGGATTACAATTTTCATGAGTTTAAAATTAAAATTCCGGTTGCAGTCTAAATGCATGTCCGCCGGCAAATAAATTTGAAAGACTGGGTGTTTTATGAATACAATCGTTTCGGTTGATAATAACTGGGGTATCGGATACAACGGTGATTTGCTGTTTCATGTATCCGAAGATATGCGATATTTCAAGAGCATGACAATCGGTAAGGTTGTTATTATGGGAGAGAATACTTTTTATTCTTTGCCAAATCAGAAACCCTTGAAAGATAGGGTAAACATTGTCCTTTCGGATAAAACGGGTTTGTATATTGACGATGTAACTGTTTGCAACAGCTTAAATGAACTATTAAAAGATATAGAAAAATATAACACCGATGAAGTCTTTGTTGTGGGCGGCCAGGCAATATATGAGTTAATGCTTCCTTACTGCAAGTTTGCATATGTCACACAGTTTTATGCCGAGAAAACTGCTGACAAGCATTTCCCAAACCTCGCCGAAAGTAAAGAATGGCAACTAAACAGCAGGTCTGAACCTTTAGAAAACAACGGGCTTATATTTACTTTTGACAAATACGAAAAAATATAATTTGTTTAATTAGAATATATCCGCGCGGTAAACCGCGCGGCATTTTTTATCCGATAATGCTTCGTGCCAGATCCGGAACATCCGTAATAACTCCGTCGCATTTGCAATCCCTTACAGTTTCTATTGCATAGCGTTTATTTACTGTCCAAGGATTTACTATCAACCCCGCTTTATGACAATTGAAAATATATTCCTCGTTGATAAATAAAAAATGAGGATGAAGCGCATCCGCTTTTATATTTTTTGCAAATTCAACATAATTATCTGAAATTTCGTTTATAAAGCTAACATTCGGATTATATAGTATCCCTGTTTTTGTTTTAGGGTCGATCTCTTTGCACTCAACAAGAATAGCCGGCGTAAAGCATGAAATAATAAGATTTTCAAAAAGACCGAAATCCTTTACTTTTTGAATAGTTTTTCTCACTATATCCGTTTTTTGTTCCTTAGGTGTTTTTATTTCAATATTGATGACTTTTAGACCGTTGCACAGATCAAGAAATTCATCAAGTGTAGGAATTTTTGTACCGGCAAACTCCTCCGAAAAATATAAACCGAAATCGAATTTGCGGAGTTCCTCCAAAGTATAATCTGCAATTGCTCCCGTTCCGTTTGAAGTTTCATCAATTGTGTGGTTATGGCAGACAACCAAGAAGCCGTCCTTCGTAAGATGGACATCGTTTTCAAAACCATCCGCACCCATCTCAATCGCAAGTTGAAACGCAGGAATTGTATTTTGAGGGGCTTTCTCTCTTGCGCCTCTGTGAGCGATAACATTCATCATTAATAACTCTCTCCTTTTAAATATTATTTCTGACATTAAAATGAAACGGTTGATCGTTTATTCCTTGTATCCCCTAATTTCCTCTCCTGTTTTAAATATATAACCTGATTCCGCAAGTATATCTAAATTTTTTAAAACCTTGCCGATACCTTTCGCTACACAATACAGCGGATCTTCAGCAACTCTTGTTTTTATACCGGTTTTGTGTTCTATCATAATATCAATACCTTTTAGCAAGGCACCCCCGCCTGTTAAAATAATACCGCTTCCGGAAATGTCAGCTGATAGTTCCGGCGGAGTTGACTCTAAAACAGTACGTACTGCCTCACCGATATATTCAAGTTGTTCACGAATAGCTAAATAAACATCAGTTGATGAGATTTCAGATCTTGCAGGCATTCCTGTTATGTAATTTTTACCTTTAACCTCAATAGCAAGTTCGGTTTCTCTTAAATAAGCACAACCAATTTTCATTTTTATTTTTTCTGCGGTTCGCACACCAATTATGATATCACGTTCTCTTCGGAAGTAACGTACAATCGCATCATCAAAGGCATTGCCTGCAACTTTAATTGAACTTGAAACAGAAATGCATCCCATTGTAATAACCGCAATATCAGCAGTACCTCCGCCAATATCAACAACCATAACCCCTTTCGGATGCTTAATTTCAATACCTGCGCCCAAAGCTGCCGCCAATGGTTCTTCAATCAAACATGCTCTTGCTGCACCTGAAGAAGTTGCCAAGTCTAGAATAGTTCTTTTCTCAAGGTTTGTTACAGTTGCCGGCAAACAGATAATTATATTTGGTTTGAAAACCATATTACCGCAAATTTTTTGTAGGTAATAGCGTAAAATATTCTGCGTAACTGTAAAATCAGACACAACCCCATCTTTCATCGGTAAAACAACTTTAATTGATTTTGGATTTCGTCCAACCATGTTGTATGCTTTTTTACCGGTTGCAAGCATTTTTCCGCTTATATTATCGTAGGCTGCTGCGGTGGGTTCCGACAAAACAATGCCTTTCCCTTCCACAAATATAATAATGGATGTTGTTCCCAAATCAACACCAATATTAATGCCAAGCATCATTTCACCACCCGTTATATTAAAATTTGTTTGCTTTTCTTGTAACAGAGGCAGTAATGCAGTAAACCTCTTTTGCTCCGGACAACAGAAGTATTTTTGCACATTCATTTAATGTTGAACCTGTTGTAGCAACATCATCGCATAATAAAATTGTTTTATTGTTAATTGTTTCACTGTTCTTTATATTAAAAACTCCGGCAAGATTTCCCCTTCGCATAGTTGAATTCATATTATGTTGAGCCGGAGTATTATAAATTTTTTGAATTATTTTGCCATCAAAATAAACATTTAATCTTATGCCTATTTCCTCTGCAAGAAGAAAGCTTTGATTGTATCCTCTTTCTTTAAAACTTCTTTGTGTCATCGGCACACAGGTCACAATATCAAATTTCTTCCTATTAAAAGCAATTTCCGCAGTTTTTACCATTTCTAAAGCGAGCAATTTAACATTTTGTATTTTGCCGTTAAATTTAAAATCCCAAACGATCTTCTTGATGATTCCCTCATAATAAAATGGAGAGGCAAGCATTAAATAAAAACATTTATGATTTTTACAGATACATTCTTTAATTTCCCTACCGCATAATGAGCATGCAGGAGAATTAAGTCGCGGTAAAGTGTTGTTGCAGATATCGCATATATAAATATTTGGCGATATGACGCGATCACAGAAAGCACATCTTTTCGGGAAAACAACAAATAACATACTAGACAACAAATTATTAATTTTATTATTATTAAACATCATGTAAAAAAGAATTTAATGCAGAATAACGTTTTGTTTTTTTGTCATTTTCAATCATTAATCTAACCTGGTCCGAACTTCCGACTATAATCATAAGTTTTTTGGCTCTTGTTACTGCAGTATAGAGTAAATTTCGATATAATAATTGCGGAACAATTCCAATCACAGGCATAACAACGGCATCGAATTCATTTCCCTGGCTTTTATGAACAGTAACAGCATAAGCGAGTTCAAGATCAGTTGCCTGGTCAAAAGTGTATACAGCCTCTCTGTCATCAAATATAATCTTCATGTTAGAATTCGGGATATTAATTTCGTTGATAATACCTACATCACCATTAAATATACCGGTACCCCGCTCCTCATTTTTTAACCAGTCGATGTTGTAATTGTTTCTAATTTGCATAACTTTATCGCCTTCACGCAGTGTTTTTGTACGTATGGTAACTTCTTTCTTGTTTGTTTGCGGCGGATTCAAAAGTAACTGCAGCTGACGGTTAAGATTAATTGTACCAGTTTCCCCTTTGCGGGAAGGAGACAAAACCTGAATATTTACGATTGGTGAATAGCCATATGCTGCGGGTAAACGTGAAGAGCAAAGGTCACTTACTGTTTTGGCAGCCAGTGTCGCAGAATCCCTCTCAATAAAGAAAAAGTCTTTATCCTTACTGTTTAGCAGCGGCATTTCACCTTTTACAATTTTATGTGCATTCGTAATAATAAGACTTTCCATTGCCTGCCGAAAAATCTCCTTAAGTTCAATAACAGGTAATAATCCGGATGATATTAAATCGTGTAAAACATTACCGGCTCCTACAGGGGGCAGTTGGTCTGAATCACCGACCATTATCAAACGGCATCCTATTGGCATAGCATTTAACAAACTCGCAAACAGAGATATATCAACCATTGAAAGTTCATCAATAATTATCGCATTTACCGAAAGAGGATTTCGTGTATTTCTCGCAAAAACAGGATGATCATCTTTGTCCCATTCTACTTCCAAAAGACGATGTATTGTTTTTGCTTCTCTTCCTGTTACTTCACTCATTCTTTTTGCGGCACGACCGGTTGGCGCTGTAAGCGCAACATTCAATCCGCTCATTTCGAAAAGCTTCAATATTGCATTTATTGTCGTTGTTTTACCTGTTCCCGGACCGCCGGTTAAAACTAAAAGACCTTTCTGAATTGCTGTAACAATTGCATTCCGCTGTTTCTCTTCATATTTTATGCCTTGTTCCTTTTCAATGTTTTCAATATCAGCCAGTATTGTTGTATGCCCTGCAGGGGGGAATCTTATCATCATTTTTATCCGGTCAGAAATACTATTTTCTGCAATATAAATGCTTGGTAAAAAAATAAATATATTTCCAAAAACAGGCTTTTGTATTAATTGGCCTTGTTCTACAAGCATATCAATTGCGATATCAATACTGTTACGATCTGTATTTAAAAGCCATGCGCATGGTTCCAAAAGCTTTTCACGAGGAAGGCAGGTATGTCCGTTTGAAAGGTTATGTTTAACGACATGAATAATTCCGGCTGATGTGCGATAAGAGAAATAAGGTTTATTTGGTAACTTATCAGCTATAGCATCTGCTCTTTCAAAGCCAATACCTATACCTTCATTACAAAGAATATACGGGTTGTTTATTATCGTCTCAACGGAATTAACGCCATAAATCTTAAATGCTTTTATGCACTCGGTTGGAGACATGTCAAATTTTTCAAGATTAATAATAACTTCTCGCACAGCAAATTGAGCCTTAAAGTCCATACATATCTTTTCAGCTTTGGAAAATGAAATTCCTTTAATTGATGATAGCCGACGAGGATTATTATTTAATATATCGAAAGAACTTTCTCCAAAAGTTTCTATAATTTTTACAGCTGTTGCAGGACCGATACCTTTAATGATGCCTGATGATAAATATTTAAGAAGATCTGAAGAGTTTGCAGGAAGTCTGTGTTCGCATAGTTCCGCTCGGAATTGACGGCCAAATGAGGTATGGTTATCCCATCGTCCCTTTAAATGCAATTCCTCACCAACCGAGACTTGCGGTAATACACCTACGACTGTAGCAAGCTCACCGTTACTGCTTATATCCAGCACGGTAAAGCCCGAATCTTCTCGCCTATAGGTAATGTTTTCCACACAACCATTTAGTTCAATCAGTTCATCAGTATCCTGCATTTAGTATCCTTCATCAGTAAATATTAATATAATTATTGAGTTATACTTTTCCGTATATGGCTTCATAGAAAATAGGCAAAAGTCCGATATTGTCTGGAGTATGCGGCGGCATTTGATAAATGTCATGCCCGGGAAACTCATTGCCTTCAACAATAACAGGGCCGTTAACAGTTACCGAAATATCCCAGCCAACCAAACCCACTTGCGGAATTACTTTTGCCGCTTGAAGCGCAAGCTCAACACATTCGTTCCATTGCGGTATTATAAAACCTTTAATAACAGTTGATGTCATAGGATGCTTGCTGTACACTGTGCCAGATTTGTCAACAGCGTCAAACATTAATTTCCCTGTTTCAAGTTCAACTCTTGTTATCATTCCGCCGCTGTTAAAATTATCGACATGTCTTCCTCCGTTGCCAATACGCAAATAAGCACAAACAACCTTAGCTTTACCATCCCTGTAAACAGTAATTATTCTTGTGGTGTTAATACTTTCAGCGTACATTTTATTCAAATTCGGATGTTGCTGCAAACATTCTTCAACTAAGCTACAGTTACTTTCTATAAGATGAGTAAATATCTCATCGTCATTATAATAATCTTTTACATAGAGCTTTTGAATACCTTTACCGCACATACCGGATATTGGCTTCGCTATGATGACAGATTTGCCGGATAACCATTTTAAAAATACATCTTTTTTTTCTGAATCAACCAGCATCCATTCCCTGCCGATAAACTTTGCGAATGCTATGTTAAATTCGTCTTTGTTTTTGAAATAATGTCTGTAGTCTTGAGCATTAAGCATCTTAACAAAATTATTATTTATTCCTCTTGTAACAAAAGTTTTACGCTGTTTCGCGGTTGTTCTTTCCATTTGAAAAACATCATAATCCATATATCCGGCTGAATAGCGCATCCCGCACCAAACGATATCTATCAATACAAGTATTTTAGGTTTTCCGTTACGCATACTAACACGCTTTATTGTATCAAGCGCAGAAGAAAATTTAATATATTTCAGACGCCCTATAGAATAGCTAAGATTTCCCATATAACCCCCGGATTATCATAGTACGATGGATGAATATAAAGCGAGCAGGCCTATAAGCCGAGTTCTGTCATTTATTGCAGCCATCTATCTATGCTGAATGTTGCCATTCAGCTTTAGCCACCTGTTGGAGAATACGCCGAGCAAGCGCAAAACATACATCTCTGCAGTTTTTCTCCGGTTGGTGTTGCTCCGGATAGGGTTTACAGGGTCATACAGTCTCCTGTATGCCGGTGAGCTCTTGCCTCGCCTTTCCACCCTTACCTGCCGTTTAAGGCAGGCGGTATATCTCTGTTGCACTTTCCCTAAGGTCACCCTCGGCGGCCGTTAGCCGTTATCCTGCTCTGCGGAGCTCGGACTTTCCTCGTATGCAGGATTATACCCGCATCCGCAGCTGCCCAGCCTGCTCGCTGTATATTATTCTAATTCAATTACATCTTCATGTCAAATCAAAAAACAAATAAAAATAATTTGTAAACTTTTTTAAAAGCATTGAGAATTACTATTATATATTGTAAAATTAATACAATTGTTACAACGTAAAGGAGTCACCTTCTCATGGATGATATTTTCTTTTCTAAACACTCGGATACGCAAGACTTACCTCCGCTTAATACTCAGCCTGAAGCACCGCGCAATGCTAAGAAAAGACGCAGAAAAAGATCTGTATTTACAAAAGTTATTATTTCTGCTTTGATAATTTCACTATTGCTTACCTTAACAAGTTCTATATATATATATAGTTTGATGCAAAAAACAGATTATAATGAAACAGGACATGAAAACAATGTTTATCTTGACAGTAATGATTTGATGCAGGACGAAAATGTAATCAACATTTTATTTATTGGAGTAGACGCCAGAGTTCCCGATGAAAATTCACGTTCCGATTCAATGATTTTATTCTCTATTGATAAAAATAATAAAAAAATTAAACTGACATCATTTATGAGAGATACTTGGGTGACCATGCCCAAGAAAAAGAACGAAGCAAAGCTAAACGCTGCTTGTAATACATCTGCAGGAGCACAGTACGTTATTGATACCATCGAATATAATTTTAATATAAAGATCGATAGTTACTTTTTAGTAGATTTTGACGCGTTTATGACTATTATTGATAGGCTCGGCGGCATAAATGTTGAAATCACAGAAAATGAAGCAAAAAATCTACGCGATGAATTTTTTTTAAAAACCCAATCGGGCGACAATGTTCATTTAGACGGAAACGAAGCTCTTTGGTACTGCAGAATCCGTTATCTCGACTCGGACTTTATGCGCACTTTCAGACAGCGCAAGGTAATAACCTCAATAATTGTAAAAGCAAAAAGCACAAATTATTTTAATCTTATTGATATACTAAAAGACATTTTGCCGGTTGTTGAAACGGATATCAATCCATTTGAATTAACTAAACTTGCAATAGGCGCAGCTTTTTTATATATTCATTATGATATTGAACAAACCCGGGTTCCGGCTGATGGCACATGGAAAGACGCTACAAAAAGCGGACAATCTGTTTTAATTGCCGACCTGGGTAAAAATCAAAAGTATTTAGATGAATTTCTTTATACATTAGATTCTAAAAAGGAAACTACAACCAGTTAATAACATTCGTTCTTGGAGGTTTATTATGGACAGTACCGCACTATTTAAGATTTCATCCGGACTTTATGTTACCGGTGTAAAAAACGGCGAAAGTTTCGGAGGCTCTGTGGTAGATGCTCTTGTGCAAGCTACAAGCTCAAATCCGCCTCATATAATATTTTGCAGCATGAATGCCAATAACACTACAGCTCTTATCAAAAATAGCGGTGAGTTTACTGTTTCTGTTCTTAGCCATGAAGTTGATCCGTTTGTTATTGCAAACTTTGGCTATCAATCCAGCAGAACGGTCGATAAGTGGGCAAATATTCAGCATGGAATTAAAGACGGACTACCTGTTTTATCTGAAGCAGTTGCATACTACAGATGCCGTGTTGATGATATCAGAATTATGTCCACACACAACATCTTTACATCTATTGTTGAAGATGCATGGCTTGGCAGCGGCGAACCATTGCTTTACAGCGATTATTATAAATCCCTAAAAAATGCTGCGGCTGCTGCATTTTCGAAATTTAAGGAAAATGTCCATACATATCCCGAAAACACTTTATCCGATTCTGCACAAATAAAACCAGGAATGAAAACCGAAAGTAAAATGAGTCACTGGGTTTGCACTGTTTGCGGTTATGTATATAACGGAGATATTTTATTTGATGAACTTCCCGATGACTGGACATGCCCACTGTGCGGTGCTTCTAAAGCACTTTTTGAAAAGCAATGGATTTAAAAATACTTCATAAAGGCTTCAACTTTTCACAAGACGGTCCCGGCAACCGTTTGGTTTACCATTTACAAGGCTGTAACCTGCATTGCCCATGGTGTTCAAACCCTGAAAGCATAGCCGAAAACGGCAGCATGATTGTTAACGGTGCGCTGCTCGACAAAGATTGCTCTTTTGGCGCTATTAATAATGGTGTTCTCAGTAGAAATTACTGTGCGGAATGCGATGATAAACCATGCATTTTATATCCTGGGAGCCATATTAGTTTCAGTTACACTGTCATGAATATTGAAGACATTCTTGATGAGATAAAACGCAGTTCGATGATGTTTTTTGACGGTGGAGGCGTTACTTTTACAGGCGGAGAGCCAACGATGCAATTTTTAGCCTTAATGGAATTACTTAAGCGTATAAAGAAAATAAATATAAATACTTCACTTGAAACTAACGGTCTCCATCCGCAGCTGCCTGAAATGTTTCCTTTTATAGATTATCTGATAATTGACTGTAAACATTATAATCCCGCAATACATAATATTGTAACCGGTCTGAGCAATAAAATAACATTAGATAATATATATTCAGCACTAAAACAACGCTCACAATTACTAATACGTATCCCGCTTATTAAAGGTTTTAATTCCAGTATTAATGATGCGGAAGAATTTGCAAAATTATTTGAAAACCATATAACCGCAAACTGCTCTTTTGAATTGTTGAAATATCACGAGTACGGAAAAGATAAATGGGAACAGTGCGGAATGGTTTATAAACAGAAAAATGTAAATATAAGCGATTCGGAATTCAATGATTTTGTCACTGTTTTTAACACACACAATTTAAAATTAATACAAACTTGATTAATTTATTATTTGCTTGGAGGTTAACGAATGAAAAATACAATATCAAATCCGGAAAGAATTACAGAAATGGCAAAAGCTCTATTTAAGGAAGAACGTGACATCAAACGATTAGACGGTTGGTTTTTTGCAAGAGAAGCTGCTGCAAAAGCCTCAAAAGGGATCAATACTAATAACAAAGAACTTATAGCCGCATATGAATTGCGCACTATAATCGATGATTTGCCTCTTACTGTTAGCGATAATGCAATTTTTGCCGGTTCACAAAGAGACGCTTTTGCTCGCAGTTACGCTCTTATAAACCCTTCGTTTGAAGTTGAAACTTTCAGCGGATACTGTGATCCGACTGCTGTTTATAACGATATTTCACCAAATAATGAATTATCAACAGAAAGAATTGAAGCATTGCGTAATCATACAAAACAGAGTGACTATGTGAAAGCACTTTCAGCGGTTTATGAAAAGTATTCTGATTATACTGCAGAAGTCACTTTTTTTATCGAACAGGTTACAGGTCATTTGATTCCCGATTTTCGCCCTGCTCTAAAATATGGGGTTGAATCTATTCGTGCTGCTGTAATTACCCGAATGCTTGATGAATCTGATGAGGACAAAAAAGCTGTATTTCATTCAATTGAAATATCTCTCAACTCGGTTATAAGTCTTGCCGAGCGATATGCCGAAATTATTGCTGCACAAAGAATTACAGCACAAGGTGAGCGGGCGTCTCAGCTTGAAATGATGGAAGCAACACTCCGTAAAGTACCTGCGAAGGCTGCAAACACATTATATGAGGCCATGCAGGCATATTTATTGTTATGGCAGGTCATGTGTCTCGAACAGGCTCCCAATCCATTTGCTTTCTCTGTAGGCAATGCCGACAGAATTTTTGAAACATACAGGCTAATAAGCGGTGAAAGCAGAGAAGAAACCTCTGCGTTATTCAAACATTTTTTAACATTTTTCAATGTCGGAGACAGAAGTTGGGCCATATCTCAAAACATACTTTTAGGCGGTAGATCAAACAGCGGCAATGATTTGACCAGTACTACTACATTCGCGATTATGGATGCATACTATGATATGAATCTTCCGCAACCTATATTATCTGTCAAACTTCATAAGAATACACCCCCGGAACTTTACTGCGAAATGGGTAAATTTTTCTTTACTCCGGGTTGCCTGACCCCTTCACTGTTCAATGACGACTCGGTTTTTGTTGCACTTTTAAATAACGGAGTTGAAGATTCTGATTTGGAGGATTATTCCGTTGCCGGTTGTCAGGAGCCATTAATAATGGGAAAAGATAACGCTAATACAACAAACAGTTGGTTAAACCTACCGAAAATATTAGAATTAATATTAAATAACGGATATTCAACAATTACCGGTAAAAAGATAGATAGTGTTACAAAAGAGCGCGATCCACTTACATTACTTAAAAACATTCGAACGGAGTTCTACAAGAATGTTGAGTATTTCTCAGATATTATGTCACAGGCGGCTAACGGCGCTTCAATTGCTCTCTCAAATTTACCCGTGCCATTTCTATCCGCGTTTATGGGAGGTGCATACAGCGGCATTGATGTCAGAGATTGTAAAAAACAAGGCACTAAATATAATGGCAGCGGATGCCTTATTCATGGGCTTTCCGTCATCGCTGATTCCATGATTGCGATTGACCGTCTGGTTTCTGAGCGTCCGGAGGACGCAACCAGACTGCTTACTGCGCTTAAAAATAATTTTGAAGGCGATGATGAGCTTCGCAATTATTTACTTAAAAGCCCAAAATTCGGTAACAATATTGATATTGTTGATAAAGAGGCATCTGAAATCGCTTCAAATGTTTCAAAAATAGTTGCAAGTCAAAAAAATTATCTTGGCAATCCATTCCGTGCCGACTGGAGCAGCCCTTCTACTCACCTTCTTTACGGCTATTGGGTTGGCGCTACTCCGGATGGCAGAAAAGCACGTGAAGAACTTAATTACGGAGTTGATCCTCTTTTTGGCGAAGCAGGTTCTGGTATGGGCTTTCGTATGTTGTCAAACATGAAACTTCCTTTCGATAAATTCTGTGGTGGATATGCATCTCACTTTGGTATTGACCCAAAATTTTTCAAAGCGAATGATTATGAAGGCAAGGGTGTAGAATTTGCGCAAAGAGTCATTACTCCCCTTTTCTTTAATAAAAGCAACAAATCACCAAGCCCGTTTTATCTTTATGTCAATGTAACTACACCTGAAACCCTGCGAAAGGTACTTTCAAATCCACATAAATATGCACCGAGCGGTGTTTATATCATGCGAATTCACGGAACATTTGTCAACTTTTTAGATCTTTCACCTGCGATTCAGCAGGATATCATTCTAAGGCTTGATTTAGAATCTACTACGCTTTAAGGAGTATTTTCGATGAAGGTTATCGGTCTTGACATCGGTACAACAAAAATCTGCGCAATTATTATTGAGACATCAGGGGGCAAGGTTTTACGCACTGTTGCAAGAAACAATGACACGCAACTTAAAGGATCAGCGCCGTTTGAAAGAATTCAAAGTCCCGAGCTTATTATTGAAAAATGTTTCTTCCTTCTTAAAGAGCTGACTGACGAATTTCCCGATGTTGCCTGCATCGGTATCACAGGGCAAATGCATGGAATACTATACATTGACAAAAACGGTGATGCGCTTAGCCCGCTTTATTTTTGGCAGGACGAGTCCGGAAATGAACCGTATAATGAAAAACAAAGTTACGCCGAATATTTAACCGGCCTAACGGGATATAAAATGGCAACGGGTTTCGGCGGCACAACATATTTCTATCATTCCCAAAACGGCAAGGTCCCTGCAAACACTGCAATGTTCTGCACAATTCATGACTATTTTGCCATGAAACTTTGCAGTAAAAGTGAACCGCTGATCCATACATCGGATGCGGCAAGTCTCGGCTTCTTTAATTTAAACTCGCTGCAATTTGATGAGCAGGCCATAAAAATGGCTGGGTTAAATTTTAATCATTTTCCGCAGGTTACCAAAGAATTTGAACTTGCCGGAAAATATAACAATCAAATCCCCGTATCTGTTGCTATAGGTGATAACCAGGCAAGTTTCCTCGGTTCTGTATGCGATATGGACAACAGCATTTTGGTCAATGTTGGCACAGGCAGTCAAATATCTTATTTGACAGATAAAACAACAACAGTAAAAGGGCTTGAAATCCGTCCTTGCTTTGGCAATAAATACATATGCGTCGGCTCTTCGCTTTGCGGCGGAAGAGCTTTTGCTTTGCTTGAAGAGTTTTTAAGAAAAACCGCCGGATATGTAACAGGAAAACCTACTGATTGCGCTTATCAGGCAATAGATAATTATCTTGCCGGCAGTCAGCCTCCTAAAAACCCGCTGAAGGTTTCAACACGATTTGCCGGAACCCGCGATAACCCTGAGGAAAGAGGCTCTATAGAAAACCTCGGGCTTGATAATTTCACACCGCAGCATTTAATCTGGGGCGTTTTGGGCGGAATGGTGGAAGAGCTGCAGGCTATGTACCTGGCAACGAATGAACAAAATCATAGTTTATTGATAGCATCAGGAAACGGCCTGCGCAAAAACTTAGCGTTACAGAAACTTTTTGCAGAAAACTTCGGCATTGAACTTAAAATTCCTGCTCACAGCGAAGAAGCGGCGTTTGGCGCAGCATTATTCGGCATAACGGCTGCCGGTTTTGAAGAAAGTATTTATACCGCGCAAAAATTAATAAAATATTGGTGATTATATGAAATATTCGAAAATGACTTTAGCTAAAGAATTCAAAATCGGTGAAGTTGACAAGCGCTTATACGGCTCTTTTATTGAGCATTTAGGCAGAGCGGTTTACGGCGGAATATATGAACCGGGACATCCTTCATCTGATGAAAACGGTTTCAGAACCGACGTAATAAACCTCATAAAAAAGCTTAATGTGCCTATTGTTCGCTACCCGGGCGGCAATTTTGTTTCAGGCTATAACTGGCTTGACGGAGTTGGGCCTTTGGAACAGCGTCCGGTTCGCCTTGACCTTGCATGGGAAACAACCGAGACCAACGAATTCGGCACAAATGAATTCGTCAAATGGTGCAGAGCCGTAAACACAGAGCCCATGATGGCTGTAAACCTCGGTTTAAAAGGACCTGAGGAAGCAAGAAATCTTGTTGAATACTGCAACCACTCAAGCGGAACCTATTGGAGTGATTTACGCCGTTCACATGGTGCCGAACAACCGCACGATATCAAGCTATGGTGTTTAGGGAATGAAATGGACGGTCCTTGGCAAATCGGCGCAAAAACCGCTTATGAATACGGAAGAATTGCTACCGAGACAGCAAAGGTTATGAAAATGACCGATACTTCTATTGAGATGGTCCTTTGCGGCTCATCCAACAGCGGCATGAACACATTCGGTGAATGGGAAGCAACAACCCTTGATTTAGCATATGACAAGGTTGATTATATTTCGCTTCATCAGTATTTCGGTTTCAAGTTTGAAGGCGACCTTAAAAAGCAATGCAAGAACTTCCTTGCGCGCTCAGTTGAACTTGAAGAGTATATTAAAACTGTTATTTGCATCTGTGATTATATGAAAGGAAAGAAGCACTCAAAGCACTCAATTAACCTTTCGCTTGACGAATGGAATGTATGGTACCATTCTCACGGCGCAAAATTCGAAAAATGGTCTGAAGCGCCACACATATTGGAAGATGTTTATAATTTTACCGATGCGCTTGTTGTAGGACTTATGTTAATATCAATGCTTCGCCACTGTGACAGGGTCAAAATTGCCTGCATTGCTCAGTTGGTAAATGTTATTGCACCGATTATGACGGATAACGGCGACGGAGCATGGGCACAGACTATTTATTACCCGTTGATGCAGGTTTCCAATTATGGCAGAGGCGCTGCTCTTTTACCGGTTATTGAAACGACAAAACATGACACGATAGATTACACCGATGTGCCGGATATGGATTCCATGAGTATATTAAACGAAGAAAACGGGGAACTTACAATATTTGCGGTCAACCGTGATTTTCAAGAGGACATTGTGCTTGATGTTAAGCTGACTGACTTCGATGGATATAAGCCTTTTGAATACAGCGTTATGGCCGGGCACGAATTAACACAAATCAATAATAGACTTGAGTGCCCTGTTGTTCCGGTACAGGCTCCCCTTCCTCCGATGGAAAACGGACATTTGAAAGTGTTACTGCCGCCTTTATCCTGGAATGTTATAAGACTAAAAGGAGAATAAACTGTTATGAAATTCAAGATTGCATTTATAGGAGCAGGTTCTATCGGCTTTACAAGGAGATTGCTGACTGATTTAATGTGCGTGCCGGAATTCAAAGGTGATCTCGATATTTGGTTTATGGATATCAACCGGCAAAACCTTGATATGGTTACCAAACTTTGCCAGCGCGATATGGATGAAAACGGTCTTGACTGCAAAATCCATGCGACTCTTAACCGCCGTGAAGCTTTAACAAATGCCAAATATGTTATCTGCTGCGCGAGAATTGGCTGCCTCGAAGGGTTTGTCACAGATGTTGAGATACCCCTAAAATACGGAGTTGACCAGTGTGTTGGCGATACGCTTTGCATTGGCGGCATTATGTACGGTCAGCGCGGAATTGCACAAATACTTGAATTCTGTAAGGATATGCGCGAAGTATCCCACCCCGATGTACTGTTCTTAAACTACTCCAACCCGAATGCCATGATGACTTGGGCGGCCAACAAATACGGTAAAATACCTACCATCGGGCTGTGTCACGGCGTTCAGGGCGGCGAACATCAAATTGCCGAGGTGCTGGATATCCCACGCGAAGAACTCGATTTTATTTGTGCCGGCATTAACCACCAGACTTGGTATATTCAAATCAAACATAAAGGACGGTTGATTACCGGAGACGAACTGTTGGCTGCCTATGAGGATGATACGATTTTTGCACCCGGTGAAAAGGTTCGCGTGGATATGCTCAGGCGGTTCGGCTGCTATTCCACCGAATCCAACGGGCACCTTTCGGAATATCTGGCTTGGTACCGCAAACGCCCGGAAGAGATAAAGGACTGGATCAGCATGCATTCCTGGAGCGGGGGCGAAACCGGCGGTTATCTGCGTGTCTGTTTAGAAGGGCGCAACTGGTTCGAGACTGATTTTCCGAATTGGCTCAAAGCACCAGCAAAAAAATATGACGGTTCGGATCGCAGTGAAGAGCATGGTTCTTATATTATTGAAGGGCTTGAAACCGGCAAACGTTACAGAGGGCATTTTAATGTTATTAATAATGGTTGCATCACAAATTTAGCTGAAGACTGCATAGTTGAGGTTCCCTGTTATGTTGACGGAAATGGCATATCCGTCCCGCAGGTCGGCGATCTGCCTTTGGGTTGCGCGGCAGTCTGCGCGCAGAGCATATGGGTGCAGCGCCTTGCGGTAGAAGCGGCAGTGCATGGTGATGTAAAGCTTTTGAAACAGGCTGCGCTGATGGACCCGCTGACCGGTGCTGTTTGCAATCCACCCGAGGTTTGGCAGATGGTTGATGAGATGCTTATTGCCCAGGAAGAATGGCTGCCTCAGTACACCAAAGCAATTGCTGATGCGAAAGAACTCTTTGCCAAGGGATATCTGCTGCCCACAAAAGACGGTTATCAAGGCGCCGCAAGGCTTCATGTGAAAGACATCAAGGAACTCGCTGAGCAAAAAGCCAAGGCCACCGCAAACGCGGCAGCCTCGGCAAAATAGCAGTGATATTCAGTTTATCTTATAATACTTATTACTAATAATAACCTAACTGAATAATCCGCACAAAACCGCATAATACTATTCTGCATTAAAATGGGGAATAGTATAAATCAAAACTTTTGCTTGATTTTTTTATAGGTTTTTTGATAGTGAATTAGTATAAGAGCAGGCTTGCCGGCCCGCTCTTTTTTTAATGAATCTATACTTTTCTTTATTAATCGCCCATCATCACTTCAACATCATGAACCTTTCCGTCATTAACAAGGTTTATTTGATTGCCGACAGATACTTTGCCGTCCAGCGATATTCTTTTGACTCCTTTGTTCAGTCCCTGCGGATTATTAACCTTTATATCATAGGTTGTATTGTTGTATTTGTATTTTATTGAATATTCCTTCCAATTATTCGGAATGCATGGATTAATAATGATTGTTCTACCTTTTTTAGAAAATCCCAGAATATTTTCAAGCCCGGCTTTGTACATCCATCCTGCGGCACCCGTATACCAGGACCAGCCTCCCCTGCCGATATTCGGAAAAGCTGCATATACATCCGCTGCCATAACATAGGGTTCGACTTTATACCTTGTGTATTCTCTCAAGTTATTGGAATGATTGATCGGATTGATCAGATCAAACAGTTCCCAGGCTTTGTCGCCATCACCGAGTTTCGCAAACGCGATAATCGCCCAAGCCGCCGCATGTGTGTATTGCCCGCCGTTTTCTCTTACGCCGGGGATGTATCCCTTAATATACCCCGGTTCTGTTTCGCCCTGGTCGAATGGCGGTTTAAACAGCTTAATTATGCCATCTTCGCTGCTTACCAGGTTTTCTTCCATTGAGGTCATCGCTGCTGCAGCTCTTTCAGGGTTTCCCGCTCCGGAGATTACAGCCCAGCTTTGTGAGATTGAATCGATTCTGCACTCTGAGTTTTGCGCAGAACCCAACGGCGTACCGTTGTCAAAATATGCGCGCAGATACCAGTTCCCGTCCCATGCGTTTTTTTCAATCGATTCAATAAGCGCCAGCCTGATCCCGGCGTATTTTTTAACCGCTTCATCTTCTCCCATCATTTTACATAGCGGTGAAAACATCTCGAGAACAGACACAAGGAACCAGGCTAACCACACGCTTTCGCCGCTGCCCCTGTTCCCTACATTGTTCATTGCGTCATTCCAGTCTCCAGAACCCATCAAGGGAAGCCCATGGCTGCCGAAGTTAAGTGAAATCTCGATTGCACGAATGCAGTGCTCGTAAAGGTTTGCCTTAATATTTGAAATTTGAGGCCTGCTGTACCTTTCATCTTCAGAATCGGATAAAAGCGCATCATCCAAAAATTCAATCTCTTCTTCAAGAATTTTGCTGTCACCGGTTATCCTGACGTATTCCGCAGTAACATAAGGCAGCCACAAACGGTCATCGGATATGCGCGTGCGCGTTCCGCTGCCCTTCGGTTCGTGCCACCAGTGCTGGACATCGCCCTGCAGGAACTGATGCTTTGCATTTAGCAAAATCTGCGCGCGGACAATCTGAGGCCAGATTTGTGCAACAGAAAGGCAATCCTGAAGCTGATCCCTGAAGCCGTAAGCTCCGCCTGACTGGTAAAACCCGGATCTTGCCCATAGCCTGCAAGATATTACCTGGTATTGAAGCCACCCGTTAAGCATTAAGTTCATCGGAATGGTCGGTGTGGCAACTTGCACAGAATCCAACTTGTTTTTCCAAAAATCTTTGACTTCAACAAGCGATTCAATCGCAGTCTTAACATCGCAGTATTTTCCCGCCAGTTTTTCCGCTTCCTCAATTTTTGAAGCCATTCCCAAAACAAAAACAATATCCTTGCTCGCGTTCGGTTCAAGCGTTACTTTCAGCTGCAGAGTTGCGCACGGGTCAAAACCTATGCCTACATTGCCGGAAAGCGATTCGCGCGACAAACATTCCGGGGAATCAATATCACCTGAGCCAAAGAATTCTTTTCTGTCACCCGTAACAGTGAAATCCTTTTGCGATGAATCGATAAAACAAATATAGCCGGGATATTCTTCGTTATAAGGATTTTCAACCATCAAGCTACCGGAAGCCCCGATGCTGGTTTTAATATGCATAGCATTTATTTGATCACTAACGCCCATTATCGGCCTGATATAATATGTCAGTGTTAAATTTCGCTTTTTTCCCGTCGTATTCTTAATGCTTGCAATGCCCAGCTTAACGCAATCATTTACGGGAACATGCAGCGTAAGCCTTTGTTTTATGCCATGGCTCACATGCTCAAAAACAGAATAACCGTACCCGTGCGTTATGGTGTAATGGGTATCTTCCCTTATGGGCAGGCTGGTTAATGACCATACTTCCCCGGTATCCGTGTCGCCAATGTAAATAATCTCACCCGGGTTATCGGTTATGGCATCGTTCGACCACGGCGTCAGTTTGTTTTCGCGGCTGTTCCCGAACCATGTATAGCCGGATCCTGACTCCGAAACAATAAATCCAAAGGAAGGGTTCGCGATAACATTAACCCAAGGTGCAGGGGTGTTTTTTCCCTTTTCCAAACGAATAACATATTCTTTCCCATCCTGGCTGAAGCCGCCGATTCCATTAAAATATTCCAACTTGCTTTCGGCAGGCGTTTCTTTGGCATACTTTCTGGGTGATGCCGTCGGCTGCAGCTTGGGCGGCAAACTACCTGTTTGCAGTTCACTGATCTGCTCAGCCATTTTACGGCCGTCGCCTTTGAGCACAATACTTGCAACCGCATAGAGTAGTCCAATGTCATCTTCAAGCACTTTGTTTTTATCAAGAATATATACCCCTTTGGTGCTTTTAATGCCATTACTCGCACGGCTTGCCTCAACAATATCGGAAATAAGATTATATAAAGGCAACGAATAGTTCTGCTCTTCCTCACTCAAAATAACTAAATCGACCTTCAAATCCATTATCCGCCAGTACTCGCGCGCTTTAAGAACCTCGTTAAGTATTTTCACTTGGTCAGTTTTGTTTAAAACAACAAAAACGATAGGATAATCGCCGGAAATACCGTATCGCCAAAGCGATGACTGCCCTTTGGTGTTTTTGCTTATCCACTCCTTGTTCTCCACCCTTCTAGGGCTGATAAACAACAGGTCGGAAATCATATCTTGATAGAGCTCAACTTCTTCGGCATTAACACCCAAGTACTTTGTTTCAACCTGGCTGCTTGCCAAGGCCAGCCGGAACGCCCCTTCAATCGAATCCGGGCTTCTGTATTTTTCAATCATACCGAGCAGAAGCTCCTCGCTGTCATTGATTGCTGTAACATAAGATATTTTTGCTGTTTCGCTTGGATCAATCCGAACCGTTACCCTAATGCAAATAACCGGGTCCAGCACCGGTCCGACAGTATTCGTGAGTTGTTTACCCGGTTCAATAATTACCGGATTTCTTACATTATGGCCACGGCCAATCACATTTAATCTGTCGGTTTCAAACCTTACATTGCCAACTAATTCTCCGTCAACAATCGCGGTGTTTGCCATATACATACTTTTTTCCGTATCCGAACGCGGCCGTCTGCTCGCCAATATCAATCTTTTCTCGGCGATATACTGCGTTTCAACAAAAAGATTGCTGAATACAGGATGTGCCAAATCGGACGCCTGAGATGCCAAGACAACTTCAAAGTAGCTTGTTACCTCTATCACGCAAGGCTTATCTCCAAAGTTTTTAATTGACAGCCTTCTGATTTCCGCATTGTCGCCGGATGTTACGATTACCTCGGTCTGCGTTTTTATTTGACCGTCAACACGTGAAAATGTCGCCTTGTCTTCGGTAAATGTGACCTCATACTGTTCAGGCAGGATATTTAGAGGCGCATAGGTGGAAGACCATACGTCGTTTGTTTCAACATTTCGCAGATACAAAAACATTCCGTATTTATCAACCGTGCTGTCCGCTCTCCATCTTGTTACGGAAATTATTTTGTTTTTACTGTATCCCGTACCCCTGTCCGTAATCATAACGGAGTAACTGCCGTTTGATAAAATATGCGCCTTGGGCAACAGCGGATCCGGCTTGGTTAACCTTCTCACCGGACTGATTTCTTTGAAGCCCAATCCCTTTAAAGACATAACCTTTTCTTTCGTTTCCTTTGTAAATATGAGATTATCGGGTATTTTTTCCTGCAGCAAAAGCTTTGCAGCGTTCATCTCGTGATCACTGAAAAAGCGCTCCTGCATAATATCATTATTGATGAAGTTGTTCAAAGACAGCAGGCTCATTCCCAGGTGATGTGCCATAAAGCTTTTTATAATTGCGCGCTTTGTTTCAAATGGCAGCCTTTCCTTGGTATAATCGGCAGCCTCATAAAACCCGTATGGTCCGGAAAGGCCTTCTTCTCTAAGCAGGGATATGTTTTTAAGCGCCTCTTCCGGTTCTATTGCAAGTGCTAATAAAGTCGCATAAGGAGCCGCCACGGCATCTTCAATCAAGCCTCTTTTCAGACCTAAGGAAGGAACGCCGATAGCTTTATATTGAAAATCATTGTTAATATCCAAAGAATTGAAGCCTGATTCGGATATTCCCCAGGGCATCCCTCTTTGCTTCGCATATTTTTTTTGGCATTTTATTACGAAAGAATACGTTTCATCCAGCAACGTATTGCTGTATGTTTTCATGATCAGAAGCGGCATCATGTATTCGAACATTGTTCCCGTCCACGAAATCAGGCCTTTATAGCGGTCGACCACAGTCAGAGCCCTGCCCATTTTAAACCAGTGTTCCGGCGGTATCGTGCCTTTTGCTATGCAAATATAGCTTGTTTGCCGCGCTTCGGATGCAAACAGATCATAATACGAATTTGATATTTTGTTTTCCTCATAGTTATATCCGATCGAAAACAGATGCCTTTTTTCATCATAAAGAGGTGTGAAATCCATTGCACCGGCTAAAATTCCGGTTATTTCAATCAACCCTTCGATTTTGTGCTTAATGTCCTCAATATTTTCAATAGCTGCCAAAAGCGAAAACCGCAATTCATTGAGCCAGTCTATTGCATCATAATACTTATCGTTCGTATCATTTTTTACTAAGTCTATTAAATTCCCGATACAATAATTTGCACTTTTGTATACGCCGGCAAGGTCTTTCAGTGTGGAATTATTCTGAAGCAACAAAAACAATGAGGCCACTCCGGCAGCGACTGCTTCCCCGGGATCGCCTTTTCTTAAACTATCCGGCGTTCTTTCAATTAAATTAACCCACGGAAAAAAATTTGCAATCTCTTTCTTGAACATTTTGATTGTATCAACTATTTTGACTTTCCAAATAGCATCCTTTATGGTGTTAAACCAAGGTTCCTCCTCAATACTGTTGATGGCCCTTTTCCACAGTAGCAAGTCAAGCGGTTTGTTATCAAACAGAATATCCGGAAACATGAAATCCATACAAGCTTGGACATTCGCTTTTTCCGCGCAGCAAAGTGTATCCCTTAATCCATATAAAAAGCGTTTGTTAATTACCGGCTTGCCAAGGTATTCTTTCAGGCTTTGCGTCAATGTGATGAGATACCCGGCGAGATTGCCGCTGTCAACTGTTGAGATATATCTCGGTTGAAGCGTTTTTAAAGTAATCGTATCATACCAATTATATAAATGTCCGTTCCATTTATCCAAACCCTGAACAGTCGTTGCTGTTTTTGAAATTAAATCCACCATTTCATCAACGCTGATATAGCCTAAATCGCAAGCAGAAACAGTAGCCAGCAAGCCTAACCCTATATTGGTAGGCGATGTCCTGTGGGCTACACCTCGCGGAGGATCCGCCTGATAGTTATCCGGAGCAAGGAAATGGTTTCTGAAATTCGCGAAATCCTCAAAATATCTCCATGTTTTTCTGGAAATTATTCCGAGTTCGATTCGGTCTGCTTCAGTTGGTTTGTATTTTTTCGTTTCTATTTCTTTGCTTACTTTGAATGCAATATAGGGGGAAAGCCACCAAACTGTGAATAAAGATAAAGCAAATATGAATGTGACGGGTTTAAAAATCATTGATAATGACAAAATGGTAAGAGCTACCGGCAAAGAAGCTCCCATAAGCCTAAGATAACTCCCCAATGAATATTTTTGTGTTTTTTCAGCGTCAGCCGAGGTTACCCACTCAAGCATATTTCTTTTTGTTATAAAAACCCTGACCAGCGTAACCGTTATCGCGCTCACCATCAGCCATGCTTGATGCGGTAAAAAAATCACATTCAACATGTTTTGCAGGATTACCGCCCTTATGCCGGTTATCGAACGGGTATAGCGTTTAACCTTGATAGCGAATATTTTACCGGAAATAATATATCTAGAAACCTCAATTATTAAAGACAATGAGAGCGACGCAACAATAAAAGAAAACCAAAATAGAACACTACCCGGTAATATACTTAAACTCAGAGCCACTAAAACAACAAGTGAGGGCGCTATTAAACTTCTTCGCAGATTATCAAATATTTTTACCTTGGACAGCAGTGAAAGAGGGTTGTAGGTCCGCTCGTTCCTGCTGTTACGGATTCTTTTGAATAAAAACGGAAGCAGTTGCCAGTCACCTCTGACCCAGCGGTGTTGTCTGGCGGAATAGGAATTGTACTTTGCAGGATAGGAATCCACTAATTTCAAATCGGTTACCAGGCCGGCTCTTAAAAACGACCCTTCCAATAGATCATGGCTTAAAATCGCGTTTAGAGGGATGTATTCATTCAATATGCTGTGAAACGCTTTTAAATCATAAATTCCTTTGCCGGTGAATATTCCTTCACCGAATAAATCCTGGTAAACATTTGATATCGCGTTTGCGTATGGGTCAATCCCCTCCTGCCCGGTTAAAATCCTTGAAAACATAGATTTATTGGAACTTTCGCTGTCGATTTCAATTCTGGGCTGCATAATGCCATACCCGTCCGTTACGATATTTTTTTGCCCGTCAATAACCGGCCTGCTTAACGGATGAGCCATGGCACTTATCATTTTTTTTGCCATCCCTATCGGAAGAACGGTGTCACAGTCCAGTGTAATGATATAGCTAACCTGTTGAAACGGCGGTTTATAAGAAGAAAAATATGTAAAACTTGTGTCCTCGGAGCCAAGAACAAGATTGTTAAATTCAATTAAAGCGCCTCTTTTTCTCTCCCAGCTGATCCATTTATTATTGCTCTCATTAAATTGCCTTTCCCTGTGAAAAAAGTAAAACTTATCCGGTCCTTCGCCCGAATATCTTTCGTTAAGCTCTTTTACGCCGTTCAGTGCGGCGTCAATAATTTCGCTGTCATCACCCATATTCTTTTTATCTGCATCCCTGAATGCGCCGATTAAAGCAAAGTAAAGATTTTCTTCTTTATTTGTCAGATAATGATTTTCAAGGGAGTGCAGGAGTTCCCGCACTCTGTGTACATTGGGAAGCAAAGTGGGTATAGCAACAATAGTGCTGTATTCTGCCGGAATCCCGGTTTTAAGCTCAAGCCTCGGAAAAACCGCGGGCGGCAGCGTTCTGCAAACAATCCGGTTTACAGCGATAACGGCAATCTCGGAAGATGGTATAAAAACCGCTAACCCCGCAAGAATTGAAATAAGCAATGTGTTCGGCTCCGAATAAAAAAGCGAAAACCTTACCGCTATTGCAACCAGGATAGATGTGATCAACCATATTGGCAACAGATACATATACTCAGGATACTTCTTAACAATGATTGCCGCCGCAGGCAGAAGTTTATTCCGCTTCTTTTGTTTGTTTTCTAAAATTTTAACACCTTTATCAATTAAATAATATCCCACATGAAAGGTACGTAAAATCCCATTGTCCCCACCCGAATCAGCATGATGTTCGGAATATGCTTCTTCGGCAAGTCCGATTGCCTCTTTTGCGATAAACAGCTCCGAAACGCCATATATCGAAGCCAATATTTCAACCCTGCTTCTGTAATAATTCCGTGTTTGCAGGTCCATAACCGGATATGTTCCGTCGGGGTCCTGCTTTAGTATATCTTCGACAAGGCTTGCCGAGTCAAGCAGTTCACCCCAATCTAAAGTTGACATTAAACGCAGGCTGCTGATACAGTTGCCCATGGTAACGGTATTGACCGACCTTGCATTATGCTCCTGTTGTATAATCTGCTTTATTGTCAAGCCCAACTTGCCGTGGTAGTTTTCCATAGCCTTTGTGATGTCGGAATAATTGTTGCCGGACCTCCTCAACAGGTAAAACAACTGGTCTAAAAAAGACGAGTTGATTTCATTCTCAGATTCCATGCTTCCCGAATATGCCTTCATCACGCAATCAGCATCTGCACATTCCTTGGAAAGCCACTCATCAAAAGCTTTATCTGCTTTGCGCCACTGAGCTTTCGCGGTTTCTATTTTTTTGCATTGATGCTTTATGTTATCAATCAAAGCAAGCCGGATAACCAACGGGAGCGCCCATATCTCCCTTTCAAAAAGAATACTGTGGGACTGATATGCATTCAGATATTCCGAAACGACTCTTTCGTTAATCTGCCCGTCCGTATGCATGATAATCTCAACAGCGACAGCAAAGATTCTTGCGTATCCTTTTAAAAATCCGGATTTTAATACGGGAAGCTTAAAATAGCTTTTCAAGTCCAAGTCACGCCTGATGGATTTGACTTGTTCTTCAATAATATAAAAATTATCCAGCAGCCATTCTGCCGCAGGCGGAACAGAAAGTTTTTTTTGAATATCTGAGTTCAGTCCCTTGTAAACAGACAGTATTATTTCATAGTTTTGATTCATCCAAAGAACAGGCCAGTTAAGATAGTTATGCCTTTTACGCACGGAATGCTCAGCAGCTGTAGTTCTCGCATGACCTTCAAGCTGATCGCTTGAAAGCAAAGCGTCACGCATATTCAGTTTCCGGTCGATTCTTGTCCTGATTAATAATACCCAAAACAAAAAACTTATTCCAACAATAATAAAAACAGCCCATAATAAAAGATTAAGATATATATTCATAATTTCTCCTTAAATGTTTGCTTTGACAAGATTATTTTTTTACAGCACAAATTCCGAGCATTACAGTCGGTTAATTATTAAAAGAAGAGTCTTTCACATTCATATTGAACTACTTATAATCCAAATAATATTTAACAATTTTATCAATTATATCATATTATATCGTTAATTGATACATAATTATTATAATTATAATTGATATTATAATCTATACAATTATGAAAACTATCTCCGCATTAAAAATCAGATCATTTAATTCATTAATAAATAAATTCATGTAGTTGACAGTTCCTGTTTGTTTGAGTTATTATTTAGTGGCAATTTAATAATTAATGTTTGGAGGAATTCTAATGAATAAGCCTTTATTATCAGCACATTTTGAATCAAGAACACCGTCAGGTGTCAGACTTGCACAGATGATGTATGATCAGCGTGCTGTTAAACCTGATGATGTTATTAATGTAGGTATCGGAAATGTTTCACTGCCAACAAATCCTGCGATGCAGAAAAGAATGTTTAACTTGAATGCACCCGAAAGCCCGTTTGCGAAAGGTATTATAAGATATTCGGGAACTGCTGGTCTTACTGAATGCCGGGATGCTTTCACAAATATTCTCACATGCGAAGGTTTTAACACAGAAAATTTATTTGTACAGGTAACAGATGGCGGATCCACCGGTATGGAATTAATTATATTAGGTATTTGCGGTCCTGCAGGAACAGATGAAAAGCCTTTAATGATGATAGATCCGGCTTATACTAACTATATAGCATTTGCGCAAAGGGTTGGGCGAAAAACTGTTACGGTTAAACGCACTTTAAACGAAAACGGAAAATTCAGTCTCCCGACGATTGATGAAATAGAAGGTATGATTAAAACTTACAACCCCGGAGCACTTCTTGTTATACCTTATGATAATCCTACCGGGCAGCTTTACAATTATGAACAGTTAAAATCACTTGCTTCTCTATGTGTAAAATATAATATGTGGTTGATTAGCGATGAAGCTTATCGTGAGTTGTATTATACTGGCGACAGTGGTCTTGTAAGCATATGGGGATTATCCGATAAGGATGTCCCGGGCATTGAAGGAAGAAGAATAAGTATAGAAACAGCATCAAAAGTTTGGAACGCTTGCGGGTTAAGAGTTGGTGCTGTAGTTACAGACAACCGGGATTTCAATAACCGTTCAGTTGCTGAATACACTGCAAATCTATGTTCAAATGTAATTGGACAATATATATTCGGAGCGCTTGCCCATGAATCAAAAGAAGCTATCGCTGAATGGTGTACCGGCATTCGCAATTACTATAGAGATATTATATTTAAGGTACATGATGCTTTGTTGGAGCAGGAACCGGCTCTGATTGTTTCAAGCCCGGATGCATCAATATATACCGTTATTGATGTTAGAAATATTGTGAAACCGGGATTTGATTCAGTTGACTTTGTAATGTACTGTGCGCAGAAGGGAGCCGTTGAATGCAATGGTATTCAGACAACTCTTCTGTTGGCGCCATTAAAAGGTTTCTATGATATTCCGTCAGGCGAAAAGAATCCGGGAAGCACACAGTTCCGTATTTCTTTTGTTGAAAGAACGGAAAACATGTTGAAGGTACCCGAATTATTCGTCAAACTTTTAAAACAGTATGAATCTCAAAAATAAGTCAAATTTTAATAATAGCAGAAATCCGCAACATTGCCGTGTTTTAACTTATCTTAAGACACGGCATTTATATTTTTAAAATCACTTGACGATAATGTTATATTATGTTATATTTAACAAAACTTAACATTTCATGATGAGGTGAGACAATTAACAGTCTAAGACGGGAAATAATTCACAGATATATCGAGGATAACGGCGCCGCGACAATAAAAGAGTTGTGCGCCTTGATTCCCAACGTCAGCGTCATGACGATCCATCGCGATCTGGAGTTTTTAGAAGAAAAAGGATTGATTTTTAGGGTTAGAGGCGGAGCTCAGGTAAAACGAACTGAAGTTGAGCCTGTATTTGAGACGCGAGAACAGGAAAACAGCAGCCTTAAAAATATAATTGCCCGAAAGGCGTTAACATTGATACATGCCGGGAGTTCAATATTTTTAGACGCAGGAACTTCGAGTTTTGCTTTAGCGCGGCTTATGCCGGACATAAATATAAGTATCTTCACCACCGGGCCAAACATTGCAATTGAACTGATGAAATTAAGTAATCCTTCCATTAATATTTGCGGCGGCAACCTGAACCGAGCCAATCTCGCAATTTCGGGACAAAGCACTATTGATATGATTGCGGAAATCAACATTGATACGGCATTTATAGGCACGGGCGGTTATACACATGAAAACGGATTTACCGGCGGCAGAGAAAGCGAAGCAAGAACAAAGTCGCTGGTTATAAAAAAAGCACGAACCGTTGTTGCTTTAATGGACAGTTCGAAAATCGGCAGAATACTTCCTTTTTCATTTGCGAAGCTTACGGATTTCGACTTTATAATTAATGACGGAAACCTGAACGAAGAGTTTATATTGGAAGCAAACCGGCATAACATTACTATACTATAGCATTTATAAAAGGAGGCAAATAATGAAAACAACAGCAATAAGGCTTTACGGAAAGCATGACCTTAGACTTGAAATATTCGAACTGCCTGAAATCGGTGAGAATGAGATTCTTGCAAAAGTAGTATCGGACAGCATTTGTATGTCTTCATACAAGGCAGCCAAACAAGGTGCGGACCACAAGCGAATTCCAAATGATGTTGCTGAAAATCCTGTTATTATTGGCCACGAATTTTGCGGTGAACTGGTTGAAGTTGGCGCAAAATGGGCGGATAAATACAAAGCAGGCGATAAATTTGTGATTCAGCCTGCATTGAATTACAAGGGCAGCCTTGACGCACCGGGTTATTCTTACCATTTTATCGGCGGAGACGCCACTTATGTTATCATCCCGAACGAGGTTATGCTGATGAACTGCCTGCTGCCATTTGACGGCGAAGGCTGGTTTACCGGTTCACTTACCGAACCGCTTTCCTGCGTAGTTGGTACGTTTCACGCCATGTATCACACAATAAGAGGAAAATATGAGCATAGTATGGGGATTGTTGAAGGCGGAAAAATGGCTGTTCTCGCTGGTGTTGGCCCAATGGGGCTTGCTGCTCTCGACTACATCATTCACTGTGACCGCCGCCCGTCATTACTTGTCGTAACAGACATCGACGAAGCTAGGCTTTCAAGAGCTGAGGAACTATTGAGCCCAACAGAAGCAGCAAAGAATGGTATCGAGCTTAAATACATCAATACCTCAAACGTTGAAAACGCAAAAGAATACTTAATGGATATTTCAGACGGCGGTTATGATGATGTTCTCGTTTTTGCTCCCGTAACGCCCGTGCTTGAGCTTGGCGACAGTATTTTAGCTGTTGACGGTTGTTTGAATTTTTTTGCAGGCCCGAGCAAAACCGATTTCAGCGCGGCATTAAACTTCTACAATGTCCATTATGCGTCAACACATATAGTCGGAACTTCCGGCGGAAATTACGAGGATATGCTCGAGAGCCTGGAGATGATGAAAAAAGGACTGTTAAACCCCTCCATACTTGTCACTCATATCGGAGGCCTTGACGCTGTTATTGATACTACGCTTAATTTGCCGAAAATACCCGGGGGTAAAAAGCTCATCTATACCGGCATTTCCCTACCGCTTACCGCTATCGCTGATTTTGAAGAAAAGGGCAAAGCATCTCCCCTTTTTGCAGAGCTTTTCAAACTGACCGAAAAAACAAAAGGTCTTTGGAACGCTCAAGCTGAACAGTATTTGCTTGCAAATGCCCAAGAAATCTAATTGTATTATTCAATATAAAAGAGGAGGATAAAACATGGCAGTCGGAGTTTTAATGCCTAAGGCAGGCATTACAGTTGAAGAATGTATGATAACCCGATGGGATAAAAAAGTCGGTGATTTTGTAAAAGTCGGAGACATTCTTTTTTCTTATGAAACCGATAAAGCAGCTTTCGAATGTGAAAGCACCGCCGAAGGCGAATTGTTGGAAATATTCTTTGAGGATGGTGCCGAGGTTCCTGTTCTAATCAATGTGTGTGCAATCGGAAAATCCGGAGAGGATGTATCCGCACTGAGGCCTGACGGTGCAAAAGAAGCCGGTGCCCCAATTAAAGCTATAGAAGAACACCAAACCGGAGCGGTGTTGACTGAAACAGCTGAACCCGTTGCTGTTTCCATTCAGCAGGAAAACGGTGAAATTAAGATTTCTCCGCGCGCCAAAAATCTGGCAACAAAAACAGGCATTGACCCCAAAAACGCTGCACCAACCGGACCTTACGGAAGAATTATTGAACAGGATATCCGCACACTCAGCGAAAACAGAACAGGAAAGGGAATCGGGGGCAAGGTTAGAGCCGAAGATTTGAGTATAGTTTCCGAAACCGGTGCTGCCGCACAGGAAGTCCCCTCGTCTGTCGCAAACGAATATACTGACATTAAGTTCAGCAAAATCAGAAGCGCAATCGCGCAGGCAATGAGCAGTTCGCTATCTACTGCCGCTCAGCTCACGCATCACCACTCATTTGATGCAACTAATATTTTAGCTTTTCGCAAAAGTTTGAAAGAAAACGGTGAACGGCTTCGGCTGCCAAACATAACACTGAATGATATCATTCTTTTTGCTATCTCCCGCACGCTGCTCAATCACCCGGATTTAAATGCTCATATTGTTGATGGCAATGTTTTGCGCCGTTTCAAAGATGTCCATCTCGGCATTGCGATTGACACGCCCCGCGGACTTATGGTGCCGACAATCTTCTTTTCGAACCGCAAGACGCTTTCCGAGATCTCGGCTGAAGCAAAAGAACTGGCAAAGCAGGCGCAGGCCGGAACCATCAACCCGGACCTGCTGCAAGGCGGGACATTTACTGTTTCCAACCTTGGAGCGTTAGGCGTTGAGATGTTTACCCCGGTAATCAATCCGCCTCAAACAGGCATCCTTGGGGTTTGCAATATAATCACCCGCTTAAAGGATAACGACGGCGATTATAAACCATACCCCTCAATGGGTCTCTCCGTAACCTATGACCACCGGGCTGTTGACGGCGCTCCCGAAGCAAGATTTGCGCAGGAACTTGTAAGCAATCTGGAAAACTTCTCGATTTTACTTGTTAAATAGGAGGATTTATGGAACATTTTAATCTAATTGTACTCGGCGGCGGTCCTGCCGGTTACCTCGGAGCCGAAAGAGCTGCGCAGGGAGACATGACGGTTGCTGTTTTTGAAAAACGCGCTTTGGGCGGAGTTTGTTTAAACGAAGGATGCATTCCTTCAAAGGCGCTGCTCAATTCCGCAAAGGTTTTTTATTATGCCTCACACGGAGAAAATTACGGTGTTATTGTAACGGGAGCAGAGCTTAATCACCCCGCAGTCATAAATCGCAAAAATAAGGTAGTGAAACAACTCGTTTCCGGAATCGGTATGACTTTGAAAAAACTGAATATTACGATTTTTGATAAGCCGGCCGCCATTTCAGGCAAAACATCCGAAGGTTTCACAGTAGTTTCCGACGGCAATGAATACTCAGCTGACAAACTGCTTATCGCGACAGGATCTGTTCCGATATTGCCTCCGATTCCGGGGCTGCGAGAAGGACTTGACAGCGGTTTCGTTTTGACAAACCGTGAGATTCTCGACCTTCAAGCTCTTCCCGAAAGCCTTGTTATAATCGGAGGCGGTGTTGTTGGCCTTGAAATGGCGTCCTATTTCAACTCTGCCGGAACAAAGGTTACCGTAATCGAAATGCTTGATAAAATTGCCGGACTGACGGACAGAGAAATATCTGACATCCTTTTGAAAAACTACAAGAAAAAAGGCGTTGATTTTAAGCTATCCTGCAAAGTCATAGCTGTCGGCCAAGATTCTGTTACTTATGTTGAAAAGGATGAAACGAAAACCGTTCCGGCTGCCAAGGTTCTTGTTTCAATAGGCAGAAAACCTTTTGTCGAAGGAATTGGGCTTGAAAGTATCGGTATTTATACCGAGCGTGGTGCGGTCGTAACAGACGATAATATGAGGACAAACATCGCCGGTGTTTATGCTGCAGGCGATGTTAACGGTAAATCTATGCTGGCACACACCGCATATCGTGAAAGCGAAGTTGCCGTTAACCATATGCTCGGCAAACGCGATACGATGCGATACAATGCGATTCCTTCTGTGATTTACACAAACCCGGAGGTTGCCTGCGTTGGTGAAACCGCGGAAAGCGCGATGGTAAAAGGGATGGACATTCAAACTGTCAGCGTGTCCATGAGAATGAGCGGACGTTATATGGCTGAGGTTGACGGCGGCAACGGAATCGCAAAGCTTATCATAGATAAAAAATATAATCGTTTAGCCGGTGTTCATCTTATCGGAAGCTATACATCTGAAATGATTTATGGCGCCGGGCTGATGCTGGAAACTGAAATGCGTATCGAAGATATTAAAGAACTGGTCTTCCCCCACCCTACCGTCTGCGAAGTTATCAGGGAAGCGCTGTTCGAAATATAGAATCATATGATAATAACCAATATACACAGTATTATAATTTAAGGAGAAACTATTATGCCAAAATCACTTTTTGTTGACCCAAAGGCAACACGCGCAGCGGGAAAGATCACTTTTCAGGATATACCCGTAAATGCTTACAACAAAACAATCGCACAAGAAAAGAAAAATTATTCCAATGAGGATTTTACAAGAATTTTCCGTGACATTACAATCCTTCGCGAGTTTGAATCCATGCTTAATCTGATAAAAACACAGGGTATTTATAACGGTATCGAAACGACATACCCCGGCCCGGCTCATCTATCCGTAGGCCAGGAAGCATCCGCGGTCGGCGAATCATATCTTCTCGGGCGCGATGATTATATCTTCGGCAGCCACAGAAGCCACGGAGAAATACTAGCCAAGTCTCTTTCCTGCATCGAAAAGCTGAGCGATGCTGAACTGATGAAAATAATGGAAGAGTTCCTCGGCGGCAAAACGCTTCGAGCTGTCGAAAAAATGAATAAGCCTGCAAACGTTAAAGAGCTTGCGATTGAATTCATAATATACGGCGCCCTATCAGAGATTTTCGCCCGCGAGAACGGCTTTCATAAAGGCCTCGGCGGTTCAATGCATGCCTTTTTCCTTCCATTCGGCGTTTATCCGAACAACGCAATCGTTGGCGGTTCCGCTGCAATCGCAACCGGTGCCGCGCTTTACAAAAAGTGCAATAAGAAAAACGGTATTGTTGTCTGCAACATCGGTGACGGCTCGTTAGGCTGCGGGCCTGTTTGGGAATCGTTCAACTTTGCGGCAATGGATCAATTCAAAACGCTTTGGGAAAATGGCAAAAACGGAGGCATGCCGATATTATTCAATGTTTTTGATAACAGTTACGGCATGGGCGGCCAAACCAGAGGCGAAACCATGGCTTATGATATGCTTGCCCGCATAGGCGCAGGCATCAGCCCGACGCAGCTCCACGCAGAGCGCATTGACGGCTTTAATCCGCTTTCTGTTATTGACGCTGTTCGCCGCAAAAAAGCACTTCTCGAAAACGGAGAAGGTCCCGTGCTGCTTGATGTTGTCACCTACCGTTTCAGCGGGCACTCTACCTCCGACCAGAATGCTTACCGTTCAAAAGAAGAATTGGATGCTTGGAATGCAATTGACCCGTGCAAAACTTATCGTGACGCACTCGTTAACGCAAAAATCGCATCTGACAGCAAGTTTGACGAAATCTTGAATGAAACAAAAGAGCGCATGACCATGATCTGCAAATGGGCTTCAGATCCGGTTGTTTCTCCTTATCTTGATTTTAAGAAGGATTTTTACACCGTTGAACGCCTGATGTTCTCAAACGGCAGAGAAGCCAAATTAGACGACAGAGAACCTGAGGTTCTCGTGCCGAAATCAGCGTGTACCAGTTACGCAAAGATAAAAGAAAAAATCCGCACTTCGACAGTTGACGGCAAACCGACACCCAAGCTAAAACTGTTTAATATTCGCGATGCTGTATCCGAATCAATCATCGATAAATACTATGAAGACCCGACACTTATCTCCTACGGTGAAGATGTTCGCGACTGGGGCGGAGCATTTGCAATCTACCGCGGCTTTTCTGACTTTATACCCTATTCGAGGCTGTTCAATTCACCGATTTCCGAAGCAGCTATTGTCGGTTCCGCAGTCGGCTACGGTTTATGCGGCGGCAGGGCAATTGTTGAATTAATGTATGCCGATTTTATAGGCAGAGCGGGCGATGAAATATTTAACCAGCTTTCAAAATGGCAAGCAATGAGCGCCGGAATCCTGAAAATGCCTGTTGTGCTTCGCATATCCGTCGGAGCAAAGTACGGCGCTCAGCACTCGCAGGATTGGGTCGCGCTTTGCGCTCATATTCCCGGCCTTAAGGTGTGCTTCCCGGCAACGCCTTATGAGGCAAAAGGTTTGATGACAGCCGCATTAAACGGCACAGACCCGGTTGTTTTCTTTGAAAGCCAGCGTTTATATGATATGGGTGAGATGTTCAGGGATGACGGTGTTCCGTCGTACCCCTATGAAGTTACTTTCGGCGACACAAACCTGGTCAGGCAAGGCAGCGATATAACTATATTGACTATCGGCGCAACGCTTTATAAAGCTGTTGAGGCAGCAAAGTTACTGGAGGAAAGGCATGGACTATCGGCTGAGATCATCAACCTCCACAGCCTTGTTCCGCTGGATTACAGCAAGATTGTTGAATCCGTAAAAAAGACCGGTAAGGTTGTGCTTGCTTCCGACGCTTGCGCCAGAGGCTCTTTCCTGAATGATGTCGCGCGTAACATCAGCGAGCTTTGCTTTGATTATCTGGACGCTCCGCCGGTTGTTGTCGGCGCACAAAACTGGATAACACCTCCGTTTGAATTTGACGAGTTCTTCTTCCCGCAGGCCGCCTGGATACTGGACGCGATCAACGAAAAAATATTACCGCTTAAAGGACATATTCCTTCGATTAATTACACGCCTGTTGAACAGATGAGAAAATCAAAAATGGGTGTTTAAGCTTAACCAATAATTTGAAATTGGAGGGTTGGAAATGAGTTCGGACAGCACAATGCTTTGGTACAAAAAACCTGCAAAAGTTTGGACACAAGCTCTGCCTGTTGGCAACGGCACTTTAGGCGCTATGATTTTCGGGAAGACCGATAAGGAGGTGCTTGCCCTAAACCATGACGAGCTTTGGAGCGGTTTCCCGCAGGATAAAAGCAATAAGGGCAGTTGGGTACATTTTGTCAAGGCAAGGGAATTGGCTTTGGCTGGAAGGCTCAATGAAGCGCAGGAGCTGATTGAAAAGAAATGGCTCGGCACCTGGACACAAGCCTACATGCCGCTTGGCAATCTGTTAATAGATTTCGGTAAAAAGCACAAAGCAACGGATTATCACCGCAGCCTTGACCTGACGAACGCTGTTACATCCGTTGAATATGACATTGACGGCACAAAATACAAGCGTGTGCTCTTCGCATCCTTCCCCGCAAAAGCTATCGTTATTAAACTCACTGCGGAAGGCGCGGTTAAATTATCGTTCAGCCTTAAACTCAACAGCGAGCTTAAATCAAAAGTTCATGTTGAAAATGGTTTGCTGCTGATTGACGGCGAATGCCCCTCCGAATTCAACCGCAACGGAAGCGACCATGATATTGTTTACAATGAAAAGGACGAAATCCGCGGTATCCAATTCCGCGGAGCGGTTCGGGTTGTTTCGGACGGACATATTGACTATCATTCAAAGAATATTTCGGTAAGCGAAGCCAGCGAGGCAACCGTCTATTTTACAAGTGAAACAAGCTTTAACGGATGGCAAAAACTGCCTGTTATTCAGGGCAAAGAATTTAAGGATGCCTGCGTGAACCGTCTATCCGCTTTGGGTGCTTACGAAGAACTGAAAGCGAAGCATATCGCCGATTATAAAAGTTATTATGACAGGGTTGAGCTTGACCTCGGCAGCAGCGGCAAAGAAAATATCCCGACCGACAAACGACTGGTTTCGTTCGAGAAGACGCAAAAAGACTTAGGGCTCTATGCCCTGCTTTACAATTATGGCAGATATTTAGCCATTTCATGCTCCCGCGAGGGTTCCCAGCCGTCTAACCTGCAGGGAATTTGGAACGACAAACTCGTTCCGCCCTGGCACTCGAACTACACCGTAAACATCAACACCGAAATGAACTACTGGCCGATTTTGATGTGCAGCATGCCGGAGTTGAATTTACCGCTCATTGAAATGATAAAGGATGTTTCCATATCCGGTCAAACCGCGGCAAAAGAGCATTACAACGCGCCGGGCTTTGTCTGCCACCACAATGTGGACCTTTGGCGGCACGCTATCCCCGTTTCCGGCAGCGCTGTTTTCGCCTTTTGGCCGATGGCTTCCGGTTGGTTCTGCAGGCATCTGTTCGAGCATTATGAGTATACAAACGATGTTAAATTTTTAAAAGAAACCGCCTACCCCATCATGAAATCGGCAGCGGAGTTCTACCTGACATACCTTGTTGAAGACAAGGACGGTTACTTGATCGCCGCACCGTCCACATCACCGGAAAACAGCTTTGTTTATGAGGGTAAAGGCTGTTCGGTTTCTCAAACAAGCACAATGACTATGGGGATTATAAAAGATTTGTTTGGCAACTGCATAAAGGCATCGTCTCTTTTAAAGTATGACGCCGAATATGCCGAGTTGCTCAAAGCCAAAACAGCTAAAATGCTGCCTTACAAAATCGGCAGCAAAGGGCAATTGCTCGAATGGTATGAAGAGCTTGAAGAAAGAGAGCCTCACCACCGCCATGTTTCACATCTTTACTCCCTGCATCCGGCGCATTTAATCAGCACAGAAGAGACGCCGGAATTGGCTGATGCCTGCAAGAAAACGCTTGAATTCCGGGGAGACGACGGAACAGGCTGGAGCCTGGGCTGGAAAATCAATTTCTGGGCAAGGCTGCGCGACGGCGACCATGCTTTGGTACTGTTGGAAAAACAGTTGCGTTTTGTAAAATCCGTTGGTGTTAATTACCGCGGAGGCGGCGGAACCTATTCCAACTTGTTTGACGCGCACCCGCCGTTCCAAATCGACGGCAATTTTGGGGCGGTCAGCGGTATTACCGAAATGCTCATGGAGTCTGTGGGAGATACGATTTACCTGCTGCCCGCACTGCCCTCGAAGTGGGCAGAAGGGCACATTAAGGGCCTTACTGCAAAGGGTAATATACACGTCGACCTGGAGTGGAAGAACGGCCGTTTGACGCGCTATACGCTCACAGGCACAGGCAAAGTAAATGTTGTTTACAGCGGCCTTACAGCAGAGCATAAACTGACCGGAGAAAAACTGACAGTTGATGTGGGACAGTTATGAAAGCAAACCTGTACGACTTTGACAAAACCGTATTTCCGACCGATTCGGAAACAGTGTTTTGGCTGTTTTGTTTAAAAAAGCAGCCGAAGCTGCTTCGCTTTCTCCCCGGCCAGATTATCAGCATGATTCGTTTTTCTTTAAAACTCGGTGACACGGATAAAATGAAGTCGAAACTTTTCGGTTTTTTAAAATCAGTTGACAGCGAAAAGATGGTTGAGGCGTTTTGGAATGAAAACTACAAGAAAATCTATCCGTTTTTTATTAACCGGAACAAAGCACTACCAACCGTTGTCTGCTCCGCCTCCCCCGAATTTTTACTAAAGCCGATATGTGAAAGGTTTGGGGTCGAAAAATTAATCGGCACAAAGATGAACCCGAAAACAGGCGAAATTTCCGGGCACAACTGCAAGAGCAAAGAAAAAGTTAATAGGATCTCCGCCGAAATCCCGGATTACAGTTTTTACTGTGTATATTCGGACTCGATCAAGCATGACGGACCGATTTTCGCCCTCGGTGAAAAAAACTTCAAAGCTTCAAAAGGTAATATTGAAGAAATTTACATTAATAATAGGACTTGAGAAGATGATCATCGACGCGCATACGCATATCTATCCGGATAAAATCGCCGTGAAGGCATCGCAGGGCATATCCGATTTCTACAGTCTTAGGGTGCTTTATGACGGTACCGTCGGCAAGTTGCTTGAAGTCGGCAGCTCCGCAGGTATCGGCAAATATGTTGTCCACTCCGTCGCAACCGCACCCGGGCAGGTCGCTTCCATCAACGGATTTATCGCCGGTACTGTTGCCGCCAACCCCGAAAAGTTCATCGGCTTCGCCACGCTTCACCCGGACAGCAAGACGATTGAGGATGATGTTCAAAGTACAATCAACATGGGGCTCACCGGCATTAAACTGCACCCGGACTTTCAAAAGTTCAACGCGGACAGCCCAAAGGCTATGAGAATTTACGAAACGATTGCGGGCAGGCTTCCCCTGCTGATTCACGCGGGCGACTACAGAACGGAATACTCAAAGCCTTATAGAATACTAAACATATTAAAAGCCTTCCCCAAGCTTGATGTTGTCGCTGCACATTTGGGCGGGTGGTCCGAGTGGGGCAGCAATGCCGCAGAACTCGCTGAAGCAGGCGTTTATGTTGACACCTGCAGCAGCCAGGGTTTTATGGAGCCTTCAAAGGTGCGCGAACTGATTGATATTTTCGGCGTCGACAAGGTCATTTTCGGCTCCGATTACCCGATGTGGGACGCAAGTGAAGAACTTGAAATGCTTTCGAAAATACTATCCGAGGATGAAAAAGAAAAGGTTTACCATCTAAATTTCGAAAAACTTATGGCTAAATTCTAGAAATAACAGTAATAATACCGCCGGACGAATACTAATTAGTATTTACCCGGCGGTATTATTATTTTTTAATTAGAAAAGGTAAACTCTTGTCTCATAAGGCTTTGTCATAAAATTGTTCACTGAAGGATTTTCAACCGGATAGTTTGAAAGCACCAGTGTCCCCTTGTTCAAATCAAACCCATCGGGTGCTTTGAAGCTAACGGGGGTTTCGACAAAGGAGTTGACGGTCAAGAGACGCTTCCCCTCGTAGTTCCGCTCGTAAACAAACAGTTCCTTACTGCTTTTGTAATGCTCCTTGTAATCGCCGTAGATAATCACAGGATTTTCGCTCCTGAGTTTCAGGAGCTTGCGGTAGAAATTCAACAGAGAATTTTCGTCCTTTTCGGCCGCTTCCACATTGACCTCGGTATAGTTGGGGTTGATGTAAAACCACGGTTTTTCGGCAGTGGTGAAGCCGGCGTTCTTTTCCGCGCTCCACTGCACCGGTGTCCGGGCGTTATCCCTCGCGGCAACCTTGGCGATTTTCATAAAGGTTTCATGCTTGAAGTGCAGTTTCCTGAAAAGTTTATAAGTGTTCTGCGTCGCGATGTCCGCATACATTTCAAGCTCCGGCAGCTCGATATTGGTCATGCCGATTTCCTGCCCCTGGTAAATAAAGGGCGTGCCGCTCTGGCAGATATACATAGCCGCAAGCATCTTGCCGCTTTCCACCCGGTATTTTGTGCTGCCGTAACGACTGATGATGCGGGAATGGTCATGGTTTTCAATATACAACGCGTTCCAGCCTTTGCCGTAAAGCTTTTCCTGCCAATTGGTATAGACTTTTTTAAGCTTTTTCAGGTTAAAGGGGCGCCGGACCCATTCCACAAACAAGCAGTCCGCTTCCATGTGCTGAAAGTGGAACATCATGTTGAGTTCCTGTCCCTTGCCCTCGCTGATATATTTCAGCGCCAGTTCCGGTTTCATCATCGGCGCTTCGCCGACTGTCATGCAGTCGTAATTTGCCAGCACCTCATTTTGATATTCGCTTAAATACTCGTGGATATGCGGACCGTTTATATAATTTTCAATGCCGCGAGCCGCAGGGAGTGGAAAACCGTTTGGAAGGCCTTCCTTTTTGGATATATAAGTGATGACATCTTCTCTGAAGCCGTCCACGCCCAACTCCAGCCAAAAGCGCATGATATCTTTAATCTCCTGCCTGACCTTCGGGTTATCGTGGTTGAGATCGGGCTGTTCAACGGCAAAAAGATGAAGATAATATTCATCCAGGTTTTTATCATATTCCCAACCCGGACCCGGGAAGCTTGAAAGCCAATTATTCGGCGGTTTTTTACCGCCTTTTTTACCTTTGCGCCAAAAATAGTAATCATGGTATGAGTTATCTTTGCTTTTTTTGCTTTCCAAAAACCACTCGTGCTGGTCTGAGGTATGGTTGATAACAAGGTCCATGATGATTTTAAGCCCTTTACTGTGCGCTAACGACATCATTTCCTTAAACTCATCCAATGTTCCATATTCCGGCGCGATATCCCTGTAATCGGCAATGTCGTAGCCATAATCATTTTGCGGTGATTTAAAAAGCGGAGAAAACCAAATGGCGGTTGCGCCAAGACTTTTGATATAGTCCAGTTTGGAGACAATACCTTTGATATCCCCAATTCCGTCACCGTTGCCGTCGCAGAAACTGCGGGGCCATATTTGGTAGACCACCATTTCCTTATACCAGGTTTTGAGAGGTTGAACTTCAGCCAAAACATTTCCACCCTTCGATATTTATACTTTGTTTTAAAACCGGCAATTCTTACCAGCTTCCGCCGCCGCCGCCGCCCATACCGCCGCCGCTGAATCCGCCGCCACCGCTGAATCCGCCACCCCCGCTTCCGCCGCCGCCTTGCGGTGCAGGTCGGACTGTCATACTGTTTTGAACAGTCGACATGCTTCTGTTGAGCGCACTTGTGAACATCATCGCGTTAAAATAACCCATATTCATTCCCGGATAGGTTGAGGTGTACCAATCCGGCTGTCTTATAGCTATTCCCTCAAAATTTTCAGCCCATTTGTCCGTCAAACCAAAGACATAAGCAAAAGGCAAAACGTTATAGAAATATTCCGGGGTTTCCTCAACTAAAAGCTTGATACGGTCAAGTTCAGCCGCTTCTATAAAATTCTTCAGCCCTAAAATCTCCTGCATCCATATATTGCTTTGAGCTGTTCTTGTTTTCATGCGTATTGCCAGGAATATCGATAACACAGTAAATGCGACAGCTGCAGCAGCCAAGGCAACCTGTTGGATGACAAATACACCGATTGCCAGAATTGCAAGGCCGGCAATACCAACAACTATAAGTGATGCCGTTGTGGATGCAACATACTTTGCCATCGTCATCGCTTTGCGCTTGTCATAAGCCGAAATCAGCTTGCCGGCGCAAACAAAAAGCACAAATAGCGTTATTCCTGCGGCAAAATACCAGCTTGTGTCAGCCATAACATGATAAAGCCCAAGCAATAGGAATGCTGCGGCAGGAATTATCAGCAGCAACGCTGAAAATCCCCGTGCAACCACCGATTTTTTTGTGTAGATATTGTTTTCAGGTATGGCAGAAAAGTGATTTTTCAGCATGATTTTTGTTGCGTCAAGCGTTGTGTAAAAGGTATTTTTCAATTGATCTGTTGTGACGGTATTTCTATTTAGAAACAGACCGTCAAACATCGTTTTTTCATATGTTTTTGCATCTGCCGGAAGGTCGCGCTTTTTGATAATCTCAAAGTCTTTCTTGCCGGTCTGATTTAAGGCAACATATCCCTTTGATGCCCAGAAAAGCAAGAGTGAAATCAAATCTTTGTTATCAATAACTCCATCAATTACATAGCCTGTTTCTGCACTGGTCATTCCTTTCGGCGGATAAAAGCTGACAACCGGGATAATTTTTTCATCTCTGCCGTAAAGAAACCACAATAATAGAATAAGACCAAATGCAGCAAGCATGATTAATGCTACAAATACATAAATGCTGTTGTTTTCAACAAAATAACCATCAGGGAGAACCAACCTCATTGTTACACCATCGCCCATAGGTAAGGTTTGTTTGAGATTTGCAGTAATTTTATTAACGTCAACACTGTAATTCATCATATCTGTTTTCGTTTCGCCATATGCTCCGCCAATGAACTCCAGCTTCGAAGAGTCAAATTCTTTTGGCATTGTAACAGTAACGGCCGCGCTTTGAATTGGCGATTCCCAGTCCAGCGGGAAGATGTTCCAATAAACATCATCTAAAACCGTTGTATTATCTTTTGCTATTGTACAGCTGTATTTGATTACATAGGTATGTTCGCCGGTAATTGTTGCATTTGCGTCACCGACTTTAAAAACAACATTACCGCTTTCATACGTAACCTGATAATTATAGCCGGGAATACTGATGTTTGAAATACGGTTGCGGTATTGTGTTCTAACCTCTTTACCGTCAATTAGTCGAACTACTTCGCCTGTATATGGCAAATAGTAATAAATGCCATGTTTTTGCTCGTTAAAGAAAACTTTGATTGTGGTTGTAACATCATAAACATTGCTTTCTTTAACCTTAATATCAACATTAAACGCCTTGGTATCCATGGCGTAATATTTTGCCGATGCGCTGACCGTGACTGAACAAAAAACAAGCAGAATCAAAACAGCAGACACAGCCGCCGAAATCACTTTTTTCACGTGGAATGCCCTCCTTTTGTCAAAAAGCCGCTATCGGTAAATAGCGGCTCTCGTTATTTGATTAGAATTGAACTTTTACATTTTGCCGTTGTTCGGCTTCTTCAACCTCAAACATAGTCTTGCGGACAAACTTAAACATCTTCGCGATAATATTGCTCGGGAAAACCTCAACCTTAGTATTAAACTCTTTTACAATTGCATTGTAATATTTTCTGGAGTTTGCAATTTCGCCTTCCATTTCGGTCAACTGACCCTGCAGACTGATAAAATTCGCGTTGGCCTTCAGATCAGGATAAGCTTCAGCAATAGCAAACAAGCTTTTTAATGTGCCTTGCAACGCATTTTCGCCTGCCACCTTATCTTCGGTAGTTTTTGCGCCGGCAGCCATATTGCGGGCAGCAATGACGTTTTCAAGTGTCTGCGATTCATGTTTTGCGTAGCCCTTTACCGTTTCAACAAGATTGGGAATCAAGTCATACCTTTTCTTTAAATAAACATCCATTGTGGCAAAAGCCTCTTCAACCTTATTGCGCAGTTTTATAAAACCATTGTATGCACCGATTACCCAAAAGACAATGACGACTAAAATTGCTCCAATTGCAATAGCATATCCCATAAAACTCAACTCCTTTTAATATTTGTAATAATTTTATACCAAATAACGCATTTTGTCAATTTTTTTGATTTTTAGCTTGCCTATGTTGAAATAACACTTTTACTGCGATATAATCTGCTGTATAAATTGAATTGTCAAATTATACTAATTACTCATAAAAACCTAACTAAATAAATCAAAGCTTTTGTTTGATTCTTTAGAGTATTTTTAATCGTGAATAAGCACTAAATAAAGGAAGGATTACGTTATGTTGGAAAAACAAAAATGGATTCATTTTGAAGATGATATTCTCATAGAGTGGCAGCAGGCTAAAGATGAAGGCAGGCTCGTTGATTGTTATAGGTCTGCCTGTGATGAATTATCTGAACAACCGGCTTCTCAGATAAAAATTAAAACTGCCGCTGAACTGTTGAAAAAGCTTGACGCCACGCCGGTTGACGAGAACTTCCCGTTTGTTGAGCCATCAGATTTGAACGAAATTTTAGCGGAAAGGCCTGAGGAAAGACATTCTTTTAAATGCTCATTGACCGATAATCAGTTGAAAGACAAACTGGCCGGAGCATGGATTGGACGTATTTCCGGTTGTCTTCTCGGAAAACCGGTTGAAGGCTACTTGCGTGAAAGACTTAACAGCTTGTTAAGAGGAACGGGTAATTATCCGCTGACAAGATATATTACAAAAGAACAGTTTACCGATGAGCTTGTTAAGGAATGTAAAATCAACATAGGCAGCTGCTGGGCAGACAACATCAACGGTAACGCTCCGATAGACGATGATACCAATTATACTGTTTTTACGCTCAAGTTAATTGAAACATTCGGTAAGGATTTTCGATCTAATGATGTTCTTGAAGCCTGGCTCGGCTGGATACCGATGCTCGCAACATTTACTGCGGAACGCGTTGCATACCGAAACGCTGCTTCCGGTATGCTTGCTCCGCAGACCGCGCAATATAAAAACCCTTACAGAGAGTGGATAGGCGCGCAAATACGGGGAGATTTCTTCGGTTATATCAATCCCGCAAACACCAAAAATGCGGCGGAAATGGCATGGCGGGACGCCAGTATTTCACATATAAAAAACGGAATTTACGGTGAAATGTTTGTTGCGGCGATGATATCGGCAGCTTCTGTTTGCGATGATGTTCTAACCGTTATTGAAGCGGGCTTGGATGAAATTCCGGAAAAGTCAAGGCTTCGGGAAGCCATCGATCATGTGATTGAATGGTATTCCAACCGTCTTTCTTATAATGAAATTACTGACAATATACATAAACTTTATAACGAAGCCGAAAGCCACGGCTGGTGCCATACAATACCGAATGCAATGATCGTCTCAGCAGCGCTCCTTTTCGGTGAAAAAGATTTCGGCAAATCAATATGCCTCGCGGTACAGGCTGCCTTTGATACAGATTGCAACGGAGCGACAGTCGGCTCAATAATCGGAATTATGATAGGCGCCAATAGAATACCGGATTATTGGTCAGCGCCATATAAAGGCAAGCTAGAAACAAGTATTTCGGATTATATAAATGTCAACGTATCCGATCTGGTGAATAAAACAATCTCTGTTATTAATAAATAACCCTTCATATTTTATAAAAAATCAGGATTGCATAATTTGCAACCCTGATTTTTTATTAACCGCAAATTAATTATACCATCTTGGCGGTATCATTTCCTTCTCTGCTAGCGCGAAGCTTTTTATGTTCGGAGCAAACCTTTTTAATGCAATACCCTGAACAGAGGTCGGGTTTATGTAATTAATAAGCCATGCATTGGGACACAGTTCCTCAACATCCTTTGCACACTGAAGAATAACCGGAAGCTCCCGCATCGCGCGGAAAATACCTCCCGGGCCGATTGTATCACCCGAGCACATCCGTACACCGTACTTTTCGCTTATTTTGCAGTCAATCCCTCTGTAATACGCAGAGTTTTCGGCAAAGGTAAGAATCACAAAATTCGCATTTTGTAAAACTGCCCTGCGATCCGTTGACCCTTCAATTTTAAGCTTAACGCCTTCTGATGCTGCTGCCATTTTTGCAAGAGTCATCATTTTATTCAGCACCGTTTCATTGGTATCCACCAATGCAAGTGTTCCGCAGTTTAAATGCTCGGAGTGTATCATTTGCCAAATTGATTTGCGGCCAAAAAATAAACTTCCCGCTCCGATTACGACAACTTTAGGATAGTTTGACATGTAATTAACCTCTTATATTTATTTGGATGTAATGACCTGCCATAGTGAGTAAATAAATTTATCAGGAACAAATCTATTTATTGTCTTCAAAACTTGAAAGAAATAAAAATTCGTTTCCGTCTTTATAAAACACTTTCGGAACTCTTTTACTGATACCGCAGATTATTTCGTAATTGAAACTCTCAGAGAGTGCACCGATTTCCTCAGCGGTAATTCTTTTACCGCCTTCCATCCCGATAAGCGTCACTTCGTCCTCAACCTCGACACCTTCAAATTCTGTAATATCAACCATCATTAAATCCATGCACACTCTGCCTATAACGGGCGCATATTTGCCCTTTATCAGAACCCGTCCCTTTGAAGACAGCGCACGGGGATATCCGTCAGCATAACCAACCGGTAAAGTCGCTATTCTTGTCGTTTTATCGGTGGTATACGTTTGACCGTAACTGACACCGCAGCCGGGTTCAACAGTCTTAATAAAAATCACATGGGTCTTTAATTCCATCGCAGGTATCAGATTTAGTTTTTCCTTCTTCAATTCATCGGAAGGGAACATCCCATAAAGAAGAAGACCGACCCTTACAAGATCAAAATACTCATCGTCGTCAACAACTGCCGCGCTGTTGCATGCATGTATGATGGGTATTGATATACCTCTTTTTTTAAGACCGTTAATAAAATCATGAAACTGATTTCGCTGATTGATTTGAATTGTTTTGTCAGAAAAATCCGCGCACGCGAAATGTGTGAAAATACCTTCAATTTTTATATTAGGCAATTCCGAAATAAGTTTAACAACATCAATACTTTCCGGGCAGGCTTTAAATCCGGTTCTTCTCATCCCTGTATCAATTTCAATATGAATTTTAGCCGTTTTGCCTAATTTAAAGGCGGCATGAGAAAGTTTGCGAGCTACATCAACCTGAAATATTGTCTGTTCGATATTATTGTTGATAAGTTCATCAAACTGGTCCGGTGATGTATATCCAAAAATCATGATAGGCTTTGTAATACCGCTATTTCGAAGTTCAACAGCTTCTTCAATAATTGAAACACCGAAATAATCGGTTTTATCCAAAAGTAATTTCGCAACTTGAACAGCGTTATGACCGTACCCGTCAGCTTTGAGTACGGATAAAATTTTCGTACCCTTTTTTAGCTTATTTTTAACTTCATCAAAATTGTGAAGGATTGCGTCCATATCAATTTTGGCAACTACTCTGCGATAATCCTGCATTTGTGCTCTCCCCTGTTATTTTGCTGCATTTTCACTATAAAACCATGTTTAACATTTAAAACATATAATACGATTATTGCTATTTAATGTCAAGCCAACCAGGTAATATTATTATATTTATCAGTGTAATTCAACTGTCCGGTATGCTTTGTTAATCGAGTTTTTACTGTCATATACAAACAACCGTTTTTTGTTATCCAGCTCAAAATATTCTGCCCGTATGCTTTTATTTATTAATTCAGGTGTTTTCTTCAGTTCATGTTCAATAGTCCTGTCGCGTTGCTGAACAATACTATCCGGAAGCATCCCTTTAAAATCGAAGGTTAAACAGTCAAGCTTAATAAAATGTTCAACCTCGTTTTTCTCTCCGTACTTTAATAAAAAGTCAAGAAGGATTGTATACGAGTTTTTCAGAGACACTTTAATGTTGCCGATATTCTCACAATAAATACTAAGTCTATAAAAAAAGTCATAATTATTTTCAAAAAGCTTTTCAGTTGCATATTCTAATGTGTTAACAAACATACCGCTGTTATAAAACTTGTCAATTACTCTTTCAATCCCTTTAAGCGTAATGATATCGCCATAACTTAAGCAATTACTTTTAAGTACTTCGTATGGTGTATAGTCATCAAATACATAATTGAACTTTTCTTTTTGTTCTCTGATTGCTGAACCCTTTAGAAACTTTAAAAAACCAAGCTGCAGCATATGCGGCTTTACGGCTAAACAACCATTAATTGCCCCCGCAAAGGTTCCCAAGGTTTCAAACGGAAGCCCCGCAATTAAGTCAACATGAATGTGGCAGTTGTTCATTGCGGTAAGTCTGCTAATATTTGACAAGGCTTTTTCTGTATTTGTCTTTCTGCAGACTTCGCTCAAGGTTTGCGGGTTAATCGATTGTATCCCGATTTCAAACTGAACACGGCCAACCGGCATTTTTGATATAATATTAAGCAGTTCATCCTCAAAAAGATCCGCTGCCGCTTCGAAATGAAAGGTGCAGTCGGTATTCAGATTATATATGAATTCTAAAATATCCGCAGCACGTTTTTTATCCGCGTTAAAGGTTCTGTCAACAAATTTTATACATTTTGCGCCGTGTGAAAGGATTAACAGCATGTCGTCTTTCACTGTTTCCAGGGGAAGGTATTGTACACCGACGGTTGCTGACGAAAGGCAATATGCGCAAGAGAATGGGCAGCCGCGTGAGCTTTCGTAGTAAACCAGTTGGTTTTCGATTGATGACATTTTATCTTTTTTAAAGGATGCGAAATATTCATCGGTGTAAGGTGAAGGAAAATTGCATAAATTATTGTCACAGCCTGAAATAATCTCAACTTCCGGTTTTTCGCCAATTGTAAGAGAGTTCATCAGTTCGCAAAAAGCCTCTTCACCCGCGCCTTGAACAATATAGTCCGTGCAAGGGTAAACTTCTATTGACCTTTCAAAAGAAACTTCCGGCCCGCCTAATACTATAACGCAAGATGGCAAAAGCTTTTTTATAGTTTTTGTAATCTTCAAAATTAATTCAATGTTCCATATATAACAAGAGAAACCAACCAAATCAGGTGAATATTTAAATATCCCGTTTAATACTTCACTGCTGTTTTCGTTGATGTTGTTTTCTTGTATGTTAATTTCGCACCCTTGCGTATTTTTTTCACAATAAGCTTTCAGACACCATGGTGCCAATGATTTGTGAATGTTTTTAGCATTGATTGCAACAAGCAGTATCTTTATTTCAGTCACTTCCTCCGTTGTGTTTTAGTCAACATTATATTAGCACATTTATGTGTCAGCGTATACCATTCGACAGCAATTTTCATAAAAAGCAGCGACGAGGAAGTTGCCTCCTCGTCGCTCTAAATCATTTTTCGCTTTTGTATTGATACATAAATCTACCCAGCGGAGCAGTATCACCATAAAGATAGAAGTCCATAATGTCCCCTGTTGCCAAAGTGTTGTCGGTCCACTTAAAGTTTATGTTAAACACATTACCCGAAATGCTAAGCGCTGTTTTCGGAATCTTCATCTGCATCGTATTACCTTTCAGAGTATACACAATTTCTGCAGTCTTTTCCCAAACCCATCCGCCTTTTGACCTTTCCAAATAGGCGGTTTTATCTGTTGGCGAAAGACGATTAACAATAAATTCATATCCGTTCCAGTTGCTTTTACAGTTGCCGATGTCCAACAGCAGTCTCATCCATTTATCACCGGTGATTGGCGTGATATTATCAAAGCACTTTACCATAAAGTAAATGTTGTCATCATCGCTCGTCACTTTTGAAAGTGTTAAGTCGTTTCTCCCGCTGGTGTCCGTGTAACGAATATTGCCGTAACCGATATCATCCCGGTTAAAAGTGTTGCCCTTATAGGCATAATAGGTCTTATCAACCGTTTGCCATGCATCATCTGCAGAATGAATGTCAATCGTTGTTATCTTGGTATCCGGTTCAATTTTTCTTGTGCCTTTAAACTTTCTGATATAATCGACAAGCTGATAGTAATAGTTATCACCCAAATCGCCCTTTGATGGTTCAATGTCGCGGCTGTACGTGTCGTTGAATTCATCCGGAAAAGCGTTTGTAACACCCTGCCATGTATCGAAACGGCCGGCAACCCACTCGTTGAAACCGGTTATAAAAATGAACTCCGGGTCCACCTTCAGCGCGTATTGAAACTGCTCGGCGAAATTCGCACCGTAGAGCTTTGCGTTTTCCCTCGTATCATAGCCTTTTGAAGTATAGGTTCTGCCAAAAACATTGTCATCGTTCATTGCTGTGAGTCCCCGTTCGTCTGACCAGTTTTGAGCAACGCTGACAGTAGTTTGTTCCACTTTACCGAATACGTTTTTATAAACTACCTGCGGGTAAACAGAAAGCCATCCCCATTCACCAAGTTTTCCTTTGTCTTTGTAATCCGGATTGCCGGGGCGGAAGGTGAAGAATTCTCTGATTGCTTTGTCAGTCTTATCATTCAAATTCAGTTTTTCCGGATGTGCCATCAGCAGCGGTTTCCCCTTCCAATAAAACCAGAGGTCCTGATATCTGCCGTCTTTATAAATATCATTGTATAACTCACGAAGTTGAATGTTAGTATCCTCCGCAGCCCAAAACGGCAAAATGAATGAAATCTTTGGTGTCTTAACGCCATCCGCTCTTGCCTGGGCAAATACCTCAAACAGTACTTCATACGAGTCTTTCCACGTAGCTGTGCCATTCGTGTTGTCAAAGATAACAACATCGACGCCTGCGTTGGCAAGCATTTCCGCGTGCTTGCGAAGCACCCATTTATCATCCGTATCATAAAACCCGAACAGCGGTTCGTTCCAATGATGCGGTGAATAAATCGGACCCCAATCCGCAAAATCAAGATCATGCTCAGCAGAAGGAAAAGCTGCAACAATTTGATTAACATTTTTTGGTGTTGCAACATTCTTCGCCTGTGAAACATGCCAAGTCCAATAAAATACGCCGACGAACTTATCATTTTTTATATCGCCGGTTTCAGCGTTGGCAGACAACGTTCGGCCCAAAGCATCGGTGGCGGCATAAGTGTCCGGCATAGCATCATTCGCGTTGATGGGATGTTCTGGCGGTAATTTAATCTCCGGCATTGTTTTGCCTCCAATGTTAAAAAGTGAGGTGACAAAATAAAACGCAGCTAAAATTGAGATAAATATTTTTCTGAACCACTTGGATATCGTTTCAAAAACAGTCATAGGTAAGAACCGCCTTTCTGGTTGGAATCCTACTTTTCAATTATTCCTCTATTATATAATAATATTTTTTAAAACTATGTAGTTAAACTAATCTATCTCAAAAGGGAATAATGACGCTGAGAATCCATGTTTAACTTTTTTTATTATATTTTTTTCATCTTTGACTTCATCGTAAAATAAAAATTTAACTTTTAAAACATTTTCATCATCATTATCAACAGCTATACTTGGGGATGTCTTGCTTATTAGTAAGCCTTCACCTACGATTTTCACTTCTTTTATTATTGGAGATTTTTCACCATTTTCTGCTTTTTCATATTCTGCAACAATCTCGATGCTTGCATCGGATAAAATTCTTGCCTTTAATAGCTGTTCTCTTGATGCTTGCAGTTCGCTGTTTGACGATGTCATTATTACATGAACCCCGTAATTGCGCATAATGTGCACAAATGCAGAAAGAAAAAGAGTTCCGGATGTTGGGCTGTTAATAAAGAAAGGATAGCTCGTTCCTATTGATTTGAGGTCGATAAACGCTATTCTTTTTATGCGTTCTTTCTTGATCACACGACAAACTTCTTCGATAAACTCTTCAGGCAATAGGGCACCGCCTTTAAATGACATTTCAATCAAACTATTTTTTTTCTCATCGGATATATTATATTCCCATTTGCACATTTCATATTTATATGGTTTTGAATCGACTGCTTTACAGTTATTAAATTCTATTCCAATGCTATCCCCTTTTACTATTTTTTTATCTTTTTTTATGTTGTTGTATTTATCTATTATTTTCTTGTTGATTTTATAAATCACTTCGTTGTTCATACGCACACCGCAAATTCTGAATTTTTCACGGTCGCTTAGCCGAATCATTAAACAGTTTTCATCATCTTTTGTTGATATTCCTGATATAAGCGCATTGATAGCAAGGTCGGATTTATACAGCCCGCTGTCCCCGGAAACAGTGATGATTTGCGCCTGATCATCAGGCCAGTTCTCAAATAGATTCGGCAAAATTTTATTCATAATAGGTATGCCAAACAGATTTTCTTTCTCACTGCTTAGATCATCCGGCTTTTCCGATCTCTGCTTTTCCGAACTCTGCTTTTCCGAACTGTAAATCCTATAATGCAAAGACGGCCACACTTCAATCTTTTTTACAATGCCGGTGTTCGGGAAATCGGCATATTTTTTTAAAACTTCAGGATTTTGAGTGCCTTCAATAGTTTTCAAGGAGTCATCTTCATGTTTTTGAGAGCCTTTTAGATTTACTATTTTATATGGATGCTGCCCTAAAGCCGATGGAACATACCTTGATTTAACAACTTCAAGGCTGTTGTATGTATAATCGTTACAGATATTTCGCCTTAATTGAATTACAACATCAGCAAGATATTTTGCAACTTCCGCTTCTGTGTTCTCACCAACTTGTCCTGCAGTATCATCACCCAAAGTAAACACTCCCAAAATGCCGTAATGCTTAAATAATCCGAATAAACGGATCATCGCCTCACGACTAATTTTGGAATTATTAAATGCATTCAAACTGTCTATGATTATTATTTTTATCTGCGGAATATTGTCGCTGTCTTTTGTCTTATTGTTGTAAGCCTTAATTGCCTTTAACAGCATTTCAATTTCTTTAAATCTCTGTAAAAATACCTGATTGTGTTTTATGTCTTCGTCAGATAAACTGCAAGGGCTCAAATTTGGTATTAGAATCTGTCTTTTAACTTCCTTGATTTCATCCTTACCTTTTTCATGTAATGATTTAACAAATTCTGCACAAAGCTGTTCATCACTTTCAGGATGATCCTCTTCAGAATAGAAATTTAAGCGTGTAACTTTGATTTCATCTTCTTTGAGATCTTCGATTCTATTTTCTTCCGGAACTTTGATTTTATCTTCTTGCGCCTTGTTCTTATCCATAATCACCATACTGTTTACTACTTGATGCCGCGGCACCTCCAAGGAATAATATACAGCTATTCCGTTGTTTAAGTCCGATGCACACGCAGCAGCAATTTGAAAAGCGAGAGTGGATTTTCCTGTACCTGCAGCGCCGACAATAATAATGTTTCCGGAGCCTTCATCATCTTGTCCTATTTCTTTCTCATTTTTTTGAGGGAGCCTAATTCCTCCTACATATGGGATCTTCCCGTCTTCAGGCATTTGACTATCATTTGGTTTCCTATCGTATTTAAGTTTTTTATCGTCTTTATACGCAATACTTTCATATATTTCTAATTTGCTCGAATTTACATTCAATCCTTTTGTTTCGGGTATCAAATATTCATATAGAGTTCGAATTGTGCCTCCTTCATTTGTAATATCATTTCCTTTATTTAATATTAAGTCTAAAAAATCGCCTAATATTATGCTGCCTTTTGTATCAAATCTAATTTCAACCGGGGCTTCACTCATGAAAATCAACTCCTTCATTTTTTCGAAAACAAACATTCACTTTGTCATATTACATTTCAATCATCTAAAATGCGTATTAGATTCTTCCAGTCCTCATCAATCATTTGATAATCGCATCCTGCCTTCCCTGTTTAATTTTCCAATCTTTTTCATCATAATAGATTTCTTTTGTGACCAATCGTTTGCCATCATATTTATTATCCTTAACATTATCCTTATTTTCATCATTTTTAACTTTAACTTTATCTTTATGATTATTTTTATCTTTTGATTTATTGTAAAATTCTACAAGCAACGATAAACGTCTTACTGCGAATTTTACCTTTTCAACTTTTGTCGGATCCTCTCGTATCATATTGGTTAAGTCGCTGTATGAATGATATCGTTTTGCAAAAATGCTGCTTGAAAGAGTAAACATTTCATGCCATGTATTTTCACAATAATTAAGACCTAAAACAGGTTCTACAGTTAATTTTGTTGTGTAAATATCGAATACCGGTAGTGTCTTCTTGAATTCATCCCATTCCAGATTTGACTTTTTAAATTTTTCCCATGCAGTCTGAATGGTTATCCATTCAATTGTAGTGAAATATTGTTCATTTTTCTCTTTAAAAGAAGTCTCAAGAACTTCGAAAGAAGCCTCAAGAGCTTTAAATGAAGCCTCAAGTGATATAACCTCACGTTCTATTTCTGTAACGGAAGAAAGCAATTCTAAATATCGCTCCGATGATTCAGAGGATTCATCAACTTTTATATTATTTCCATTTTGAATTTCAGTTATTTTGCTTATTTCAAAATGCTTTTTAATTTTTTTCTTAATACTTAAGACTTCTCCAATCGTATTATTAATTACTTCAAACATATCATCGGATAAATCGCTTGAACTACATTTGTCTAATTCCTTCATTATTATTTCGAGCGAATTCGTAAATTCAACCTCGTTATGAATAAATAGCCATCCTTCTGATTTAAGTTTAACAGTAAACAAATATCCCTCGCACTCAATCATCCATCGTTTTATTGGTGTGCCCATAACGTAAAGTTCATTGCGGATCAATTTAATAACCGCATCATTTTCGTAAACATCTGCGAGAATTTCTTTTACAGCGTCTACATTCAGGATCTTTATTTTTTTAGTTTCATTGTTAATTTTATTATTATTATAATTCTTGCAAATTTGTTCAGCAATATTTTTATCTATGTGGTGAAGAAGCTCTCCGATACGGCCAAAGCTATTATATACTTTTTCATTTATTTCTTTCTTAGCTTTGATGTTGTTATCATTTTCATCTTTCTCATCAAAAAGATAATTCGGATTGATAACCGTGCAAATCATTTGCTGCTTAGGTAGCCATCGAATGCCAAATACTTTTTGGCGAAAATGCTTTTCAAACTCTTTGTCATTTGGCAGCGTACGGGTAAATGAACCATCCAAATGATCGCCCAGATATAGCAATGCTCCCAATAATCTTCCGCGTATGTTGCCAAAGCTGTCAATATAGTGATCCGAATACAATTTATTGTAAACTTCGTTAAAATCATCTTCGTTTTTTCGGTCATGCAATCCGCAAATATTCTCAATAATTCTTGCAATAGGTTCCGAGATAATATTAAGCTCCGACCAGTGTTCTTCTATCAACACTTTGCTTCTTTCGTCATGGTTCTCACCTGTATCAATTTTCCCGACATCGTGAAATAAAATTGAGTTGAGAAGCACATAAAGCTCAGCGGCAGTTAGTATTACATCATTTTCACATTCAAATAATACATTATCGATTTGTTGTACAATTCCTCTGATATGCGGATAGGAATTATATGATCCATGACGTTGAGAAATACCTGGAAGCCATTTGTTGATTGCGATTTGTTCACTCTGTTTGTAAAATTCAAACCATTCAGGATTTAACCGTTTAAGTTCATTTTCCATCGTTGTTTTTTCCACAATTATCACTCCATCTTTTTAATTATATGCTTGTTATCAAATTTTATTTGATCTGCTTCCAAGTTATCTTTATTTCAAACGAACATTAACTTGTAATTTTGTTAGTATTAAACAATTTATATGCATTATATTAATTACTTGTGAGTGCTTTGTCAATCTTTTTAGAAATATCCCGATATTTATTCTTAAGTGACTATTAACTAATTTTATATATGTTTCTTATAACATCTGCTCACAAACTTGTGGTCGGGTATCTAAAGCTTAGCTTTCGGCTTCAACCTCGCCGCTCCGAGCTAATAATACCGCGCTGTGTCATTTTCTTAACTCTTTGACCTTCACAAGTTAAAGTTCTTTATCTTACGAGAAAACAAGCAGTCGGCACAATGTGTCGACTGCTTGTTTTTGGTGCGGGTAACAGGACTTGAACCTGCACATCCTTGCGAACATTAGAACCTGAATCTAACGCGTCTGCCAATTCCGCCATACCCGCTCGTTTAGTTGTTTGGCGGGCTCCGTTGGGAACCCGCCAAGTTGGTGCGAGAGACGGGACTTGAACCCGTACGGGATTACCACACGCCCCTCAAACGTGCGCGTCTGCCGATTCCGCCACTCTCGCATGACAACGAAAATTATTATAACAAAGGACGATTTAGGTGTCAAGTCCTTTATAAAATAATTATAATTCATAAAATAAATATAAATTATTAAAGTTGATTTTATTCTTATTCATAATAATTCGAGTTATCTTTCAGTTTTCTCTTTTTTTCTTTTGCACTGCGCGGCAAATGAGGTAAATAGCCGCAATTCCGGCAACCGTGCCAAGACCAATAACAGTTTTTGCATTGCTGCTTAAGCTATTATCATCCACTTCAACCGTTGAATCAAATCTATGATTAACAACTGATCCATTTTCATCATTACTATTAATATTTGCGCCGTCATAAGTTTTCACATCGTCCCAAAGGCTGCTCATCAGGTTTAGTGTTGTCTGGGAAAGGTTAATAAATATTTCAGTTTTAGGCATTGAAGCCTTATCAGGGTAAAGATATTTATTGCCTGCCAAAGAATAGTCTTCGTTGTTTACAACTGCTGTGTTGGGACTTGCATAACAAATATATTCAGCATTGGCCAGAGCGTTATCAGGGTCAAGCATAAAATTAATATATAATTCCCCGGCAGCCTTGTTAAGTGCATTCTTAGGTATACACATTGCGTCAACAAACGAGTTTACGCCCTCACTCGGGTAAACAAATGACAAATCGGGGTTGTTCTCTTGCATTGTTAAAAAGTCACCTGCATAATATGGTGCAAGTGCCGCCTCACCTGATTCCATCTTGTTAAATATTTCATCGTTAACATATGCCTGAACAACATCTTTTTGCTCTTTCAGCTTTTCTGCGCCGGCTTTCCAATCCGCGTCAATTGTAGTGTTGTAGTCAATATTAAGGATACTGTGTGCAATCGCAAAGGCATCCCGCGGGTTATTAATCATCAATATTTTTTTGCTGTATTGAGCATCCCAGAGAGCTGTCCAGCTTATGGGGGCTTTCGTAACCATCTTCGTGTTATATATCAGGCCAATCATGCCGACGCTGTACGGAACAGAATATTCATTGTACAAATCATAAGATAAGCCTTTATATTTTGCGTCGGTGTATTTATAATTCGGTATATTTGAAAAATTTAATTTTTGGAGCATATTCTCGGAAATCATGCGTCCAATCATATAATCCGAAGGAATAAGCACATCATAGTTGACACCGCCGCCTTTGATTTTTGAATACATAACTTCATTATTTTCGAATGTGTCATAAACCACATTAATTCCATATTTGTCTTCAAAGGCTTTGTTTACATCAAGCGAATCATCAGAACCGTCAGAAATATACTCCCCCCAGTTGTAAACATAAAGCGTCGTATCCTTTAATGCGGTTAAATCCGTTTCAGCGGAAACGGAAAAGGCAAATAATGTAACCATAAACACAGCAAGCAATAATGATAATAACTTTTTCAAATCAAACTTCTCCTTTTTTGGTTTTATTTTTTTTGCTTTCCCCTCTCGCCTGGGCAACATTAGTGAGAATGAGGAGTACAAAAATACTTACGAAAATTAATGTGGAAAGTGCGTACATATCCGGTTTAACACGTTTTTTTGTCATGGAGAAAATGGCGATAGGCAACGTTTGAAAACCGGGACCGGTTGTGAAATAACTGATGATAAAATCGTCAAGTGAGAGTGTAAACGCCATAATCATTCCGGTTACAATTCCTGAGGATATTGATGGCAGAACAGCCTTAAAAAAAGCCTTTATTGGTGTACAGCCTAAATCCTGAGCAGCTTCCGCAAGAAATGAATCTGTTTGCCTTAGTTTTGGCAGCACCGACAGGATAACATAAGGTAGATTAAAAGTAACATGAGCGATAAGGATTGTTTCAAACCCGAGGATCCCCTGCTTTCCGATTATCCTGCCCATAAAAACGAACAGAAGCATCATTGAAACACCGGTAACGATTTCCGGGTTCATCATCGGAATATTCGTAACGCCCATTACGCTTGATCGAATAAAGCTTTTTCTCCATTTATCGATGCCGACCGCTGCGGCTGTACCGATTACCGTTGATATCAACGCAGAAGAAACAGCAAGTATCAGGGTATTGTAAAGCGCTTGCATGATGTTTTTTTCGCCGATTAATACAGCATACCATTTTAAAGAAAAACCGGCAAGCAAGCCCGTACTGTTTGAACTGTTAAAAGAAAATACAATCATAACAATAATCGGCGCGTAAAGAAAAAGAAAGATGAAAAACGCGTAGATCTTAGAAGGGATCTTCATATAACCATCCCTTCCTCATTGCTCGTGAACTTATTGAGGAACGCCATACAAAGCAAAATAAGGACCATCAGTATAAGTGAAATCGACGCACCCAAATTGTAGTTGTAGGACTGCTGAAACTGCCTCTCGATGACATCGCCTATCAGGTCAAAGGAACCGCCGCCGAGCTTTTGAGAAATATAGAAGGTGCTGACAGAAGGTACGAACACCATTGTAAGACCGGAAGCTATACCGGGCATACTCAGCGGGACTATAACTTTACGGATTACAGTCAAGCGGTTTCCGCCTAAATCCTGAGCAGCTTCTATAACACTTGCGTCAAGTTTTGACATAACCGAATAAAGCGGTAAAATCATAAATGGCAGAAAATTATAAACCATGCCGAGTATTACGGCTCCGGGGGTATTTATCATATGTACTGTTCCAAAACCAAGCTTATTTAAAAAAGTATTTATAATGCCGGTATCCTGCAAAATAGCTATCCATGAATAGGTGCGGATTAAAAAGTTCATCCACATCGGCAGCATGACAAGCGCTACCATCGTACGCTGAGTATTTACTGAGGTATGTGTAATTATATATGCAATCGGATATGACAAAACAAGGCAAATTATCGTTGCAAGCACGCCAAACCAAATTGATCTCAAAAAAGTATCTGTATATTTACCAAGTTCTGTAATATTATCAAGTGTAAATGAGCCGGCACTATTAGTGAATGAATAGTAAACCACAAAAAACATCGGGGCAATAATAAACAAAACCGACCACAAAAGGTATGGTGAAGCAATCAATTTATTACCCGAAGATGACTTCTTATTCATTACTCTCCCTCCTCACTCGCATCAGAGAGCTCATCAAACTCCTCACTAAAGGAACTGTAGTCACCAAATGTTCCGGAATATATAGACTTTTTCATGATTTGAATATCATCCGGGGCGATTATAAGACCTATTTCTGTACCTACTTCCTGATAATCAGTAGATTGTATCATCCATTTGAACCCTTTTAAGTCAACAATTATTTCAAAATGAACTCCTTTAAATGTTACTGATGTAACCGTTCCCTTAAGCATACCTTTTTCAGGGGCGACGACATCAACATCCTCGGGGCGGACCACAACATCAACCAACTCATCTTTTGCAAAGCCTGAATCAAGGCATTTAAAACGATGACCGGAAAACTCCACATAAAGGTCCTTGCGCATAATGCCATCTAAAATATTACTCTCGCCAATAAAATCGGCAACGAAAGCGTTTTTGGGTTCGTTATAAATATCCAAAGGTGTACCAATTTGCTGGATTACGCCATTATCCATAACCACAATGGTGTCTGACATCGAAAGTGCTTCTTCCTGATCATGTGTAACATAAACGAAGGTTATGCCTAAGCGTTGCTGAATACTTTTCAACTCAACTTGCATATCCTTTCGCAACTTGAGGTCAAGCGCACCCAAAGGTTCATCTAAAAGCAAAACCCGCGGTTCGTTCGCAAGTGCGCGTGCAATTGCTACACGTTGCTGCTGACCGCCTGAAAGTGAGTTGACATTTCTCTTTTTAAAACCTTTCAAATTAACCAAGGCGAGCATTGCATCAACTTTTGTCTTAATTTGCTTTTCAGTAATTTTCTTGATACGCAGTCCAAACGCTACATTTTCATAGACATTTAAATGAGGGAAAAGTGCATAACGCTGAAAAATGGTGTTAACCTGCCTTTTATGAGGCGGAACACCATTCATATTTTTATTGTCGAAAATAACTTCACCGCTGTCCGGCGCAAGAAATCCTGCTATGATTCTCAGAGTTGTAGTTTTTCCGCATCCGGAAGGGCCAAGCAAAGTAATAAATTCTTTATCGCGGATGTACAGATTCATATCCGTTAAAACCTGTTCATCGCCAAATTTCACGAAAATGTTTTTTAAATCAATAATAATGTTTTCTTCCAACTATGCAGCCCCTTTCAAAACCGTTGGACGGCACAAATATTTGCATAACTACGTTATATTAATATAGATTGATTTCTTTCAATTGTCAACATAATTTTATATAAAGTGAGCAAAATTCGATATAAATTCAAAGCTGGCATTGATTATGCTTTGTTTTTCTCTGTCATTCTCATTTATTCTCGTTATTTCATAGTATTTTCAAAAATCAAATATTTAAATTAATTAAGCCAGGGCTCTTGCAATACTATTTAAATTATGTTATTATTCTCATCGTTATCCGGGTGTGGCGCAGTTGGTAGCGCGCTTGACTGGGGGTCAAGAGGCCGCAAGTTCAAGTCTTGTCACTCGGACCAAAAGAGGGGCTGTATCAAAACGCTGAAAGTTCAGCGGAAAGATACAGCCCCTT
>CAZVJW010000022.1:0-59490 GCA_964627535.1 uncultured Eubacteriales bacterium
AACCGCAAGTTAAAAAATCGGTCACATCTCCCCCGTCCGTACCGTACAATGCCTCTCCATGGATTTTAAGCCATTTGCCGATTTCCGTAACCCGCTCGATAAATTCCGGCGGGAATTGACCTTCGACATCGGGCCCCACATTAAGCAGCAAATTGCCCCCGCCGTACCCGCCGCTAACGGCGCAGCTGCATAAAATGTCAAGCAGTTGGTCCGCCGAGCGCCAGCGCTCCCCCGCCCCGTATCCCCAAAGCCTCCATGTGGATACCTGGCAGCATTCCCATAAACGATTCGGTTCAGGAGTTATCCTGTTCTCGCAAATAATCACATGCCCATCAGCCATGCCTTGGCCGGCTTCTTCTTCTGACGCTATCTTTTTAACTTCAATGCTTGAATTCAAGAGAATATGCGGCTGCAGCTTTTTGATTGTTTCATAAATCTCAGTGTCCGCCAAGTCTTTTGACCGGGGATATGTTCCGTCGAACCAAAGGTAATCAATCACGCCGTAGTTTGTCAGCAATTCAGCTACTTGATTATATAGGTATTTTTTAACAACAGCCCAACCTGACGGATTTTTTTCCGGTCCTTCCATAAAAGCCGGAAGCCGCCAGTCAAGCCAGGAATAATAAAGACCGACAGCTAAACCTTCCGCGCGGAAAGCCTCTATAAACTCCCGCACATAATCACGCTTTGGCGCCTGCCGCGCGCTGGAATAGTCGGTATAGGCCGAGTCCCAAAGGCAGTATCCATCGTGATGGCGCGCGGAGAAAACCGCATATTTCATACCGGCTTCCTTGGCGGTGCGTGCCCATAGCTTTGCGTCAAAATGTGCGGGGTTCCAAAGACAAGCATCGTTTTCATACTGTTTCATATCCATGTGCTCCCTGAAAACCACCTGCTCACCTTTGCCGTATTGCGCATATGGCCCCCAATGGATGAAAAGCCCATATCTGCCCTCGGTAAACCACTTCCAATAGTCCGGCACCTGCTTGCGAATTGGCAGACTGCTATCCATAATACTCTCCTTGCTTTTTCGGTAAACCTACTTTTACTAACTTAACCATAATATCACATATATTTTAGCCGTACAAACTAAATTAATATCCATTTTTTATATCAATTGTCTGCTGAATCAATAAGGCATAGAATTATACAAAAGACAACATCCGGCATTGATTTATCTGCATTGTCATCCTATAATGATTAAAGAACAACTCTTGCCACGGACCGCATAAACAATTATAAATTCGGAGGGCTTGATATGAACAGTCAACAGTTAAGCGATTTTCTTGACAATGCCGGTTATCCTGCCGTTGACCTTATCGTATGGCATCATCACGAACCCGCTTACAGGCATACCTTCGGCTTCAAGGATGCCGAAAAAACAATCCCGCTCACGCCGGACTGCATGTATAAGCTTTTTTCCGCTTCCAAGGTGATTACCAACACCGCTGTGCTGCAGCTGATTGAAAGCGGTAAACTCGGGTTTGACGACGAAGTAAGCCTTTACCTGCCCGCCTTCGCCGAAATGAAAGTGAAAGACGGCGACACCATCCGCCCCGCGAAGAACAAGATCACCATCCGACTGCTGCAGTCCATGTCAGCAGGGCTGAATTACGACATAACGCCCGCAATCATCAACACCGTCATCAGAACCGGCGGCAAAGCGACAACGAGGGAAGTGGTGGATGCCATTGCCGAAAGCCCGCTCGACTATGAGCCGGGCGAGCATTTTAAATACAGCCTCGCGCATGATGTGCTCGGCGCGGTTATTGAAGTCGTCTCGGGCGAGCGCTTCGGCGAATACCTGAAAAGCCATATTTATGACCCGCTTGGGATGAAAGACACCACCTTCCGCCCAACACCCGAACAAAAAGCCCGCCTGACTCAGCAATATGATACAAAATTTGAGGACGGGAAAGAAATTCTCAAACCCGTCCCGATGGAACATTTGATGGTGGATATTTCAGAGAATACGGAAAGCGGCGGCGGAGGCATTTATTCCACCTGCGACGATTATATCATCTTTGCCGACGCGCTCTGCCATGACGGCCTTGCGAAAAACGGATTTCGCCTTTTAAAGCCGGAAACGGTTCAGCTTATGCGCCAAAATCAGCTTGACGAGGCGAGGCTGAAAGATTTTGCTCAAATGAACAAACGCGGTTACGGCTACGGCCTCGGGGTGCGAACGATGATATATCCGGAATCCTGCGGGGCGAAGAGCCCTGTCGGCGAGTTCGGTTGGGACGGCGCAGCCGGCGCTTACACCTTCATCGACCCCCTTAACCATATCGCCTGTTTCCTCGGTATGCAGGTGCTTGGCAACAACAGAGTTTACGATGAGGTTCACCCGCGCGTGCGCGACCTTATTTATGAAATGCTCGGAATTTAGAAGGCCGAGAAAAAGACTGAGGGACGGTTTGTGTGTCTCAATTACTTTTGATGAGACAAATGAACCGTCCCTCTGTCTTTAACTCTAGTTATAGATAATTTTAGATAGCTGTTTTACTGTACTTGCTGGGTCATTCGACATAAACACATTTCGACCGAAACTCACACCTATGATTCCTGTTTTCATCAGTCTTTTGGTTAATGAAAATAGCCGTTCAGAATCAAGTACCTCTCCACCAGCGACGACAACTGGGATAAGAGCGTTATTAATGACTTTAGTCAGTTGTTCTGGATAATCCCAATTTGAACCAATTTTAACAATATCAGCGCCAAGTTCAGTTGCAATTCTAATTGAATGCTCTTCCGCTTCTGGAGTGCTTATATCTTCGTTATCATTATTCCGAATATACATCATCGCAAATAGTGGTAAGCCGAAAATTTGGCACTCTCTGCTGATTCTCGAAAAATCTTGTAACATTTTCTTTTCATAATCGTTGCCAAGGTTAACATGAACAGAAACCGCATCCGCACCAAGTCTAATTGCTTCCTCAACCTCACAGACAATAACTTTATGAACTTGTTTTGATCTTAATGTACTTGCCGACAAATGAACAATTAAGCCAGTAGTCTTCAACGGCGGCAAGAATCTGACCATCCCTTTGTGAATAATTATCGTCGATGCACCATTCTCAATAATAGCTTCCACGGTTTTTTCGAATTCAACTAAATGAGCAATATCATTAGTGGTAACCGCATGATCTAGAGGGACGCATAACATTTTGCCATCATGTAGAAGCCTGTTGAGTCTAATAGTTTTTCCGTCCATTTGCACTCTCCATTAATCAAATATAATTGACGACTTCATCAAGCGTTCTCTTCTAATCTTATTATTTTGCGTGTTAAAAACTCGATAACCGAATGGAACTATCCCAGTTAAATGCATATATGCTCTCAATGCGTCAGTCAAATTAGGATTAAACTGCATACTTCAGCACAAATGCTTAATATGAGAACTATATTCATTCCTTTTATGTCCATATAAATATGCTTAAAATCAGTAGACCTCGTAGGAAATACGTTATGACCGTGAATACAAAAAAGTGACTACTATAGTTAAGCTAACGTTGTAGCCAATGGCTTAGTCTCATCTCGCACCAATGAATAGCAGTACTTGCAATAAGTACAGTTTGAATTAAGGTTATTGTTTAGCAGCCATAACTTCTATTTCAACAACACACTCGGGCTTCACTAACCCAGTAACTCCAAACATTGAACTAGCAGGCTTAGAATTCTTGAAGAACTCATCTCTTATTGGCGAAATGCAAGAAGATTTCGTCATATCAATGACAAATATTGTTGTTTTAACAACATCGTCAAAACTCATACCCGCTGCGTCTAGGATCTTTCCAATTTGTCCAAATATATACCTTGCCTGTTCAGCCATATCATATGGTGCAATAACTTTCCCATCAGAATCTTGCGAAAGTTGCCCAGTAACAAATAGCAAGTCGGCATCTCTTGGGACAAATATACCATTTGAATACGCCTTTGTGGGTTGCTTCATTGTTGTAGGATTTATTTTAGTTACCTTATTCATATTTTTACCTCATTTAAATCAATTTAATTTTTCTTCCATGAATTCTAATATCACGCCATCTGGGTCCCTAATAGAAAAATACTTGCGCCCCATTTTGCCTGTTTTAATTATAATTTGATTTGCATTATCGCTGTAACGGGTTAATCCATTAATTATCAAATAAGACAAGGCATCCTCTAATGATTCTGCTCGTAATGCAAGATGCTTAATACCTATATATTGTAAATCCTTTATATAATCTTGAGCATGTTCAGGAATAGGACTACTCCCTATGCAATAAACCAATTCAATGAGAATGTTTTCTTGATTCTGCATTAAAACCATCCTCAAAGACAAGTCTTCCGAGTCCCATTCTCTTTTTTTTTAAAACCAAGCAGTTCGTAAAAAGATATTGATTTATCTATGTCATGAACGCTAAAGGCAACGTGGTCTATTTTAAACATTTCTACCCTCCCTAGTTTGTTTTTCTAAAAAGCATTATGGCATCGCCAACAAAATTGACCTCCTCACTTAGAATTTCATTGAATCCTGTATTGAGAGCAGAGTTTCGCAACCACTTAAGAGTAATGGGATACTCATATTTGCGCTGCAAAACCTTAATGCCAACTTGTTCCTCGTTCCTCTTGCAAAAATCTGCAGCTCTTCTAGCCTCACTAATGGATTCGGCATCCAAACTACTTAATCCTCCCCAAAACGTTGAGGCTGAACCCTCGGCAACTCTTTGTTCAAATAGTCTTCTTGTTTCGGTCTCGTCGTTAGTAATAAATACGTCAGCAATGCACAGATAAGCTCCATCTTTCATATTATTATAGCAGTTCCTAAGAAATTCAATCTTTTTAGAATTTTTTTTGTTTTCGCTTGTCGAATTATCAGCATCTTCAATATGATGAAAATTATATAATAAGAAAACAAAGTCAAAGTCGCTTAAATCATGTTTTACTCTCTCCAGCATATCATCTTTTGCAAAGAAAACGTTTGAAACTCCTATTCTTTTTGCTAACCTAGTGCCGATTTCTATCATATTTTCGCGAAAATCAATTGCTGTAACAATGCTACTGGGATTCTCCTTTGCAATCCTTACAGAGGTGTGCCCAGTCCCAAAACCAAATTCAAAAATTTTAACAGGTTTTAAAATACTGATAATTTTACACAGATTTCTTTGCAATCCCAAATAATATGACGTCAAGCCGAGAAACCTAATAAAAGTATCTTCTGAGTTATAGTAACTCCATGTATTCGAATGTTCATGATTACTACTATATATAGCATTTACATCGCTAAGAACACTTGTTAACTCCGACGTGAATGTGGTGTCTACCGCATCCTGAGTCGAAGGAACTCCAATAGTAACATATTGATGTTCTTGATTGTTTGACATAATTCACCTCGCTTATATTCTCAATTTTTAACAAGATCCGCACCATCATGTATTGATAGTTTTACAATCATGCAGTTGATTAGGCCTTTATTTTCGGAAGAGTCACACGCTTCGAGTTTGCATAATGTACAAGATGCTGTTTCTGAAACGAGAAATTCTTTTCCCAGTACAATTTCTTCAAGGGTTAATAGGCTTTTATTTATTGCTGAAAATATATTTATTTGCACATGATTGTTTGTCTGCAAATTGTTTTCACTAAGAAGAAAAGTTTTTTCGGTTTTTGCGTCTTGCCATGAATTGTATGTATCCAGATATTTGTATAAGCTCAAGAGGTCATTATACCAACAATATCTATCTAAAAGAGCAACTTTAGTTGAATTGACATATCCTTGAAATATCGGCATTTTTATTGGAGATAACAAAAGTGTCGTTCTGCTTCCATTGTGAATCTTTAGCATAGTGTCCTGAATATTAATCAACTCAATTAGAAGCTTTGCCTTTATGCTATCAGCCTCCTTAATATCTTTAATATTATCATACCAACGCTCCAATAATAAAGCCAAGACCACACCAATAGCTGTTGATGCAAATCCAATTACGAACTGACAAAAATATTCCATTTTAACCTCGCAACATTTTTCATTTATTTGCAAAAATTTAGTTCTATCAAAGCTTTTACCCGAGTGCATAAAATAGCTTAGCACAACTTCGAAAAAACCACAAAATTAATTTTCTCTGTGTTATGCTATAATTATAGAATAATTATGTAAAAATTGCAACAAGTTTTTTATAGGTGTTACCGGGGATCTGACTTTTGTTTTTTTGACCGGTTTGTTTAAAAAAGTTTTCGATAAGTCAGTATTCCGAACTCAATTTTCGTATCCAGTTTCTTCATATCCCACAGTTTCATTTTGTCCTCCGCGCTTGTTTTATAGTAATAAGGCGTCGTGGTGAAGGCATTCAAGATGTCTTCAAAGACAGAGGGACGGCTTATCTGTCCCCGAGCATAATTGAGGCATACAAACCATCCCCCATTTCTTCTATCTTATAAACATCGCGGCGAACCAGTTTGAGTTTGTTTTAAATGTCAATTTCCCGTCTTCGAGAAAGACAGGGGGACGGCAGATTGTTACAAAACGACAATCTAAGCTGTGTAAAAGTGGAAAACTTTTAGTTTAAGCAGCCCTTTCGAGCCTTAATATGTCAACATACAACAATAGATGAAAAAGGCAGTGAGAAACGGCGTTCAACCTTGCCATTATCTCCCTGAATCCCAATACATTGTATGCTCTTTTCAGGTTGTATCCCAAAAAGAGCAGTGCCACTTCTGTTCGCACCTTTCGTCGGGTTCGAAGCAGAAAATAGTATCCATGCATGGAGTGCTTGACTGTCCCAAATGGATGCTCAACGATTTGCTGCCGGCGCTTATAGATATCCATGTTTTCTCGCGTCCGCTTGTCGGTTTCTTCGTAAATCGTTGCATACCGCCCTCTGGTTACCGCCCTGAATCCACGTTCGCCTCTCACGCAAATGTCACGATGTTCGCAGTTGGAGCAGGCTGTTTTGTTGTAATAATTCCTGCGCTGGGCGTTTTTTTGTTGTGAGGATGAAGTATCTTTCCTGTTGGGCAGGTGTAGGTGTCCTCTTTTTCGTTGTATATGAACTTGTCGCTGTGAAAATCCTCGGGTTGGTCTTTTGGGTCCGAAGAGTTTTGCCTTGATACGATTGATGTAACTTTTAACTTTTTTACCCTTTGAAGATCCTCGCCTTGATAATAACCCTTGTCAGCAACAACGATAAAGCGGCAAATCTTCAAACCTTTTTTAACTTTTTTTACCATGTTTCCGAGTTGTCCCTGGTCGGCGGGATTTTGCGATACATCGTAGTCGACAATGATATGATTCTTGCTGTCAACCGCGCTTTGAACATTGTACGCAACATCTACTCCGCCGCGGTTATTGCCCATCAGCCTTGCGTCGGGGTCAACCTGTGAAATCTCATTTTCTCCGGTTTCGTCAAGTTGCGCTATATAGTTCTCGTACATCTTCTTGCGCTCAAGAAGTTCGTCAAGATTTTTCGGCACAACGGATTTTGAGGCGGTTTCTCTTTTGTCAGCTTCCTCAATATCTTCAAGATATTTCTCGATTTGTTCGTCAATTCTTTTTATTCTGTCGTTTAGTTTCTTGCGGCTGAAATTCGTCTTTTTGTTGTTGCTTGCCTTCATTTTTGTGCCGTCTACCGCTATCAGTTCGCCGCCTATTAAATCCCATGACTTGCATAGACGCACAAATTCTTTAAATAGTTTCTGGAGAGACCGGATGTTTTGCCGCCGAAATTCAGAAATTGTTTTGTAATCAGGCTGAAGGTTGTTTATCAGCCACATTACCTCGACATTGCGGAGGGTTTCCTTTTCTATTTTTCGCGATGAACGGATTCCATTTTCATAACCGTAAACATACAACTTTGCTAACGCTTCCGGTGGATAGGATGGCCTGCCTGTTTGAGCTGGCCGCATCTTTTGAAAACCCAGTTTCTCAAGGTCACACACATCTACAAACCGGTCTATTACTCTTACGATATCTTCTTCGCCGATGAAGTTTTCATAGCTCATCAGCTGCAATTGTTCTCTGTCTGTTCCTTCTATTCGTCCCATAGCAAAGCCTCTTCTCCCTAACTTTTTGCTATGGTTATTATATCATTTTTCAGGGTTGGTTTGAAGAGTTTTGTAACAGTCTGCCGTCCCCCGTGTCTTTTATTTGATAAATAGCGCAGCGAACCAGTTTGAGTTCGTTTTAAAAATCAGATTCCCGTCTTTGAACCCGTAACCGGGTTCGCAGGCGGTTTCGTTTTCAATATCATACAAAACGAATTTGCCGGGTTTAAACCCCGTTTGAACGGTAACCTCGGTTTCGATTCTGTCCTTCTTCAGCCCTATGGTTCTTGCTTTCTTTTCGCGGGCTGTATAACTCGACCTTGCTCCGATAACAAGCATCCGCTCGTCTGTATAAGCAGAGTTTAGGATCATGTCCGGCGACGATGCCTTTGGCTTTGTTTCGCTTACCGTGCCGTGAACGAACACATCGTTGAATTCAGGCAGAACTTTGTGCCACTTTTCAAAAAGCGGATTTTTTCCGCCTGCGAAAACCGAGCAGCCGTCCGGCATCAGCATGAGCGATTCCATCACCTGCCCGCCGTTAATCCGCGGCATATAAAACTCCGGAAACATCACGCGGAAAACGGAAGTGTCCGCCAGTTCGTATTCGATGCTGCCTTCATTAAAGTTCGAATCAAGCGCCGTGTTGAACCATAGCCTGTTGTAATCGACCGGCGCCTCGGTGGCAAGCAGGGCGTCGGGCTTCACCGCAAGGACAGCCTTCGAAACCTTCGCTAAAAGATCCTGCATCCATTTGTTGCAGTCGAACGGCGAAGCGTGGTTGTGCGCGGGGTTGTAGCACGGCCAGAAATAGTACGAAAAAGAATCCAGCCGAATACCGTCAACACCGGTTTCCCTCATCAGCCTCGCGCACATCTCAGCCAGATGGTCCTGCCACCCGGCGCTGCCGCAGCACATATGCACAAAGTTCTGGCCCGTATAAGAACCTTCGCTTTCGCCTTCCGGGTTCATAGTCAGCCAGTCGTGGGCTTCCGGCTTTTCGGCAAACAAATCGCTTTCGCCGGGGACAATAAGCCCCTCGACATAAAGCGTAACCCTTTTGCCCATTTTATGAACCTTTTCGACCCCTTCTTTTAAACCCTGCGCTCCGCCGAGGTCTTTTCTGACAATATTAAACCCGTCCGTATGCCGGCGGTTAGAGCCGTAAATATACATTTTGTCGCCATAATCTTTCGCGGAAAGCTCGCTGAAAAAAGCGTATTCGGCAAGCTCGGGATGCTCTCCGGAGAAGTGGCGGTCAAGCTCGGCAAAGGATTCCAGCGGTTCGGATAAGTTCGGCCCTTCCCAATTCGGCTTGCCCTTTTTTTCGAACCATGCGCCCGCGAAGGATTGGATTTCCCCCAGCCAGGCTGGGGCGGCAGGCAAATCAAAGCTTTTCCGCATCCAACCGGCATATGCCTTGGCAACAGTATGCCATGTACCCTTATAAAGCATGATGACCGTATCTTCAATAACAAGCGAACCGCCCGGCTCAAGTGTCTTTTCGGGGAATCTCCGCACCTCAACAGCAGGCTTTTTATACCGTATATCTTTGGGTCCGAATGTTTTATCCTCAAAGTAAAAACCGAGGCAGGCGTCATCCTCAAAAAGACAACCGACTTGCGCACTGTGGCGCCCGCCGTTGCCGTACGCTCCGCCTTCCACTTTCCATAGTTTCTCCGGCGCTCCAGCCTGGTTCATAGCGAGCACGCGCGCGTTTTTGCCAAGGCTGACGCAGTCGATAACGGGAAACACCGGCAAAACATCTGCCGGGATAACGCCTTCGTTTTTAAGTGTGAAGCTCCAGCGGGAAACGGCGCCGTCAAGTACAATGCGAATAACGGCGTTAAGCGAAGCATTTAACTTGTACCGGATTTCTAAACCGTTTTCAAACGGGAAAAACTCGGCATTTCGCGGCAAAAGTCGTTCGTTCGCGAAGGCCCCCGGTTCGCCCGGCACAGTGTTGTCCAGGAACCGGAAGGGTTTGGCAAAATCGGTCCAGACGATGAACGGCGCGCGGGGCATCCGGGTGCAGTCAAGGAATTCTTTCTCAGCAGCCTTCCAATAAAGGCTTACAAGCCGCCCTTCTTTTTTTGTGAAAGAGAGGGAAATATCCGAATTTTCAAGAGTGATTAATTCTTTCATCTGTTTCCTCCTTATTAACGCAGGAAAGCACTTCTTTGTTCAATCATCCGATACTAATTCACGATTTTAAAACCTCTAAAATAATCAAGAAAAAACTTTGATTTATACTATTCTCCATTTTAATGCAGAATAGTATTATACGATTTTGTACGGAATTATTAATTAGGTTTTTATGAGTAATTAGTATGCTATCCCTTTAACTTCGCGATCTGATCCAAAAGCCAGTTCCAATTATGCACAGCCGAATCACTGATATAACGGAAAAGCCCCGTGAAGAACCTGCTGATCACTTCGAACGGGTTGTCAAAGGTGTATTTCCCCTCCACACCGGGGCCCTCGTAACAGCCGATGTTGTGGGTGCTTGTCAGCGGGTTGCCGTATAAATCGTGCGTCCCCATGTTTTCCTCGGTCTGGGTTCCGGCGCCGATGCACGGCGAACATTCTTTGAGAACGAAACTGTTTTTATCCGTGTAATCCGTGCCGGCGAACTGCGGATTGGCATGAATGGATTTTATATCAATAAGCGGTTTCACTGTGCTGTAATAACAGTTATTGCCGAGCGTATAGCTGTTTTTGATGTCAAAATTCAATGTGCAGCCCGGGACAAGGCTAAAAATATTGTTTTGGATGAAGCTCTTATCGTTAAATAAAAACGAAAAAGAGGAGCCGTTGACAATGGTGTTGTTGTAAAACTTAAAATACCGCTCCCCGCTGGAGCCGCCGCCGCTGTTTTTGGTGACGTTATCGTTCACGGAAAGGCAGTAGCGCACGGTGTTGTTGACCTGGCCGCTGTAAATCGGGCAGTTGCCCATAAACCGTATGTTGTCGTGCGAGTAAATGTATTGGTACATACTGTTATTGGTGTGGGAATCAAAGTCAATCGTCATGCCGTCGCCCAAACACTTCTGGCCGGCGATTTCGCAGTTTTCAATAACACTGTTTTCGCTGCCCCAAAACCACATAGCCGCGTTGCAGTAGCCTCCGGCTGCTCCGCCCTGGCAGCAGTTGATGGCCGAACAGTTTCGCACCACCGCGCCGTCGCACATGCCGACAATAATCGCTTCTGCGTCAAAATCCGTAAAACCGGTGTTTTCAATCAGTATACCGGTATTGTATACGGGGTCAATTTGGCTTTCCAACTCGCACCAAGGGTTCTGCTGATCGTTCCAGGAGCCCCAAATGCTGATGCCGTTGGCGCAGTCATAGAATTCACAGCCCGCAACCGTAAGGTTGTTCACCGCAAACCGTGAACGCGCAGGAAGCCCCTTTATCATCACGCCCGCCCGCGCGGCGGCGGCACCGGCGGAAAGGTTGTCCCGCCCTGTTCCGGGATAATTCTGAATATTATGAATTGTAAGATTTTTCAGCGTGATGCCGTTTGACTCTCTTTCGAGCGTATCAATCCATATTCCTCCGCCGTTCGGCGCGGTGATTTCAAGCCCGTCAAGCGTCCAGTAAGACACATCAAACATTGTGATTAAATTGGTTGCTTCGGTTGTTGTGAGCAGCGGTTTGCCGCCCTCGCCGAACGATGAAAGAATGATTGGATTCCCGGCCTCTCCGCTGCCTTTGAGAGAAAGCGTACCTGTAAAAACTCCTCCGCTTTTAAACAGAATCCTGTCGCCCGGCGAATAGGTGTTTTCACTGACCTTCGCGAGTGTTTGCCAGGCGGAGCCCTCGCCGGTGCCGCTGTTCAGGTCGCTGCCGCTTACAGAATCAACGTAAACTGTTGCGCCGGCCGGAAACACCGCGCTTACTCCGACGGAAAACGGGTTGATTAACATCACCAAACCCATCAACAATGCTAAAACCTTAGTTGCTTTTTTCATAAATAACACCCTTTCAATAAGTAAATAAAATAAATGAATGAGGTTGTTCTTTTCAATATACACCTTCGCTTCTTATGAATCAAAGCAGTTTTGACAGCCGGTCAAAAGAATTTTCTTCCTTCCCGTTCGGCATACCCGATATATTCATCGCAGCCTTTCCTGCCGTTATACCAGAGAAACCAAACCTTTCGATTTTCATCCCACAGCACGGAGGGCTTGTAGCAGGAATCGGAATCCCATTTGCCCGCCTCGGGCGATACAACCGGATTGCATTCATAACGCTTCCAGTTCGTTATACCGTTATCCGACTGAGCGATGCAGATTCTTGCCGTGTTAATATCCTCGTAACCGATATAAAACATCAGGTAACCCATATCCCCGGTTTTTATCACCTGGCAGCCGCCGACACGGTCTTTCTCAAAATAATTGTTTCCGTCGCAGGTAAAAACCGGGTTGAACTCCGATTTTTGCCAGCAGATCCCGTCCTGGCTTTCCGCATAAGCGAGGACATTCGGCTCATAGGTTTCACCCGCTGCATACCACATCTTATAAATGCCGTTTTCAAAAAGGACACAGGGATTCATTACCGATTCTTTTTCGAAAGGAAGCTCGGGAACAAGGACAGGGTCTTTCCTGACGCGCTGAAAATTGAGGCCGTTTTCGCTTTCGGCATAGCCGATAAAACTCTTTCCGTTCGCCTGGCCCGTGTACCACATTTTATAATTTCCGTTGATTTTTAAAACACAGTTCCTGTTGACAACATCCTCCCACCCGCTGTCAGGACTTTCATGAAGCGTTATAACCGGCTCGTCCCAACTTATTCCGTCAGCGCTGAAGGTAACGGCAAGAGAATTCCGCGGACGCCAGGAAAAATCCATACGGTACAGGCCGTTTTCCGGTGATACATAAACATCAAAGCAGGTTCCTATACTGCCGCCGCCGAATACGGGATTTTCTTCATATTTAATAAAATCTTTGAACTTGTTTTCTGAGATATTCATCGGTTGCATCCTTTCTGTTGAGCGGATTTCATACTAATTACTCATAAAAACCTAACAAAAAAATCCGCATAAACCTAATAAATCAAAGCTTTTGCTTGATTTTTTAGAGTTTTTTTAATCGTTAATTAGTATCATGTTACCTTTTTTTGATATTTAACGATGGATTTTAAGTTATTGTATCATATAAATAGTGTCTTGTATATTGCCTTTTAACAAATACGCAGGGGTCAAAATGTTTCAATCACAACGCAGAAAAACAACAGTTGACAATGAAATTTCGGCATGATACTATAAGGCATTAAAAGGAAATATCCCAAGGCAATCCGGTTGATTTTACCTCGAACGGTTTCCCGTTTTTTTCAAAAAGCGCCCCACTTTACCCTTTATTATTTAACCCCTTGTAACTTATTAAATAAATCTTATGATAAGAGCAGGTGAATAAAATGCAGCTGAATAAAAACAACGCACAACTATTCATACCGGATAATGCCCCGGAGAATCAGGCTCTTGCCAGAACGACTGCCCTTTGCATCGCGGCTCATCAGGACGATATAGAAATTATGGCTTTCGGCCCGATAGCGGAATGCTTCGGTAAAGATGATAAATGGTTCACCGGCGTTGTTGTAACCGACGGAGCCGGGTCGCCAAGAAGCGGAATATATGAAAAGTATACGGATGAGGAAATGAAAACTGTTCGTGCCGCGGAGCAGAAAACAGCCGCGTCAATCGGAAAATATTCCGCGCAGATTCTTTTGGCTTACCCGAGTTCCGAGGTGAAGGACCCGGCAAACGACGCACTGGTAAACGAGTTAAAGTCCATTATCGAAAAGTGCAGACCGGAGATTATTTATACCCACAATTTTGCCGACAAGCACGATACCCATGTGGCTGTCGCGCTCAGGGTACTCAGCGCGGTCAGGCTGCTCGCGGATGAAAATAAACCAAAAAAAGTGTATTCCCTTGAAGTCTGGCGCGGGCTGGACTGGCTTTGCGACGAAGATAAAGCCGTGTTCGACACATCAAGCCACAAAAACTTAGCGGCATCGCTTCTGGGCGTTTATGACAGCCAAATCGAAGGCGGAAAACGCTATGACTTGGCGGCGCTCGGCAGAAGAACATCAAACGCGACCTTTTTTGCAAGCCATAATGTGGACAGCAGCGACAGCATGAACTACGGGCTTGATATTACGGACCTTGTCCTTGACGAATCCATAAGTCCCGAAGGGCTGATATCAAAATATATAGATAAATTCAAAGATGAAGTTATATCAAGAATAGAGAGGTTCAGATGATGAATTTATTCGGGATTGATATTGATGTAACCAACAAACCTGTTCTTGATGAAACTTTCATTCCGCTGTCAAAATTTAATAAAGCTTATTTAAAAACCGCGAAAAAGCCCATCTGCGTAGCTATCGAAAGAAACGACGGGTTGGCTGCCATATCCGACACTTTTATAAACGGCAGGGATGAAATGTTTGAAGCCGATTGTTACTATATCGGGCGGGTAGTAAAACTGTTGTTGTGGACAAAAGGCGGATTTAGAATATCAATCTGCGGTGATGAAAAAATCGCAGAATATATTAAAAAGGCTTATAAAAAAGACGGCATAAGAGCTTTTGACCTCGAATTTATGTCACAGGTTTATGAAAGCGAATTCGAAGTAATCAGCCTTCCCTATGAGCAGAAACCTCAAGAGAAAGATCACTCGAAACCGTTGGGCAGGCATCTTGACGGCTGCAGAATCGGCTTTGATGCCGGAGGCAGCGACAGAAAGGTTTCCGCGGTTATCAACGGCGAAACAGTATTCAGCGAAGAAGTGATTTGGTACCCGAAAAACAACGCGGACCACGATTATCACTTCACCGAAATTGTCGGCGCGTTCAAGGCCGCCGCCGCTAAAATGCCAAGAGTTGACGCGATAGGAATCAGTTCCGCGGGTGTATACATCAACAGCAAAACAATGGTCGCTTCCCTTTTTCTAAAAGTGCCCCGGGATGATTTTGAAAAATATGTTAAAAATATCTATATCAGAGCGGTAAAAGAAATAGGTGAAAACATACCGTTTGAAGTCGCGAACGATGGTGATGTCGCTGCACTGGCCGGCGCGATGGACCTGAACGAAACCAGAATACTCGGCATTGCCATGGGCACAAGCGAAGCGGGCGGCTATGTGGATAAAGACGGCAACATCACCGGCTGGCTGAATGAATTGGCTTTTGTGCCCGTTGACGGCCAGCAATGCTCCATGTGCGATGAATGGTCGGGTGACATCGGCTGCGGCGTTAAATATTTTTCACAGGATGCGGTGATCAAACTCGCACCGGAAGCTGGAATCATTTTGGATGAAAATCTGAGCCCTGCGGAAAAATTGGCTGAAGTACAAAAGCTTGTGGCTGCCGGAGATGAGCAGGCGATGAAAATTTTTGAAACCATCGGCTGCTATTTAGGCCATTCAATCAGCCTATATGCGGAAATTTACGATATCGGTCATATTCTGCTGATGGGCAGAGTGATGTCCGGGAATGGCGGGCACAAAATAATAGACACCGCGAAGCATGTGCTTAAAACCGAGTATCCCGAGCTTTATGAAAAAGTTCAGCTGAATCTGCCCGATGAATCAAGCAGAAGAGTAGGCCAGAGTGTTGCCGCGGCAAGCCTTCCTCTATTGAGCTGATTCATTAAAATAATTGAATCGTTTCTTTTAAGATGTACCCTCTATATAACAAGGTTAACTACTGAGGAGGATATTAATGTGAAAAAATCACCAAAATGCGTATTGTCATTATTTCTTGCGGTTATATTTATATTCGGTCCGGTTCAGTTCACAGCGTCGGCATCAATTTTCGATGATGATTCCGTTAAAATCTGCCTTATCGGCAACAGTTACCTCGCCTATGGCGATTTCGGTAAAAAGCTTGAGCGTATTACAGAAAGCGAAGGAAAAAGTGTAAAAATAATTGACCTGACAAAAGGCGCAAACGAAGGTATGATCACAAACCAGCTTTCACTTCTTAAAACCGAACGTGGCCGCCTTGAAAAGCTTCAGTCTGCAGATATCGTTATCCTGCAGCTCAGGGTCGGCTTTAAAATTAGCGAGTATGAGGAATTGCTTTCCTATCTCGACGATAATGTTAAAGTATTCGCGACAAGCGAACCGACAGCTTATCTGTCTTGCCTGAACAGTGAGCAGATGGAAAGGTACTGGAACGAGTCGAAAAAGCCAACGGAAGCACTTGATTTTGTAGGCATGGCATGCAAACTGATTATGCCTATAAACGAAACATTCCGCAAGCTTAGTAATGCCTCTGATAACGATATCTATTTAAAGCTCCTCAATACAATCGCTGATGTTGTTTACAAATATATTGCGTGGATATTATGCACCGGTGAGTATTCCAGTTTCGAACTCTTCGACTATGTTTATAATGAATACGATACAACCGATTATAAAGATTTCATGTTATTACTAGAAAAGATTTACAACAAATACGGCAGCGTCGGATACGGCTCCACACCTGAGCTTTGCTTCAGAACTATTGACGAGATTGATGCCTTCATCCCCAATGGTTATATTTTTGATAAACTTATCAGCGACTATAATTACAGTTTTTTTGACATCAGGAAGAGTGACTCGTCGGCTCATGCCACAGAACTCAGCGCATACGCATTCGCACTTGCAGCTTACAGTATTATATTTGACGATTCACCGCTCGGCGTAGACGCTTTTCTAACGAACGCCGAATACCGCAAATTGCCGACGTTCGGAATTAGAAGCAAGCTTTCAAAAGATGATGTCAAGGATAGTGTTCAAATCCAGGTAGACAAAATACTCAACGATTACAATCAGAAAGCGCAAAAACTTTCGGACTTCATTGAGTATAACAGCGAAAAAGGATTCTATATCAAAAAAGCCGACAGCGTTCTTACCTATGTTTATTGACTTTGTTGTTATTTACAGACCGCGGTACTAAGTTTAGGCAATAATATTCACAAAGCATTTTTGATAAATCATATTTCTTGATAAAAAATGATTTTAAAGGGTCATCTCATTAAAAATGAGATGACCCTTTTAGTTTTTCTAAAATAGAAAAGTATTATATTACTTCAGATATCCATTCTCTTTCAGATACATCCTCATCGGCAGCACCCAGTCTGTCTGAAGAATATTGAAGTTTTTCTTCGCCAGCCAACCCCAGCCGTTATCGGGGTCGCCTGTTACGGAAATATCGTCGGTATGTCCGGCGGATTCAACGGTTTTGTAATTAAAGACAATCGCGTTTGCCCAAATGATCAGATTTTTTTTATGCATGCTTTCAATATATTCTTCGCCGGCGACCGGGCTGTCATCGCGGTTAAAATGCACCTCGGTGCCGATAAAACGGATATTTCTTTTCAGCAGATCATCCGTGCAGTCGTCTTCGTTCCAGACAAACGGCAAATAAGGGATATCCGGAGCAACCTGTTCAAGAAGGTCAATACATTCATCGGCAGGGAACGATTTGGCTATCACCCTATCCTGCAGGCTATGCCTGCGTACGCAAGCGGTTATTTCGGAAATATTGTCCCAAAATTTGTCAAGATTGATAAAGCATCTGTTTCCAAAACTCTCGAATATTTCATCGAGTGTGCTGACACCTTGCGTTGTTTTGGTACCGTCACCGTTGCAGTAGCGAAGCTCCCTGACCTCCGCGGCGGTCAACTCACCGATAAACCTTTCGCTGCGCAGATGAACAGGTTCCAAGCCGGGGTGGAAAACAAACAGCTCCCCGTCCCTGCTTTTTGTAATGTCGATTTCAAGGATATCCGCGCCTTGAAAAAGTGCTGCTTCATAAGAGGCAATCGAATTGCACGGAATATTTCCGCCGGCCGTTCCTCTGTGCGCCGCTATCAGAAGCCGTTCATTCGCCGCGGTCTGAATTTCATCTCTCATTTTTGTTACCTGAACTTTTCTGAATTATTTATGATCTTTGGCTTAAGACATCCCGCTCGTATTGCTCGATCTTCTGAAGCCATTCACCCCTCGGGAGGGTTCTTTGCTGTTTGCAGAAAGCGGTCCAAACATCGCCGAACGGATAGATTTTCAAATCCTCGCTTGTCACCATCAAAGCGGTAAACTTGCCCTCGTCCTGAAGCAGGCGAAGCTTGTCGTTTGGAAACAGCAGCGCGTAAAGCAAAGCCTTTTGCATATTGCGGACACCGGTTACCCAAGCAGCGATTCTGTTAATGCTCGCGTCAAAATAATCTAACCCGATAAGCACCCTGTCGAGGGCATCACAGCGGACGATTTCTTTGGCAATTTCTTTGGTTTCATCGTCGAAAAGCACAACATGGTCGCTGTCCCACCGCACACCCCTGGTAATGTGCAGGGCAACTTTATCGGAGAACAGCAGCATGGACGGGATTTTATCCGAAACAACCTCTGTAGGATGGAAATGACCGTTATCCAAAAGGCAAATAACATCATTTTTTGCCGCATAGTTCAAATAAAACTCATGGGAGCCGACGGTGTAGGATTCCACGCCTATGCCGAACACTTTCGACTCGACCGTGTCAATAAGATAACGTTTATCTATCTTTTCAGCAAAGATCTCATCAAGTGAATCCTTCAGGCGCTGCCTTGGCCCGAGGCGGTCGGCCGGAATATCCTTGTAACCGTCTGGTATCCATACATTGTTCATGCAGGGAATGCCAAGCTCCTTGCCGAAATATTCACCGACTTTTCGCATAGCCTTGCAGTGGTCAATCCAAAATTTGCGGATATTGGGGTCAGGGTGGGAAAGTGTCAGGCCGTCAGCTGCCAACGGATGCGAAAATAGAGTCGGATTGATATCCAATCCCAGCCCGCGAGCCTTCGCGAACTCAACCCATTTGGCGAAATGCTTGGGTTTCAGCTTGTCACGGCTCACCTTTTCACCGCCTGTTATGGCGTAGATCGCGTGAACGTTTATTTTGTGCTTTCCGGGTATCAGCGACAGAGCCATATCAAGGTCGGCCATCAATTCCTCGGCATTTCTCGCTTTACCGGGGTAATTTCCCGTTGCGGCAATACCGCCGGAAAGCTCACCTTTGCTTTCAAAGCCGCCGACATCATCGCCCTGCCAGCAGTGAATGGATATTTTGACTTTTGAGAGCGCTTCGATTGCCGCATCGGTATCAACACCTGTCTGGGCATAGAGTTCCTTTGCAAATTCGTATCTTTCGTTCTTCATTGTTACTTCCTCCGGTTTAATATTCTAATAGAGCAGTGTTGTCAACTGCATCTTTGTTAACTGCGAATGTCTGCCTGATATCGTTTATATTGCCTGCTGCAACCAAATAGCTGTATTCCAGCGGAACAAAACTTTTCAGCGCAAGAGTTTTCAGCGCGGCAACATATGAGGTTGGTCCTGAAGTTGACGGGTCATCCCCAATTTTACCGCCGCGGTCAGCCACACCCGCGAGCATTTTGCTGATTCCGGGAACATAAAGACCGAGCCCGAAGCCGTCGTCCTCTAAGTTGGTCCATGCGCACCAGTATTCTGTGGCTTCAAAAGTCGGCATGCCGGCATCCGGCCAAAAGATGAGATTGTCTTCGCGTTTTATTTCCGTGTCACCTGTCCATGGGGTGCTTCCGCCGTAATACCGGAAGGAATTAAGGGGCTCCACAGCATAAAAGGCCGGCAGTTCCTGCCCCCTCATCACGCTTTCCCACTGTGAAAAATCGGTAAAACGGCAGTCAACTTTAACGTAATCATCCTTTAATGTGTAAGTGGCCTCCATATAGGAAGGTGTAATATCTTCCGCGTGCTTTGCCCAGTCCATCGGCCTGCATTTAATGTATATGGAATCAGCGGTAATTTTGCAGTCCACAATCTTGCTCGCGTCTCCGAACTGGTTTCCGCCCTGAACAGGATTGTAGTTCCATAAGGTGTTAAAGGATGTGCCTTGCACATAGCCGTCGTGCTCGCCGCTGGTGCCGTAATACGATTGCTGGACAACCCGCCCTGTATCGCACCGGTTTATCAGGTTGACTTTATCGGTGATAAGCTCCCCGCCGTATTTTGAAAGGCTGTCAACCCCGACAATAACATCGTCAGCGGTGCGCACAGCCTGAACATTTGCTTTTAAATATTCAAGGTAACTCAACGAACCGCCCCACAGTAAAGAAACCCCGATTTTATAGTCATTGTCCGTGATAAATACCGTTTCGTCAAGGATTTCACGGTTGTAAAACGCTATACCCGAAATAACCAGTGTCACTTGTTCGCCGCCAAGGTTATCAAAAGAGATGTTGTAGATATTGCTGACCTTTTGCTTTTTAAAATAACCGTTGATAAAGCTGAAAAACTCCATGGGTTTGTCGGACTGCTCAATAAAAAACTCTTCCGTTTGTTTCGAGCCTAAATAACTGTATGAGATTTCCCCTTTGAGCGGCTGGCTGCTTTGCAGAGTGATCCCGTAATAATTGAATGCTTTGTTGCCCGTATCGCCAATATTGATTGAAAGTTCCTTTTTAAAAACAAAAGTCGGTACCCTTGCGTCCGGAAAAGGTTCGCCTTTTTCTACATTGATTAATGTTGTTTTACCGTTGACATACAGCGTGCTGCCATCCCATTGGTTTGAAGACATAACCGGTATTTTAAACACCTCCGGATTATCATATTGAATAAAGCTGATGCCGAAGGAAACGAGCGCAACGACAAAGCTCATCACGAAAGACAATATTCTTTGCAGCAACTTCATTTAATCCCCATTCTTTGCTCTATATGCAAATAAGTATTCTGTGTTTGTCCATAATGAGGTTTCTCCCCGTGTCTGGTGTCTAAAATCTTACAGCTAATATCTATCTTCCTATCCACATTTCTTCAAACTTATGCCCGGCAAGTTCCTCGCATCTTGCCTTCTGTTCATCGGTCATCGAAACAATGCCCTTTTCTTTCTTTTCTTTGATTGCGCTCTTTATCATCTCATGATCTTCCTTGGACATTTTGTACTGATAGATAGCCAACACGGACAGAACCGCGAAAATAAGAGGCAGAACAATATAGGTTAAACGAAGCCCCGAAATCGCCCTTGCCGTTTGGGTTATTTCTTCTTTGCCCGTGACAAATCCGAACGCGCTCAAGGTTAAGCCGGTCATTGCGTTCATAAGCCCGCTGATGGTTTTCTTGATAAGGGAGCTGAATGTGGCGGTAACGCCCTCACGCCTTCTGCCCGTTATCATTTCATCAACATCGGTGACATCCGGCTGTATTGTCGTGCCGACAAAGCCGACTCCCGAGTAGCCGAATGAATAAAGTGACACGGCGATAAAAATGACAATGACGGGTGTTTGGGGACCGATAAAGAAGTTTAACGCTATCCCTAAAAACATTAACGGCGCAAGCAATTTGCCGCAGAATTGCTTGCCGTACTTTTTTGTCAGCCAAAAGTTAAGAGGAAAGCCCGATGCCTCTGCAACGCCCGCGACGGAAACAAGCAGATTGTAACGGTTATTCTTCTGGGCTATATAGCGGATAAAATACTGGCTTGAGCTGCTGTAGAAGCCCCTGCACATCATAAAGAACAAGCTTAAATAAAAATATTTTCGGAAGGACTTGTTTTTGAAAACCTGTATATACTCTTCAATAAAGGATACGATATCAAGCGGCGGAAGCACCATATCCAAAGAACTCGGCTCTTTGGTACTTTTAAAAGTAAAAATCAACGGAAGGGAAAACCAAAAACACAGTATTATACCGAATGCCATAAAGGCCGGGCGCATTGCCGGGGACGGAGTCTTCATATTAACAAACCCGAGTGTAAAAGAGACGAGCAAAAATGAGGAAATCATCCCAACCGAATTCACAAGATACTCGACGGATTTATACTGCGTCCTTAAGAAATATTCCGGAGCCAGCTCGGGAAGCATCGCTACATGGGGAACCGCCACAAGGGTATATGCTGTATTAAAAAGGATGTAAGCGAAAATGTAATAAAGCATTGTGTAATTCGAGTTGTTTAATGCGGAAATGCCGAAAGAGTTCCAAAGCATAAAATAAGAAACAGCTACCGGTATAACACCCCAAAGAAAATAGCGCCTGTGTCTGCCGTATTTTGAACGCGTGCGGTCTGTGATAATACCCATTGCCGGGTCCGCTATCGCATCCCAAAGCTGCCCGAACAGAATTACCAGCCCCGCCTGGCCGGGCTGAAGGCCTTCAACCTGGGTCAGAAAAGCTAAAAAATAAATGCTGATGATATAACCGGCACCGCCAAACATGATATTAGCGGAGTTGTAGCCGATCATCGGAATTATTGCCTCTTTAAAACTTCCCTCAACGCCAATTGCCCGTTTGAGCCGTTCCCCCAATTTATCGCCCTCCAAAAATCGTTGTTTTTCTTTCTGTTATTAAAATGCTTTTTCGTTCAGTCTGCTGTTTGCGGTGCCAAATTACCGTGAAAAGATAATGTTTCTTCAAATATTGCCGGATCAGCCGCCGTTTTGTAATAAATTGTATATTGAAGAAACCATGTTTTTGATTCGTCTCTGCCGAAGTACTTATTTTCTTTTTTATAGAAAGCGTCCGGATTGGCTTCGAATTCCGCCTCAATACCTTTCTGAGTTGATGTCAGAAGCCTGTTGCACGCAAAGGATGACACTTTAATTTCGGATACCAGATTGAAAATATTCCTGATATACAAATATTCCCTGATATTCAAATTACAGTCATTAATTTTTTCTTTGTTTAGGCCGAAAGAAATATTAAAGCTTTCCGTTTCATATGTATTTGTCAAACTGATAAAAAGCGCTTCTTGTAATCCGGTCTGCATTTCGAACTTCATTATCAGCATATACGGGTCCGTGTCTTTGGCGTCATCCTCGTTTCCGGTTTCCATTTCACTGTAATTATATTTAACATCCGTCTTATCAAGGATGTCTTTAATTTTTTGCTTGTAAACGGTGAAATTTGATTTTGATGTTTCTTTATCAACCTTCAACGTTTCAACAGGCTTGCCGCAGCCGCCGAATGTTATTATGATAAGTGAAAAAACAAGAAAGGCGCAAATTATTTTTTTGAACACTGAAAGCACCGTCCTTCTTATAGTTGGAAGAGGTTTTGAAGAGTGACTTCGTCACGGGAAGAGTTACAAAGAGCACCTTCGGTGCTGTAAGCAATTGGAGTTGCGTTTTGATGTTCTCACCATTCTTCGTTCCCCAACTTCTTCGCTACCACTTCTCCACTTCTTCTCTACTTCTTCTCAAAAATTAATTGCTTCTTTTTAAATCGTGTTAACGTTTTACGTTGAAAGCGCTGCAATAATACCTGAATAAAGGCTGACCGGGTCATTAAGAAAGCCCTGCTTCACTGTTTCGACTTGTGCAAAATCAGCAACATAAACGGTAAGCCGCATCAGAACGTCCTCTTTGTCAAAAATGGTAAATGTTACATTGTAGCCGGTATCAAGCTTTTCGACCTCAATTTTATTTTCACGGGCGCGTCTGGCTTTTGTCTGCAGATTAATCGCCGCGTTGAGTGCTTTCTCACGTACAGTCTTCGGCAGGTCGTTTTCAAGCACCGGTGTCGCGTCCCGCCCCTTTTCGGTAAGCATCAGCAACTCCCCGTCCTTTACCTCAGCCGTGCCGCCTTCAATCAATTCCTCAAGAGCTTGATTGACTTCAAAATAGTTTGCTATTCCCTGCGTTTGCATAATCTCATTAAGCTGCTCTTTGGAAAGCGGCTTATCAAGACTTTCAAGCAAAAAGCAGATAAGCACTTTAATTTCTTGCCTGGTTCGAAGTCCGCCAAATTCAACTCCGGCTGTGAATGTGTCATTGTCTGCCATTTTTTCGCCTCCGTTTCGCAGTTTTTATATCGGAGAGGTTTAATAATAATAAAAAATAGTTATAATATTATCATTATGGTTTGACTGCTATATATTTTTTAAGCGGTTTCCCAAAGTATCCCCTGTTAATCAACTCTTCACTTTTGAAGTTTTCTTTGCTCCAGCGTGCTCCCCAAAGGTTTGCCCAACCCTCGCAATAAAGCCAATAATAGGAAACATCATGTTTTTCGCGGTATTTGATGAATACCGGCAACCCGCACCAGATAACAGAAGGCAGCGCGATAATAAAAAACCAGACGGGGCCGAGAAAAAGCGACTGAATAGTATGGCCGTATTCATGAATCAGGCCATCATGCAGCGCGTCCGGCTTTTTACCGGGATTAATGAAAATGAAAATCCCGAAGGAAACACCGCCGAAGCCTTTCTTTTCCACATAGGTGATGAAGGAATTGTGAAAGCGTTCATGCTTGTGTTTTCTTGACAAAACAAGATAAGCAATGCCTCCAATAAGATTCTGAGGCAGCGCCCAAGTGAATTCGATTAGGTAGAAGAGAAATTTTTTCACAACAAATCAATTCCTTCCAAAGCAAAATTGTGAAACGATTGTTGAACAATTGTCCAACCATTGTCGAACAATTGTCCCACGTCGGTCGGGCAAAGTCGTCCGACCGATCATTAAGCCTTTTTAACCGACAGGGTAACCGTATATTCGCCGATTTCTATCGTTTTTTCAAGGTCGGCATCGATTCTTTCATTGAGCAAGAGCTCGGTTGCCAAAAGCTCGGAGGCGATGTGAATTCTGCTTTCTTCAAGGGCGGAAATGATAAAATCGCTGCTGCTGCCGATGGCGGCGCAAATTCTTTGTTCAACAATATAGCCCGCCTCTTTGCGAAGCAATTGGCATTGGCGGACAATATCCCGCACCGCACCTTCTCTGATGAGCTGCTCGGTAAGCGCAATATCCAGCGCCACGGTCATATCACCGGCGCATTCCGCACACGCGATGCCTGGTTTTGTTTTGGACTGTTTGACAAACAATCCTGCATCAAATTCCTCTTCCCAACCGGGGGCCTTTACTTTTCCGCCGGCGTCGACCTGTTCAACCAAACTTTGCATTTGCTCCGGAGTTGCCTCTTCTAGGCTCTGCTTGAATTTGTTGACATTCTGTTTCAGCACAGCGCCGGCCGCCTTGAAATTGACTGTCAGGTAAGAAGTTTCAAGAACGCTGAAGTCGCTGATATATTCGGCTTCTTTTATATTTAATTCGTCAAGGATGTTTCTTTCAAATACCTTGATTTTTTCTGCCGATCCTTCGCCGCAGCAAATATAGATTTTATTCAGCGGTTGGCGAACCTTGAGCTGTTCTTCATTGCGCAGGCGCATAGCTGTTGTGATAACATCCCTTGCCAATGCGGTCTGCTCGATGATTCCGTCATCCTCAAAGCCCTCGATAACCTTAGGCCAATCGCTTAAATGAACAGAAAGCGCTGAGTCGGGCATTACTTTGCGCGTTAAATCCTGCCAGATTTTTTCCGTCATAAACGGAATAACCGGCGCCATTGTTTTAACGCAGGTATTGATAGCAAAAAACAACACCCAATAGGCAACCGTCTTGTCCGCACCATCCTCGGTTTTCCAGAAACGGCGGCGGTTTGTGCGGATATACCAGTTGGAAATATCATCCACAAAAACCTCGAATTCTTTGATTAAAACATAGGTTTTATAATCGTCCATACAGGCGGTGGCTTTTTGAATATAATCGTTTGTGCGGATGATAAGCCAACGGTCTGTCGGGCTTAAAGCGGATTTATCGGGCATGTAACCTTCAAGGACAGGGTTGTCGATGGATGCATAGGTGTCAAAAAAAGTGAAAATATTCCAGAATGACAGCAGTTTTCGCCTTGCCTCGTCACCCAAATTAAAGCCGAAGCGCACATCGTTGGCAACGGGGGCGCCTGCATATAAATAACGGATGGTATCCGCTCCGATTTTTTCGGCCGCTTCGTCAAACCTGATCATAAAGCCTGTTTTGGAAAACTTGGAACCGTCCTCGGCGATAACGGAGTTATGGGACAGCACCCGCTCGTACGGGGCGCGGTCTTCCAGCACAACGCTCATGAACAACATCGAGTAAAACCACAGGCGAACCTGCTCGCGCATTTCGGTTACCCATTCGGCGGGGTAGTTTTTGCGCCAATCCTCTTTATCGTCAAAATAACCGAGCGTAGAAAACGGAACAATGCCGGCATCCAGCCAAACATCTCCAATTTCGCTGATGCGGCTGACTTTAGCTCCGCATTTCGGGCAATTGATTTTAATTTCATCTATCCAAGGCCTGTGAAGTTCGGGCAATTCGTCCACGCCTTCGCCGCCAAGTTCTTTCAGCTCGGCCTTTGAGCCGATAACCGTTATCTCTCCGCACGCGGGGCACGGATAAAACGGAAGCGGCATGCCATAATAACGTTTGCGGGAAATGTTCCAGTCGCCCATATTCTGCAGCCAGTCGTTCATGCGCTTGCCGTTTGACTCGGGCTCCCATTTGACGCTGTCCGACGCTTTGATTAAGCGGGGCTTGAGTTCCTCTGTTGCGATATACCAGGCCGGAACAAGGCGGAAAATAACTTCCGTTTTGCAACGCCAGCAAATCGGATAGCTGTGCTCGTGGGGCTCCACTTTGTATAATTTGCCTCTTTTGCCGAGTTCTTCGAATATCTCGTCGGCTGTGTTGTGGCTGTCCTTACCGCTCAAAAATCCGAAGCCGTCAAGGAATAAACCTGCATCGTCCACGGGCATCACCTGGGGCAGGCCTAATTGACTGCCCAGCTCGAAATCTTCAACGCCGCAGCCCGGCGCGATATGAACAATCCCTACACCTTCGGCAGCGTCAACATCATCCCAAGGCACTATTTTATGTTCAATACCCTGCTGCGCCGCAAACTCCGGGAAGCAGGATTCATATTTTAAGCCCGTCAATTCAGCACCTTTAAAAACTCTGACAACCTCAAGCTTGTCGTCCCCGAGATGCTTGATAGCATTTTTAGCAAGAATCAGCAGAGCATCGTCGCTCTTCACCTTAACCTCAACATAGTCAATCTCCGGATTAACCGCAAGGGCAACGTTTGAAGAAAGCGTCCATGGAGTTGTGGTCCAAACAAGAATTTTGCGTTCAGGCTCACCTGCGGCGCGCGGGAAATCGGTTATGAGAAGTTTGAAAAAGACGGAATTGTGGATCATCATCTTGTAAGAGCCTGTCATTTCGTGCTCCGAAAGAGATGTTCCGCAACGGGGGCACCAAGGCATCGGCTTATATTCCTTCCTCAGCCAGCCGTTTTCATTGCATTTCTTGAGGAAATACCAGATACCCTGAATATTGGTATCCGTATTGGTAAAGTAAGAATTGTCCCAATCCATCCATTGGCCGAGGCGCTTGGACTGCTCGGTTATAATACCGGAAAATCGTTTGACTCTATCGACGCATTTATGGGTAAACTCCGCCATGCCATAATCTTCGATATCCCGCTTGCTGACAAAACCGAGCTCTTTTTCCACTTCGACTTCGACCCAAAGGCCCTGGGAATCAAAGCCGTTTTGGCAACGGCATGAAAAGCCCTGCATAGCTTTGTATTTTATAAAAATATCCTTCAGACTCCTGCCCCACGCATGGTGAATCCCCATGGGGTTGTTTGCGGTAATGGGGCCGTCCAAAAAGCGGAACCTCGGGTTGTCCTTATTCTTTTCGCGCAGCAGTTCAAAGCACTTGTTTTCTTCCCAGAATCGCATCACATCAAGCTCGTTTTGAACAAAGCTGTCCTTTTCGTTCTCTGCCATTTTTTTACCTCCGGTTTTCCTATATAAGTATAATATTTTAATTATACACATGTTTGGTTATATTTCAAGATATAACTGCATTTATTATTGATAAAAATGCAAATATGTAAAGCGAGGAATCATCAAAAAGAAAGATTCCCCGCTGCACTCATATTAAAATGCTTTCCTGTCTTCTTATCCCTGCCGCTATTCGGGACGCAGTGGCTGTATTTCCTCAAATCATACTAATCCCGATTATAAAACTTCTATGAAATCAAGCGAAAACCTTTGATTTATACTATTCTCCATTTTAATGAAGAATAGTATTGTGGGTTTTTGTGCCGAATTTTTAGCTATTTATAAAGAGGGATTAGTATCAGCTGTTCAGTTTCACCGGTTTTACCCAAATCGTGTTATAAACATTGTAAATCACTTTTCCCGGTTTTGAGCCCGGAGGCTTTTTGAGGTTTTTCGCAGGCGTATAATCAATCGGAACAAGCGACGATCCCCTTGCCTTGCTGTGATAAGCGGCGATAACGGCCGCCTGTTCGATGGCTGAAGGTGTAATATCCTTGCCATCGGCAATAACAACAACATGCGCGCCCGGTATTTTCTGCGTATGCAGCCAAAGGTCGCTTTTGCCGGCGGTGCGCAGAGAGAGACGGTCGTTTTGGATATTGTTCCGGCCGACGAGGATTTTAAAACCGTCCGTCGAAAGATATTCCAACGGTGGCAAAAGCTTATCGGCTTTTTGCCCCGTCTTTTTCCTGTTTTTGATATAACCGCCTTCAGCCAGCTCGCCGCGGATTTCATCGAGTTCAGCCTGCCCTCCTGCGCGGGAAAGAGCATCCGCGACGGTTTCAAGGTATTGCAGCTCCTGCTCGCCCTGCTCAATCAGCGACATCAGCATTTGTTCGGCGGTTTTTGCTTTGCGGTAAGCTTTGTAATACTTTTGCGAGTTGGCGTTCGTGCTCAGGGCCGGGTCAACGGGAATACGAATAATTTTATTCCCATCATAATAATTTTCAAGGTCGCAAAATAAAGCGCCCTTCTGTAATCTGTATTGATTGGCGTTAATCAGCTCGGCATAGACGCGAAGTTTTTCCCTGTCTCCGCATACCGAAAGCTCACCATGCTGCATCTCCAGTTTGCGGCTTGTTCTACCTATTGCATTGCTTATCACTTTCACCAAATCGGCGGCGCGCTGGCGGGTTCTGTCGATGCGGTCTCGTTCGGAATAAAACTCATCGAGCAATTCCGAAAATCTCTCGAATTCCAGTATTTTGTAAGCCGAGCCATATTGGGTGATGTTCATAAACGAAAATTCAACGGGCTTTTCCTCGCTGTTTTTCAGCATAACGGGCTTCCCGGCACCCTGTTCGAGCATTTTCTTAATTATGTCAAGCCGCTCTGATAGACGCCGGATTTGCGAGCTTGTCAAGCTTTCAACCTTTACATCTTCACAGCTGACAGCTTCGGCAATTTCCCGGCAGATAAGCGGCGAACCGCCCTGCAAAACATTCAATAAAGCACCTGAAAGCAGCTTGTATTTTTGCTGCAGCACCTTATTTGCAATGATTTCTGCGGATTGCTCAAGAATATTCAGTTTATCCTGCGCGGGAGGCAAGGTAAAAGGGAATGTAGGCAATATCTGCCTAATTTCGGACTTTGTAAAGTCTATCCGCTTTACAGCATCCACGATGATATTCTCCTCATTGATCAGGATAATATTGCTGTGTTTCGCCATGATTTCGACGCAGAGGGAAAATTTTGTTTTATCGCCTATTTCATTTGTGCAATCAAAATCCAAAAACATAACCCTGTCGAGTTTTTCCTGCCTGATACCGGTTATAATCCCCCCCGTAAGATGCTTTCGAAGCAGCATACAGAACATCGGAGGTGTTTGCGGATTTTCAGGCGCCGAATTGGTGAAATGAATACGCGGGCTGTTTGCGGATGCTGAAATGAGCAGCTTTCGCGCACCTGCCCGGGAACGCAAAAGCAGCACCAGCTCATCCTTTGAAGGCTGGTGCAATTTTTCGACACGGCAGCCGACTGCCGACTGCTCAATTTCATTTTTCAGGAAATGCAGAAGCATTCCGTCCAAGGGCATAAACTCACCTCAGTATTTCGGGATAATATGTCTCAATCGGTGTATCCTGTTCAATGACAGTTACCTCCAACCCGGAGAAGTTTTGCTTGAGTTTTTCCGCAAGAACAGGCACTATCGGATTTTCGGTTTCGAAATGGCCTGCAGCAATCAACGTCAAACCACCCTGAGCGGCGTTCAGAAAATGATGATGCGATGCATCACCTGTTATAAAGGCATCTATACCGGCGTTTATTACATCTTCAAGGCAACTGCCCCCGGCACCGCCGCAAACAGCAACCGTATCGATACTCCGTCCGCCGTCGCAATAGCGTACTGCGGTACACAGCATTTTTGCGGCATATGCTGCCAGTTCCTCGGCATTATTTTTCGGCAAAAAACCAACCCGTACCATCCCTGCAGGGAATTCGGCTGTCGGGAAGGGTTCGATTTTTTCCATTAACAGCAGTTCGGCAAGAACATCGTTAACCCCGCCCTCGGCGCAGTCCAGCGATGTATGCGCGCATAAAGCGGCAATACCTGCAGAAGCAAGTTCATAAGCCATATCGCCCGCTTGAAAACTTTTTCGCGGTTCAAAAATAACCGGATGGTGGCTGACGATCATCTCCACACCGATTCGTTTCGCAATCAGCAGTGTTTGCGGCGTGATATCAAGCACAACGCCGATATGCCTGACATATCTTTGTAAATCACCTACGAGAAACCCGCTGTTGTCATACTCTGCCTGGTTGGAAAAAGGAGCGATGGTGTCAACAAAATCATATATGTCTTTAATTTTAACCATTATTTCCTCCTGTATTCATCAATAACACCCGTCAGTAAATCCGTACGGTTTGTCAGTAAAACAGAGATGCCCATATCAAGATATTCCCTTGCGAGTTCTTCATCGTCCGCCCAGAAAACGTTGCAGACAACGCCCGCCGCTATCGCCCGTTTAACCTTATCGGCATCAAAGACGCCGTTGAAAAGCTGGCAGCGCGGACAGCCGTACTTAACAGCATAATCAACAATATCCAAATCATCGCGCCAGGGCTCCAGTGCGTTTCGCGGGATTTCCGGCGCGATGGCAACAAAGCTCTGCATGGTCTCCTCCTCCGAGGAGGAAAAATAAACGCTGTTTTCCAAATTGTATTTATAAACAAGCCTTTTCATTTCGGTGACTACCCCTTCGGTATCTTCACCGAGCTTTTTAAAATGCAAATTCATCACGGCGGCGCTGCCTATCGCGGCGAAAACATCTTCCGGCGTTGAAAAGGATACATTCCATTCTCTTCCTTCACCCGGCGTGCGCAGCCTCATGGCTTGAAGTTCCTGCAGGGTAAGCGCGCTGATTTTACCTGTGCCTTCCGACACCCTGTCAACCTTATCGTCGTGGGCTATCACAAGCTGTTTGTCTTTGGTCAGGCGGATGTCAAACTCGATTTCGTCCGCACCAAGCGCGATTCCCGCGGCAAACCCGGGCAAGCTGCTTTCGGGCAGCAGCGCAGGAACACCCCTGTGCGCGCAAAGGGCGGGGAAAACAACTTCGTCAAAACGCTTGCCCTGGGTAAACCGGTTTATCATAGTTGACCTCCGAAATTTCCTGCATAATCTCTTTCAGTTCCCTGACTTCTTCGGGCGCCGAGCTGGATCTTTCAAGCGCATCCGCCCGTTTTTTCAGGCGCTGATGAATCTTTTTTATCGTTTCCCGCGCAGCTTCATTGCCGCAGGCAGGCAGCTCGCCGATGAAATAATACGCCGGCGATTCAGGTTTGATTAAAACACCTTCATATTGGGCGCAAACAGAAACATAGCACCGGTTTCCCTCAAAGCAGGCATCTTCGGATATAATCCGGAAACCGTTACTGAGCAGGAACCGGCGCACATCCTCGGCATGCGTCATCGGCTGAATAATAAGGCGCTTTGAGCAGTCGCGAAGCCATGGAACACGCTCCAGCAGTTCGGCTATCAGGATGCCTCCCATGCCGGCTAGAATAATATCTTGCGCTTCATCTGCGCCGATACCGTCAAGCCCGTCCGACAGGCGCAGGGAGATTTTTCCTGCAAGCCCGTTCATTTTAACGGTTGCTTCAGCGTTAGCCAGCGGGCCTTTTCTTAAGTCCGCCGCTATAACCCGGGGGCAGCTTCCACATTGCAGAAGATACACCGGGATATAGGCGTGGTCGGTGCCGATATCAACCGCCACCACTCCGGGTCGAACCATATCCGCCACCATTTGAAGGCGGGGCGAAAGCTTGATTCGGTCATTCCGGCTCATAAATCCACCCTTAACTGTTTCGTTTTATCGGGGCATTATTTTGCCGCGAGGTACTCGTTAATATCGTCAACAAGCGCGTCGGCATCGACGCCGTGAACCATGCAGGCTTGCTCGACATTTTCACCGCGGGCTGACGGGCAGCCTAAGCAATGCATGCCCATTTCGAGAAAGAACTTCGCCGTGCCCTTATCGGCATCAAGGATATCGCCTATGGTGGTTTCTTTTGTAATCTGAGTCATTTTATCTGTTCTCCTTTAAAATATTCAATTAATACTAATCGGCGATGAAAAGCGTTGTTAGATTTGCGATGATTTTTTGTGCTGCACAAGGCGGAAGACGAAGCTTTGCTGTCGCAAGGCAAGGAGGACAACGCAGTACGGCGCAAAAAAGACCGCAAAGATTCAATGCGTTTTATTGGTGATTAGTATAATTATACCACAAACGCTTCATGTTTTCAAATCAATTCAGCGCGGAAACGCGGGCAAACGCTCTTCATAATCCGGAGCGTTTTGAAAACAGCATTCAGTTTTTCAAGCTCTGAAGCGGCGCGGGTATTCGACCGCCCCTTTTAATGAAAGCTGCCGGGGATGCGGTGTTCAGCCGCATAACAGGGCCGCCCCCGAGAAGGCCGCCGAAATCAAGCTCCTCACCGATGCCTTTGCCGATTGCGGGGATTAAACGGACAGCGGTTGTTTTTGAATTCACCATGCCGATTGCCGCTTCGTCCGCGATAATGGCGGCAAGCACTTCCCCGGTAGTGTCGCCGGGCACAACGATCATATCGAGCCCTACCGAGCAGACGGCGGTCATCGCCTCAAGCTTTTCAATGGTCAGGCAGCCGCTTCTTGCAGCGGCTATCATACCTGCATCTTCCGTAACGGGGATAAACGCGCCCGAAAGCCCGCCGACATGGGAGGAAGCCATCGTACCGCCTTTTTTGACGGCATCGTTGAGCAGCGCAAGCGCCGCGGTTGTGCCATGGGTTCCGCAGGTTTCCAGCCCCATTTCCTCTAAAATATACGCAACGGAATCACCGACAGCGGGAGTCGGAGCCAGCGAAAGGTCAACAATGCCGAATGGCACATTGAGCCGGCGGGATGCCTCCAATGCGACAAGCTGCCCGACTCTGGTAATTTTAAATGCGGTTTTTTTAATTGTATCCGCCACATCGGTCAGATTGCCGTCCGGGATTTTCTGCAGGGCACACCTGACAACCCCGGGCCCGGAAACGCCGACATTAATCACACAATCCGGTTCGCCGGCGCCGTGGAAGGCACCCGCCATAAACGGATTATCTTCGGGAGCGTTGCAGAATATAACCAGTTTTGCGGCGCCGATACAGTTTCTGTCCACTGTAGCCTCTGCTGTTTGTTTAATGATGTTGCCCATCAGTGCCACAGCATCCATATTGATACCTGTCTTTGTCGATCCTATGTTAACACTTGAGCAAACGCGCTCCGTCACACTCAGCGCCTCGGGTATGCTTCGGATAAGCCTTTCGTCACCCGCGGCGAAGCCCTTTTGAACAAGAGCGGAATACCCGCCGACAAAATCGATCCCCAATTCCCTCGCCGCTCTGTCAAGTGTCAGGGCATACTGCACGGGGTCGCTCCCGCTCGCCGCGGCTATCATGGCTATCGGTGTCACGGAAACGCGCTTGTTGATGATCGGTATCCCGTATTCCTTGCCGATTTCGTTGCCGACCGGTACAAGCCTTTCGGCCAAACGCATAATTTTATCATAAATCCGCGCACAAGCCCTGCCGCTGTCTTCCGAACAGCAGTCCAAAAGCGAAATGCCCATAGTAATGGTGCGGATATCAAGATTTTCGTCTTGAATCATATGAATTGTTTCAAGTATGTCACGGCTGTTAATCATGTGTAAACATCCTTTCTAAATTCGATGCATAGAGTTAAAAATGTCCTCATGCATCACGCGAATCGAAAGGCCGAGGTCTCTGCCCAGGTCACGCATAATATCTTGAAATTCTACAAGCGGAAGCTCGCATTTGCTCATATCCACCAGCATAATCATGCAAAACATATCCTGCATGATGGACTGCGAAACATCCGCGATATTCACATTATTCTTCGCGCAAATTTCGGACACCCGGTAGAATATACCGACCCTGTCTTTGCCTACAACCGTCAGAACAGCTCTCATATTCAACACCCCTAAATGTAAATTATACATAGTTTATCACATAGTTGCTGTTTTATACAAACATTTTTTGACTTCCCCCTTTTGCTCGGGTCGATTTTGTGATATCATAACTTTAATATAGAGAAGCGGTAGAAAAGTGTGACTTCGTCACGGGAAGAAGTGGCGAAGAAGTAGGAGAACGAAAAACATACTATTGCCTTTCTTCATTAAAATTTCAAGCAATCGCGTCTAACATCTACACTCTAATATCTAACTTGAGGTGAAAGTTTTGGAATATAAAAAAATCATTGATACCCATACACATACGGACAACTCCTTTGACGGGCACCACTCCACCATGTATATGTGCGAACATGCCGAGTTTATCGGGCTCAGGGCAATCACTTTCACCGACCATGTTGAAATTGATTTTTTCGAACGGGACGATTTTCGCAGGGTTTCCGTTCAGTCCTATTTTGAAATCGCGAAAGCGCGCTCAGCCTTTAGGGGCAAGCTTTTAGTCTGCGAGGGCATAGAACTCGGGCAGCCGATGTATGATGTTAAAACAGCCGATAAGGTGGTTAACGCGCTGCACTATGACCAGGTTATCGGTTCCGTGCACAATCTCAGAGGCATGCCGGATTTTTCGTATCTTGATTACAAAACCGAGGATATCAACCACCTCCTGCTTGACTACTTCAAGGAGATTCAATTAATGGTCGACTGGGGCTATTTTGACACACTTGCCCACCTCACCTACCCGCTGCGTTACATATGCGGGGACCACGGCATGAAGGTTGACCTTTCCGAATTCTCCGGGCAGATTGATTCCATTCTGCGAGGCCTCGCCGAAAAAGGCAAAGCGCTGGAGATTAACACATCCGGCCTTCGGCAAAAACTCGGTGAAACCATGCCCGGGGAAGAGATTATCAAACGTTTCAGGGAGCTTGGCGGGGAACATATCACCATCGGTTCCGACGCGCACTACGCGGTCGATATCGGCGCGGGCATCCCCGAAGGCATGGCGATGGCAGAGCGCTGCGGCTTTAAAAATGTGACTCTTTTTCAAAAAAGGGAACCGATACAGATACCGATTGAGTAGTGGTAAGGCGGAGAAGAAGCGGAAGTGTTATGGTGAAGAAGTGGAAGTGTGATGGAGAAGAGGTCGGAGGCGATTGAGAAGAAGTGGAAAAAAGGTTGGGAAGAAGTAGAGAAGAGTTGGAGAACGAGGTACGGTAAGAGCTTCAAAACGCAACTCCTATTTTTCTCGCGGCGAAGCCGCTCTTTGCAATTCTTCCCGCGACGAAGTCGCTCTTTTCAGCTTAATTGTAAATAAACGCAACGGATGTGAAACATGGAAAAAGGTTCTTTAAAAAAGAAGGTTATCAAATCCGTCGGCGGAAAAGAAGTCATGGCGTTCAGCCTAACAATATTTGGGACAAGCATGGTCAGCTCGCTCATGGGTTCCGCGCTTTCATTTTTCTACACAGAGGTTTTGCATATAGCCGTAGCGGCTGTCGGCACCATCTTCCTCATTGCAAGGATATGGGACGCGGTTAACGACCCGGTTATGGGCTTTATCGTTGACCGGACACACACAAAACGGGGCAAGTGCATCCCGTATATGAGAATCGTTCCGATTCCGCTGTTTATTGCCAGCGTATTCATGTTCTTACCCATTCAAAACATGAGCGGAACCTTCAAAACATTTTACGCAGGCGCTTTCTATATTATTTATTACGCTTTGTTTACGGCAGTGGATATCCCTGTCAGCGGATTATCGCCGCTTTTATTTTTGGGACAGGATGAACGGAACAAAGCCGTTTCCATCAGTTCAACGCTGGGCTCCACGGGGTCCATCATTCCATCCGGGCTTTATTTTGCCCTGGTTCTGCTGATCGGCGGTTCCGTGAAAAGCCCTATCGGCAACTTTATTTCCGCTACGCTTATTATTGGCATAGGGTGCCTTTGCATCATGATATCGTCCAGATATCTGAAAGAAAAAATTATAGTACCGCCCAAAAAGGAAAGCATTTTTAAAACAATAAAGCCTATTTTCAAAAACAAGCCGATGCTGATCCTCCTACTTGTCAGCCTCTTCGGCGCGCCGATGGGCATGATGGGAAACGCGCTTGTTTACTTCACCACCTGGAACTATGCGGACACCGGTTTGAGTACGGCGGTTTTATTCCCGGCGCTGCAGATAACCTCGGGGCTTTCCTGGATGGTTGCGGTTATGAGCGTCCCCTTTCTGCTGAAATTCGCATCCAAAAAAAGGATGTTTATATTTATGGCGGTAGCCGGTGCCTTTTTTAATGTTGTGCTTTATCTTATCGGGTTTGAAAACGTTTGGCTTTATATGATATTCAGGTTTTTTGCCAATTTCCCCAGCGGCGTAACCGCAACCATCACAACGCTGCTATTAGCGGACTCCATCGAATATGTTGAATGGAAAACCGGTGAAAGAACCGAAGGCATTACTTACGCCGTCGTTAAGTTTGTCGGCAAAACAAGCGGCGCTTTAACATCCGCGTTGACTATGCTGATTCTTTCAGCTGTCAATTATAATTCCGTTGCCATGCAGGCGACACTGGACGCAGGTGGAAGTATCCGCCAGACTTATCCGGAAGTGCTGCATATGCTGTTTGTTCTGATGACGCTGACCATGACAGTCGCGTTTATTCTGCAGCTTATCCCGATGCTTTTCTATAAATTCCAGGGCGCGTTCCAACAGAAAGTGCTTGCGGAACTCAAAGAGAGAAGGCTTGCAAAAGACAGCGAAGTGCAGCTGGCAGATACTGTGTATATTGGAGAAGAAGCAGCTGAATATTTGAAAAGAAGTGGAGAAGAGGTTGGGAAAAAGTAGAGAAGAAGTGGAAGTGTTATGGAGAAGAGGTTGGAAAGAAGTGGGGAAGAGGTTGAGAAGGAGTGGGGGTTATCGCGGAGAAGATGATGGAGTGCAATTGAGAAGAAGTAGAAAAGATGTTGGGTAACGAAAAAAACAATCGAACCTCCCATTGCTTTCCGTGACGAAGTCACTCTTCTCAGGAATTTCCATTGCTTCCCGCGGCAAAGCCGCACTTTGCAACGCTTTTCGTGACGAAGTCACTCTTCTCAATATCTTATAAGGAAGGTGGTCGAAACATGAAAATAAGCATCCATGCCGCCGCGAAAATCAATCTTTTTCTTGACATATTGGCGCTGCTTCCCAACGGCTACCACAGCCTTTTTATGGTGATGCAGTCCGTCTCGCTTTATGATACCGTTGAGCTGGAGCAAGCCGCCGGTAAGAAAATCGCCATCACCTGCAGTGAAAGCGCCCTGCCCACGGATGAAACAAACATTGCTTACAAAGCAGCCGCAGCTTTTTTCGAGGCAGCAGGCCTTGAAAGCCAGGGGCTGAACATTCATATTGAAAAGCGTATCCCCTTCGCCGCCGGCCTTGCGGGCGGCAGCGCGGACGCCGCTGCGGTGATCGCCGGGCTGAACAAACTCTTTAACACCGGTTTTGACGAAAAGAAACTGCACGAAATCGGCCTTTCTGTCGGCAGCGATGTGCCGTTTTGTATCAGCGGCGGCACGATGCTTGTGCAGGATGTCGGCGGTGTGCTCTCCCCCCTGCCCGCTCTCCCGACGTGCTTCCTTGTGTTAGCCAAACCGGAAAGCGGTGTTTCCACCAAAGGGGCATACAAAACCTATGACGAGTTCGGCTACATTCATCACCTCAACGCTGTCAATATGCTGAGCAAAGCAACGGGCGGAAATTTGAAAAGCATCTGTGAAGCCTGCGGCAATGTGTTTGAGGAATGCATCGAAGTCCCCGAAAGGGTTGAAATAAAATCGGTTATGCGAAAGCACGGCGCCCTTTGCAGCCAGATGAGCGGCAGCGGTCCGACCGTTTTCGGGATATTCGAAAAGAAGAGCGACGCCGAAGCCTGCGCCGGTGAATTAAAAACGATAGTCAAAGATGTTTATCTCTGCGAGCCGGTTGAGCAAGGGCTGGATATATCGGAATAGTATATTGTTTGGCAGATTAAAGCACCGTGCCGGTCGGCACGGTGCTTTGGTTTTATGCTGCTTCCTCCGCTTAAATATCAATGCCAAATTCATAATATTTATTGCAATTTCGTCCCCAATAATACATATTAATCGGGACAGGCGCCGTGATCTGCCTTGCGCAGGACGTGCTGCCCATCGACAGAAAAAACTGGCTTGTTCCCGCTTGGCTGATATAAAACAAAAATGCCACCAGCTAACAGCCAAATCATGCCTCCGGAGAAGACCGGGGGCTTTTTCATTGCATCGACACTCTCTTTTCAAATACGGGTGATTTCAACAATCATCAGTCTCTTCGAGCCAGCTTCCTTGAAAAGGAAGCCTTTATTGGGTCAAACCAATCGGGTGCGGGTGCCCCGCCCGCAATTTATCATTCTTCATTTTTCATTTTTCATTCGTTTACTCGCCACTATCGGGACAGTAACCCGTCCCCTACATTTTATCAATCAAATCAATCGTCCTGTCATACTTGCTTTCCCATTCACCCCGGGCGAAGCAGCGCGCGCGGAAAATGATTTCGTCCTCATACAGCTCCACCTGGAAGCCGCTGCCGGTTTTTTTATACTCCCCGTCCGGCTCTTTACCGAAGGCCGGCATGTCAACAAAATATAGCGTGCCGTCGTTTGTGATGGTGTCCGCGCTGAAACCGTTGTGCTTGTGCCCGGTGATAAAGAAGATATCCGCCGCGCCGTTGTATTTTTGCAGCACGCTCATCACAGCCGCGGCATCATCGCCGATGCTCCTCATCGGCTGATGGTTAAAGACAAAAACAGGATTGCCCAGCTCCGCCGCCTGCGCCAGCAGGCCGTCGAGCCAATTGACCTGGGCATCGGAAATGCTTGTTCGCAGGTCTTCCAATTCCTCGGTATTGAGCATAATAAAATAGCAGCCCTTGATAATTTTATAATAGTAAACCGTATCCGGCGCTATGCCCGCTGTTTCGAGCATAAAATCACGGTACAAGCCCGCGCCGTATTCATAAGACCGCCGGATTTCGCCGATGTATGCAATTCCCCGGATGTCGTGATTGCCCATTTCAAGCAGCAGATTGTCAGCCTTGCAAAAGGCTTTGAGTACTCCGCCGAGTTTATCATATTCGTATACCGTTCCGCGCTCCGTCATATCGCCGGCGATCACCAGCGCGTCGCTCTTTATCTCGGCTTTCGCCATATCCGTCAAACCTTTGGCAAGGATGATCCCCCTCGCGTTTTCCGGCAGGGTGGCAATGTGCGTATCCGAAATCACGGAAAAGTTGAGTTTGATATTGTCTTTGTCCACCGGGGAAAAGGTTGCGGGGCCTTGCACCGCGAGCGCAGCAATGGCAGACAAAACCAGCGCGAACAATTTACTGAATAACTTCATCATGAAACCTGACCTTTCCTGGGATTTATCTTGGCGCCCTTTTGGGCGCCGGAAAGCAGTAGAGAAGAGTGGCTGCGCCGCGGGAAGCAGTAGAGAAGCAGTTGGAGACGGGTGATTTAATCATCAGTCTCTTCGAGCCAGCTTCCTTGAAAAGGAAGCCTTTTAACTACCTCTCAGTCGCCCAAAACTAATCCCTTTGCTAATATTACATATTTTTCGGGATTAGTGTGGCGCCAGCTCGCCTATATAGGCGAGCCAAAGCGGTATTTTCTTCGCAAAGCCTCGCCTATGTAGGCGAGGTGGCAGGCGAAGCATGACGGAGAGGTAGAAACTTCGCCGTTTTTATCTACCATCTAAAATCTAAGATCTAAGATCTAACGTTGCCAGGTGCCGATAATCAGCTTGAGTTTGGCGGGGTTTCTTGTGGTGATATTGTCAACCGAAAGCGCGAGCATCCGGTACAAATCGATATTCTCGTTAACTGTCCATACGCTGACAAGCAGCCCGTTTTCATGCATCATCTCAACGACGGTTTTGCTCACTTCGGTGAAACTTAAGTTGATGCCGGTAAATCCGCCCGCCCTTGCCCTTTCCGCCAGTGCCTGCGCGTATTCTCTGTTCTCCCGCAGGGCCTGGTCAATCGAACAACTCAGGTAGGTTGGCGCGGGGCATTGCGCGGTGATCATTGCCGCGATACGCTCGTCCACACCGGTAAAATACACCCTGCCGCGGAGCCCGTGTTTCACAATCAAACGGTTAACCTCCGGCAGGTTTGCCAGCGACTTATTATCCAAATTGACCTTTGTGCGGCCGTTTAGCGCCACGATGGCAAGCGCGTCGTCCAGCGGCAAGCCCTCACCCGAGCCGGGCGAGGAATTGTGGATAATCACCGGCGTGCCGTCCGGCCGGTAGGAAAGGTCCATTTCCACCGCGTCAAAACCGGCTAAGACCGCCGCGAGCAAAGCCACCGCGGAGTTATCCGGCAGATTCATCGCGCCTGCGTGGGCGGTGACGGTGAAATCGGCACTCAAAACAAGCGGTGCCTTCTTGATTTCGGCAATCTCTCTACTCTCCGCCGTGTCCGATATCCACGGGCACAGAATCATCAGAAAAGACAGGATGAACGTGAAAGCCGCTTTTAAAAATCCGGTTACAACATTGTTTCTCATATCGTCAACAGTTCCTTTTCATCCGGTGTTAAATGGCGGTTCCCGGGGTATGCGGGAATGGTCGCTGTTTTACATCTACCGTCTAAAATCTACCGTAGGGTTCGGCTTCCCAGACGAACCGGCGTACTTGCCCCCGCCGTTCAGGGTAGATGCATTGTGCCCCGCACACCCTGCCCTCTTTCGAAAGGGGGATGTCGGCTTTAGCCGACAGGGGGATTCTTTCCACGATACCAAAGCGCAGACTCACGGCGTGTCGTGAACGTGTCTCTATTCGTACCGGGTAGGGGCATGGCGTGCCGTGCCCGCCGTTTTTTTTTAGGGTTCGGCATCAAAACCAAACCTCGGGATTGGTACATACCAAAACTCGGTTTTGGTAGTCTTGACAAACCGGCCAGTCTGTAGGGAACGACCCCCGTGTCGTTCCGGGGTTGGGTCAAACCAAACCATCGGGTTTGGTTGCTGTTCCGTGACCGGGGTTTAAATCGGAGAAACGTCTCCTGATACGGCGGGTGTCCAAAATCGAGTTCGCTATTTTCATAAACGGAGAATCTTCCCCTGATTAGATTATTCCACTTCATAAAACAAGAAGGGAGTTTAAAGCCGCTGCTAATGCCTTCTTCGGTTTCTTTGCGTTAGTTGCATCAAAACGCTTTAGCACTTCAATGCAATCATTATCATTCATTTTGCATATTACACTCAAATAAAATCTTGCGCGAGACGCTCCAACATAGAAATTAAGGTTATTGTTATCCAGCGTTTTCTTAGTTACATCAATAATAATGATCGCATCCGCTTCAAGCCCTTTAAACTTACGGCAAGTCGTAAACTTATAAGAATTTCCGTTGCAACAATAGTTCCCATTGTTGCAATACTGGAAAAAAGCACTATGCTCATCTGTTTCACAACTAAGTATAACAACATCCTTGATCTTTTTTTCTGCGAGTTGTCTTATTGTTGTATCCAGGAAATCCTTCTGCTTTTGAATAACGTCTGTAATAAGAATTTTGGGCGATTCACCTTCTACACATCCGCTGAACATTTTCGGCTTACTGTCTATTCCCAGCGGACGCATTGACGTAATTGCAATATTTTCGGTGTTGCGACAGTTTTTGTATAATGTTAGCTTACACTCCGAATCGGATATGTATTTTGGTATTCTGGAACCTTGGACAAGTTGATTTTTATCGTAAAAAAGATAAAAGCTTCCACCGACTTCCACGCTTAATGCAATAGTTTCGAGCAAAGCGATAATATCTGATTCTTCAATGCGGTCTTGTCCAAAGTCCTGTCCTTCATCAATAATTATATGCTTAAAAGGAAAAGCATTGTCATAATATGCTAATTCAAGCTTCTCTTGTAGCAGAGTATAGTCAGCAGTTGCAGTATTACAGTAACTACAAGCGAGTGCATCAATCGTGTAATATACGATATTGTTGTGCAAATAGTTCAAGCGAAAATAGTCACAAAGCATCCGGTTGAAACATAAGAATAAAACTTTTTCTCCATCTTCTGCATGACGGCGAGCTTTTTCCAATGCAATCATGGTCTTGCCTGTACCGGCTGCTCCGTTAATTACTGCGTATGGTTGCTCTTCAAGAAAGTTCAGTATATTTGCCTGCTCTTTTAACAACCTGTTGAAAGCGTTTCTCTTTATTCCAAGTTCGGATACTACTGTCGGAACTAAATCAAAAGACGGGCAGAGAATATTCTCAAGTATTTTCTTACTATCAGAATTTGTTAGTGATGTCCCCCGACCAGATGGTAACTCCAGTGCAAATATTTTTTCAATATCATGCTCGATATTGGAAAGGGATTCTTCCGTTAAAGTAATTGCCTTTTCTGCTTCAGATGGAAACTGAATAGTGTTTAGCTCAGCGTTTTTTACTGATGGGAACCAAACCGCATGTAGTGTCTTGCATTTCTGCCACATATTAAGCATGCCTTTTTGCTCAAAATATTTCTCAAGCTTCCATTTGTTTATATCAGCCTGTCTATACGGTCCACCACGACTCATAGGAATATTCGAGCCATAAAACCAAGTCCCATGGTCACAGTATACATGACCGGCTTTTGCTTCAATACATAAAATCCCTTTTTGGGCATGAAAAACAATGAAATCTGTTTCACTTTCACGCAGAATTCCTTCGGTGTTAGATATTAGCACAAAAGAATGAAAGACATAGTACTTGTCGGATAATTTACTGAGTGCTATAAACATTTCATCTTCGCGACTTCCTTCGGGGATTTCAACTGGTTTTTCCGGAATCATGATTGCCATATTCAGCCTCCTATAATTGCAACAAGCAATTCTTCAGGTGCAAACTCTTCCAAAATGCAAAACACATTCCAATCTGTGCTTTTTGCCTCTTCATATTCAGTGCTGTTTTCAGCCAGAAAGAATGCAACTTTTGATCTCCTCCATATCAAGTCGGCAGATATATTTTTATTGTTTTCAAGAATACGCATGCTGCCACAATAATATGGTTTTTCTTTGTCAGCCGAAGTCAATCTTGACATATTTGTTATTAGGTCTCGCTCGTCTGGCAAATCCGTATCCATTTTAAGATATTCCCATATTTCAGGGTATGTCATGCTCGATTGATCTTGACCATCATTATTAAATACAGCCCTTAATCCGTCTGCAGATGGTGCTGAAGAAAAGTCCTCATCTTCAAGTTGAACACCTGTCCAGCTTGTCATTCCGTTAAGCACCGAATTGAAGAAATCAATGGCATATCTGCGTTGAAGAATGTCGTGCTGCTTCTGATTATAATAATTGCAAAGGCAACTATAGCAAGCTGTATCAGCGGCATCACCACCGCAAGTACACTCACTAACTATACGCAGGCCTTCTTTCATCATATCTACGATGGTGGATGCACTTCTCAAATTGCGAACATAACCAGCGCCGCCGGGTGTGTTATCGAAAAGAATGAAATCAAAGTTGCCTAACCCACCATATGCCGGATTCCTATACCAATGCAAACAGCCGGATAGCTCATTACGATCTATGTGTAGGCACTTGCTGAGTCCTTCAAGCAAAGAATATAGAATTGTCCAAGCTCTATCCACGTCAACAATGTTTTCAGATTCAAATTTGATTTGAACTACATCTGTTTGAAACTCATGACCAAGTGCATATGGGGTAAGCATAGTATTATTGCATTTATAACCGTCAGATTTCCGATGCTCATTTTTTTTAAAGAGGTCGTGGCAATCATCAAAGATCTCTCCATAACCGCACTCGTTACAAATATAGAAGTTGGAGGTGTTTAGCACCGCAAGCTCATCCATTCGGCTTGAGCCAACAATCACCTTTTTTGCGCAGATGGAATAATTTTGGTTTTCAATTTTATTGCCATCACCAATATAAGAAATCGCTCCTTTATATGTGCGTTCAGGCTTTGATGTTCCGACAGGCTCCGGTTCTTTGTTATCCACAATAAAACCAAATTTTGGGATAATATATTGCGTATGTCTCGTTTTGATTAAAGGATGGCCACACTGTTTGCAATTTTCCGATAAATCTTCGGTCCAAAGAGTTCGGTTGAGGGTTTTACAGTGGTCGCAAAATGTATAGTTATACTTTGGCCATTCATACTCTCCGAGTTTTCTGACATAACGGCTTGTAATTAGCTTACCGTCAGCAACAATCTGGGATTCAGGTGCATATTCTGAGATTGCAGTGAATAGATCTCTATCAAGCCGCAGTGAATCCATAAAACTACTTTGACCGACACTCTTCAGCTCAACTGTGTCTACCGGAAATCCATATTTAGGGATAAGGTTATTTCGCGACAAGAATGAAATCAGTTGCTGTTCCTTTATTGTTCTGATAGAGTTATTTACCGAACGGCTCTTCCATGAAATATCGTTATATTCTTTTGAGCCGGGAGTAACTGAACTCAGTTGTCTATTATAATTGTCATACGCGTTTTGTAGTTGTTCGATATCAGCCTTATATTTCTGTTCTGCTATGACAAATACACCCGTATTGGTGTCATCATCTGAAAAAAGTTTCTCAACCCATCCGAAGTGATCGACATCATATAAGGCTTGTAAATCATCGGAAACGACATGTTTCAGATAGTTCATCAAATCTTCCGGTTGCTCCTCAATATACTTCTTGAAAATGCTAATGCCATTACTCTCGATGAAGTCTCCGATTTTTTGTTTATAAAGTTCAGGATACTTCCTCCAGAATAATGAAAATGCTGATGCAAAGATATGCCTGAGGACAACTTTTTCATTGTTTACATTGAACGCTGGAGGCGAAATAGTCCCCTTAATCATAGAAACTGGATTCTTGAAATAATTGAGATCATGCGAATTGTTTGGACAATATGTCAGAGCATATGCGGCTGATTTTACACTTCTGCCTGCACGACCAGCACGCTGTGCATAGTTGGCCGGAGTTGGCGGCATATTACGCATGAATACGGTTTCAAGGGTACCAACATCAACACCCATTTCAAATGTTGTTGAGCAACTCAAAACATTAATGGTTTCCTTTTTAAAAGCATTCTGGTAATCATACGCTTTTTGACTGCCAAGCTGAGCAGTGTGTTCTTTTGCAACTAGCGTATCAATTTTCAAAGTATCATATAGTTTTTTATAATGATCATCTTGTTTTGCACTATCAACATCATATGGAACAAGTTTTCCGATACAGTTATTGCATGCACATTTGCTCTTGAAATTATAAGGTGTCACAGCTTTACATCCTTCACAGATATAAAGTTCATCCACTTTCTTAGCAATGACTTTGTCTAAATTCAGCAAATATTTGCCAAGAACACTATCATAAAGAACGGCACCGATATTTTTGTCGCATAGAACTGCCCACGCAGATTTCAGCAAACCCGTTGCAAAATCAAGGTCTTTATCCGGGAAAAAATACTGAACAAGCTTTGTACGGTTGTTTTCATTACCCTGCTTTGGAAGCCATGATTTGACATATGTTCCTGTGGTAAAATTCTGTTGGTAACCGTTGATCTGCCGTCCAAAAGAAAACATCGCATATTCCGCTTCGGTCAAAGTAACAGGGATTCGGAAAGCACCATCTTTCATAAATGAAAGCAATAAAATTTTAAATAGGTTCGTAGTCTCATCTGCAGAAGTACCAAGAACCATATTAACTGGCATTTTTATGTCTAAATCAAAATAAATAGTTCCTTCATTCTGGAGAGAGTTTCGTGCTTTATAGTTAATCATTTCCCTGGCAACTGTCATCCATGCCTGTTTGTGTCGTTCATCCTTTTCGCAGATATTATGTGCTGACATCAGTTCTTCTAGTTTTGTAACAAAGGTTGATAACCGTATTCCTTTGGTCATTAAATCTATATTATCATTAAGAACCTTTGTCATAAGGCGTTTCAACAAACTGGTCTGATATGTGTTTTCCAGATATGATGCAAAAAATGACGCTGCTTGTCTGTTATCAGAAAAGGTAAGGAACTGTTTAACAAGATGCTCTTCGGTAGTTTGGATAGATTCGCTGCTTCCAATACCAAAAAATGCATCTTCAAATTTGATTATTTTCTTTATAATCTTTGTATCTGGCAAAACATTATAAAGAGCGGTTGCAATAACAGCTGTGGCGGCTTCATTACCCAAGAAATATGGTCTCAATATGCTGCGCTGGGTATTAACCGCATGACAACACGGACAACTATGAAGAATTTTACCCTTATCCTTAACTTTTATTATTCTGTTATAATATTTCTTTTCATGGCCGCACTGCATACCACCAAGGGACGATGCCCTCGCAATTGCACCACACTTGGAGCAGAGCAAATATTTTTTGTCTGATTCTTCATCTTCATCATCTGATTCGGGATCATAATTACCTTCAATCAAATATACTTCCGGCTCATACTCATCATCAAATTTTGAGAGCTGAACGAGATAACCATCATCAGTCTGCCCAACAATAAAAATAGCTTCGCAGTTATGACAGAATGAAATTTCATATGCTTTGTATTCTGTATCCTCATCAAATGGATTTTCCCTATAGGTCTCCATTTTTTTAACAAAAAGCTTGTTGCTCGGAGCGAGAGAAATAAAAACGCCTTCTATTCCACGCAAAAACATATGGTAGCGGGCTTCAAATATTTTGTCTCCATTAATCTGCGCATTTGATGCCACAGCAATGAAATCTGCTATATCATCCGTTGTCGTGATCAAATCGAGGGCTAATTCGTTTAGAGGCTTAGTCTGATCAAGAAGATTCCGGCGTACTTCATAATAAAAACTGTCATGCTGTATCATTGAATACAGCGTCTTTTCCAGGCTTTCTTCAGCGGTCTCTCCGTCAATAATAGGAATAGCTTTACCTTCCAACCATTTCAATGTTTCTTCAGGGGCATGATTGTCGCGTACTTGTACCGCAAGTTCACGATAAATTTTGAAGTCAAGTTTGCTTATGCTATCTGGCTTTTCTGGAGATATTGTAGTTGATCTTACAATCGATTTCGATCCAAATTGAGAATTACAAAGAGATTGTGCAAAGCTTACGATTTTAGGATTATCATCTCTTCCCCCGAGCGTTGCAGATGTGAGCATGAACTGAATATCATTCCTTCCCAACATAGCCTTTACTCGCTTCAACAGTGATCCTACCTCGATGCCAGATGCGCCGCTATATGTATGTGCCTCATCTAGCACTATGCAACGCCATTTCCCCGCGTTCGTTTCATTGAAAGTGACACTATCACCAGGACGAAGAAGCAAGTACTCAAGCATCGCATAATTTGTGATTAGAATGTTTGGAGGGGTATTCCGCATTTGCTCTCGGGAAATCAACTCGTTCTTCTTCGGTTCAAAGCCTTCTCTTTCGATAAACACATCCCGCGCCGTGCGGTATTTATCTTCTGTTTCACCGGTAAACTTGCCGAAAGTGATATCCTCATCTTCGTAGCCCTCGAAGATTTCCCTTAAACGCCTAATCTGATCATTTACCAAAGCATTCATAGGATAAATAATAAGCGTTCTGACTCCGGCACCCAATGCTCTGGCTTCTTTTTCCACCATCAGTTGGTTAAGTACGGGCAGCAAAAAGCACTCTGTTTTCCCAGAGCCGGTACCTGTGGTAATTACGAGGTTGTTACCCGATACAGCTTTTCTGATTGCCTCGACCTGATGCTTATAGAGCTTTCTGTCTGGGTGCAATTGCTCAAGTTTAAGCATGGATTTGCATAGAACGCCTTCCCCCACAAGATCTCTAATGCTTTTTTCCTTGGCAAAAGAGTCACTCATGCTGATAAATGGACCATTTGCAATGATGCCATCCGCCGAAAGCTGTTCAGCAAGCTGCTTATTATAATATTCTCTGTTTGTTCTAAATGTTGAAATCAGATATCGCCTATAAAAGTTAACGATTTCTTGAGAGCTCTCAGCAGGTCTGAATAACATTAGGTGGTCCTCCGAATCTCTGTTTCAAATTCAGTGCAGTCATCATACAGTGCAATATATCTTGAGTATTCTTTGCTTGTTACATTATCACTGCGTACGAATTTCCTCAGGTTTTTGTCATAATAGAGCGGGTCATATACATCCTCATCATATTGTGACTGAATGGATAGAACGACAATCTCTCCACCGTCAGGGATGCATTCAAGAAGAATGATATCAGCAAGTGTATTCACTTTATATTTTACACCGGATTTATCCAGTTTGTACTTCTCGGTCAAAGTACCTGTGTAGGTGAACTTATCAAGCTTATCTAAGTTAAATACGCAATATGAATAATCCAAAGAAAGCTTTGACCCACCATATGAAACATCACGAATCAAAACCTTGCAGTTAGTAATGTCGTTCAAGTTGACTACACCTATACCATACTTAGGATACCCGATTTGATGTCTTTTCTGTTCAAATCCAAACGGGTCAGGAGTCTCCTCAAACATATACATAGTGTACAGACCAGTCTCGGTCAATTCTGGGAATTCATTCCTGCCATTTATAACTTTTCGTTCAACAACCGTTTCATCTGTTGCCTTATCACAAAAACATAAAATAAGATCGTTTTTTCCTAAAAAGTGAACATCAACGGACGCCTTATTGCTTTCATCGAAAAAGATAGCGGCTTTTTCAACATACAAGCGATTCAGCACACGATATAAGGATAGCTTTCTGTACTTATTATCCTTGTACTTTATTGATATATAGTTGTACGGTTGCTGAGTCGTGCGTATTTCTTGAGCAATTTCTGTTATGTCAAATCTGAAAATGCCATTGCCTAGAGATTTTCCGGGAGCTTCGAACTGCGAATTCTTTGTCGCCATGAATACGTCTGCTTCCGTTGCGCCCGGTATAGAAACGAACAAGTCATTCTTTAATTCCGTATGCCAAAGATAGTCCGGTCTTGAAAATTTCCATTCCTTTTCAAAACCATGCTTGAATACATTGAGTGGAACCCGGACTGTATAATCGTGTTCGTCAAGTCTCAATGAAAAATCCGCATATTCAACACCTGTGGTAAGGTCGAGTGTATAATCATAAGTATCTGCAATCTTGTTACAATTTATTGGCTTAATATCATAATCACCATATATGTTTAATATCGCTTCAGTGGAGAAGACATATCGGCGTTTCTCCGGACGACACCGTAATCCTGAAATTAAAACATAACGACAAATCTCCCTACGAGATTTACCTGGTTCATCAAGTAGAATTCTATACAGATGATCATCGTCATCCAAAAGGTCATTCAATATAAGAGTGACACCATAGTTCTCAGTGTCAGCCGGCGGTTCAACAATCGATGCCGCAACAGGCTTAACTTGAAAACGGATAGAGTTGCACCATATAAAACAACCATCCAAAGTGTTTTTTGCCACCTTAAAAGAGAGGTTTGGATGCTTGTATGCCGCCTGAATTTCCTTTTCATTGTCTAAAAGCTGATATTCGTTTGAAACGTGATTGAAGTTAGGACCAATAATGAAGCTTCCTGTTGTGGAAATTGGAACATTGTCAATATAAATAATAGTCTTCTCATCAACATCCGCATAAGAATACTCGTCCCAATATTTGTATTCACAATTGGCATATATTGCTTTTGCACCTCGTACTTCGCAGCCTTTTTCCACCAATAAATAGTTCTGACCGAAATGAAGTTTAACCATTTCACAAAAGTCCTCATCGAAGATGCGATAGGAACATTTTGAAATTTCAAAGATTCTGTTGGAAACAGAAGAAATATCAACCCGTATTTCAGAAAATAAATCGTCAACGGAAACCTTTATCTGTTCAGAAACTAAGACACCGAAGGCCCGGTATATACTTAGCGGATAACTCTTGGATTTTCCGTTGACAGTAATTGTTGCCAATACATTTCCGTTATAATCTTCGTTTCTTATTTTCTGTTCTGGTATTACAAGTACCACATCACCGCTACTACGTTTAATATGGAAATAAGGTTTGTGATAAAAAGCTTTACTGCGGCGTTTGTTTCCATGTTTGTTATCACCAGTTAATTCTGTTGCATGCTCAATCCATTGTAAAAATGCATTTCCAAAGCGATTAGAATCGGCAGGCTTTTTCTCATCATAGTAATAATCATCAATAATTTTAAGATGACTATACATTACATTTGCCATGATGCTCGAGTCTCCCTGCGCAAATAGAGTACGGGTGGCTTTCAAAAGTTTATAGGATTTTGCAGGCTTATTATCAAGGTTTCTGAGGCTGAAATTATCTCCGCTATCTTTTAAAGTGCTGGCAAAAAAATCTGACATTTCTGAAAAGTCATCATCGATATTCTCCTGAACCTGTCTAAGTAGGTTGCGATCATAAAAGGCAAAAAGAAAGTCGAAGTATCCAGATAGATAATTATTGGGAACGAATGAATGAGCCTTGATATTTTCAACATAGGCATATTTTGCACCGGCATCTCTTTCAATCTGAAAAAGACGAAAGCGAGTCAATGTTGATACAAATATCTGTCCTACATAATTTGTTCGAGAAGAAGATACTTCAAGACCGATTTCGTTTTTAAAGTACTCCCAGTAGTTGCCTTCAAAATAGGTGCGAATTGCAATTTGCACGGCTGCAAGGGACAGCATGATATCTGCAGGAACAATCGTTTGAACCATGAGGTTAGCGACTTTCCTGCTCGTGTACACAAGAAGCTCTTTATATTCTTCATCAGAAATCTGTATTTGCCCCAACAGCTTTAATTCTGGATTTTTCAACGCTTCGCTGATTTTCGTATGTAAATCCATAAAACCAACCTTACTTTCTCTTAAGCAGGTTACTACTTCATAACCTACCTTCGTAAATCATTAATTTGTCGTATCGATGTCTTCTCTGACATCACTATCTCTTATTTAATATTACTTTTTTATAAATTTCATATTAACTTATCTCTTGTAATACTCCCCAAGCTTCTCCTCACAAATCTCAAGTATCCTCGCCTTATTCTCTTCCGTCAACTTCTTGAACACCAATGGATTTATCTCAATAAATTCAATATCCTTACATCTTTGAAGAAACCGCATATCCGCAAAGCGCTTAAAAGGATTTGCAAAGATGTTTCTTTCCACTTCCTTGTCCGTGTATCCGCCTTTTTGGAAAATACTCGTTTCTTTCTCGGCAATGAGTCCTCTTGCTTTTCGGTCTTCGTAAAAATTGATAAAATAGCTGACAATATCACAAACCCGAACTCGCCCATTACTGTCTATATGGTCAAAAACAGCTTTGAGCAAAACGGGTTTGTATGAAAAACTCATATCCATTTTAGAGATAAAATCCATAAACTTTTCTTTAATGTTAGCGCCTGTAATTAAATCCCAATTAAATTTTTTTGCGTACATTTTCACGGTGTCTTCCCGATAATAATTGAAACGCCTTGTCTCGCTGATAGGTACGGCCATATCCGGGTTGATTTTTTGTTCTCTTACATATTTATCTACTGTTTCAGCTTGCACATCAACCATCCGCACAAACTCTATCTGAGAAATCATATCTTTTGCTTCATTCTGCCAGTTAAAGATATCTACTATCTCAAAGTCATCAATATCTATCGGTACATCAAGATATGTTGCCGGCTTTTCGCCCGCTCTTAATAAATCATATTCCAGTTTCCTTTTATCAAACGGTGCGAGAACATACTCTTTCGGGCGATATTGTGAAATGTTTAATAACCGGTGTAATGAATACGGCGCGTTAAACATGTTGGAATTGTCGACAAAATCAAAAACCAATAAATCCTCTTTGCCGTAACATTTTCTTGTGCCTCTGCCTAATTGCTGCATATAAATTGTTTTTGACATCGTCGGCCTTGCCATAAACAATACTTCCGTGTGAGGGCTGTCCCATCCTTCATTTAATAAGTCGCAGGCGCAAAGAACGCTTATATCTGCATTTTCATACAAATCTAAAATCCTGTTGCGTGTTTCAACTTTGTCCTGCCCCGAAACAGACTCAGACTTAACTCCCCTTTCCCGAAGGAGCTTTGATATCTCAGTGGCGTGATTTACGCTTGCACAAAAAATGACAGTTTTTTTACCGGTTACGAAATTCAGGTATGTATCGACTATTAGTTGATTTCGTTCCGGCACAAACAACTTACTTTCTAAATCCTGTGAATTATATTTGATTCCGTTAATTCTGACATCCGATAAATCAACATCGGTTTTCACCCTAATACAGCGAATCGGCGCCAAGATGCCTTTTTCAACCGCTGTTTTCAAATCCATTTTATGTGCCACATTCTGAAACAGTTCAAGCATATCTTCGCCGTCCGTGCGTTCGGGTGTGGCGGTCAACCCAAGGATAAATTTGGGTTTGAAAAAGCTGAATATCTTTTTGTAAGTTTTGGATGCCGCATGGTGGCACTCGTCAACGACAATGTAATCAAATGAATTCGGCAAAAACTCACTGAGATTTTTTGAGATACTTTGAACTGTTGCAAAAAGTATAAAAGCATCTTTTTCTTTCGTGTTTCCGGTATATTGTCCTCTGCTTTTTTCAGGCCAAATATCCGCAAATGTTTTTTCTGCCTGGTCGGCAAGTTTGAGCGCGTTAACTAGGAACAGCGTTCTGCCGCCGACCGTCTTTGCGTCTTCTGCTGCTGTAACCGTTTTACCAACACCGGTAGCGTGGTAAAGCAAAGCAATTGTTTCACCATTTTCACGCATTAGTTTTAGGTTGTCAATCGCTTCTTGCTGATATTCACGAAGCTCGAAGGTTTTGCCTTTCTGTACAGGAAGAAAATCATCGAACTCACTGAAAAACGGGGTTTCGCCCAAAAAGGTTACGAGTTCGTCTTTAACCTTTTCGGGTTGCTTTGCCAGTTGGTTATAAGCCCAGCGGAAAACTTTCCAGTCGTCATGCACTAAGCTGTTTTGCTTGAGCAAATCATCAAAATATTTGTTGTCCGAAACATTTTTAGGGTTATGGTATGTTTCGCCATCAATTTCAATCGCAATGCGCATATCCTCGTTTTCGAGCGCAAAGTCTATATATCTTCTGCCGCCATAGATATCCACAAACGGGTATTGAATATAGAGATTTTCGGCCTTGTCCGGACCGAAGGTTTCGCAGAAAAGCTGAACGAATAAATCCTCAGCCTTACTGTTTACCGAATTGACTTTGATGGTGTCCAAGCTTCATCACCTTACTCTTCAACAACCTCTACCAACAGTATTCTATCTTTGAATCCGCCGCGTTTTTCAAGTTTTTCAAGACGGACATGCTGAAACTCCTCAAGCGTTATCCCTTTATATGCAATTATTGCATGCATAACTTCACCGATATCCGCAAGTTCTTCAACACTTCCGCTTCCAAAGAATTCATTGACTTCTTCGAGCAGTTTTTGGTTGAGCATTTCAATATATTTTTCATCCGGCAATGTTTGCGTCACTGCTTTTTTGCCGGACTGTTCAATTATTCCCGGTATTTTATCCCGAACTAACTTGTTATATGTAATTGTTCTCATAAGTTAGGTTGCCTTTCGTTAAAAAATAAAGTTTAATTTAAATCAGCTGAATATATTTTTATGATTATATCACATTTCAATTTTATTTAATATAGAATTTTGTAAAAAATCTTCGATTACGGCACAAATTCGCAGTTTTTCTGAGTCGAGTACGATGTTCGGGACTGTAAAGCGCAATCCCACCACCCCAGCTAAAGCCGAGCTTTAGCTTATGCGGTCCCCCTACCCTTTAACAAGGGAGGCAAAGAAAGAATTCTCCACCACTCATGCGGTCCCCCTCCTTTCGAAAGGAGGCAAAGCAGCTGTTGCATTTCACCCCTTCGCCATGTATTATTTTATCAAAGCAAGAAATAATGAAACAGGAGAGTGATATGACCGATATTGAATACATTTCAAAAGTCGACGGTTCAAGGCAGCACATGCTTTTTCACGATGCCGGCAGCGCGGAAAAGAAGCCGCTGCTGGTTGGTCTGCACCAATGGAGCAGCGGTTACCTGACCGACAAAATCTCGGCGGAATATCTGCGCTTATGCGAAAGTTACGGCTGGGCGTTTATTTTCCCGAATTTCCGGGGCCCGAACAGGTCGCCGGACGCCATGGGTTCAAGCAAGGCGGTTGCGGACATTGCCGACGCGGTGGAACACGCGAAAACGCTTTGCGCTGTGGACGAAACGCGCATTTATCTCGCCGGCATTTCAGGCGGAGGGCACATGGCGCTGCTGGCGGCAGCCCTTCTTCCGGATATTTGGGCCGGGGTGACGGCATGGGTGCCGATATTCGACATAGCGGATTGGTGGCAGCAGTGCAGCGCCAACACCACTTATAAAAAATACGCGGATATGATTGAGCTTAGCGCCGGGGGTGCGCCGCTGCCGGGGACGCCGGCGCTTGAGGAATGCCGGAAAAGGAGCGCGTCCTCGTGCCTCACCTCCCCGGTGCCGTTCATGCTGGATATTAACGGCGGGCTTTTCGACGGGCGCGAGGGCAGTGTGCCGTTCACCCATTCGCTCAAGGCGTTCAACGCCGCCGCCAGGGAGGAAGACCGGATTCCCGAAGCGGACATTGCGGCGTTTTACGAAACGCAGCAGGCGCCGTACCCCACCGATTGTGCGGACGCGCTTTACGGCGATACCCCGCCTGTTTTTCGAAAAGTTTCCGGTTCCGTCAGGGTTACCATATTCAAAGGCGGGCATATAGGCGTTTTACCGGCGGCGTTTGAGATGCTGGCCTTGCAAGAACGATAGCTGAGCGATTGGTGAGCAATTGGTTAACGATGGGAGAACGGAAGCTTAGCGATAGCTGAGCGATAGGTTAGCAATGGTAGTGCGGAGATGCGGTTGAGAAGCGATAGGAGAACGGAGGACGGGAGTTCAAGTAAAACGCAGGGATTAAAAAAAGCGCTTGGATGGCGCTTTTTTGTAGTCTTTGTTTTTTTGAATCCCGCCTTTTCCTATTGCGATCATTTTGTTGACCTTAACAAAATGATCATTCATATCATATTTACTGTTCTTACAGTCAATAGGTAGTTTGGTGTTAGTGCAATCGACGATGGTCGGTTCCCCTAATCAGACTAATCCCGATTATAAAACCTCTATGAAATCAAGCAAAAACCTTTGACAAATGGGTTTGTGTGCCGAATTTTTAGCTATGTTTTAAAGAGGGATTAGTATAAGACGGTAGAGTTCTACCTTTTCGTCCAAATTAGATGTTAGATTGGGAACGAAATTCCTACTATAAAAGCGAATCAGTCTCTTAAACAGCCAACAGGCACCACATAGACACCATCCGGCCTTTTATAAGCATACTGTCCGCCATAAATCACCATTAGAAAACTTGGTTTTTTCATATGCTCCGTATCAATACGATCCCTGAACTTCAACAAGTTCGCTGCCGCTTCGTCTATTTTGTTTCCACCGACTTTCACTTCTACCGCTGCCCATTTCCCATCATCCAATTTCAATATACAATCGACTTCTAAACCGGTATTGTCGCGATAATGAAAAACTTCTCCGTGGATAGGCTCAAGATAAACTCTTAAATCACGAGTAACCATTGATTCAAAGAAAAATCCGAAAGTTTCCATGTCAGCCAACAAATCAATGGCGCCTGCACCTAACGCAACAGCAGCGATTGAAGGATCCGTAAACTGCTTTTTCGCTTTCGTTCTGATCTTACCGGCACTTCGCAGCTTTGGTGTCCAGGCTTCAACATTTTCGATTATGAATAGTTTTTCGAACGCGTCAATATACGAACTTAATGTTTTTATATCGATACCTTCGCCGAGATTTTCCAAATCTTTTACCATTGTCTGATAATCTGTTAAAGTTGAAATTCCCCGGGCATATGTTCTTAAAACTGCTTTAGCCTTATTGGGACTTCTTTTAATACCATCAACATCAGTAACATCTGCATTGACCAGCCCTTCAAAATAATCTCTGACATAATTAGCTGCCTTTGATTTTGGTGATTGAAGAATGCCCGGCCAACCGCCTCTGCATACTAGGTTAACCTGGTCAGAAATCGTTAATTTAGATTCGCCCCTGATATGATAGTCAGGATTATTGAAAAATTCGCTAAGTGATATTTCACCGGAAGAGTCCTTTGATTCAAACAGGGACATGGGTCTCATCTTGATTTTTGCAATTCGTCCGGAACCGGAATGCCTTGTATTATCAACAACAGGTTTTGCAGATCCGGTCAATATATATCGACCGGGTTCACCCGGATGATCATCAACATCCAGTCTGACGAAATCCCATATCTCCGGTATTTTTTGCCACTCATCAAACAGTAGCGGTTTCGCTCCATAAAACAAATCCTCTTTGCTTGTTGTCGCGTATATTCTGTATCTGTTAAAGATAATGGGATCTTGTAATTTAACCGTCGTTTTTGCAAACAAGGATGCTGTTGTAGATTTCCCGCACCATTTTGGCCCCTCGATATGAATCGCGCCAATATAGGTTAGTTTGTCCTTGATGCTTTGTTCAATTAATCTAGGTAAATATATTTTTAACACCCCCTCAATACTTAGTATTATATATTAATTCCCAATAATGTCAAGATATCATTCCCAATAATATAACGACTTCATTCCCAATAATGCAACGACTTCATTCCCAATAATGCAACGACTTCATTCCCAATAATGCAACGACTTAATTCCCTGTTATATAGTAAACGTGTAATACCGCTTTGTAACACCTTCAATAGGAGCGTTGGCACGAAGTTATCCGGTACTGTTGATTTTTTTAGTTGGATACCCAGCGAGATGAATTATCTATTCAGCGATGATTTTTCGGCAAGAGCAACGCAACGACCGGAGCGGATAAAAATAACGCTGGACATATTTCCTAAATTGTAATATAATAAATTGTAAACAAAAAAATAAAGAGGAGACTGATTATGAAAAAGATAGTTGGAATCACAGCGTTGATTTTGGTATGCGCGGTATTTATTACAGCTTTCGCAGGCTGCATAGCAAGCCCCAAGGCTCAGATTATCGGAGAATGGAAGGATTCGGCAGGATTGGTCGGGTACAAATTCTCAGAGGGCGGCGTTACGGAATTTTCCGTTTTGGGTGTGCCGGTGACAGGCACCTATACCATGGATACGGAGGCGGAGACCGTCACCTTGACCGGCACAGTTCTGATAAAAAGCGTTACGAAAACCTACAAATATGTTATCGAAGAAAACTCGCTGACCTTAACGGATGTTAGTTCGGGCAATGCTGCAACCTATTTCAGGCAGACGGAAGCCACCACCGCGAAGTAAGCAATATTCGCATTTGCATGAATAGCTTTAAGCTCCGAAAATCAGAAGATTTTCGGAGCTTTTTCTTTATCTTTATTCAGTATTTTTTAAACCCACTCGCCCTTTGTGCAATTCCAACTTTTTTCAAACTCACTATCCAAAAGAACACAATCATATATCGGACACATAAAGATTTTGATACCACTGATAACATCTTGAAAGCTCAAATCTTCAACGGCATTTATTCGTTTGATGAATGCATTCCACTGAACTTGCTTATCCTTAAGATCAGCGAACTCATCTTTAAAAATTGACGGAATAGTTGAAAGTGGAGTTTTTCTTCTTTTTATCGTCTGCAAAACAGCATTATATAAAATTTTGCCTTCAAAGTTATATGAGCGCATCAGTTTGTATATATCATAAAAATCCTTCATCCGGCTATTGGCTTCGGCAAGAAAAATCATTGCCTGAAATTTTTCGGCTATAACAGAATCCAATGAATACACTTGCAGGTGCGGCTGTTCCATTTCCAAAAGAGACGGGTAGTCCATTTTGACAGGTTTCGGGAAAACCGCATCACCGAAGCCAATGTCAAATTGTAAAACATGACGGCTCCGGTCAAGGTACCCGGTTAGTTTTATTCGTACTCCCTGATAATCCGCACCCTCGTTTATACGTTCGGCTGATATTGAGCCGGATTCAAAGTTCACGGCATCATCCGAAGGTACCGCAGATATCTCCGCGAATATTTTAGTCAGTTCTTCGGGAGTATTTTTAATCCGGCGGGCAAGAAAGTCGATATCTTTTGTTGCCCGCGCATCATTTTCAAATATGGCATAGAGCAACAGCCCGCCTTTCAGAATAAAGTTTCCGGCATATTCCGAAATCGACAGCCTGTAAAGCAGCCTTTCAATGAAGTAGTGCATAAGAAAATAGTCAAACGGTTTGCCTTCCGCTATGGCTACCTGCTTGAGTTTGAATTTTATACTATCGGCATTATTCATATCAGCGCCTCCACATATGGTTTGATAACGCCTTTGATTTGTATGGCATCCGCATACTCATAAAGCTTTTGAATATTTTTAGTGCCCGACATATAGTTTTTGAGTATTTCAAGGGCGATGTCTTCGCCGAACTGCAGGCGCATTCGAAAGAATTCGCAAACGGTTCGTTCGCGGTCATACATTTTTACACAACAGTATCGCATAGATATTTCTTCCACACCGATTTTATAAATTTTTTTAATTGATTTATATATCACTACCGGAGGATAATCCGGGAGCACGGGATTGCGCATATCGGAAGGCAACGCAATGTCAATAGTTGCGGGAATAACCGATGACAGATTATGATATTGCGCCGCAGTTTTCAGGGTGAAAACACAATTAGGGATAACAAGTGAAACAATTTCAATATCACTGAGTTTTTCAAAAGTTGAACTCCAGGCGTAATATCCGGTTTTAATTTTCGTTATATATCCCGCGGCAGCAAGCTCAGAAACATCCTTGCTGCAAAAATTGTTTTGCCTCAGAATTGCGTTGCGGACGACAGGCCCGGCAGCCGAAAAAACGGCTTCAGCCTTTTTTATTCGTTTTTCTTTCATCATTTCACCACCAAAACGTAACATTTTATTTTTTAAATAGTACCTTTTGGTGGTAATTATATACCCTGTTTTAATAAATGTCAAGATTAACAAAAAATGCTGTAAAATATTTAATACACATATCATTGGTTTTGTGTATTAATTATGTTGATTTACAGACCGTCTGCGACAGGAAAGAGTTAGGAAGAAGTTGGGGAACAGGGCAAGTTTCACTTGTTGCATTTTTGGGTGAGGCAATGTATAATTTTTTCATTGGAGACCGCGACACATACTGTGTCGCTTCCAAAGGGCGAATCCCACCACCCCGGCTTAAGGTTTCCTTTAGCCCCGGCTAAAACCGAGTTTTAGCCCCGGCTACGGACTTCAGCCGCAGTCATGCGGTCCCCCTTTTCTCCGAAAACAGGAACCCTTTTGTCACTTCGTGACATTTCCCCTGACAGGTAACATTGTCAACTTAAGAAAATCCAAGAAAAACATGCACAAAAACCAACTAT
>CAZVJW010000023.1:0-57312 GCA_964627535.1 uncultured Eubacteriales bacterium
AAGACGAAGCTTTGCTGTCGCAAGGCAAGGAGGACAACGCAGTACGGCGCAAAAAGACCGCTAATACTAATTCACGATTTAAAAGCCTCTAAAAAACCAAGTAAAAGCTTTGATTTGTACTATTCGTCATTTTAATGCAGAATAGTATTATGGGGTTTTATGCGGATTTTTTAGTTAGGTTTTTATGAGTAATTTAGTATATGATTCAATGCGTTTTATTGGTGGTTAGTATAATAAGCTGTAACCGAGATGTCAGATGAAGATGAAAAGGAGGCTTACAAATGATTATCAAAAAACTCACAAAACGCGCGCTCCCGCTTACTCTAATCATTTCCCTGCTTATTCCCTTCGGTATAAGTGCTTTCGCGGCGGATGATATTAACGGTTCCAAAAACTATACAATAACAAACCCCTATGCAACGGTTGACTGGACCACCTGGAAGCATTATAAAGCAAACCTCCATACGCATTCGACCGCAAGCGACGGCCCTTTAGACTTTAACAAAACAATTGAAGCGTATTATGCCGAGGGTTATGATATCTTGGCGATGACCGATCACGGAGTTGTCAACAGAGGGTGGAACGTCCAGCCGCAAACCGTTCCTCTTATCAGTTATTATGCTATATTTTCTAAGCCTCATTGCCTTACCGATGCCCGCTACAACGAAATATTAACAGGCGCAGACCGCGGCGGAAAAGGTATGCTTGATGTGCCGTTAGGCATCGAGCAGAATGCCGCATCAATTTCGCTGACACATGTCAACAGCTTTTTTGTTGATTACGGACAGGACAAATGGGGAAATGAAAACGATTATGAAACACCCATAGCTGCGGTTGACGCGCTTGGCGGGCTAACGCATATCAACCACCCCGGTGACCGTACTCTGGCAAAAAATGATGTTAAAAACGCGAAGGATCCGAAAAATATCAGGTATTTCAGTAACTTGCTTGTTAAATACCGCTCCTGTCTCGGTATCGAAATCGTAAACTCAACAGACTTGTCAACACGTAATGACCGGGTGTTTTGGGATTGCCTTCTTGAAAATGTCATCCCAAAAGGCAGGAACATATGGGCTTTCGCAAACAGTGACTCGCATAACGAAGACAGTATTGACTCAGCATTCGAAATCTTCATGATGCCGGAAAACACCATTAAAAATGTCCGAACTGCGATGGAAAACGGAACATTTTTCGCCTGCAGCCGAAACGCGTTCAATGAACTCGGAGAGGACTTCACCGCATCAGGCAAATACCCAACGGTTACAAGCATATCCGTTGATGACAGCACCGACCAAATCACCGTTCAAGGCGCTGATTATGACACGATTCAGTGGATTGCAAAGGGAGAGGTTATTGCGACAGGCAACACGATTGACCTGAACGGGTATGAGGGCCGGATAGGCCGTTATGTCCGCGCCCAGCTGAAAGGCCCGGGCGGGATCTGCTTCACCCAGGCTTTTGTGACGGACGACGGCAGCCCGGCGCCCGAAGACCCGGTTATTCCGATATACGAGAGGCTTTGGGAAAAATTTGTATTGGCTTTTACCGGAATCAGAGTTGTCGCACTGATAAGGTATCTTATATACCGCACTTAAAAGCTTTGGGATGATTTTGTTTTTGCCGGTAAAAGCACCGGACTTTATGTTATTATTGACGCACTGATTACGGAATTCCATTAACAAGCGTTAATTTATTCGTTAATCAAACCGCGAGATTGGGGCTTTATAATTGGTTGACAGAAGCGTTTACTTGCCTTATACTGACTATATTGTTCTTCATGAATTTGAATGCAGAAGGAGCTATTTATATGAATTTTGAAAAACTGTACAAACGCGTTCTCGCATTTTTATTGTCAGCCGTCTTGCTTATTCCTTTCGGATTAAGCACCGCTGCACAACAAGATGCCACCGGCAATAATAACTTCAAAATAACAAACCCCTACGCAAGCGTTGACTGGAACACCTGGAATCATTACAAGGCAAATCTTCATGCCCATTCAACCGTCAGCGACGGCGAGAATTCATTTGCAAATGTAATCGAAGCTTATTATGCCCAAGGATATGACATTCTGGCAATGACCGACCACGCGGTTGTAAACAGAGGCTGGAATGCAACCCCAACCCCCGTTCCGTTGCTGAGTTTCAACATGCTTTTCACAAAAGCGGTTCCTCTTACCGATATGCGATATTATCAGATCACTACCGGACATGACCGCGGTGGCAAGGGTATGACAGATGTTCCGTTTGGAATTGAACTCAACGGCGCTGTTTTGACCAAAAGCCATGTTAACGGTTTCTTTGTTGATTACGGTCAAAACATGTGGGGCAAAGAAAATGATTATGTAACCACAATCGCAGGTGTTCAGAAAGCCGGCGGTCTTTCCCACATCAACCATCCCGGTGACTGGCTCGAATCAGCAAAGGATGTAAATATCGCGAAAGACCCGAAAAACATTAGGTTCTTCGCTGATATCCTGAAAAAGTATGATTCCTGCCTCGGCATCGAGGTAATCAATAGCCATGATTCGGTTACCAGGCACGACCGTGTGCTTTGGGACGGACTGCTGGAAAGCGTTATTCCCGCTGACCGGAATGTGTGGGGCTTTGCCAACGCCGATTCGCATAATTTTGATGATATAGACACGGGTTTTGAAATATTTATGATGCCTTCAAATACAGTTGCTAATGTTCGCACAGCGATGGAAACCGGCACCTTCTTTGCCTGCGGGCGCATTGCCAAACCCGAGCTGGGTGAAAGCTTCAGAGGCACAGGCTCTTATCCGGTTGTCACAAACATAACAATTGACGACAGCCTTGATCAAATCACCATCCAAGGCACCGACTACGATACCATTGAATGGGTTGCCAAGGGTGAAATTATCGCAACCGGCAACACCATTGACCTCAACGCCTATGAAAGCCAGATCGGCTGTTATGTGCGCGCGCAGCTCAAGGGCCCGGGCGGTATCTGCTTGACTCAAGCGTTTGTCACCGATGACGGCAGCACATCTGCTCCCGAACCTCAGGATAATTTCTTCGTAAAACTTTGGAATGATTTTGTCTTTGCGTTTAAGAGCATGCGGATCTATGTGATCATTGACGAACTTGTCAAGGAACTTGCAAAAAAATAAGCCGATTTCGACAACAGGCCTCCAATAAACCGGAGGCCTGTTTCGTTTGTTGACAGCCGGATATATATAACATATACTGATACTAATTCACGATTAAAAACCTCTAAAAAACCAAGCAAAAACTTTGATTCATACTATTCGCCATTTTAATGCAGAATAGTACTATGGGGTTTTATGCGGATTTTTTAGTTAGGTTTTTATGAGTAATTAGTATGATTTAACAATCTATAAAAAGGAGTGCTTTACAATGGCTAAAAGCAAGGTTTTAAAAAGCGTTCATTTATTAGTTGTAATTGCGGCTTTGCTTGTTCCTTTTAGGATATGCACTTCCGCTGCGCAGGATGTTTCGGGCGCGAAAAGCTTTACAATAACGAACCCGTATGAAACAGTAGAATGGGCCACATGGGGGCATTACAAGGCAAACCTACATACGCACTCCACAGTCAGCGACGGGGACGATCCCTTTTCCGAAGTTGTCGAAGCTTATTATGCAAAGGGTTACGATATATTGGCTATAACGGACCACGGTGCTGTAAACAGAGGCTGGAATATTACGCCCATCCCTGTTCCTTTGCTCGGTTATCATATGATTTTTAAAAAACCGGTACTTCTTACAGAAAAAAGATATCAAGAGATTACCACCGGCTCTGACCGCGGCGGCAGAGGCATGACGGATGTCATTTACGGAATTGAACAGAATGCCGGCACTTTAACAAAAACACATGTCAACAGTTTCTTTCTCGATTACGGCTATGGAATATGGGGTAAAGAAAACGATTACAAAACTTGCATTGCCGCAGTTGATAAACTTGGCGGTCTCTCGCATATTAACCACCCCGGAGACTGGCTTAAGTCGCGAAATGATGCAAGCATTGCAAAAGACCCAAAGAATATTAAGTTCTTTGCGGATTTATTGAAAGAATATCCTTCCTGTTTAGGTATCGAAATTAACTACAGCTATGACACGGCAACACGCAATGACCGCGTGCTTTGGGACGGCTTGCTTGAAAGTGTTATCCCGTCAGGCAGAAATGTATGGGGATTTTCAAACAGCGATTCCCACAAAATCAGCGATATCGACTCGGGGTTTGAAATTTTTATGATGCCGTCAAACAATCTTGCGAATGTGCGTACGGCCATGGAAAACGGGACCTTCTTTGCTTGCGGACAATATGCCCAAACCGGTTCCGCCGAACCGGTTGAGTACCCGGCAATAACAAGTATCTCGGTCGATGACAACAAGGATCAAATTACAATCCAAGGCACCGGTTATGATACAATTCAATGGATTGCCAAGGATGATAATGTTATCGCTACAGGTAACACGATTGATTTAAATTCCTATGAAGACACAATCGGATACCATGTACGGGCGCAGCTTTTAGGTCCCGGCGGAATCTGTATGACGCAGGCTTTTATTACCGACGACGGCAGCCCTCCGCCAAATGAAATAAACATCCCGTTTTTCATAAAACTTTGGAATAATTTTGTTTTTGCAGTTAAAAGTACAAGAATCTATGTTATTTTTGATGAGCTGATACTAATTCACGATTAAAAACCTCTCAAAAATCAAGCAAAAGCTTTGATTCATACGATTCTCCATTTTAATGCAGAATAGTATTATGAGGTTTTGTGAGGATTTTTTAGTTAGGTTTTTACGAGTACTTAGTATGAGCGCTGCAATTATAAGCATCCGATAATTTTGCGGATCAGGAACCCCGTTGTTGTGCATGTGATACTAACGCATTACAATTTATTATGACTATTATTATTGACTGTTTTCTCTTGTTTTGTTAATATATTAAATAGTCATGTTAACGGGTTTCGTAATAAATAAAATCTGATCTTAAATTACCCTTAAACATAATTTCATTTTGTTCTAAAATATTTATCACATTTTTTTGAAAGGTGCGGCCGTTATGGAAAACAAACCGGATATCCAAAATGCTGACAATGATACAGGTTATCAAAGCAATGGCAATAAACAAGCAGAAAACGCAAATAACAGCCGCAGCCATATAAGCACCGGTGAGCATTCCGAACATCACAGCAGCGGTGAACACCACAGTCACGGTGATCATCACAGCAGCAGTGACCATCGTACCGGCAGTCATCACAGCAGCAGTGGTCATCACAGCGGCAGTGGTCATCACAGCGGCAGCGGTCATCATAGCAGCAGCGGTCATCATAGCAGCAGTGATCATCATAGCAGCAGCAATCATAACAGCAAAAAAAAAGGCGGCTTCATCAACAGTTACCGGAAATTTAAATACAACGCAAACAGAAAAATCGGCAAATACAAGCCGAAATATCTTTACAGGAAATACAAAAATTGGTTCAAAAAGACCAGTGCCTCAAAAAAAGTCGCTTATATTCTGCTGGTATTATGTTTTTTCCTATTTATCGGAATTTTTATTAAATTAGCCCTTACAAACAACATTTACCCGAACGACGAAATTCTCACAACAACTAAAGTAACTATTACTACAACAGCGCCTGATATAGCCGCACCGGAGGTTAGTACCGCATATGGACTTAATGAAACAGCAAAGGCAGATAATTTCACTTCAGGCTTTATGGTCCAGCTTCCAAAGATTGATTCCGTTAAACAGGTGGCTTCACAAATCAATACCGAAATTGACTTAATTAAAGAAGATGTAAAAAACAAATATAACTTGGTAAGCGGGAACATAAATGTTTTCAAAGAGTATTATGATTACTCCTATTATTCATTTAAAAAAGACAGTTTTATTTTTATTTCCCTTTTCTTATCCCATGAAATAATGGGAACCGCTCCCGTTGTTACTCATAAGTATTTTATTTACGACTACTTGTCTGATGCATTGATTTATTCATCCGATATATTGGTTTCAGATTATAATTTTGCAAAATTATTTGGATTAGAAGAATCCGGTATTCTGGAGATTATTAACTCGAACGTAAATATTGATTTTTACAACGCTCATTTTGACAATTTGGAAAATGTCAGTCTTTTTGTCGATAAAGCCGGCAATCTTTGGGCGGATGTATTTATTGATAATGCGTCGGGCGGAAAAGATTCGGTCAAAGTTAAGTTGTCATAGTCCACCGTTTAAGCTTGTTCTCCGGACGGGCAGTAAGGATATTCGTCCATACCCCTTATGATTTATAAAATCCGCCTCATCTTTAATTTTTATATAAAGGGAGTCTTCGTTTGAAAAAAACAGGTTTTTTGTCAATCAGCGCCGGTATTTCAGTACTGTTTTTTTTAGCCGGATGCGCTCTGCTTCCGGCTAAAGGCAATATATCAAAAACCGAAACGCAGGAAGGGATGACTGCCGCCGCTTCAGCGGTGACAACAACAAAAATAACAGATAAAACTTTAATTACCGAAACAGCTGTTCAATCCGAACCGCCGCAGGTGTTCACCTATTATACGCTGAAAAAAGCATACCCTGTTAACAACGGCTTTACACCCGGTTTTGATATCAAACTTCCCCGTATTGAATCTGAAAACCTGGGAGCACTGGAAATCAATTTGGAAATCGACAAATTAAAAGCAAATATTGAAAAAGCTTATTTTGACGCAGGCAATGCGAATGATTACAGGGAGCAATATATTTATTCCTATGAGACTAACATTAGAGACAGCATCATCTTCATTTCTATTACAACCTCTTACGGATTAATGGAAAGCGAATACATTACCGCAAATTTCCATTATGCTTATAATTATATCACCGATAAAGCAGTCACCGATTATGATATAGCGTCTATATTCAATCTCAATGATACACAAATAATCAAAACGGTTAACAGTGAATTAGCGGTAAGAGGTGTTCCGGCAATCGAAAGTTTTGATAAAATTGATTTATATGTCAACGCCAGCGGCAAACTCATTGCGGATGTTAAAGTTGAAAGCGAAATAGGCGGAGAGTATTCGGAACTCGTAGAATTGGCATAAGTTAACTAAAACTTCTCTATTACGGTAAATTATTGCCCTCCAAACAAAGTTTGTTTGGAGGGCAATTTTTAAATGCTATATCGAAATTTTTGGGTTAATACTTATGATTACGCTCATTCTTAGGATTTTTGAAAAGATGACCTGCTCTGCAAACTGCTATTTAACCAAGTTAATCATTATCATGCTGCCGAAATGGGAGACTTCAACTGAACTTCCGTCGGAGTTTTCGGCGTAAAAAACAAAACCTCCGTCTTCCGAATCTTCTTCAATATTCTTTCTGAAACCTGCTTTTTTCAGTGTTTCTGTATACTGTTTTGCCTGCTCTGCCGAAATATTGACGATTAGAAGGGCATATTCGCCTTCAGCAACGGTGCCTTTCATGGTTATCTTTCCCACTTCCGGGGCGGGTATCAAATCAAATATGAGTTCCTCATCGACAGTTACATTTCCGTACTCCAGTTCTCCGTCTTCATTTTTGACAATCATAACATCATCGTCAAACGAAACATCGGTTCCATCCTTCTTTGCCGCTTCTTTTATTGATGATTTTTCATCTTCGGATAATTGATCATAGCCTTTGAATTCGGCATCTTCTCCCAAAGCGTTTGTGATGAGGTTCTTTTCGAAATCGGAAAGTGTTTCTGCGTTTTTATTGCTCTTATCAGTCGTATTATCGTTTATAGTCTTTTTATTTGTAGTTTCATTTTGCACAGACAAAGAATTAGAACCAAACGTTTCCGAAAAACCGATTTTTGAAGACTTATCCTTGTCAGCATTTTTTGAGCAACTCGAAAAACACAAAAGTAACATTAAAGAAATTGATAAAATTATAAGATTTTTCAATTTGGTCTCTCCTGTTCATCATTATATAGAATCTTTCAAAAGGCTACAAACTCAGCCATTTGGAATATTTCACCAAAATGGCTGAGCCAAATTTTAGCGGATAATTATTAGATTCAGCTTTTGCTCTCTTCTACAATTTGTGCTTGACTTACACTGTTTGTAATTGTGTTGATGTTTTTTATCACGCCATTCTCAATGTTAAACACGTTCCATATTATGCCAGCACCCTGATCTGTGGGGGCATTATATGTACTTAATAACGTGTTTCCTTTGAACAGCTGAACTTGTGCTGATGATGTGGAAATGGATCCACTTCCTGCATAATGATGTACAAAATATTTGAATGTACCACTTATGTCCGGATTTAATGTTACTGTTTCAGGTCCGTAACTCGTAACATCATCCAAATCCAAGTTTGCTACCAATACGCCATTATTATATGCGTTTTTGTTGGAAAAATATATATGAAAACTACCGCCACCCGCTAATGGTCCTGTTAGATGAGAATCCAAGTCGCTTGGGTTTAATCCCCATCTGAGGACAATACGATATTGACCTTCTGGCATAACCCTGGTAATTGAAATGTTTTGGTTTAGTCCAACAGAATCCTCATCACTTGAAAACACATCAGTATAACCAGTCACATAGCCATCTTTTGAAACTTCAGCAGTAAAATAACCATATGGTAATGCTTTTGTTATATAAGTTCCGCTTGCATCTGTTGTTAAGGAAACAACTGTTCCTGCGGAGCTTTTTGCATATTCACCAGATGTTTTACCATGGCCTTGTCTAAATTTTACAGTTACGCCCGAAACGCCTTGGCCATTAAGCGAGTCAATTACTTTACCTCCGGTTTTGAATTCAGTTGTACTTGGATCCGTATTAACCTTGAGCAATATTGGATTTTGTATATATGTTGTTTCATCAGCTTTTATAATTATATCAGATTTAGGTAGTGTCAGATAACCAGGTGCAGAAACCTCAATAGAATAGTACTCAATTGGCAAACCAATATTTTCGTAAATTGGAATATAATTAGGTGGTAACTTTAATTCAAATTTACCATCAGCGCCAGATTCTGTACGCCCGAGAGAAATTCCGAAACATGTTTTTGCTACAATTGTCGCGCCTGGTATTGCAGGATTCCCCGATGCTGTGCTTGCAACTTTTCCTGATAATTTACCTGATGCAAAGAACACTTCTCCATTATTTTTGATATTTACATCATCAAAGGCCTTTTTAATAATATTAATTTTTGTTGCTCCAATATTCATATCCCGTCCCGCAGCCAAAACAGCAGCACGACATTCATCAAATCCGGATGTAGCGCTCAAATATCTTAGCGAACGATAAAAAACTGTTGCAAGTTCCTGTTTGTCAGATATCCCGTTTAACCACATTAAATAGGCCGCATGACCAATGATAGTTGCATTAACATGAACGCCACCAGCATCCCAGGATAAGTCATTTGGGCTCCAATAATTTGATCCATTAACTCTATCGGGAGATGCACATTGCCCCGATAGACCAGGTTGTATTAAATTGCGTTGATTAGAGTGTACCCAACTATTATCATTTTGGATGATTTCGCCCATTATGTCAGAGTATGCTTCCATAAGTGCACCTGATTCACTTTGATAAGTCATGTTACTAATAGATCGTTCAACAGAATGAGTATATTCATGTGCAACAACATCGAGTTTATTAACGCCCAAATTGTAACCAAAACAAAGTAATGTAAAATAATAGCCCTTATATCCGCTGCTGTATGCATTGTTGCCACTTTGAAATGCATCATTATAAACTGCGACAACTTCACCTCCATTGCCATCAAAACCAACTCGTCTAAAACTGTTATAATAATAATCGTAACATGCGGCAACATTTTTTATCAATGTTACTGAATTTTTATCTGGCCATGTATTATTGTTACTTTCAACTGGTTCAATATCATTTAGCAAATTATTATCCCACATTTTGAACGAGTTGACATCCGGCCACTCCTTTTGGACTTTTACTTTGTTTGCATTGTAGACTGAAATCATTCTGACTTTATCATACATTTCATATGAAGTTGGTGAGTTTTTCCAAGCATTAAATGTTTGGGTTGTACCGTTCACATCAACACCAGACCCTGTAACGGTTTCTGTTTGTATTAGGTCAATTTTACAAATTATATTGCCATCAACTGCTGAAATAAAATAATATCGATGAATTTCTTCATTAACTACAAAACCCGTAACCTCGACCTGCCAGACTAAACTGTCTTCGTTATTGTACATTGTATAGATAGTCAAACCAATGTTTTTAACATCGATTTCTGACCCTAAAAGACCAACAACCACATTATTTGCATCTATATCTGAAATTGTTGGAGTTGTGTTCACATTAATTCCAGGCTCGTAATCTCCACTTAACGATATTACTTTTCCATAATCATCAATGGTTATAATTATATTTTTTGCATATATCTTTATTCCTTTATGCACTTGTTGAAGATTATATTGTGTTATTCCATCATTTGAACTCACGCCAATGACTTCAAACTCTTCCGCTGGGTTTGCAACATACATAAATCCTTGAACATCTTTTAACGAATCAATAGCATCTTTAGCGTTTAGAATGGTTCTATTGGTATATGAGCCCAATATGAAACTTGGTATACCATCTTCTTCGTCCATTGTTACTTCTGGTTTTACACCATCATTAAATTCAATAAGTCTATCTCTGGAAAGCATTTCTTGACCATACCAAACCCTTACAATATCTGTCACACAGAATTTCCCGAATGATAAGGTTTTTGTGGTGTCAAAGAAATATCTCTGATTGTCAAACCCATTATCAACAACATTAATATTTTTGTACCACATTCTTACAAATGCGAGAGTTGAACGCTGAATACCGCTTAAATCAACCGTGTTTTTGTTAAGCGTCACCTTAAATGAAAACTCAATACTCACACCCGGCGCAAGGCTCTCCGTCTCGGTCTTTATAACACTTCGGCTGCCAAGAGGCGCAAGTTGTTCACCAAGATTTTCAACACTGATGTTATCAACCGCCGTCTCGCTGACATTTATAACCTTAACAGTAAATTTTGCTACGGCAAGGGTAGAATAGCTGTCTCTGTTCGTAGTAATTTCAACCTTGAGAGGACACGCGACACCATCGACCGCAAAGGCAAACGCAACAGTTGATAACATAAGGGTGACTATCATTAGCAGACAGATACATTTTTTGGTCATTTTTCTCATTTTTACAACTCCTCTTTTAATTTTACTTTTTAGTTGTTACTGCGATATGCTCGCTACCCTCCTTTTAAATTCTTTTCTTCTAATTATCAGCTCGAAAGGTTTAGACAAATCAAGCTTTTGAGGTTAAATCATGAAGTTTTTGTTAAATTAAGCATTAATTTATTCTAAATATTAAATTTTTTATCAATATTCACTCTTAAAGATTATACCAAGTGAATTCTAAAAACACAATGCTTATTTTTAAATATTTCTTTAGTTTTTTATTTAAAAGCACTCCAAAATAAGAAAAGGAACGATCAGTTATTATACTCACCGTTCCTTGTTATAATTATTGTTTAATTACCGATTATTTACCAACTGAACAACCATGTCGCCCATCTCAACCGTTCCGACCTTTTTGAAACCTTCTTCGTAAATATCCGGCGTGCGCATGGTTTTCATCGCCTCGTTGACCGCGTTTTCTATTGCCTGCGCGGCTTCCGGTATATTCAATGAATATTTCAGCATCATAGCTGTTGAAAGGATCGTCGCCAGCGGATTGGCAATGCCCATGCCGGCGATATCCGGCGCGGAACCGTGGATCGGTTCGTACAATCCGAAGCTGCCTTCCGCTAAACTCGCAGAGGCGAGCATCCCGATGGAGCCGCTGAGCATGGATGCCTCATCTGAAAGGATATCTCCGAAAAGGTTGGATGTAACAATAACATCGAACTGTGTCGGCCGGTTGATCAGCTGCATGGCGCAGTTGTCCACATACATATGGGAAAGCTCAACCTCCGGATAATCCTTTGCCAGTTCGATAACCGTTTCCCGCCAAAGGCGTGAGGATTCCAAAACATTGGCCTTATCCACCGAGCAAAGACGTCCGCTTCTGATTTTCGCCATTTCAAAGCCGACATTGGCGATCCTTTGGATTTCCGGTACCGTATACATCTCCGTATCAAAAGCAGCTTGAGCGCCGTTTTTCTCCAAGCGTCCCCGCTCGCCGAAATAAATGCCGCCTGTCAGCTCCCTGATAACCATAATATCCAGATTGTCACCGATGATTTCCGTTTTAATGGGGGAAGCGGCTTTCAGCGCGGGAAAAATCCTTGCGGGGCGGAGATTGGCGTAAAGCCCCAGAGCGGCACGAATACCCAGCAATCCCGTTTCGGGGCGCAGATGCCCGGGAAGCGTATCCCACTTCGAACCGCCCACGGCACCCAAGAGCACGCAGTCCGACTTTTTGCAGGCGTCGATTGTTTCCTGCGGCAGCGGTACGCCGGTCGCGTCAATGGCGCAGCCGCCCATGAGCCGGAAATCATATTCGACACTGAAACCGAATTTTTCCCCTGTGGCATCGAGGACTTTTATCGCTTCGTCGACAATCTCGGGGCCTATACCGTCGCCTTTCAGCACGGTGATCTTATATGTTTTCATTTCATAACCTCTTTCATCGGGATATTTTTGCACTGCGACTATACTAACAAACAAATCAGGTTTTGGCAAGAAAAATCAGATTTTAAGCGAGCGGTTGATGGCGCACAGAATGCCCTTGATGGAAGCGTAGTTGATATTGTGCGAAATGCCGACGCCGAAGATGTTTTTGCCATCCGGCGAATTAAGCTGAATATACGAGACTGCCTTGGCATCGGAACCGATTGATATGGCATGCTCGGAGTAGTTGACGAATTTGTAGCCGCTGATTCCGACCGTTGCAAGCGCGTTAAAGAATGCGTCAATCGGGCCGTTGCCGGTACCGCTTATTTCGACCGGCTCATTGCCGTTATTTTTAAGCAGCCCCTCAAAGCGTACCTTGGGAAGATCATCATAAATTTCGCTTTCTTCATTGAACTTATGGCTGATAAGCTTATAGGGTTCATCAACATCAATGTATTCATTCTTGAACAGTTCCATCACTTCTTCAGCCTGCACCTCTCTGCCAACCTTGTCGCAATAATGCTGAACAATCCGACCGAATTCCGGGTGCATCGCTTTCGGCAGATCGTAACCGTACGTGTTGCTCATAACGAAGGCCACGCCGCCCTTGCCGGACTGGCTGTTGATTCTGATAATCGGCTCATACTCGCGCCCGACATCCGCGGGGTCAATCGGCAAATAAGGAATTTCCCAGAATTCCGTTTTGCTGTCCTTCATATAAGCCTCACCCTTGTTGATGGCATCCTGATGCGAGCCCGAGAAAGCCGTAAAGACCAGCTCACCCACATACGGGTGGCGCACAGGAACAATCATTTTGGTGGTGCGTTCATATATTTCACGAATCTTGTTTATATTACTCAAGTCAAGCCCCGGGTCAATTGCCTGGGTGAACATATTCAGCGCCAGCGTAATAATATCCACATTGCCCGTGCGCTCGCCGTTGCCGAAAAGGGTGCCTTCGATTCTGTCCGCCCCCGCGAGCAAGCCGAGCTCGGCGGTCGCAACCGCTGTGCCCCTGTCGTTATGCGGATGCAGGCTGATGATCGCCGCATCGCGGTTCGGTAGATTCTTGCAAAAATACTCGACCTGGTCCGCAAAGCAATTCGGGGTGCTGCTTTCAACCGTGGACGGCAGGTTCAATATAATCTTATGCTCTTTATCCGCGCCGATGGCATCCATTACTTCGCTGCAAATTAAAACAGCGTTATCGGGTTCTGTGCCCATAAAGCTTTCCGGTGAATATTCGTAGCGGATATTGCTCCCGTTTCTTGCCCTCGCCTCATCGCCGAGTGTTTTAATCAGCTTGGCGCCGCTGACGGCGATTTCGATGATGCCCGCCATATCCTGTTTAAAAACAACCTTCCGCTGAAGCTTCGAGGTTGAGTTGTAAAAATGCACAATCACATTCTTCGCGCCTTCAATAGCGTCAAAGGTCTTGCGGATTAAATGCTCGCGCGCCTGCACCAGCACCTGGATGGTGACATCATCCGGGATATACCCGCCGTCAATGAGTTCACGGAGGATTTCATACTCGGTTTCGGAAGCGGAGGGGAAACCCACCTCAATTTCCTTAATCCCTATCTCACAAAGTGTTTTGAACATCTCCAATTTTTCATCGAGGTTCATCGGGTCCACCAGCGCCTGGTTGCCGTCCCTAAGGTCGACACTGCACCAAATAGGCGGGTGCTCGATTGATTTTGATGGCCATTGCCTGTTGTTAAGTTCAACAGCCTCAAACGGGATGTACTTTTTGCAGCCTTGCTTCATAATAAATTCCTCCTTAACTAAGTTTTGATAGTCCGTTTCGTTCATATAAAAAACGCCCCTATGCAAAAGTTAAACTTCTGCATAGGGGCGTGGATTTCATTCCTCGCGGTACCACCCTACTTCAACGGCAAAGCCGTCCTCATAGACCTCCAATAAGGTCCTGACCTTTAACGCTGTCTTGCGTCCTGCCCTATGATTTCAGGCAGGCGACTCCGGAACGAGTTATGCACACATTTTGCGGCACCGGTTTGCAGCAAACACCGGCTCTCTGAGGCTCGCAAGGTGAAACTTGATGTTTCACTGTGTCTTGTTTCCTTCACAGTCTTTTTGGAAAAAACTTTTTCTATTGTACAGTCATTATATCAGCAAAAATTGGTTTGTCAACTGTTTTTTGATTTTTTTGCGTTTTCTCCGTACCCAAGCTGTGCCAAACGGACACGGAACTTTTGTAAATCAGCAAAATATTCCGGGTCATCAATGAAATTCACGGTCTCATCCGGGTTTCGTTTTAAATCAAAAAGCACCTCGGGCATATTTTGATAATACTGATATTTTAAATCGTCAAGTTTAATCATTAAATTGTTAACGTAATTATTATCCTTAACGGCGTCATGTCCGCCGTCGGAAAAATGCGAAACAGTTTCGTTGTTCCAATCATCAATGTTGCCAAGAATCAGAGGCACAAGGCTGCGGCTGTCCAAGCCGTCCGGCGCGGGAATGCCGCAAAGCTCGCAGAAAGTCGCGAACAAATCGCAGAGATTCACATTTTTGTCAACTGTATTTCCGCCCGCGAACACTTCGGGATAACGGATGAAGAGCGGAACCTTTACGCTGCCCTCATAGAACTTCTGTTTTTCCCAAACGGAGTGCTCGCTTAGCATCTCACCGTGGTCGGAGGTGTAAACGATGATCCATTCATCCAGGTTCTGCCCGGCGTTTTCAAGCGCCTGCAAAACTTCTCCGAAGTGTTCATCAACGGTTTCAACCATCGAGTAATAAGCGGCAATGCACCGCCTGATTTCCCGCTCGCTCGCGTCAACACCCGGAATCACAGCCCGGCGCTTCAAAAACGGATGTTCCGACAGCTGCCGGTTAGAATATACCTTCACCCTGTTGAGGTAGTACGAGAATTTTTCTTCGCTCGCGCTGTAGGGATAGTGCGGCTGCACCAGGCTGACTTTTAACAGCAGAGGCTGGTTGGACTGTTCCCTGTCGTAATATGGGTTCACAAAATAATCGTTAATAAATTTTATTGCGCCGTCAACCGTATAACGGTCTTCGGTGACGTTCGGCGCGTTGCCGATACCCGCCCGCTTGATTTCTTTCGCGTCATCCCATTTATAATCCATAAAGGGTCTTTGGTATTTGCTGAATTCCTCCGACTTTATCCCGCCGATGTAGGCTCTGTCAACATTGGCCTCGCAGCCGATTCGCCGGTTAAAGCCCATCATGTTGTCCTGCCCCCTGGCGTGCAGCTTGCCGCAGGCGACGGTTTGGTACGCGTACTGCGAAAAAAGGCGCGGGAAGGTCATATAACCCGGCGCCAAGGGAAACGCGCCTTCGCACCCGCATGTTTTTGGGAGCTGCCCGGCCAGCAAGCACTGCCGCGCAGGGACGCAAACCGGCGATGGCGTATAGGCGTTGGTAAACACAACGCCCGATTGCGCCAAGCGGTCCAAATTCGGCGTGCGGACAAGTTCATTGCCTGCAAAACCCGCAACATCAAAACGGTGCTCGTCACTCATTAAAAATAGAATGTTCGGCCTTTGCCTCATCTTATCCGGTACCTTCGTTTCTGTTTATATATCTATAATATTTTTACGCCGGGTCAATTATCTCCCCGGTCAAATAATATCGCTTATATGCCTCGTGGAATAGCTGCTTCCCCATATCCGGCGAATAATAATGGGAATAAGCAAAAGTCACATGGTTTTCGACATATTTGGATGATATTTTCATCTGTTCCACAAAGCGGGATATCGGCGCGCTGCTCCAATCGGCCTGCGTAAAGTTTTCGTTATTCGCCCAAAAGGTTAATTCCGGCTTTGAATCTACTGCGTTTTTAATGGCTGAGAAATATTTGTCCAGTTCATCGAGCTTAATAAACCCTGCGCCGACAGAATCCTGGCAGCAGTAAATATCACCGGGTCTGAACCGTGTAAAGTTAAACAGCTTTACCCACGAAATCTGTGTCTGAAGCGGTGAAATATCCGAACCGATGAACGGCGAGAGCATCAGCGGCATGGATGGGTCAAGTTTTGTCAGAAAATCGAGACTTATATTCAGCATATCGGCGCCGCGGCGCTCATACGGCCAAATTGCGTTTGAAAACTCCCACACAAAATACCAGCCGTGCATCGCAGTAGGGTATTTCACTTTGTAGAGGTCGTACATCTCTTTTGCTATTTGGTTGCCGAGCTCCGCCTGCATGGTAACCCACTGCGTATCGTTCACAAAGTTGCTCCACCACTCATCGGCAACATTTAGTCCCAAAAAGATTTTCATGCCCCTTGCCTGCGCCGCGGCCATGCACCGTTCAACAAACTTTTTGTTGCCGCCGGCGGAGCCGTCCGCGGGGTTTTGCTCTGCGAGGGTGGATGGATAATAAACGGTTTTGAATTTTCCTTCCGGTGTTTCGGCTGTCCACTGTAAAATGACGGTGTCAATCCCAACTTCAAGCAGGGAATCAAAATGCCTGCCAATTGCATCAGCGTCAAAATCCGCAAACGCCCATGCCTGCATAAAAGTGCCGGAAACCGTCGGATGCTCCGCCTCCGGCAGTTCCTGTTTGCACAAAAAGTTTGAAAAGCTGCCGATGACCGCCGCAAATGCCAGCAGCCAAGTGGCTATTTTTTTATAGAAGGCGGCAAACACGATTTATCACCTTTTCGTTTATTGAAAAACCTTGCTCAAATCCAAATCAACGTAACCGGCTATCGACGCCGGCGTCCATGTTTCACCGGTGCCCGTTTCAAACGCGACCCCAACCTTAAGATTGGTAGCATCGTAAAAGATACTCATTACATTGCCGTCGTTGTCCCCTGCCATTTTGCAAATATTCAAGGCATCTTCGCGGGTCATCACACGGGGTTTTTCGGCGGAGAAGTGCCATTTTTCTATACCGGCCAAATCAAACGCTTTGCCCTCGTTATAAGCTTCAATCATCAGCGAAATCGGCTTATACAGTGTTTTCCAGGTTCTGCCTTCCGTTGCGTTGCCGTTGCTGCCCGCGGGACCCCTGTCCGCATATTGCCCGCTGCGCACCGTTTTCGAAAAAGCACTGTCGGCGCGGAAAACCGCGTTTTTCAGCGGCAGCCCGTAAAATACCGGTTCGCCGTTAAAAAGAAGCATGTCTCCGTTTGTGTCCACACAAACCGCGTTTCGCTCCTGCGGATCGTCATCGTACAGAATTTCCGTATTGACGGCATCCACTTCAACGGATATGCCCTGCGGCGCATGTGCCGGCGTTCCCTTCCGGCGGGGATCTCCCCAGCCGGCTACAAAACAATAGCCCTGCAGGAAATTGCCGTTTTTCAGGATGTTAACAGTATCATCTATATTCTTGGCACCGTCCAGGATCTCGCGGAACACATAATGCCAGGGTCTGCCCTCAAAGGTTTCGCGGGCGTTAAAAGCGCCAATTTCGCTGAGTGCTAATCCCTCCGCATTAATGCCGGCCATCGAGCCGAGCAGGCCTATATAACCAAAGGTTGCGCTGGCGATGCCGGGTTCGCCGTTTTCTTTTATCGGGTGAAAAACCGTGACGCATTTGTTCAGCGACATTCCGGTATCCTCTGACCAATCAAGATTGCGGCAGCCGTACAGATTGCCGTCCTCGCACCGCTCTCCCCACGCCATGAAGGCGCTGCAGGTAATGGGAGTGATATTCCGCTCTTTGCCGTCCCATACCGGTTTCAGGTCTTCCTGCGGTTCCTCAAGGAGCTGCCCGATCATTTCTTCCATATGCCCGTAACTGGTAAACTCCGGAATTGCCGCTATTGTTTCAAGCAGATCCAGGCTCAGCGTGACACCGGAATCGTTTGCTCCGTCAACGATGCCTGCCAGTTCCTGCCGGTAAATGTCCGGAATATATTGGGCGTAATGTGACCACGACTTGCTCCCGACCACGGTTATGTGCTCGTCCGGCAACCCGGATTCACGCAGCATTGCCTTCATGACCTCACAGCTTTTTAAGATTTTTTCCGCCAGCATCGTCCCGTACTGCCGCCCCATTTCGTAATGGGTTCCGGTTAAATGGATAGCATAAAGCTCCCCGCCCGGCGCGTCGAGTGTTTCAACAAAAGCGCTGCCATCCCTGCCGATGACGCTGCCCCCGAAGCCGTTTAATTTAACAGCATTAGAATTTTCCATAACATTAACCTCCAAGTTTAACTTAATAATATTAAATCAAAGTATGCTGATAATTATATCATGGTTTTTCCGATACCTCAATATCATTCTTTCATGAAAATCCTTGTTTTTTAAACAATATTACCAAAACCAGCCCGTAAAGTTGGGCAACACTTTGAATAAAATAGTCAAAAATACTTGAAATCCAACTTATATTTTGATATAATTTTAAAATATATATACAACTTCGGTTTTAGTCTTTAAGTTGCGTATCGCCGGAAAGAGGATGTATTTTTGAAAAACGATCCCGTCCCGTCCTATCTGTTTCATCAGGGCAATAATTTTAAATCCTATGAATATATGGGTGCCCACCGGCTTGACAATGTCACGACGGTGTTTCGTGTCTGGGCCCCCCACGCATCGGCCGTAAGCGTTGTCGGCGATTTTAACAGCTGGAACACAGCCGCAAATCCGCTCACAAAGCTCAGCGCGCAAGGGCTGTGGGAAGGCTTTGTCACCGGGCTTATGCAGTTTGACATTTATAAATATAATATCGTTTCCGCCAAAGGAAAAACGCTTCTTAAAAGCGACCCTTACTGTTTTCATGCCGAAACCCGCCCGGGCACCGCCTCAAAATTCTATGACCTTGAAGGTTTTGAATGGAACGACGAGGAGTGGCTGAGTAAAAGAAAAACCGCGTCGGTTTACGAAAGTCCGGTTAACATTTACGAAGTGCACGCCGGTTCCTGGCGGCAGTATGAGAACGGTTCAAAACTGCCTTACAGCGCGCTGGCGGAACAGCTTGTGCCCTATGTGGTTGAAATGGGCTACACGCACATTGAGTTGATGCCTTTAAGCGAATATCCTTTCGACGGTTCCTGGGGTTACCAGGCGACCGGCTACTTCTCCCCCACATCCCGTTACGGCGAACCGAAGGACTTCATGGGCTTTGTCAATAAATGCCATGAAAACGGCATTGGCGTGATTTTAGATTGGGTACCGGCACACTTTGTAAAGGATGACCACGGGCTCGGCAATTTTGACGGCGCTGCCTGTTATGAATATAGCGACCCTGTTAAAGGGGAGCATCTGCAGTGGGGCACAAAAGTTTTTGATTTCGGCCGCACCGAGGTGCAAAGTTTTCTTGTCTCCAGCGCTATGTACTGGTTTGATAAATATCATTTGGACGGCCTCAGAGTAGACGCAGTCGCGTCAATGCTCTACCTCGATTACGGCAGGGATGCCGGCAAATGGCTGCCGAACAGCAGCGGCGGTAGGGAAAATTTGGAAGCGGTTGCCTTTCTTCAAAAGCTGAATGAAGTTGTTTTTAAAAACTTCCCTGATGTGATGATGATCGCGGAGGAAAGCACCGCCTGGCCGATGGTTTCAAAACCGGTGTACGCGGGCGGCCTGGGCTTTAATTTTAAATGGAACATGGGCTGGATGAACGACTGCCTCAAATACTTTGCGCTGGACGGTATTGCGCGAAAATACCACCATAATTTATTGACATTTTCGCTGATGTACGCCTTTTCCGAGAATTTTATGCTTCCGATCTCCCATGACGAAGTGGTGCATGGCAAGCATTCGCTTATCGGTAAAATGCCGGGCAGCTATGAGGAAAAGTTCGCCGGTGTCCGCTCCTTCTTGGGTTATATGATGGCACATCCCGGTAAAAAACTTCTGTTTATGGGGCAGGAATTCGGGCAGTTTATTGAATGGGATTATCAAAAGGAACTGGACTGGCTGCTTTTGGATTATGAAAAGCACAGGCAGCTGAAAGAATACACCGCCGCGCTCAACCATTTTTACAGAAACACTCCGGCGCTCTGGCAGATTGACTATAGCTGGGAAGGTTTTCATTGGATAAGCGGCGACGATTCGGACAATTCGGTTATTGCCTTTTGCCGCAAGGATAAGGACGGCAGAGAAATCATAGCCGTTTGCAATTTTACAAATGTCAAACGGGAAAAATACATCATCGGCGTTCCGCGTACGGGCTGCTATGAAGTGGTTTTCAATTCCGACGCGGCAGAGTTTGGCGGAAGCGGCAGCGGAACAAGCAAAAGCGTCAAATCCAAGGCATTGCCGATGCATGGCTTTAAAAACAGTATCGAGCTTGATTTAGCCGGGCTTTCGGTTATTTATCTGAAGAAAAAGCCCGTTAAACCGAGAGCGAAGCCCGGATAAAAACAATGCGCGGTTTATCAATCACAGGCACAATTTCAAACCATCAGGAGGTAACTATATGTACAAAAAAAATGAGTGTGTAGCCATGCTGCTCGCGGGAGGGCAAGGCAGCCGCCTCGGTGTGCTGACGAAGAACATCGCCAAACCTGCCGTACCTTATGGCGGCAAATACCGGATTATTGACTTCCCGCTTTCAAACTGCGTAAACTCAGGCATCTATACGGTTGGCGTCCTGACACAATACCAACCTTTGGAGTTGAACGATTATATCGGCAACGGCCAGCCGTGGGACCTTGACCGGATGAACGGCGGCGTTCATATTCTTTCGCCATATCAGCAAATAAAAGGCTCCGAATGGTACAAGGGCACAGCAAACGCTATTTATCAGAATATTAATTTTATTGAACGGTATGACCCCGAATATGTCGTTATTTTATCGGGCGATCATATCTATAAGATGGATTATTCAAAAATGCTTGCATTTCATAAAGAGAAAAAAGCCGACTGCACCATTGCGATGTTGGAAGTGCCGTGGGATGAAGCTTCGCGCTTCGGACTGATGCTTGTCAATGACGACGGCTCCATATCCGATTTTGAGGAAAAGCCCAAAAATCCGCACAGCAACAAAGCCTCTATGGGTGTTTATATCTTCTCCTGGCGCAAGCTTCGGGAATATCTTTTGGCCGATGAAGCAAACTCAAAATCAAGCAACGATTTCGGCAAAGATTTGATTCCTGCCATGCACGGCAACGGCGAGCGGCTCTTTGCGTATCCGTTTGACGGCTATTGGAAAGATGTCGGCACCATTGACAGCCTATGGGACGCAAACCTGGACCTTTTAAATCCCAAAATCGATTTGGACCTGAGCGACAATTCGTGGCGGATTTTTTCAAACAGCCCCGCCGCTCCTCCGCACTATATTTCAACCGACGCAAATGTTCAAAATTCCATGATCGCGGGCGGATGCCAAATTGAGGGCGAGGTTGATTTTTCCGTACTGTTCGCCAATGTCAAAGTTGAAAAGGATGCGGTTATAGAGTATTCGATTGTTATGCCCGGCACCGTGATCAAATCTGGCGCCGTCGTGCAATATGCCATTGTCGCCGAAAACGCGGTCGTTGAAGAAAACGCCGTTATCGGCGAGCGTCCCGAAAATATGGAAAGTCTTGAAAACTGGGGTGTCGCGGTTGTGGGTTCCGGCGTGAAGGTCGGCAAGGGCGCGAAAGTGCCTCCCGCTGCAATGATCGACACTGATATAAAGGGGGCGGAATAATGAGAGCACACGATGTATTGGGAATTATATATTCAAACGCATATGATTCGGCGCTATCCGAGCTCACCAGCCTTCGCACGATGGGTTCCGTTCCGTTTGGCGGACGCTACCGGCTGATTGACTTCGCGCTTTCCAACATGGTTAACTGCGGCATATCAACAGTAGGCGTCATCACAAAGAGCAACTACCGTTCTTTGATGGACCATTTGGGCACAGGTAAACCCTGGGATTTATCCAGAAAGCGCGCAGGTATGTTTATACTTCCCCCGTTTTTGAGCGCGGGCTCCGGCGGGGTTTACCGCGGCAGAATAGAGGCGCTCAACGGAAGCATGGGTTTTATCTCCCGTTCCAATGAAGAATTCGTGATTATGTGCGACTGTAATGTTGTATGCAATTTGGACTTTGACAACCTTATAGGCACGCATGCCGAAACCGGCGCTGACATAACAATCGCTTATAAGCACGGGGACGCGCCAAAACTCGACGATATGATGACCTTCACGGTGAATGAGACCGGCAGAATAACCGGAGCGGCGCTTAACCGGCGCGGTGAAGCCGATTATTCCCTCAACATCATTGTGATGAGAAAAGCTCTTCTTGAAAGGCTAATTAACGAAGCAGTCGGCTTAAACAAAAGCAATTTCGAGCAGGATATCATTCTCGAAAATATCGGGAATTTAAAGATTTTCGGTTACAAGGCTGACGGTTTTTCCCTGATGATTGACGGCCTGCAAAGTTACTTTGATATCAGCATGAACCTTTTAAACAGCGAGAGAAGAACATCTCTCTTCACACCGGAGCGGCCTATTTACACAAAGCTGAGAGACGATATGCCCGCGATTTACGGTTTGGGCTCAAACGTCAAAAACTGCCTTGTTGCCGACGGCTGTAAAATTGAAGGTGAGGCCGAAAACTGCATACTTTTCCGCCGTGTTCATATTGCAAAGGGGGCTAAGGTAAGCAATTCAATCTTCATGCAGGATTCGTTTATTGGAGAAAACGCCAACATAAACTGTGTCATTTCCGATAAAAACGCCGTTATCAAGCCCGGAAAGACACTTTGCGGCGCGGAGAACTTCCCGGTATTTGTGGGCAAAGGAATCGTTATTTAAATTTGAGAAGCAGTTGGGAAGCGGTAGCAAAGAAGTTGAAAAGAAGTTGGAGAACGAGGGCTTTTCCTGAAATTTATAAACTTCCATACTTAACAACCTTTTCCAGCGGCGAAGCCGTACTTCTCAACCACTTCCCGCGGTGAAACCGCTCTTCTCTACCTCTTCCCGTGACGAAGTCACGCTTCTCTATTGCTTCTCAAAAATTATGAAGGGATTGTGCAAACTATGTACGACGGACTGAACAATTCACTCGGCAACCTTTGGCAGCTTTCCAACGCGAAAACCCGCTCTATCTGCGCGGAAAATTTTACCGGAGAAGCCGGCGGCGGCGCAAGGTGCGAAATGGATGACGGCATTTCGGCCGGCTGCGCGAGAGATTTGGGCAAAGGCTGGAAGGTAAACCCCTGCATAGCTGTCGGCAGTAAGGAAACAAGAGTTTTGGCGGATATCAAAGGTCCCGGCGTTATCAACCATATTTGGTGCACCCCCGGCGACAACTGGCGGTTTTACATTTTGCGTATTTACTGGGACGGGCAGGAACAGCCTTCCGTCGAATGCCCTTTAGGCGACTTCTTCGCCAGCGGCTGGGGTATTTATGCTCCGATTTCCTCCCTTGCGGTATGCGTCAATCCCGGACGCGCTTTCAACTGCTATTGGCAGATGCCATTCGTGAAACAATGCCGCATGACGATTGAAAATATTGGCGGCAAAACCAATTCGCTTTATTATCAAATTGATTACAGTTTAGCTGACGTGCCCGCGGACACTGCTTATTTTCACGCGCAGTTCCGCCGTGTCAATCCCCTTCCGTACAAGGAAGTTTATACCATCGTTGACGGCATCAAGGGCAAAGGCCAGTATGTCGGCACCTACCTTGCCTGGGGTGTAAACAACCGCGGCTGGTGGGGCGAGGGTGAAATCAAGTTCTTTATGGACGGCGACAATGAGTATCCGACCATCTGCGGCACCGGCACCGAGGATTATTTCTGCGGTTCTTATAACTTTGAAAACTCGGAGACGCACCGCTATGAGTGCTTCACAACCCCGTACGCGGGGCTGTCGCAGGTCATCTGCCCCGACGGGCTGTACCAGTCGCAGCAGCGGTTCGGGTTGTACCGTTGGCATATCACCGACCCTATCCGCTTTGATGAGAATCTTAAAGTCACCATTCAAGCCCTTGGCTGGCGCGAAGGCGGCCGCTATCTGCCGCTGCAGGATGATATCGCAAGCGTAGCTTATTGGTATCAGACGCTGCCAACAGTATCATTTCCCGCTTTACCGGACAGGGACAGTTTGGAAATAATTTAACTCAGAGAAGAAGTTGAGAAGAGGTGGAGAAGAAGTAGAAAAGAAGTTGTGGAACGGGAAATAAATCTTCCCAATCTTTTCGTAACTCCTATTGCTTCTCCACTTCTTCCCGTGACGAAGTCACACTTTGCTACTTCTTATCAAATACAAGGAGGCATACAAAATGAAGGTTCTCTACGCTGTAAGCGAAGCACTGCCCTTTATGGCTACAGGAGGTTTGGGCGATGTCGGAGGCTCTTTGCCTCAGGCGCTGCGCAAAAGGAATATCGGCTGCCGGATTGTTATGCCGCTTTATAAAGGTATCAGGCAGGAAGACCGGGACCAAATGAAGTTTATCACAAGTATTATTGTTCCCGTGGCATGGCGTAAACAGTATTGCGGCATTTATGAAGCCCGGGCAGGAGGCGTCATTTATTATCTGCTTGACAACGAATATTACTTCAAGCGCGATAACCTTTACGGCCATTATGACAACGCCGAGCGTTTTGCCTTCTTTTCCCGCGCGGTTATGGAGATTATCCCCCACATCGATTTTAAACCCGATATTATCCATTGCAACGATTGGCAAACAGCGTTAATTCCGGTTTACAACTCCATCATGTATGCCCAAACAGCGGGTTTTGAAAACATTAAGACCGTTTTCACTATTCACAACATACAGTACCAGGGAATCTACGGACATGATCTTTTAAGCGATGTTTTGGGTTTGCCCGAGAATAAGGCAACCCTCCTTGAATACAACAATGCCATTAACCTCATGAAAGGCGGTATTGAGTGCGCGGATATGCTGACAACAGTAAGCCCCACTTATGCCAAGGAAATTATGGACCCCTGGTACAGCCACGGTTTGGATCCGATTTTAAGCGCCCGCAGTTTCAAATTGAAGGGTATTCTAAACGGAATAGACGATGCAAGATATAATCCGGCGGACGACAAGGATATTTTCTTCAATTACTCGGCAGAAAATCCAAAGAACAAGAAAAAAAACAAAGCGGCTTTGCAGGAGTTCCTGGGTTTGCCCGTCAAGGCCGGCGTACCATTAATCGGAATCATCTCCCGTCTTGTTGCTCATAAGGGGTTTGACCTCGTTGTGGATGTGCTTGAGGAACTGCTCTTAACATCCGATGTTCAGCTGGCCGTTCTCGGCGCAGGCGATCCGGTTTATGAAATCTTTTTCAAAGAAATTGCAGAAAAATATCCTGACAGGATCGGCCTGCATATAGGTTTTATACCCGACCTTGCCGGAAAGATTTACGCCGGGAGTGACATTCTCCTAATGCCCTCAAAAAGCGAACCTTGCGGACTTTCCCAAATGGTTGCCCTTCGTTACGGTACAATTCCCATCGTGCGGGAAACCGGCGGCTTGAAAGACTCCGTGACCGACAGCGGCGACGGACAGGGGAACGGGTTCACTTTTAAAAGCTATTCAGCTCCCGATATGCTTAATGCCATTCGCCGTTCCGTTGAAAGTTTCGGCGACAGCACCTGCTGGGCTGACCTTGTCAGCCGCGCGTTAAACTGTGACAACGGTTGGGGACAGTCGGCAAACGAATACATCAAAATGTATAAGGAATTGATTAAATGATTTTTGTTACTTCAGACCTGCACGGTAACCTTGATGGTTTTATAAAACTTCTCGAAGCAATTGACCTGAAAGATTCCGACACGCTCTATGTTTTGGGCGATGTTGTTGACAGAGGCCCGAAACCGCTTGAACTTCTTATGGAAATGGCGTTCCGGCCTAACATTATCCCAATTTTGGGTAACCATGATTATGTTGCCTTCACGGTACTTTCCCAACTTATGGACATTGCCGGCGGCGAAGATATAAATGACTATCTGGATGCCTCGTGTTTAAAGCTTCTCAGATGGTGGATGGATAACGGTGGGCAGGTTACGCTTGATGCTTTTTTAGCAGCAAACGAAGAGACACGGGAAGATACTCTTGATTATCTCGAGGAATTCACCCTTTATGAGGAGACAGAAGCCGGAGGAATAAAATATGTGTTGGTACATGCCGGTATCAATAATTTCAACCCCGGTAAGGCTCTTGAAATGTACAGCATGAATGACCTTATATTTGAAAAGCCTGATTACGGCAGGGTGTATTTCGACGACAAAATTCTGGTGACCGGTCATACCCCGACAGCATGGATAAAAGATTGCCCGCCTCAAAAAGTTTATCGGGACAATAACCATTTAGCAATTGACCTCAGCGCGGAAAATATAGTGGCCGCCGTCCGGTTGGACGACGGCGAGGAATTTTATGTTAAAAATGCAGGACTTTAAGCTGTCAGCCGATTTAATTTATTCACTCAAATATTTCATTATCGCGATTTGATTGCTAATATATTTTTCCATACCGCCAACCAGGGTTTTAATACAAAGAGGAGGTTCCTCCTTTGGTACTCTTTGCGGGCCCTTTTCGATTTTGTCTAACAAAACATTTTCAAGCCCGTCAAGACATTCTAGGAAGATAGCGTTTTCAATTGGCGTTCTCTCCTCGACCCAGTTTCGGGGCAAATCGCCGGCGTTTATCGCCGTAATCAAGAATCTGTACATGCTCATCGCAAAGTATTTTAAGAAAACATCGCCGTAAGGTGAAGGACGGTTGCGGAGTTTTTCTCTTAAAACAGAAGAAATACGAAAGACCGTCAGTGAATCTAATCTCTTATCTTCCGGGATATCTTTCAAGGAAAAAAAGCCTTCATTAAAACCGCGCTTCGAAGAGCTCAAACCCAGAAGATAGTCACATGTTACCCCGTAGTATTCCGAAGCTCTTGCTATAAAACCAAGACCGCACTCCCTGATACCTTTTTCATAATGAGAAAGCAATGCCTGCGAAACAACCAAAGCGGCTGCGGCATCCTTTTGGCTTACACCCGATTCCTTGCGAAGATCCGTCAGACGCACCGCAAAGGTTCTGTCCATACCTTCTCCCCCTTTATACAGCAAGTATTATTTGTTTTATTATAGCCTATGCTTTACAACTTGTATATAGCTATTTCACGAAATTTTTATGTTTTTGGAGGCACGGATGAAATCATATTATATTTGCTTTATACGCAACGGCATGACCGAAGCAAACCTTGACGGACGTTATATCGGACATACGGATATGCCTTTGTGTGCTGAAGGCTTGCAGCAGTTGGAACAATTGAAAACAGATGCTGTGTACCCGGAGGCCAACACCTTGTTCAGCAGCCCACTCCTGCGCTGCACACAGACAGCACAAACATTATACCCCGGCCAAAATCCTATTATTATCAACGATTTAATTGAATACAACTTTGGAGAATTCGAAGGAAAAACTGCCGCGGAGCTTAAGAATTATCCCATGTTTCCCGGCTGGCTCGCCGGTGAACCGGATATTGAACCGCCTTTCGGTGAAAGCGGCAAAGCTTTTTCTTCCAGAATTTGCGGCTGTTTCTCTCAGATTGTACAAGGCTTGATGAAAACCGGAACCGCAAAAGCGGTAATCGTTACCCATGGCGGAGTAATCATGACACTTCTGTCCGCATTCGGTCTGCCTGAAATGCCGATGCACAACTGGCTTACCCCAAGCGGTTGTGGTTATACTGTGCGTATTACACCATCCATATGGATGAGAGGAAATAAATTTGAAATCGTTGCTGAAATACCGGATTTTTCGGATAAACATAATCTGAATTGACATTTTATGACAAATATAGTTTAATATAAAATAGATGAAAAATTATTCATTCGTAAACGCTGAAGGGGGAATGCAGTATATGCCCTTTTGAAGAATTCGGCTGTAACCCAAGAAATTCCTGTTTTACGGAACACAACCTGCCGGAAATACACAAGTAATCAATTTTATTAAGGAGGCTTTATTATGGGAAATACTGTTTATCAACCCCACAAATCATCTCTTGGAGTCGACGCAAACCTGATGGCTGTTGCCTGCTACGGTATCGCATTTGTTTTCAGTTTCATCCCCTTTGTAAGGTATTTTGCGTGGCTTGCTCCCCTTGTTATTTTCTTCCTTGAGAAAAGCAGCGTCCTTGTTAAATTCCATGCGGTTCAGGCTTTAATCCTCAACGCAATCGGCGCAGTTCTGTCTCTTATTGTCAGCATCTTCAGCACAATTATTTCAAAAGCGGTTGTTCCCAACTTCAAGTACTATGACTATACCAACCCGAATTATTACGATGATTACTCAAAGTACCTTAAATCCGTGGAATCAGCTGCCACCGTTACCATGATTTTCGGGCTGATACTCTGGGTAGTCGCCATTGGCATCGGCGTTCTTCAGATTATGTCCGCATTAAAAGCTTACAAATATTCGGAATACAAACTGCCGATCGTCGGAGGCATTGCGAACAAAGTATCCGAAAAACTGAACAAAGTTGATTTCGGCGGAGCAGCCAATACAACTCCTCCTCCTTCCCAAACTTGGACTCCTCCGGCGCAAGTCTACACACCCCCGGCTCAGCAATGGTCACCACCCGCGGCGCCTCCGGCAGCCCCCCCCGCACAGCCGATATTCGACACCGAAACAGGTCTGCCGATTACACCTCCGGCAGCTCCTCCCGCGCAGCAGCTATTCGACACCGAAACCGGACTGCCGATTACACCTCCGGCAGCTCCTCCCGCGCAGCAGCTATTCGACACCGAAACAGGTCTGCCGATCAATCCGCCTCAATAATAGTTTTATTCAAATATCTGCCAGACCCAGAATCATTCAAAATTGAATATCGTTTAAGGAGTTGTTTTTTATGTTCTGTCCGAACTGCGGAAAATCCAATCCCGAAGGCATTATGTTTTGCACAGATTGCGGAACAAAAATAGGAGAAACCATCGGTCAAAATGCTCCGCAGCAATCCGCACCGCCGCCATATCCGCAGCAGCCGCAATATCAGCAGCCATCCACATCAGTTACTGATAACACAAAACTCTTTTCCATATTGTCGTATGTAGGAATTCTGTTTCTGATAGGCTTAATAGCAGCCCCGCAAAACAATAAAGTTAAATTCCATGTTAATCAAGGCTGTGTTCTTTTTATTGCCGAAATCGTTCTTGGTATTGCGGTTGGGATATTGGGAGCAATCCTGAATTTCTTGCCATATTCTTTGGACACTCTCTTATCCGGCTTAATGTCGTTTGCCGTTTACGGCGGTTCTTTGGCTTTAGCGGTTATGGGTATCATCAACGCTTCTAAAGGCGAAGAAAAACAACTGCCTATTATCGGAAAATTTACAATAATAAAATAATTTAATAAGGGTCCAATAAATAACTTAAAAGGAGTTGACTTTATATGTTCTGTCCTAAATGCGGCGCAAATAATGATGATAACTCAAAGTTTTGCCAAGGATGCGGAGGACCTCTTTCTACTGCAACCGCGCCGGGAAATTCGACTGCTCCCACTGCTCCAATATATACTCCCCCGCCAGCTCAATATTCCCCTGCCCAAAGCAGCCAGCCTAAAAAAGGCCATGCAGGAATAATTGTTGTTATACTGCTGCTTTTGATACTCGCCGTTGCGGCAGCCGGAATATTTATGTTTATGTCAAAAAAAGACGACAAAGACAACAACGAAAATACCACAAAAATCACCACAACAGTGCAACCAAATACAACTAAAGGCAACAACAACGCAAACAATGACTCGACAACACAAACAACATCATACTTTACAAACCCCTTGTTCACCGGCACTTGGCCGGAAAGTCCGTTACTCACAGATGTTCCAAAACCCGCCTACGGCACTATATTCACCACAGATGTTTCCGAAGACGAAGTGTCAATAACATACTCCGGTTGGAGTACGGAACAGCTTGTAGACTACATAGGTATGGTGAAAGCCGCCGGATTCAACAAGGATATCAGCGAGGCAAATGCTTTTGGCGCAACAACCTTTGAAGCGAATAACGGCAGTGTTAGGATTAATGTTGCCCAGGTACTTGGTTTTTATGCGATAACTGTAGATAAAATACAGTGATACTGATTCACGATTAAAAAACCTCAAAAATTCAAGCAAAAGCTTTGATTTATACTCTTCGCCATTTTAATGCAGAATAGTATTATGCGGTTTTGTGCGGATTTTTAATTAGGTTTTTATTAGTAATTAGTATGACCTCATGCAATATTATGAAACGGACAAAGCCTGGCCCGGCTTTGTCCGTCTTTTTGTTTTAACCTTTTTGCTTTAACGTACTCTTTATACTAATTCACGATAAAATACCTCTAAAAAATCAAGAAAAAGCTTTGATTTATACTATTCTCCATTTTAATGCAGAATAGTATTATGGGGTTTTATGCGGAATTTTTAGTTAGGTTTTTATGAGTAATTAGTATTAGCCGCCGGAGGCGGGAGAAAGCAGCCAAACCTCATCGCCGTCATTGAGCTTTGCTCCTTTGGATTTGCACCGCTCGCCGTTGATGTAAACCAGTGCCTGCCCGAATTCTACGGTCATGTCCCCTTCTATCAACTCGCTGATTTTAGGGAATACTTCGGCGACAGTCTTCGCGTCGATGCTCGTCTTTGCGATTTTTGAATCAATTCTCAAAACGCCAAAAAGTTTAACCTCAATCTTTGCCATAATAATGACCATTCCTTTCTGATTCGGTTTGCGGACTGATACCGGAGTTTGCTTCCCGGCTGCCCGTGTTATTTGATACCCAGCTTTTTCAGCGTGGACGCTTTCGGCGCGCCGTCTTTCCAGCGGCGTATCCGGTAATAACTCTTGAGCATTTTCGCCAGCGGAACTTTGGTCCTGTTGTCCCCGGGAACCTGTAATTCATTCGTAAAGCGTTTGGGTAAAGTATCCGCACCCGGTCCCTGACCCAGGATAATGTTGCACTGCCTTTCCAGATTGTAGCCGCGCTCGCCGATTCGCATCATTTTGCCGATGTTCATTTTCATACCGGTCGCGTTTTTAATCGCATACGGGTACATAATCAACGGCATATTCATGCTCGCTATCCATGGGAACATATCCAGCAGCGCAAGAGCCGGGCCGACGGCTATTAACCCGACATTGACAACCTTCGCCATCTTGCTGTTCGGTTTGCCGATAATCGGCCCCGGCAGCACCACATAGGAGGTAAACAAACAACTCCCCGCTGCGGAGATAGCCTCCATAAAGTTTTGGAAAAAGATGCTGATGGCCGCTTTGCTCTTGGGTGTATATTGATTGATGTTGAGCCCCAGCCCTTCCAGAACAATTTCGTAGCCCGCGTTTAGATGGCAGCCGCCCCTGTTGGATGTGGCATAGCCCAAACCCTGGCCTACCGCACCTCTGGGCTCATAGGCAGCAAGTTCCATACCTTTTACATTAATCGCAAAGTCTTTGCCGCCAAAACGGTCGGAAATCCTTTTTGTGCCTTCGGCCAGAATATCACCGATACCTCTGCGGTAGGCGATGTCATCAAAAACCCGGGACAGGTTCTCTGTTTCGCCGAATTTAAGGCCATTATCCCAAAGCCCTTTTTCGTTGAGCTCCATTGCAAAAGCGATGGTCCCCGCGCTTGAAATAGTATCCATACCAAGCTCGTCAAGCTCATAGTTCCATTTGTTAACCAGCTCGAGGCTGTTATTCATAATATTTGCGCCCAATAGCCCTAATGTTTCAAGTTCCGGTCCTTTTACAATCTTGCCGTTAACATTCACACGCCTCGCGCATTGGATAACACAGGTCGTGCAGCCGGAATTTTTCACCAGATATTTTTCCGCCAGTTCCTCGCCGGAGACCATTTCAAAATCGTCAAAACGGCCTCTGCTGAAATTCTTGGTTGAAAGCGTTCTATGCGCCTGCATTGGGGATATCAACCCCGCTGTCCCGAGCCGGGGCATTTGCTTGCCCGTCAGCGGATGTTTAAGCATTTGTTCAACCCATTTTTTGTTTGTGGCCTTCAGCTTCTCTTTGTCATATATTTCTACTTTTATCGAGCCGTCCGCCGTTACTGCCTTCAAGTTTTTATCACCGAACACAGCGCCGACGCCTCCCCGTCCCGCAGTTCTTTCACCGCTGAACACCGCTGCGTAAAGAACTTTGTTTTCGCCCGCGGGGCCAATGACCATTTTACCGGCTTTAGGCGGCAGTTTTTCCTGTGTTGGGGTAATATGCAGCCCCCATAGGTCGGCTGCATCATGAAAGAGCACATCGTCCTGTGTTATCTCAACATATACAGGCTTTTTCGCCTTGCCCGTGAAGATGACGGCATCGTACCCCGCCTTCTTCAATGAAAGCCCGAAGTTGCCTCCGCAGTTTGAGGAGGTAACAATATTGGTCAACGGAGAAACGGTGGAGATGTTGAACCTTGAGGAACTTGGGCAGCCGCAGCCGGATAACGGCCCGGTTGTAACCACCAGCCAGTTGTCCTCATCAAAAGCTTTCATGCCGGGTTTGATATGGCGAAAAAGGATATCCGCCGCCATAATTTTACCGCCGAGCGTTCTTTTCCTGTCCTCATCGGTCCATGGAAAATTTTCAAAGGTTTCCTGGCTCAGGTCGACTTTAAGAACTTTGCCTGCATATGCGACTAAATTTGACATGTAATCCACCTCACAAAATATTCGTTTTACATTTCATTAATTAAAAAAAGAAAGATTTCTTTGTTATCCTTTTATTCTTTTGACAACTGTTTCACAATCAGCTTTATTCATAATCTTCGGAACGGGATACAACGGATTTGCTTCGTGCAGCGCCCGCTTAACAATCAGCGGTATATCTTCATCTTTTATTTCTTCAAGATGCTCGGGGATACCCAGCTTGCATTTAAGGTCTTTGATTGCGGCAATAAACACCGCCGCTTTTTCCGGTTCGCTTTGACCGGTTTTTGAAACACCCGCAATATCCGCAAGTTCGGCAAGCTGCTTGTGTATTTTGGCACCAAAGTATTCCAAAACATAAGGCAATACAACGGCGTTCGCGTAACCGTGCGGCGTATTGTAAATACCCCCAAAAGTGTGCGCAATCGCATGAACATAACCGACATAAGCGCGGGTAAAAGCAAGCCCGGCGTAATTTGAAGCAATCAGCATCTGTTCACGCGCCTGAAGGTTGCTGCCGTTTGTGTAAACTATTTCGATATTATCAAAAATAATTTTTACTGCCTTACGGGCGCATTCGGCTGTATATTTGGTATTGCTTTTGCCAATATAGGCCTCAACCGCATGTGTCAGCGCGTCCATCCCTGTCGCTCCCGTTATATTTGCCGGCAGCCCGGCAGTCAGTTCAGGGTCAAGCACCGCACAACGCGGGCGCAGCTTTGCGTCGGTAATCGCATATTTTTCGTGCGTTGCCATGTCTTTAACAACGGCGGCGATTGTGGATTCAGAACCTGTACCCGCCGTAGTTGGCACAGCAAACAGGGGCGGCAATTTGTGCGTCACTCTGAGAATTCCCCGCATTTTCTTTACGGATTTTTTCGGGTTTGAAATCCTTGCCGCTGCGACCTTGGCGCAGTCTATAGGCGACCCTCCGCCGAAGGCAACAAAGGCCCCGCAGGCGTTGTCGATGTATAGTTTGCGGGCATCCTCTATGTTTTCAATAGAAGGATTCGGCTGCACCTCATTAAAAATATAATATTTAATACCGGCTTCCTGCAGCCCTTGCAACAGGGAATCCATGAGATGAAGCCCCTCGATGACCTTGTCTGTTACAATTAAAACGCCTGTTATCTTTTGTTTTTTGATAGCTCCGGGGAGTTTTTTTATGCTGCCCGCTCCCGTGAGCAGGGTTGGTTCGCGCCAGTCCAGAAAATAAGTAGCAAGTCTGAGCCCGATTTGCACGATTCTGTAGAAGGCTTTTTTGACAATCCAGAGCATTTTTATTCCCCTTTCCAAATCATTTTGTATATATTAACATAATCCGATTCATTATGCAAATAATTATTTTGCGAATCGGAATGCCATAAATACATTTCCTTTAGTCGGGAAAGATGAATACAATTGTTGACAATACAGCCTGTTCGATATACAATTAGCGGGAATTAGAATGATTGCTTATTTTTCCGAAGCGCAATTTTTAACCCTGTTTTTTATCAGTTCAACTGCATGGCCCAGCACCGGCATAACTGTTTCAAGGTTTTCTTTTACCGCCTTCGGGCTGCCCGGCAGATTGATGATTAGGGTTTCACCCCTTATACCCGCTACCGCCCGCGAAAGCATCGCTCTGTCCGTTATTGCAAGGCTTCTCAGCCGCATCGCTTCCGGTATCCCCGGCACCGTGCGTTCAATCACAGCGGAAGTCGCTTCCGGCGTAACATCCCTCGGAGCAAAGCCCGTGCCGCCCGTTGTGAGGATAATATCCGCCTCACCGTCATCGCAGATTTTTACCAGTTCAACCGATATCATTTCCTGTTCATCCGGCAGGCACTTATAAAGAACCGTCTGCGCCATATCTTTCATCATTTCAATGATAAGCGGGCCGCTGCTATCCTCCCGCTCACCGGCAAAACCGCTGTCGCTTATGCAAAGCACCGCTATTTTCATATTAACCACCCGTCCCCTTAAAAAGTCAAGATTAGCCCGGATACCGGGTTGCATCCTTATACTGCCCGCCAACCACCTGTTATGATTATAACACAATATAACCTCAAATAACAATTCATAATAGTTTAAAAAAATCGAACTTATTTTATGGCCTTTCTCAATTTAATATAAACTGTTTGGTTTTAATGCTTATGCATTGAAATATAATTCAATTCCGATTTTTACAGCCTAAGGCTTTGGCTATGGATGTAAAAACGAGCCGAAATATTATCATCGGCTAAGGGCCGGGCCGGAAACGCCCCCGCCTTCCGTGCTTGAAAAGGAGAAGAATTATGAAAACAAAAATCCTCGGCATCGCGGTATCTCTTTTGCTTGTGCTCACTTGCCTTGCAGGCTGCGCGCAAAAAACCGATGACACCGCAACAACCACCGCTGCTGTAACAACAGCCAAAGCAAACTTGGTTATTCGCTGCTCAACCACCACATCTGTCAACGATTCCGGCTTGATGGCCACCCTTGAACCGTTATTTGAGGCGGAAACGGGCTACGATTTGCAGGTGACCTCAAACGGCTCAGGTGCGGCTATCGCGCTTGGCGAATCCGGCGACGCCGATGTTCTGTTGGTGCATGCAAAAGCTTCCGAAGAAGAGTTTATTGCAGCGGGATTCGGCGTTGAACGCATACCCTTCATGTACAACTACTTTGTGATTGCCGGGTCGGCCTCTGACCCCGCAGGTATCAAAACAAGCACATCCGCCGCAGACGCATTCAAGAAAATTGCTGACACAAAGAGCGAATTCATATCACGCGGGGACGACAGCGGAACCAACAAAGCGGAGCTTAAAATATGGACCGCGGCAGGGCTAACGCCAACAGCCGCTGCCGATAAATGGTATATCTCAGCCGGTAAGGGCATGGGTGACTGCCTGACAATGGCAAACGAGAAACAAGCCTATGTGATGACCGATAAAGCGACATATCTTTCCATGAAAGCCAACCTTGACCTTGCAATTGTGCTCAATGAAAGCGACGATTTAAAAAACACCTATTCGCTTATAGCGGTGAATCCTGCTAAAAATGACGGCATTAACGCCGAAGGCGCGCAGGCATTTATCACTTGGATGACAAAGCAGGATACCCTTGATAAAATTGCAGACTTCGGTGTTTCGCAGTACGGCGAACAGCTTTTCTTCGTTGATATGTAATTAAAGACCGTTTGGACGGTTTGTTTGCCCGGACAGATAGTTTGCAGGCAGATGAACCGTCCTTTTGTCCTCCAAAGAAAAGGTGAAATATGGAAGCATTCAAGGAGGCTTTACGCCTCGTATTTTCGCTTGACAAAGAGTTATGGCAGATTATTGGCGTAACGCTCAGAATGTCGCTGACCAGCACAGCAATATCCTGCATCATCGGCATCCCCTTGGGTGTGCTTTTGGGGAGTAAAAGCTTTCGGGGCAAAGCCTTTATCATGCGAATACTTTATACGCTGATGGGGCTGCCTCCGGTAGTGGCCGGTCTTTTTGTGTTTCTTATGCTCTCGCGCAGCGGGCCGTTTGGTTCTATGCAGCTTCTTTTCAGCGTTGAGGCTATGGTTATTGCGCAATGTATTTTAATTATTCCTATTGTCGCGGGTCTTTGCGCTTCCATAATTGCAATAAAGGCCCCCTCCCTTTTGGAAACTGCAAACGGGCTGCGGCTGCCGCACCGAACCAAAACAAAACTTTTACTGATTGAAAATAAAGTCCCTCTTATTTCTGTGGCGCTGGCAGGTTTTGGCAGAGCTATATCCGAAGTTGGCGCCGTTAACCTCGTGGGCGGAAACATCCAGTTTAAAACCAGGGTGCTGACAACTGCGATTATGCTGGAGACAAATAGGGGAAATTTCGAATTTGCAATTGCGCTCGGGTTTCTTCTTATTGTAATCGCGTTTATCATAAACTTTGCGGCGTCTTTTTTAAAGGGGGATCAGTATGATTACTGTTGACTCCGTCAAAAAATATGCCGGTGACAGGCTTATTTTAAATATTCCCGGCCTCACTGTTGAAAAGGGCGAGAGAATCGCGCTCATTGGCGCCAACGGAAGCGGAAAAACAACGCTTCTTCGGATAATGGCCGGCACACTCGAAGCGGATGAAGGCATGGTCACATATTCGGATGAAACCTCGCAGCCATATTACCTCCCCCAGAACAGTTACGGATTTTCCATGAGCGTTTATAAAAACCTTCAGACCGCCTTGCCGAAAGAAACGGGCCCGGAAGAAAGACACAAGGCTATTGCCGGAATGCTCAAACTGTTTGATTTGGAACATCTTGCCAAAAAACGGGGCAACAGGCTTTCGGGCGGAGAAACACAGCGGCTGGCACTTGCCCGCCTGTTGATAACGCCGAAATCTCTCTTGCTTTTAGATGAGCCCGCAAGCGCAGCTGATATTAGCGGTATCGATTTGATTGAAACGGCGCTGCTTGATTTTTGCAAAAAGAACGGAACAACTCTTGTGATGGCTACGCATTCGCCGAAACAGGCGCTGAATATCGCGACCAAAGTTATTTTGCTTCAAGGCGGCGAAATAGCCGAATGCGGAACCCCGGAAGAACTTATAAAACGCCCGCACACCGAATGGGGCAGGCGGTTTATGGAGCATTGGAAGGTTTAGGCTGAAAGTGTTCAGCCGGGCTGAACACTTTCAGCCAATGAATAATGAAAAAATGAATGATGAATAATTATGGGCGGGACACCCGCACCCATTAAAGGCTCCTTTTCCAAAGGAGCTGGCGCCCTTAACTAATCCCAAAACTTTTGCGAATTAAAATAAGTAAGGGATTAGTTTTGGCGACTGAGGATTAAATCACCCGTCGGACTTTGCCCGCCACCCTCCTTGAAAAGGAGGGCTTAATAACGGTAAAGAGGAAAATATATGCTCAATGTAAAATCACTCGATGAAGCGCTTACCATCTGCAAAACCGAATTCGGCGAAAACCGCACCGCAGCCGAAACTGTTTCGATTGACGAGGCCGGCGGCAGGGTGCTTTTCGAGGATATATTTGCGGATGAATTTATTCCCGGTTTTGACCGCTCCACTGTTGACGGCATCGCCGTTATCGCCGCAGACACTTTCGGCAGCAGCGAAGCTATGCCTGCGCAGCTCGCCTTCAAGGGCGAGATCATGATGGGTGAGGACAGCTCCGCTGTAATAGGTTTGGGCGAATGCATCGGCGTTTCCACAGGCGGCAAACTGCCGAATGGCGCGGATGCTGTTGTGATGGTGGAGCACACGGAGGATTACGGGGACGGCTTCCGCTATGTATTCAAACCGGTAAGTGTTAAGGAAAATGTTGTGCTCAAGGGCGATGATGTCAGCCCCGGGAAGCTTGTGATGAAAGGGTCAACCCGCCTTGCCCCAAAAGATATAGGCGCGCTCGCCGCAATGGGCAAAGCGCGGATTTCAGTATATAAAAAGCCGGTTGTCGGCATTCTATCAACCGGCGATGAAATTATCCCGGTTGATCAAACACCGGGCGGTGCTCAGGTTCGTGATGTGAATACGCAACTGCTTTTTTCCGCAATCAAAACCTGCGGCGGCGAACCGTTGGCTTTCGGTATTGTTGAAGACAATGAGGCATCGCTTTCAACAGCCATACAAAACGCTTTGCCGCAATGCGATATTTTGCTGGTTTCCGGCGGTTCTTCGGCAGGCGAAAAGGATTTAACCGTAAAAATAATCGGCGACTTGGGCAAGGTTTTTGTGCACGGCATCGCAGTAAAACCCGGCAAGCCAACCATCATCGGCGCAATAAACAGCAAGCCGGTTTTCGGGCTGCCCGGCCATCCGGTTTCGGCGTATTTCATCTTTTATCTGCTTGTCCGGCAGGTTATCTGCTCCATGAATAAAACGAGCCCCGAACTGTACACTCGCCGGGGCATTTTGGGCGTCAATATTCCGTCCAACAACGGCCGGGAAGAATATCTGCCGGTAAGACAGGGGGACGGTTCATCCGTCTCATCCTTTTTTACAAAGACAGGTGAATCGTCCCCGCTGTCTCTTGTTATGCCCGCTCCTTTAAAATCAGGGCTTATCACTCTTTTAAGCGAAGCGGACGGATTCATCCGGATTGACCGAGATTGCGAAGGGCTGATGAAGGGTGACGAGGTAAGCGTTTTCTTGTTTTAAGAATGATGTTTTCTTGTATAAGGACCGCCATCCCAAACCTCGGGTTTGATACATACTAAACCTCGGGTCTAGTTGGATTGGCAGTTTTTTATCTCCCTCTCAGTCACTTCGTGCCAGCTCGCCTTCAAAGGCGAGCTAAAATGGTTTGTTCCCCGTACTTGCCTCGCCTGCGACAGGAGAGGTGGCAGGCGCATAAGCTAAAGCCGAGCTTTAGCTGGCCTGACGGAGAGGTCGAACTTCGCAATCCTTCATCTACCGTCTAAAATCTAATATCTAACATCTATCGTAGGCGGGCTCTTTCCACCGTTCCCCAGTATGTCATCCCGGCCACAGGTATGTGGCTTGCCAGAACGAAGTGAAGGATCTCATCTTCGAGATTCCTCGCATAGCTCGGAATGACAGCTTCGCCTCGTTCTTGGCTTCATCTGACGAGAACCCCGCCGATCCCCTGTCCCAACAATGACCCTCCACCCGCAAACCGCTAAAAACTTTTGTTTTAATATGGATAAATATTTATATTGTGATATAATATTGAGAAAGCATATAAAATGTAATAAAGGGAGCTCTGTCGAATGCCGAATCTCAATGTAAACATAAACGAAAAAGCCAACCTTATTTGGGCGATAGCCGATAAATTAACCGGCACTTACAAACCGCACGAATACGGTGAGGTGATATTGCCCCTGACGGTTATCCGCCGTTTTGACTGCATCCTTGAAAAAACAAAGGACGCGGTTGTGCAGAAAAATAAAGACCTCAACATTGAAGTCAAAGACCCGCTGCTGCGCCGGGTTTCCGGCTATGATTTTTATAACACAAGCCCGTTTACCTTCAAAAAACTGCTGGACGACCCGGACAACATCGACGCGAATTTCAGGAACTACCTCAACGGCTTTTCAGAAAATGTGCGCAACATCATCGAGCGCTTTAAGTTTGACAACCAAATCAACACCCTTGTTGAGAAAAATATTTTATACATCGTGCTCAAAGAGTTCACCAACCCCAAAGCGGATATGCACCCGGATAAAATATCCAACCTTGAAATGGGTTACATTTTTGAAGAGATTATCCGCCGATTTTCCGAGGCGCACAACGAGGATGCCGGGCAGCATTACACCCCGCGCGAAGTGATTGAACTCATGGTGAATATCCTTTTCGCGGAGGACAGCGACATTTTATCCGGCAACGCCGTTGCTAAAACCATGTTTGACCCTGCCTGTGGCACAGGCGGTATGCTCACCGTGGCGGAGGAACATTTGCACAAGCTCAACAGCAATGCCCAGCTTATCTGTTTTGGGCAGGAAATCAACTCGCAGACCTACGCCATCTGCAAATCCGACCTGCTGATTAAAGGCGCCAACGCCGAATATGTCAAAGAGGGCAACACCCTTTCGGACGATAAATTCCCGAATGATAAGTTTGACTATATCCTTTCCAATCCGCCTTTCGGCAGGGAATGGAAAAACGAAAAGAACGCTATCGACAAAGAGCAGAAGCTGGGCTATGCGGGCAGATTCGGCCCCGGCTTGCCCGCCATCGGCGACGGTCAAATGCTGTTTTTGCTCACCGCTTTGGCAAAGATGAAAGACGCAAGGGACGGCGGCAGCCGCGTCGCGATTATTCATAACGGCTCGCCGTTGTTCACGGGCGACGCGGGGAGCGGGCCTTCGGACATCCGCAAATATATCATCGAAAACGATTTGCTGGAAGCTATCATCGCCCTGCCGAACGACATTTTTTACAACACCGGCATCGCCACCTATATTTGGGTGTTATCCAACAAAAAAGCACCCCACCGCAAGGGCAGGGTTCAACTGATTAATGCCAATGACCTTTACGAAAAACGCAGGAAATCATTGGGCAGCAAAAGGAATGATATCCCGAAGCACTATATTGACGAAATAACCAAAATGTACGGCGAATTTAAGAACAGCGAAAACAGCAAGATATTTGAAAACGAGGAATTCGGCTACGCCAAAATTGTGGTCGAGCGTCCGCTGTTGGATGAAAAGGGCAAGCCGGTGCTCAAAAAAGGCGAAAAGCAGCCGGACAGCAGTTTGCGGGATACCGAGAATGTGCCACTGACGGAGGACATAAAGACTTACTTTAACCGGGAAGTTTTGCCTTTTGCGCCGGATGCATGGATAGACGAGAACAAAACAAAAATCGGTTATGAAATACCGTTTACAAGGTATTTTTACAAATACACTGCGCCGCAGGCATCCAATGAAATTATGGCGGAAATCTTGGAGATTGAGAAGGAATTGGACGGGGCGTTGAAGGAGATATTTGAGGGATAGTTATGTATAGTTGGATTTTTGATTTCCTTTATGACACAGTTAAATTAACAGATAATTGGATTGCAAACAGTATAATTACTCCAAGTATATATGCTGTATTACATGTACTAACTTATAGCTCTGTTGGAGATTTGTATAGGTCAAAATTTATCAGTGGCAGTCTTGAAGGGAAAATTGCTTATAGGGTTATCATGTTAATCAATATATTCATAACCATTGGTATTCTTTGGCTGTCAAAAGGGGTTATTTGGCTAAATAGTTTTGTTCAAACCTTTACTTTGTTGAATTGGATTTTGATAGTTGGAGTTTTTGTTTTGGTGATTGGATTGGTTATATCAATAAAGGTTATTGTTAATAGAAGACAAGAGGGTGAAATGATTTGAGGGTAATGAAAGATAGTGGAATTGATTGGATTAGTGATATTCCTGAAACATGGAAAGTATTAAAAATTAAGAATATTGCAGAAATATATACCGGTAATAGTATAAGTGATGAAAAAAAAGATGATTATACAAATGCAATTGATAGTTACCCTTATATTTCCACTAAGGATATAGACGCAAATACAAATGAAATCGTTTATGATAATGGGTTATATATAAAAAAAGATGATAAGAGCTTTAAAATCGCCCCAAAGGACTCGATTTTGTTATGTATTGAAGGTGGTAGCGCAGGCAAGAAGATTTCATTTACAAAGCAAGCCGTTTGTTTTGTAAACAAATTGTGTTGCATAAAAGCTAACGATGTCGCTTATGATAAATACATATATTATTATTGCAATTGTGATGCTTTTATTTGCCCATTCAACATTAATATGTCAGGGTTAATAGGTGGGGTTTCAACTAAATTATTGAACCACATAAGCATCTCGCTTCCGACAAAAAAAGAACAAAAAAAGATTATCGACTTCCTTGATCGCAAATGCGCCTTGATTGACAGCACAATCGAAAAGCAAAAGACGGTTATCGAAAAGCTGAAACTTTACAAGCAATCTATCATCACCGAGGCGGTGACAAAGGGGCTTGACAAAAACGCGAAAATGAAACCCAGCGGGATTGATTGGATTGGGGATATTCCGGAGGGATGGGAAATAAGGAAACTAAAAAATATTGTTGAACTCAAAAACGAAAAATGTCTATCCAAACATGACGATGCGTATGTTGGATTAGAAAATATTGAGAGTTGGACAGGAAAATATCTAATATCAGAAAGTGAATACCAGAGTGATGTTATGGTCTCTCGATTTGCAACTCAAGATTTATTGTTTGGCAAACTAAGACCTTATCTGGCAAAATGTTGGAAAGCAGAATTCAGCGGAGTATGTTCTTCTGAGTTCTTAGTGATGAATAGTTCGAATTTTAATTTGTCGTTTCTATTTCACACATTACTTTCACACTGGTTTATTAATATTGTCGATTCTTCAACTTATGGAACAAAAATGCCAAGAGCAAATTGGAGTTTCATTGGTAATATGTTAATACCTATACCAAGCGATGCAGACCAACAAGCCATTGCTGATTATCTTGATGAAAAATGTGCAGGTATAGACACGGCAATAGTTAACAAACAAAAAGTAATTGACAAACTAACCGACTATAAAAAATCCTTAATCTATGAATGCGTAACCGGTAAGAGGGTAATATAACCTCTCCGTCAGGCTGTCGCCTGCCACCTCTCCTAAATTAGGCGAGGCAAGTATAGCTTTGGAGGTAATTTTATGTCCGACTTTGACCACCGCGAAAAAAAGCTTGAAGAAGCAATAGAGTATTACCTGACCACCTTTGGCGGTTACGCCAAGGGCGACCCGACGGAATTCGAAAAAGACATCGCCCTTGATGTCAGTACGCTCCTGAATTTCGTCCAAACCACCCAACCCAAAGAATGGGAAAGATACCGTACCGTTTACGGTGGCGGCAGCGAAAAAGCATTCATTGACCGCTTTTGCAAAGAAGTGCGCCAAGTCGGCTTGATTCACGCATTGCGGCAGGGCATAACAGACCGCGGCATCAAGTTCCGCCTTGCCTATTTCAAACCCGAAACCGGATTGAACGAAAAGACCCTGGCACTCTATGAACAAAATGTATTAACCTGCACCCGCCAGCTTCACTATTCCGGCCGGAACAACAATTCGCTTGATATGGTGCTGTTTTTAAACGGTATCCCTGTTGTGACAATGGAACTCAAAGACCAGTTCTCCGGGCAGGATGTTGAGAACGCCATTAAACAATATATGTATGACCGCAGCCCTGCCGAGGCTATTTTTGAATTCCCCAACCGCGCGCTGGTGCATTTTGCCGTTGACCTTAAAGATGTGTATATGACCACCAAGCTCGAAGGCGGCAACACAACTTTTCTGCCCTTCAACCAAGGCAAGGGAGGAGCGGGCAATATCGGCGGAGCGGGTAACCCGGCAAGGGAAGATAATTACGCCGTCGCCTACCTGTGGGAAACGGTTTTGTATAAAGACTGTTTGCTTGAAATTTTACAAAAGTTTATTCATCTTGACACAAAGACGAAGAAGGATAAGCAAGGCAAAAAGACGGAAAAAAAGAACATCATTTTCCCGCGTTACCACCAGTTGGATGTGGTGCATAAGCTTCTTGCCGATGTAAAGCAGAACGGCTCCGGTAAAAACTATTTGGTCCAGCACAGCGCGGGGAGCGGCAAGTCCAATTCCATCGCGTGGCTTGCTCACCGCCTTTCCGGCTTGCACAACGAGCATGACGAAAAGATTTTTAAATCCGTCATCGTGGTAACGGACAGAAAAGTGCTCGACAATCAGCTGCAAAACACCATCTACCAGTTTGACCACAAGCTTGGTGTGGTGGAAAAAATCGATAAGAATGCCGCCCAATTAAAAGACGCGATTAACGCCGGCAAGGCGATTATCATCACCACACTGCAAAAGTTCCCTGTGATTTATAAAGAAATTATCGGGGGCAAAAACAACTTTGCCATTATTGTGGACGAAGCGCATTCCTCGCAGACGGGCGAAGCCGCGAAAAAGCTCAAAAAAGCGCTTGCGGACACGGAAAGCATTTTGGAAGAATACGCAAGGCAGGAAAACGAGGACGAGGAAAAACGCAAAGACGACGAGGACAAACTGCTCGACGAACTTGCCGCGCACGGCAACCACAAGAACCTTTCGTTCTTCGCCTTCACCGCGACGCCCAAGGATAAAACCCTGCAAATGTTCGGCGAAAAGCAGGCGGACGGCAAGTTTAAGGCGTTTCATATTTACTCCATGCAGCAGGCCATTGAAGAAGGCTTTATCCTGGATGTTTTGGAGCATTACACAACTTACAGCAACTATTATGAAATCATCAAAAAGGTGCCGGACGACCCTTATTTGGACAGTTCGCGCGGCGCAACGGCCATCCGCCGTTTTGAATCCCTCCACCCGCACAACCTTGCGCAGAAAACCGTTATTATGGTGGAGCATTTTCGCATGATAACAAAAAATAAAATTAATGGCAGCGCAAAGGCGATGGTTGTTACCTCCTCCCGCCTGCACGCGGTTCGGTATCTGCATGAGTTCAGGAGATACCTGAAAGAAAAGCACTATGACGATTTGGATGTTTTGGTGGCCTTTTCCGGCGAAGTGAACGACAACAATATACCCTACACCGAAGAAGGCTTGAACAAAACCGCGGACGGACAGACCATCAAAGAAAAACAACTGCCGGAATATTTCAACTCAGATGAATTCAACATGCTTATTGTCGCCGAAAAATATCAAACCGGCTTTGACGAGCCGCTTTTGCACACGATGTTTGTGGACAAAAAGCTTTCCGGCGTGAAGGCGGTACAGACCCTTTCGCGCATTAACCGCACGGCTCCCGGCAAAGAGGATACCTTTGTGCTGGACTTTGTGAACACCGCGGACGAGATTAAGGAAGCCTTCGAGCCGTTTTACCAGGCAACCATCCTTTCGGAGGAAGCGAGCCCGAATATTATATACGACCTGATCAACGCGCTCGAAAAACACCAGTTGTGGCATCAATCCGAAATTGACCTGTTTAGTAATATATATTACAGAAGCACCGTGCAGGAAGCACCCGACCTCGGCAAGCTTGCCGGAGCCCTGCAGCCCGCGTTGGACCGCTTCGCTGCCAAGGAAGCAAAGGAGCAGGACGAAATCAAAAAGACATTGGCCCGCTTTGTGAGGCTCTATGCCTTCATTACGCAGGTTTGCAGAATGTTTGATTTTAAAACAGAGAAGCTCAGCATCTACGCGAAGTTTTTGCTGAAGTTTCTGCCAAAGGGACCGGTTGACAAAATAGAAATTGACGACAAGGTTCTGCTCGACAAATATAAACTTGAAAAGAATTTTGAGGGCAGTATCGGGCTTGAGGGCGGTGGCGAACTGCCGGGTATATCCGGCGGGCCGGGCGCAAAGGAAAAGAAGCGGGAGCCGCTTTCGGAAATCATCAAAAGGATTAACGAGAAGTTCGGTACGCAGTTTTCAGGCATGGATAAAGTTTTGGCGCAGCTGACCGAGGACTTTATGAAGGACGACAGGCTTGTTGACCTTGCCAAAAATAACCCGCCTGAAACATTTGAACGCATTTTCGCGCAGCAGTTTATGGCCTTCGCGGCAGACCGTTATGAACAAAACGAGGAGTTTTTTATCCGGATGTTCAGGGATGCGGAGTTTATGAACGAGGTAATGAGGCTGTTATTGCCAGAGGTTTACAGAAAATTGAAGGGGAAATAAACATGGAAACAAACAGCCATGTTTGGTATGCCTGTTATGGCTCAAATCTTTGCCGGGAAAGGTTTATGACGTATATAAACCGATGTTGCAATAAAACTGAACCTTCTCAAGACCGGGCATACACAATCGAACATGAAATGTATTTTGCAAGGGAAGCTTGCACATGGGGAAACAAAGCGATAGCGTTTATTAACCCGGTGTCAGGTATAAATTCCCATACACTCGGAAGGATATATTATATCCTATATGACCAATATATTCAGGTAAAAGGTTATGAGGGGTGCAAATATAGGAATGAAATCTCACTTGGCGAAATCGATGGCTGCAAAGTGGTGACATTTACCGATACAGAGGATTATCCAAGGAAACAGCCATCTCAAGAATATTTAGATTGTATTGGCAGAGGGCTTAAGGAAACTTATCCAAATCTTACTAAAAATGAAATAGAAAAATATCTTTCAGAAAGAACGGGTGCCACTGTACAATTAATCTTGGGTGATATTGTTTGTACTCAAAGCAAAAAGCCTTGCATGCTAAACAGCATATTTGATTGATACTAAATCCATTGCGATTCTATGATTTGTAACACGGTCACGGCACGCTACCAAACCCGAGGTATGTTATATATAACAGCACCAATTTTGATAAAACCGCCCTTGTGTCAAAAACATTCGAAACACAAGGGCGGCATTATTATTATTCAAATTTATCCGGCCGGTTTCCTGCATACTTATACTAATTACTCATAAAAACCTAACCTAAAAATCCGCACAGAACCGCATAAACCAAAGCTTTTGTTTGATTTCTTAGAGGTTTTTAATCGTGAATTAGTATTAACCCTCACTGATAACCGTTATCTCGTCCCCCGCCTTAATTTCTCCGCCTTTAACAACCTTCGCGAAAATACCCTCGGTCGGCATAATGCATTTACCGACAAGTTTTGATATCTCGCAGCCGGTGTGGCACTCCTTGCCGATTTGGGTGATCTCCAACTCGGCTTCGCCGATTGTTAATTTTGTACCGACCGGCAGCGTAAAAAGCTCGATGCCGGAAGTTGTTATATTCTCGGCAAATGAACCCTCGCAAATTCCCTTTACGCGGTTTTGGTCCTTTGCCTGCGCTTTTGATTTTTCCACACTTTCAACGGCTAACAGGCTCACCTGCCGGTGCCAGTTGCCGCCGTGCGCGTCGCCCTGCAACCCGAAATCTTCAACCAGCATAGCTTTCTCAACTGTCTTTTTAACGGTTCCTTTTTTTTCGCTGATATTAACCGCAACAACCTTTGCCATTTTTATCCCCCTATACTTTGCATGGACCGGCCTGTTGAACAGCCCCGTTCAAAATGATGGCCTTTTGGCTTTAACCGGACCGCATTTTTGATTTCTTTAATAAGCCTCTCCTCGTCAAATAAAAAAGGCCGCAAAACTGTTTCCTCGTCACTGCCAAGGCACGGTTTTAAATTGCCATTAGATAGCAGACGCACCCGGTTGCAATCACCGCAAAACTTGTTTGTTATGGGGCTTATAAAGCCGACATTGCCTTTCCAACCCTTTACCGAGTAATCAACCGAGGGTTGCGCGCGCGATGTGCTCACAAGCGGAACAAGATACGGGTGGCGGGCAAGAATTTCGCTGTTCGGCACTATACCTTTGCCGTCATCGTTCGGTGAAAAAGGCATCAGTTCAATAAAACGAACCGTGACGGGGTTATTACTTGCAAAACGGATGAAGTCATCCGCCTCGTCGTCATTTATTCCCCTGGCCAGGACAACATTCAGGTGTAAAGGTGTTAAGCTTGACACAATTGCGGCGTCAATTCCGTTCAAAACATCGGCCAGGTTTCCCCCGCCGGTTATTTTTTTATACCTTTCCGGCTGCAGCGAATCCAAACTGATATTAATCCGGTGCAGGCCGGCCTCTTTTAACTTTTCAGCCAGTTCTTTTGTCAGCAAAATCCCGTTTGTGGTGGCGGAGATATCTTTAATGCCCTCGATATTTGAAACCCGCTTAACTATATCCGGCAAATCCGAACGCAGAAGCGGTTCACCGCCTGTCAGGCGCAGTTTGGTTATGCCGCACTTTGCAAAAGCTTTCACAAGCAGTTCAATTTCACTTGGCGTCAGTTCGTCTTTTTGAGAAAGGCATCGCCCGCTGCCGCAGTAGCTGCAATTTAAATTGCAGCGCTGCGTCAGGGAAAGCCGCAGATAATTCACTTGGCGGTCAAATTGGTCAACCATTAATTTCTCCCGACGCTGTGAAGGTTCCGGATTTGCCGCCGCTTTTTTTCAGCAGCTTGATTTCGCTGATGATCATACCCCTGTCAACTGCCTTGCACATATCATAAACGGTTAAGGCGGCTACAGAAACGGCTGTCATTGCTTCCATTTCAATCCCTGTCTTATAGTCACAGGAGGCGGAGGCGAAAATAACGAGCGTATCCGGCTCGGTAACTTTGAAAGTAACCTCAACGCTGTCAATGGGTATATTGTGGCAGAGCGGAATAAGCTCACAGGTTTTTTTGGCGGCCATAATGCCTGCCAGGCGCGCAGCGGACAAAGCGTCACCCTTCGGCAACCCGTTTGAGGTAATCAGCGAGAGGGTTTCAGGCTTCATTGTTACAATCGCCTGCGCTAAAGCATAACGGGCGGTGCTCTTTTTTTCGCCTATATTGACCATGGAAGCCTCGCCTTTTTCGTTTTGATGTGTCAGCTTCATTTATGTTTCCCCCCGGTTCTGATTCTATCACGGCGGGAGCAAACCCCCGCCCTGCGGCAACCCCTTATATTTTTGCTTTAATTGTTCCGGGCTTATCAAGTGTATAGCCTCCGAGCACCTGCAGACGCATCTTAAACGCTTCGCTTTGCAGCACTTGCAGGAATGCCTTGATGCCGTCGTTTTCCAAATCCTCTGCGCGGCAGATAAAATCATATTGCTCATTCGCAACCGGAATGAATCCCAAGCCGTAAATCTTCGCGGCCGAATAGATGCCGAGCCCCGTATCCGCGCTGCCTGCCTTTATAAGAGCCGCAATAGCCGTGTGGGTAAATTCCTCGCGGTTATAGCCGTAAACTTCTTCTATATTAATACAGTGTTTTTTGGCAAGAAAATCGCAGAGAATCCGCGTGCCGGAACCCCGCTGCCTGTTCACATAAGAAATCCCTGCATTCGCGATATCCTTAAAACTCTTTATGCCTTTCGGATTGCCCGCGGCTGTCATTAAACCCTGTGCCCTTCCGACACCCTCTATAAGTGCGATTCCGCCTTCGGGAAAATAGGTTTTTATGTAAGAAAGATTATATTCACCGGCTTCGTCCAAAAGATGAATTCCGCCGATATGCGCCTGCCGGGATTTTATTGCCATAATCGCACCCATACTGCCGACATGGGAAGAAGATATTTCACGCCCTGTAAAGTTTCGTAATAATATATCTGCCGCCTCATCGATGAGCGGATCGTGGCTGCCGGTAACAATCAGAAGCTGTTTTATCGCGTTTATGTCTTTTAAAAGCTGCACACGAACGGTTTCACCGCTCTCATAGCCTTCGCAATTTTGCGGAATGTCAATGATGCAGTGCGCGTTTGTAAAGCTGGTGATGACACCCGCTCCCCGGTTTAGCGGTATGGCCGCCAACTTGCCTCCGGCACTGCTCAGGCGCGCACGAACAAACTCGCGATATTTCAAAGAGGATGTCATCTTTTTTGAAAGCACGGCCTCGGCTGTCTTTTCTTCCGCGCTGTTTCTGCAAAGCAAACGGTCAACAACACCTCTTACTATTTTTTCCATAACAAGAATTGCCGAAACGCTGTACCCCGGAACGCCGATACAAGGCACCGCGCCTATATGGCCTAAAACCGCGGGCTTGCCGGGTTTAATCGCTATCCCGTGCAAAATAAGCGTACCGGTATTTTTAATTGCCTCTGCAGTATAATCCTCGCGCCCGGCGGAAGAACCGGCGATAACCAAAACTATATCACACTCGGCGGCTGCGGTTTTTACCGCATTTTCTATCAAATGCAGTTTGTCGGGCGTTATCGCGTAGGTTTTAGGCTCTGCACCCCACTCTTTGAGCATCCCCGAAAAAATAACGGAATTGAATTCAACAATATCCCCGCTTTTTGGATCTTCTGTCGGCGGAACTATCTCGTCACCCGTTGGTATAATGCCAACTGCCGGGCGGCGCAAAACCTCAACCTTTAAATTGCCGCTGGCCAGCAGAGCACCTGCCATCGAAGGGGTGATTGCCGTAAAGGACGGGAGCAGCATATCGCCTTCGCATATATCCTCGCCAATCTGCCGCACATTCTGCCAGGGCACCGCGGCTGAATAGAGCAGCACACCGCCATCTTGTGCTTCAACAACATCCTCTACCATCACAACGCAGTTTGTGTCTTTTGGCAGAGGGTCACCGGTATCAACAACGGTGAAATCTTTTGAGGAAAGACGAACCGGGTTAAGCTCGGAAGCTCCAAAAGTTAATGAAGCTGCAAGAGCAATCCCGTCCATAGCGCTCGCGTTATAATGCGGTGAACAGATTTTTGCATAAACCGCGCGCGCCGTTATTCTGCCAAAAGAATCCGAACTTTGAATGGTCTCGGTTTTGTATGAAAGCCCCGCAGCGGTAAGCGCGGAGCCGTAATTTTCAATAGCCTCGTTAAGAGGAATATTTGTAAGATAATTATACTTCATCTGTAACCTCCGCTGATCGTATATTGCAACGGGACGGAGAACCCGTTCCCTACAGTCTTTAAACAATTGTATCACAACCAACAAACACTGTCCACTGACCGCTAACCGCTTACTGCTAAACTTCTTCTCTTGTCAGTGTTCTGATCCAGGTGAAACGGTTCACCTTAACCGCCGCGACAGCGCATTTCAGTATTTGGTCCGATTTAAGGCAGGCAAAGGTGACAATAACGGGCAGTTTAAATACGAATGCGGAAAGAACCGCAGCCGGCAGCACGATGCACCATTGAAAAATGATATCGTTGAACAGTACAAACTTCGTGTCTCCTCCGCCCGCGACAATGCCGGTGAGCGAGGCCATCTGGTAAGAAGTGCCGAGAACGGTCACGCATAACACTGTAATAAAAATACCGGCAAGCTCTTTTGTTCCGGGTGAAATATTGTAAAAATCAATAACAAACAGTTTTCCGGTAAAAAGGGCAAGGCTTGTTCCCGCACCGATGAAAAGGAAAAGGATTTGCAGTGTTTTTGTGTATTTTTTTACCCTGCCGATATCCCCTTGCCCGATGGTTTTGCCGATGATGACATTGGAGGCATTTGCCGAACCGTACGCAACGATGGAGGCGATTTGAAAAAGAGTGGTCGCTATGCTGGAAGCGGCAATGGCCGCTGCGCCCAAGCGGCCCAGAATAGCGCCCTGCGCACCCATCGCGATGCCCCAGGAGGTGCTTGAAAGCACGGTTGGCAGCCCGGTCCTTACATAATCTTTGACATAGCTCTTTTCAATTCTCATGATATTTTTCAGGCGCAGGTTCAGTTTTTTATCAACGAATTTCACATAGCACAGCACAATAGCCAGTTCGACAATTCTTGCGATTAAAGTGGACATCGCGGACCCCCGGATACCCATGGGCGGCATGCCGAATCTGCCGTAAATAAAAATGTAGTTAAAAACTATGTTGATGAAAAAGGTCGACAGCGAAACCCAAAAGCCGATTTTTACCGTCTCAACACTGCGGAGCACACCAAGCAAAACGGTTGTCACCGCAAAAATGCAATATGTCAGGCAAATAATTTTAAGAAACTTCGCGCCTTCTTCAATCACTGCCGGTTCATTTGTCAAAAGGCTCAAAACCTGTTCCGGCATGATGAAACACACAGCCGTTATCATAACGCTGAAACCCGCGGCTGCCCAAAACGCAATGGCAAAAATCTTTTTAATCGGTCCAATTTGCCGCTTGCCCCAATATTGCGTTGCAATAACAACCATACCGGCAACAATACCGCCCAGTGTCATCTGAAGCAAAAATTGAATTTGGTTGCAAATGGCCGAACCGCTCAAGGCAAGCTCGCTGTAAGCGCCAAGCATCAGGGAGTCCGTCAGATTCACACTGAAAGCAACAAGGTTCTGCATCGCAATGACAAAGGTCAGCGAAAAAAAGGTTCTGTAAAAAGACCGTTCCTTGACAAAAAGACTCATGTTGCTCCTCCGGATAATTTCTGCGCAGCCGACGCTCTTTTATTGGTAAAGGCCGTATAATACTGTGAAATGCTCAGCACAAACAGCCCTGCGATGCACCAGCTCATGCTCTGCGGAATAAAGAGCAGCAGGCAAACGCCCGCTATTCTGCCAAGGTTCAGCCAAATCTCTCTGAATGCGAAAAGCTCGGGGCTGTGTTCTCCTCCGTCCCTGAGCCTTTCGATAACATTGACATACATGCTGTTATTTGGAATGGATGTAAAGGTTAAAACAGAAGCGTTAACTACACTGACGCCAATCAGCATCAACGTTGAAGTTGAGATACCCAAAGCAATTATTGAAACAGCCAAAAAGCTTGCCGAAACAGCCGTTGACATAGCTCTGTTCGAAGGACACAGCACCCGCGCGGCCAGCAGATTAAACAGTATGCCTGCGCCTCCCGCGATGAAGCTGTTCAGCCCTACCATAAATTCATCTTTGACAAGCTGATAAATAAGAAGGTTCAGGATGATATAAAAAGCACCGTCATATAGCCCGCGTCCAAACTCGCTTGCCAGCCCGAATTTAACGTTGCTGCTTTTAATTGCAAGCGAAAAAGCGGTTCTGAGCGGCCTGGGCACACCGGATTCGTAATCGTATGAGGAAATCCTGCCCGCGAGGAAAAAAGTGATAACAGCAAAAACAAATGCAATAAAAAAAACAGCCAGATATCCTGCAGTTCCTTTGATAATATGAATAAGCAAGCCCGAAAAAAACGGAGCTGCCATTTGCACAACTGCCGTGGAAGTACCGATAAACCCCAAGGCGGTGTCCCGGTTAGCGTCCGAGGTGGTATGCTTTGTTACAAGCATATATCCCAGCCAATAAAAGCCTCCGGCAATGCCGCTGATTGCTGCAATCAAAGGCATCCACGGGACCGAGTTTTCTTTAAAAACCAGCAGCAGCAGATAGGACAACGCGTAAAGTGCAATCCCGATTCTTGCAATTGTTCTCGCGCTGAACTTTCGAACAAGAACGGTTCCAAACATCATTCCGACGCCCTGCCCCACGAATAAAATGATATTGAAAATATAGGCTATCCTTATATCCGAAGCGATTGAAATTAAAAATGTGTTTACAAAAATATAGGGCAATGTAAAGAAAAACTGAAAGCAGGAATGCATCCAAAAAAGAGCAAAAAAATCGCCCGAAAGACGCTCCGATTTCTTATTAAAGGCCGTAAAACTCTTCATTTCAACTCCAGATTTTTGATTGCTTGTCTAAATTATTATTATCTTTACAGCGGCGAGTTTATCATATATACTGTTTTGTGTCAATAAAATAAAAGGTTCAAACTCAAGCAATTATTGAAGGAGGCAACTATGAGCAAAAGAACATACTATAACGGCAGTTTTGAGCAGCGGACAAGGCAGTTTTTCTCCGTACCGGAGGGTTTGCCGGCACCTGAAGTGCTCGCTCTCGCCTATGATACAAAAGGCACATTATTTGCAGGCACCGTAAAAGGTCTTGTACGTATAGAAGGAAAAAAGGCTTCCCCCGTCAACTTAAAACTGCCTAAGGACGACTGTGCGGTATCCATGCTCTTCGGCGACAGCAAAGGGAGCGTATGGGCCGGCTGCGGCAATCTGCTTTTTTGCGTGAGTGATAAAAAAGTGATACCCGTACCCGATTTCGAAAAACCCGTGGTGGCGATGGGTGAAGGACTTGACGGCACTGTTTGGCTGCTGACGGAAGATTATCTATACAAAAAAGATAATAATATGGAATTTTCAAGAATAATCGATGTGCCCGGCATCGGCAGTTGCCTTGCGGTTAACGAAAATAACATGATCTATGTGGGTACAAAGAAAAGCGGACTCCTCGGGCTCATCGGCAAACGCTGCCATTGGGCGGAACTTTTTAAAGAATTCACCGGTGTATTAAGCAACACCGTCAATTGCATATCTTATGACTCAACCGGCTATCTCTGGGTTGGCACAGACAAGGGAATTTGCGTTTATGACGGCAAAGCGCACTGGCTATCGGCAAAAGAAGTCCCGTCACTGCCAAAGGGCTGCATTAACGATATGGTTTTCGGCAAGGACGGTTCACGCTGGTTCGCAACAACAAAAAGCCTGGTGCTGTTAAAAGACGGTGCGCTGAAATATTACGGCTTTAAACGTTGGGTTCCGGCGCCTGATGTTAACGCGGTTGCAATCGCCGCAGACGGAACCGTCTGCGCCGCGACAAACGAGGGTTTGAGTATCATTGAAACACAAATGATGACCCTGGAGGATAAAGCAAGACATTATCAGAAGACCGTTGAAAAGTACCATGTGCGCAAGGACGGCTATGTTACCGTGCGCTTTTTGAATGTCCCGGGAGAAATTGAAAACGGCTATGTTGAGGTTTCGGACAATGACGGCACATGGACTGCTATGTATATGGCTTGCCAAGCCTACCGTTACGGTGCTACCGGCGATAAGGATGCCCTTGAAAACGCACGCCGCACCTTTAGGGCGCTGCAAAAACTTACCACCATAACAGAAATCCCCGGTTTTACCGCCCGTGCAATACGCTATCCCGATGACCCGACAGCCGGCTTCGGCAACGGCGACCCCGAATGGCATCTTGACGCTAAGGGCGAGTGCGAATGGAAGGGCGAAACCTCCAGCGACGAAATGGTCGGCGACTTTTACGGATGGTCTGTCTACTATGATATCGCGGCAAACGAAAAAGAGAAAGCCGAAATCACCGAAACTGTCCGTAAAATTACCGACCATATTTTAACAAATAACTTTAAACTGGTGGATTTTGACGGTCTGCCTACCACCTGGGCAAACTGGGCACCGGAGGACTTGAATCATAACAATCACTGGTTTGCCGAACACGGGCAGAACGCGCTTGAGATACTGTCCATTTTGAAGACAACTTACCACATGACCGGTGACGAAAAGTATAACGAAGTATACCGCAGTTTAATTGCAGACCATCATTACCTCATGAATATCATGCATTACAAGCTTGAGGACTACCATTCATGCCACATTGACGATGAGCTGGCGATGCTCGTCATCACACCGCTGCTTAAGTATGAGCAGGACCCGATTATCCGGTCCTATATTATAAACGGCCTTACCCGCCACTGGCAGTATGAAAGAATTGAGCGTACCCCATTCTGGAGCGTGATCTACGGCGTTTTAACCGGCAGGCACTGCGATATCGAGGTCGCTGCCGAATCCCTTGAACAGCTGCCGCTTGACCTTATCCACTGGCCAAGCTACAACAGCCACCGCGAGGATTTGGAGTGGGTGGTTGCCTCCGAAGAGTTTTGGATGCCACCGCAGTTAAAGGCTCCGCTGCCCTTCGATGAAAAACCGATGTGCAAATATGACTCCAACCCGTTCCATGCAGATAACGGAATCAAACTGACTATAACCGAAAATCCCGACGGAAGCAAAACAACCGAAATTGAGATTAACGGCGATTATTGCTCCGATGACAGACGGGTTGAGGACGGGACCGTATTCCTCCATCCGTACTGGATGGCAAGGTATTACGGACTTTTGGGAGACTGATTTTGAACAATAGCGTAATTTTTGATAAGCAGTAGAGAAGTGTGACTTCGTCACGGGAAGCAGTAGAGAAGAAATAGGAGTTGCTACAGCGACAATCCATCTTTTTTCGTTCCCCCACATCTTCTCAACTTTTTCTCTACCTCTTCTCTATTGACCGCTAATTCGAAAGGTTGTTCTTAACATGACACAGCGGGAAAGATTCATTCAGGCATTAACCTTCGGCAATCCGGATAAAATCCCCCTGCAGGCCGGTGGCCCGCGGGAATCCACTTTACGGGAATGGCACAAACAGGGGCTTCCCGAGGGCAAAAACCACACAGAAGCGCTTTGGGATGAACTGGGGCTGCCGCCCGAACCAAAAACCTTGAATATCAGCGCAGGCGTTTCTTTCCGGATGATTCCGGAGTTTGAAGAAAAGGTGCTCTCCCATGAAAACGGGCACAAAATTGTGCAGGACTGGATGGGGGCAATAACGGAAATATCAGAAGAATTTGACGCAACTTACATCAGAAACGCGCGGGATTTTGTCACCCGCAAATGGCACAAGTTTCCCGTCGAAAACCGCTTGGACTGGCAGGAAATGAAAAAGCGATTTTGTTTGGATACCGAAGGGCGCTTTCCGGATGATTTTGAAGAGCGGGCGGCTTTGCTCAAAAACCGTGACTATGTCAGCGGTATCAATTTTAACGGCCCTTTTTGGCAGACGCGGGAATGGCTGGGTATGGAAAGCCTCTGTGTTCTGTTTCTTGACGACCCGGAATTTATCAGCGAGATGATTGAATATTGGACAGTTTTTATCGAACAACTATTAATAAAGATAACTAAAGTCTATTCACCCGATTTTGTACACATATCCGAGGATATGGCTTACAAAGCTCACCCGATGATTTCGCCGGCTCTTACCCGTGATTTTCTGTTGCCGGCCTATAAGCGCTGGATAAAAATATTGAAAAATTCCGGTGTGCCGATAATCGATATGGATTCCGACGGATATGTTGATGACCTTATCCCGATTTGGATTGAAGCCGGCTTTAATGTGTGCGACCCTGTTGAGGTTGCAGCCGGTAATGACATCGTGAAATTCCGAGAGAAGTACGACAAAAAGATGGCATACCGCGGCGGAATTGACAAACGCGCCATCGCAGCAGGCGGCAAGATTATGGAAGCGGAAGTCATGCGGGTTGTGCCTCCGCTGCTGAAAGACGGTGGATTTATCCCAAGCTGCGACCACGGGGTTCCTCCGGACATTTCCTGGCAGAATTATATTGAATATTCCCGGCTGCTCGCGAAGCTCTGCGGCTGGCTGTAATACTAATCGGCGATGAAAAGCGTTGTTAGATTTGCGATGATTTTTTGTGCTG
>CAZVJW010000024.1:0-56978 GCA_964627535.1 uncultured Eubacteriales bacterium
TATGCACTGCCAAATTGCCGAGCTTGATGATATACGGCAGCTTGCCCCAGGTGGTTGAATCCACGGCAGACTTAAAAGACGGTTCGTATATCAGCGCCTGCAGGTTATCTTTATAAGGTGTTTCTATCGCTTCGTCTGCGGCGTAAACCCATTTAATTGCCAGCTCCAAAGCTTTCCGCGCGCCGACGGCCGCCATCGCCGGGGACGACAAGAGAACCTGTTCGGTTTCAATAGCCGCAGGAGCGAAAAGCTCATATTCGGGGAGATGGGAAAGGTAGCTGAAATTGGTCGGCATGGGGTCACCTCCGTTAATTCCCCTCTGTGGAGGGGTGGCTGGAAGCCGGGGTGGTTAACATGCTACATTTTCTGTCTGATTGAATCCAAATGACCAGCAATATTCTTTAGTGAGTTTTCCGTATCATCCAAATCGTCTCGTTCTGTATTCGAATAACCCATTTGTCTTGTATATTGAAATAACAGCTCGTATTTTTCACAATATTTCAGTTTTGAATCTGATGCAGAAAAATATGTGATTTCAATTTGATACGTGTTCATGATCTCATCTTTTTTATCCTGAACAATAAAATAAAGCATTTTGTTAGGTGGCAATAGTACACCGTTCAAAAAGTCCTCCGTTTTCTTTTTATGCGCAAATTTGAAGTTAGGTGTAACTGTAACATTCTCGATTATTGCACCTGTTTTTCCATAATTTTTAATTCTGAAATAGCAACATGTATCTCGTGGATCTTTGTCTAAATATGCGAACACATACGGTCTGCTCTCTGCATCTCTTGCGACTTTCATCTCATCAATTGACTTCCGAGTGTAATAAATGATTACAATTGTGGCAATGACATAAACCGCCGTAAGAACGCTCATAACAAAACCCTGATTTTCATTTAACCAATCAACCATATTTTCACCTATTCCCCCAATATTTAGTTACTAAGTTTTATACAAGATACTAACGCGCCTACCTCTCAGTCACCTGCGGTGCCAGCTCTCCTATCATAGGAGAGCCAAGAACGAGATACCAATTCTCGCCTCGCCTGCGACAGGAGAGGTGTCAGGCGTTAGCCTGACGGAGAGGTCGATAGTAAAATCAACCATCATTCGCTTTTTGTTTTGATATCTTCGTCAAGCTTGAATAATCCCGTTCTTGTCGCAAACATTTCTTGACATTGTTCTGTTGTTATTTCGCCCTTTTTAAACAGCTCAAACAGCTTAAGCAATTCGGATGTTTCAATAATAAGACTGCCATTTCTTATCGCTAATTTAATTTGTTTTTCGTCAACAGGATGTCTTTCTGAAAGAGCTGAATTTCTTTGATGATTAATAATCAGCAGCCCTTTTACAATTTCCTCTGGCAAGCCATTTTCATATAATGCATCATCATACCCTTGGCAATGTGTTTCAAGTTGTGAAATGTGTTTAGACATAACATTGGAAGTTACACCTTTTATCTCACCAATAAAAGTGCAATCCTCTTTTTTAATCTCAAAGTCTTCCACTTTTTTATCTTCAAACGATGTTAAATCACAGTTTAACAATTCTTCAACCATAGAAAAAACGACTTCAACTAGTTCATTCCCATTTGTGCAAAGAATCGACTTGAACCTTTTATTTTTTTCTAAAGCTTCTTTTGCTTGATCAATACAACTGTTTGCGTTTTTAATAACAACTAAGTTCTCCAAGACGATTTCCTGCTTTTCTTCATCATCTAAAGCGAGATAACTTAAGAGCCATTCAGGAAGTTCTTCTTTATCTTGCAGTAAATTTATCTCGCGTAAAAAATCACACATTTTACTATAATTATCGACAATATCAAGTGTAGTAATATAGACATCGTTATCAAGTATAGTTGTTGGTTTTAAACTTTTATATGATTGAGTCAACATATCACAGTTTCCATCAAAACAAAAATCTGCTAAAAAGTTTATTCCGTTAATAAGTGTTTTAGTCTTTTCAAATAATAGAGGTGGCGTCATTGGGATTAGTTTTTTGAGTATTGATTCTTTAAATTCGCTTAATATATTTTTCAGTTCAACACTTCGTGTGTAATTATGGTTATAACTCTTATAGCAATAATTGAATGTATAGCTAATAGGCAGTATTAATAATAAGTTTGAATTTATTCTTTTCCTTATCATTGCAGACAGATTTTCAAAATCTTCGATTAAGTTAATTGATTTATAATTATCATCGTGATTTTTCCACAACGAAGAGTTCTGCAAATTGATAACATTAATATCAAATTCATCTAATGACATTGGTGAATCAATTGTTGATATAACTATATCTTCTCTCGAAAATGATTCATCATATCTTTTATCAAAACCAATAATTTGTATCATTTTAGCACCTCACTCAAAATACTCATTCATCAAGCTATCAAACAACGCTTGTATTTCGTCTATTGCTTTTTTAACAAGGGCTTTTTGTTCTTCAATTTTTTGGACGGTTTCGGTGAATTGGGTTTGGAGTTGAAGCGGCGGAATTAAAATTTGGTATTCACCAATACCCTTTTGAGTTATCATTGGCTGTGCACTTGCAACATTTTGCGACCACACATCTCTTCTTGTAGAATCCAACAAGAAATACGATTTTAAATAAATAGGGTTTACTTTTATTGGTCTTATAATTAAAACACAAGGATTTATTGTAGCATTCCCAATATCGTGGTCTAATAGACCTACTTTTCCAATTGTGTTACCCCGTTGTACGAAAATTAAATCATTTAGTTCTAGTTTTATCTCAGGTGATTCTTTATACTTTTCAGACGAAATATAGACAGGTTCAGTTAGTTTTATATTTCCGGCATCGGTTAAATGAGTTGCTCCTAATACTAATGGACCGCTATCTCTTAAATCACTTCTTTTATAACCTTTCCAACCTACTCTACCTCGAACAGATGAAACATTTTTAACTGGCGTCCTCTCCCACCCTTTTTCATTGGTTACAGGGTCCCCAAACATATCATAAAATACCGACTGTATCAGCTTGTCCAATTCGGCAAGCTGTTTTTTACGCATGGCAAGCAGTTTGCTCGCGGCGTCAAGGGTTTCGGCAATTTTGCGTTGGACTTCAAGGGGCGGGAGAGGGATTTGCATTTTCCTCATTGCTGCTTGATTTAACTTTGCTCTTGTTGTTCCACTTATAATATTTGATACGTCATAAAACATAATCGAATAACAAAGATAATCTATATCAAGCATTGACTTTGCTTTTAAAACATGTGCGTGATTATTAACCCAACATTTTCCAGACACTCTATATGCAATCGGCCTTGTTTCAGAGCCAAAGTTACCCCCATCCTCTGCTAATAAAACCAGTTCATCGTCAAAAATAAAATCATTCACATAATCTTGAATGCCATTTGCACCATAATACGGATAAATTCCGGTCTTTCTATCACTTGCTGTTATCGGAACACGCATTGAATCGAGGATTTCGCACACATCCCCCAGCTTCACTAAATCGTACTTATTCATTTCTTTACCTCGACTAACAAAGCTATTAATGCAATTACTATTGCAGCTAACCCAGCTACACATGAAAATATTGTTGATGCAAAAGTTTTATCTTTACTTTTTTTAATTTCTTTTGCAGAACAAAAACAAAATATTGAAGTAGTAGAAAAGAATGCAATTAGTAGTATTCCAACACAACAAAATAGTATATTGCTATAAAAATTATCACCCTGCCAATCAGCTATTTTCAAAATGTTTATGTATAAATCAAAATTATAAATAATCGTAATGACAATAGTTAAACTTGCGCAACCAAAAATAACAAGTAAAGTAGATATTAAAAAATACCACCATCTGTTATGTTTTGTTATTTTTACTTTTTCAACTTTGCTTTTTTTCATTTCAGCCATAGAACGCATATTTGCTTTATATACTGCATCCGCTAACTTATCATAATCGATATTAGATACTGATTGACTGGGGCTTTCTTTTTTATCAATACTTTTCCTACCCACCAATAAGCCCCCTCAATTCCTCCATTTTGGCAGCTATATCAATGCTCAATTCATCAAGCCTCGCCATAATTTCAAGCGGCGTATCATGATTCACCTGCTCATATATTACCTCTTTATAGCGGTTTATCGAAAGGTCATAGTTGTTCGCGACAATATCCGCTTTGTCCACAAAAAAGCTTTGGTCCGTCTTTTTGCGAGAATATTCGTCCAATCCCCCCACCCCGGCTGCAGGTGCGCTGCAGCCCATGCGGTCCCCCTCCCTTTCACAAGGGAGGTTTATAGAGGCATACCGCTCAATTATATCCGGCACATCGTTTTCGGCAATCGGAGCCCGCTTATCATCCAGCGAAAATCCGTCCGCCTTCATATCATAAAACCAAACCTTATCCGTGCCGCCCGCGCCCGTTTTGGTAAACACTAATACGGCGGTGGAAACACCGGCATAGGGCTTGAACACGCCGCTCGGCATAGAGATAACCGCTTTGAGCTGATGGTTTTCAACCAGTTCTTTACGCAGCGCGACATGCGCGTTGGAAGAACCGAACAGCACACCGTCCGGCACGATACAGGAGCAGCGCCCGCCTTTTTTGAGCATACGGATAAACAGCGCGACGAATAAAAGCTCCGTCTTTTTCGTGCTGCAAATCGCTTTGAGGTTATCGTTAATGCTTTCCGCGTCCACCGTGCCGGTAAAGGGCGGATTAGCGAGGATTACATCATAAGCGGAGTTGATTTCGTTCTGCTTGGAAACGCTGTCTTTATATTCCATGGTGGGGTTGGTGATGGAGTGGAGCATTAAGTTCATGGCGGAAATGCGCAGCATGGTTCTGTCCGTATCAAATCCGCAGAACATGGTGCTTGCGAAGTGATCCCATTCTTCTGCCGTCATATCCGCCTCGAATTTTGCCCGGATGTATTCGGCGGTGGAAACGAGGAAACCGGCCGTACCGCAGGCGGGATCGCAGATTTTATCCTGCGGGGTGGGCGCAACAAGGTTCACCATCATATCGCGGATATGTTTGGGTGTTCTGAACTGGCCGTTTTGTCCCGCGGTCGCCAGTTTGCCGAGCATATATTCATACAAATCGCCCTGCATATCCAGCCCCGCGATGTCATGTTCATAGAGTTCGTCAAGGCCGGTGACAATCCGCTGCAAAACCTGCGGCGTCGGCACGAAAAACATAGCATCCTGCATATAGCGGGAAAAAGCCGTGGAGTTTTCGCCGTTCATGTTTTTGATGAACGGGAAAACCTTTGTGCTGACGATTTCGTAAATCTCGCGGCTGTCCTTGTTTTTGAACACGCTCCAGCGCATCGCCTGCCCGGCTTCATCCTGCGGGAATATCCTTGGCATCTTTTCGCCGCTGACGGCTTCAAAGCTTTCGTTTTCAAGCTCTTTTTCGTCAAGCGAGCGGATAAACATCAAATAAGTTAACTGTTCGATAACGGTCAGCGGGTTTGTGATGCCGCCCGCCCAGATATCGGTCCAGATTTTGTCGATTTTGTTTTTGACTTCGCCTGTTATCATTGACACTGCTCCTAAGTTCATTTTGGATATACTGTACTAATTTGGTATTATATCAGAATTTTAAAATAATATCTATAAATTCTCAGTAAAAGTTTTCGTATTTGGCACAAATACGGCATTTTGCGTTTTGGGGTAGGATTTTTCGGATGTACAAAAAATCCCCCGCAAGCTTATATTGCATGCAGGGGTATTCGATTAATAACAGAACGTGTTTGCGCCAATTACGTTACATGATTAAACCGGTTCCGCCGGCTTTTCTCTTTGAGTGAAAAGCTTTCAAATCTCTTGTAAATACTCCTGCTGCGGGTCTTGAGCGCCAACACGCCGCAACCGAAAAACAGTGAGCAAAACACAACGATAACAACAGCGACAAAAAGGATTGCAAGCGCGTGATTATAGTCATAAGCGCCGGCAACATAGCTCCATAATTGTTTAGCCGAAAGAAACGGATACGGGTAAAAATGCTGCGGCATGAGCGCGCCGCGGACAATGCAAAACAAAAAATACATAATTGGATAAATGAGATACAACCGCACGACCTTTTTGGTTGTTTTCATATCGTTGCGAGGATAGAACCACATAATTGTCATGCGAGCGGGCATAAAAACATGCTGCCAGAAGTTAATAATATTCAAAAACCAGAGTGATGTATCCCATGGATAAAGTGTTTGAAACCAAAACAGTATCCCGCAATAGATTAACCCTGTGACAAAAATATATACGGTGACTGCGCCTTGAACCGTTGGGTTGCTGGCCTTTTTGTATGCCTTTTCCGAATGCAGGGCAGCGGCGCCGTTGACAATAAGCCAAATGTCAACCATGAGGTTTGCCTGGGTTGTAAACATAGCAAGGAAATTAGCGCCGCTTATATTATTGGGCGTGCAAGTCGGATAAACTATATCCAAAAGCGGACGCATATGCGTTTTATACGATAAGATTTGGTATAGTATGAAACTGAGGCCTATACATCCGTAAGCAATAAAGAGCCATGACTTCACCTTACCGGGCGGATTCACTTTGCAGTTAGTTTCGTGCAAAATCTTTCATCCTTTCATTGGTTAGTATTCATAATCTTTAGCAGAAGTATAGTATTGTAAACAAAAAGTGTCAAGATAAATAATAAAAAATAGGATAACTTACCACCCGTACACTTCACTGCCCCATTTTTTCTCGATAAGTGTCTGTTCGGTGTAAATCAACGTATGATCCGGTATGTCTTTGTTCAGCAGCACACCCGCGCCGATAACGCTGTAAGGGCCGATTTTTATGCCGGGCATAATGATGGCGTTAACGCCTGTGCGGCAATAGTCCCCGAGAAAAACCGAATCGGAATAGTTGCGGGCGAATTCCTTACGGCCTTTGACCCTTTGAATGGTGAGCCCGTCGTCAAAACGAAGGCTGCCGCAGACGGTTGCCGCGCCGAGGTCCGTGTTTTCGCCGATGATGCCGTTCAATTCCATATAGTGATAAAGGTAAACTCTGTCCAAAATCATACCGCTGAGTTCGGCTGCGTGGCTGACCACACACTCGCTGCCGATGGTTGATTCACACTCAACAAAGCAGGCGTTCCTGACCTGCGTATTGTTCCCGATAACGACATTGTCCTGAATAATCGCGCCGTTTTTAATAACCGTATTGTCACCCGCGATTATACTGCCTTCAATAATAACATTTTTGCCGATGTGGGTGTTTTTGCCGAGTTTTACAAAGCCGCTGATGCAGGCTGTTTCGTCAATGGTTGAGCCCTCACCCAGCTCATTATGTGTGAGCGCCTGACAGCGCTCAATATTGATGCCTGTGTTTGCCTCAAGAATATGCCAGGGCTTGTCAATATCATATACCGGTTTTTCGGCAATGACAGCACCAAGCTTCATCCCCCGCTTCATCTCATCCGCTACGGAAATTTCCAAAAACGCTTCCACCGGCGGTATCATACCGACTTCGGTATAAGCAAAGCGGGCGGGGTTATATTGCAGAATATCCAGGAAGTTCCTACCGAAGGCAAAGCCACCGAAGAAATGTGTGCTTTCGCCGCGGGAATGGCCCCAGATTTCTTTCACTTTATTGTCTTCCGCGTTACAGCCGATATAGTCGCTGCTTCTGTCCGCAATTGGGCTTATGAGCGCCTGGGGCAGTTTTGATTTTTCGAAAGCCGACACAAGTCTTGCCAAATCACTTTCACCTATAATAGTGTCGCCATACAAAGCAAGGAAACTGCTCCCCTTTATATACTCCCCGGCGCAAAGCAAGGAAAACGCCGTGCCTTTCGGCGAGTTGTCGGTTATAAACTTCACATTTTTATAATCCCTGAAATAAGCCTTCATTTCCTCGACAAAACGGCTGCCGACAAGGATAATATTATCGAACCCCTGTTCGGTCAAAGCATCAACAGCATAAGAAACGACCGGTTTGTTGGAGACAGGCAGCATCGCTTTGCAGCGGATTTGAGCATAGGGCCAGAGTTTAGTCCCCGCTCCCGCGCATAAAATGACAGCATCTTTCATGATAAACTTCCCTTCTATTAGTAGTTAAGGCCGGTGAAATTGCGGAGAAGCAGTTGAGAAGTGTGACTTTGTCACGGGAAGAAGTGGAGAAGAGGTTGGGGAACGGGGGCTGTGGGCAACGGGATTGCGGAGAAGCAGTTGAGAAGTGTGACTTTGTCACGGGAAGAAGTGGAGAAGAGGTTGGGGAACGGGGGCTGTGGGCAGCGGGATTGCGGAGAAGCAGTTGAGAAGTGTGACTTCGTCACGGGAAGAAGTTGAGAAGAGGTTGGGGAACGGTGGCAGCGGGCAGCGGGTGAAGAATGATGAAAACTTTCAATTATGAATTGACAATTTATGATGGTTATTATATAGTAAATACAATTCCAAGTTGTTTTAGTAACGAAATAAGGAGGAATTATTTTGAAGAAACTTGCGATGATCGGATGCGAAGGCATCGGTAAATTCCACCTTGAACATTTTATGCAGTTTACCGACATCGTTGAGCTTGCCGGTTTTTGCGACCTTGTGCCCGAAAAGGCTCAGAAGTTTTGCGAAAAAGCAGGATGCGGGAAGGCATATACAGACTTTAAACAAATGTATGATGAAATCAAGCCGGATATGGTTTTCATCTGCGTACCGCCTTTTGCCCACGGCGAGATTGAATATGAAACAATCCGCAGAGGGATTCCTTTTTTTGTTGAAAAGCCGATAGCGCTCAATTTGAATTTGGCAAAGGATATTGCTGCCAAGGTGAAAGCATCCGGTTTGATTACCGCAGTCGGCTTCCAATGCCGTTACAGCGACCTTGTTGAACCTTCAAAGGATTTTATGAAGGAAAATGAGATTGTGCTTGTTGAAGCATCCAGAATTACCGGGATACCGGAAATTCCGTGGTGGTCGAAAAAGAGCCGGTCCGGGGGAATGCTTGTCGAGTCAACCATTCATCAATTGGATATTATCCGCTACCTTTTCGACGAACCCGAACTTGTTTTCACCCTCGGCGCCGGAGGCTGGGTCAAAAAGGAAAATTTTGATGTGGAAGAAATTACGGCAACCATGATCCGGTTCAGAAGCGGAGCGCTCGGGGTTCTTTCTTCCGGCTGCTACGCAACAGAGGGCGCAAGTTTTGACAGCAAAATAACCTTCAGCGCACGAGATAAGCGGGCTGTGCACAGAATTATTGATTCATTGGAGATATATAAAAAAGAAACTGCTGCCGACAGCGGCGAAGAAGGCTTTGTTATCAAGGGTGACGGCGTGCTTGGCAGGGTTGCCGGCGTAACCGCATTTCATCAGGAAAGTGATGCGGGCATTATTTGCGACAGGACATTTATTGAGGCGGTCATCAGCGGCGATCCATCAAAAATCCGCTCTCCATATGATGACGCGCTCAAATCCCTGACCTTCGCGCTTGCCTGCAATGAATCCATGGAAACCGGTTATCCGGTTTGCATAGAATCTTAACATGCGTTTCGCGCTTTCCTGCAATAAGTTCTTGGGAACCGGTTTAACCGGTTAGTATTGAATACTAGTCAGCCTTTCACACTTTTTCACAGCATTTCATTGTGAACCGGTTTAACCAATTAAGATTGAATTATTGAAATAATATTTTTATTTAATTATTAAGGAGATTTTTATGAGCAAATTAGCCATCAACGGCGGCACCACTGTTAAAACTTCCCCATTCCCCAAGTGGCCTGTTTACGGCGAAAAAGAATCGGAAGCTTTGAATAAGGTTCTGCACAGCGGTGTTTGGGGAACGCTGGGCAGCGAAGTGCTTGCCTTCAATGAGAGTTTCGCAAAATACCAGGACGCAAAATACGGCCTTGCCGTTACAAACGGCACGGCTACGCTTGAGATTATTTTACGGGCGCTTGAAATCGGTATCAGCGATGAAGTCATTGTTCCGCCCTACACCTTCAACGCAACGGTCTCGGCTGTTTTGATGGCCGGAGCAACCCCCGTTTTTGCTGACATTGAAAGCGATACCTTCAACATGGACCCGGCCATGGCTGAAAAATCCGTTACCAAAAACACAAAGGCCATCATTCCGGTGCATATAGGCGGAAGGCCGTGCGACATGGACGCCATAACCGCAATTGCGGATAAACACGGGCTGTATGTGATTGAAGATGCCGCGCAGGCGCACGGGTCCGAATGGAAGGGAAGAAAAGTCGGTTCTATCGGCAACGCCGGTTCCTTCAGCTTTCAGGCAAGCAAAAACCTGACTGCGGGAGAAGGCGGATTTATTACAACAAATGACGAAGAGCTTTATGATAAATGCTTTTCGATTCACCATTGCGGCAGGGACATGAAAAACGGACTTTGGTACGACCATCCGTTTATGGGAACAAACGCCCGCATGACCGAGTGGCAAGCCGCAATTTTAAACGTGCAGATGGAGAACCTTGACAGCCAGCTTGAAACCAGAATGAAAAACGCGGCATACCTGAACAAAAGGCTTCAGGAAATACCATGCACAGGCATTCTGAAACAGGATGACAGAATTACAAAATGTTCCAATCACCTCTTCATATTCAGGTATTTTGCTGACAAATGCAAAGATTTACCGCGAGACAAATTCCTTGCCGCGCTGAAAGCGGAAGGCATCCCCTGTGCGCCCGGATATGTTTGCCTTTACAAGCAAGGGATGTTATCCTCGCCGCAGGCAAAAAGAATTTTGCGTCCCGACACCGCATATGAAACAATATTCCTCGAAAACGCAGAGAGGGCTTGTTACAGTGAAGGCGTCTGGCTTTATCAATATATGCTGCTGGGAACCATGGATGATATGGATGATATTGTTAACGCAATCAATAAAGTGTACGAAAACGCAGATGAGCTGTTAAAATAACCTTTCACTCCTGGGCTGTTGCGGTAAAAGCTCGCGCCCCCGTTTAATTAAACGGGGGCGCGCTGTTACCGGATCATACTAATCGTGAATCAGTAGCTATTCCTGCTGTTTGTAAAAGCCTCAAGCTCGATAATTTTCGCAATTTTATGCCAAGAAAATTTCTTTTCTTTATCAATTTCGTGCAGAAGCTTCCTTTCGATACGGTACATTTCACTGAATGTCATTCTGATCATTCCTTTCTCTTTGATATCACTATTATAGCACAAAAAAAGGATTTGTCAAGTAATGTTGCACAGTTATTAATTCTATTATTTGTGCAACATTACTAATTTTTCGGATCAGGATAATTATTAAGATTTAACATAAAACGAAAGCAACCAAACGTATCATTGTGCAACATTAACAAACCATCCGCTCACCATTAGTGCAATATCACTAAATCAAGTTTTTTTCTGTAAAAGTTACCGAAAAACTTTGTTGATTTTTTTCTTTTATTTTACCGTATCATACTAATCCCTCTTAAAACATAGCTAAAAATTCAGCACAAAAACCCATAATACTATCCTGCATTAAAATGGAGAATAGTATAAATCAAAGGTTTTTGCTTGATTTCATGGAGGTTTTATAATCGGGATTAGTATCAGCTGCAACAGGTAACCCGGGTATTTTAACACGGAAGCATCAGCCGAAATTGCACGGACTTTCACAACAGATTTATTACTTTAACTATTCCGGTTTTTTATAATAAATAGGATCCTGCGGCGGATTGATAATAGATGTTGCAAAGGGGAACATACCAAACATACTGTTAAACATATATTCAAAAAGTTTATCCTTAACACTGTTGAAACTTATATCAACATTAATTGGATTTATTGGATCATTATAAAGATTAATCGTAATAATAGTATCTGTTACCCCGGGTTTGATTTCTATTTGACCGGCTTTTTCAATAGCTTTACCATAGACATAACCGCCGGCTTCCCCTATCAGATCTGTAACATACCCGTTAATTTTCTCTAGTCCATCCTCTCTCCAATCTTTGAAATTCTTGTCTAAATATCCTTCAATCATTTTTATTGAGTATTTTTCGTAGATTGCCTTTGCCTTTTTTGATGATAATATCTTTTCTAATTTTTTAGATACCAGCATTTTAAAGCATTCATTCGTCAAGTCTTTAAATGTTTCAAGAATCGCGTCAAAGAATCCGATACTGTTTCCCTCATCATCCTTATCCATAAAATAATGATTCAGCATTTTGACTACTGCAAAGGCGGCAAGGATTTTCCCCAGCTTTTTTAAGTCCAGTTTATCCTTATCCTCCATAAGGCCTTCTTCTAACGCTTCAAAAGTTGCTGCCAATATTCCGGTAAAAAGTTCTTTTTCATTGAAGTTCGTACTTTGACCAAGTAAGATTTGCCCGATCATTGCGCCAATCACCGTTGTGCATAAATCCTTTAAAGGCACTAACAAGGCTGCTCCGACGGGACCAGTGTATGCGTCCATAAGATATTCAAACGCTTGATCTCCAACCCATTGTACCCATTCAAGACCGGCAACAGTCCAATCTAATATTGATAACATCTTGCTGTAACAATTCGCCTCAACTAAAAGCTTATTCTGTGCAGTCTGCCAAACACTACGTTGCATTAGGCGAAGTTCTTTTACGGTTATTCTTTTCTTTCTTTCCTCAATAATTTTTAAGGCTTGGTCCCAATCTTCGGGCGGCATAAATTTTTTAATAACTGCTAAAAGTTTTCGATACTCCTTTTCCCAGGTCAGCATTTCTCCAAGCGGCTGTCCGATAAGCAATACGGGCAAATCAAGGCAATAGGTTTTCCCCTCATATTCACATGTTACAGGCAAATCGAACAGATAAGGTATCTTGCCTTGCGGTATTTCCATTTTGGGCAAAAAGTTGTAAGCGCCCGAATAACTCAGGCTTTTAATTTCGTATTTAAACTCATTAGCAAGGATGCCAAGCTGAGAATCGTTTGTTTGAAGATTCCCGAAACCGATCTTTGCTTTGTCCATATCCGCAAACTTTGCAGTGCTTTCCGTACCGGCATCATTGATTTTAACAATAAGCTTAAATACGCACGGAATATCCGGGAATTGCTTTTCTCCCGCATCCTCGTCGATATAAGCTTTTACTCGAAAGCTGCCTTCATTATCAAGGTAACTCCCGTCAACAAACAGCCCTTCATTGGCTATCGTAACATTGATCACTTCTTTAACCTCGGGAATATGCCTGGAACTTGGAATCCCGGTTAGCTCAACCCTGGCAAAGACGCTGTCCACTTTAGTATTCGCTGAGGAAAACAATTCAGCACCGTTCGGACGAACAACCAAATCTTGAACGGTTGTATCCGCATCCATAATTTTTTCTTCCATCGTAAAGCTGCAATAGTCTGTTCCTGCTCCGGATGGTTCTGCATTAATCCTCCAGTCGTATTTACCCTTGTGCAATAATTTTACTTCGATTTTGGAAACGATTTGGCTGTCATTGATAACGGTCGTGTCGCTTGCGTATAAATCAGCCTCATCTAATATTTTAGCCATCTGGCCTTTAACCAGTTGTTTATCAGCAACTGTTACCGATATTGAAAATGAAATCTGCGGAGGCGGTGCTTTTCTGCGACGGCGTGGACTGTCATTATAAAGTGATTCGCATATAAAACCGCACACCTTGTATTCACCGTAAATCATTGAATTTTCGCCGCCGGTAACGGTTGAAAAAGTCAGCCATTTGGCATCCTCATCTTTAAAGTTAAACCTGATCGCGGATGTATACCTCACATCAAATTCGTCCTTGATAACCGTAGTGGTGGCTTTCCCTTTTACATCTATTGTGACCATTACATCAATGCATCGAACAGCTGCATAGCTCCACATGATGTACTGGTTGTCATTTACTCTAACCTGCGGTGGACGGGGCTCCTCAGGGTTATGAAGAGTTTCAAGCAAGGCATAGGTGATAATTGATGTGTTTTCGGACGGCTGCGCGATATTAATGATCGTGCCCAAAAATGCTGCTGCACCAGCAGTTCCCAATGCTGCAAAAATATCGTTTGTTGAGCTTGAATTTGTTACAAAGCCGCGTCTCATTTTCATGCTGTTTCCCTGCCTTTCTTAAATACCAAACGGGTGTGACTTTTTACATGTTAAATATTTTTACTGCATAAATTAATCTGCTGCAGTTCGGGACATCCCCCCAGGCAAAGCTCACGCCTTATACAATCTTGACAGGCAACTCTCATTTTATTGCGAAATCCGTTAAAAGCCTCACTGCACCAGGCTTCCTTAATGGTCGCCTTTTTTAAATCGGTCATATACTCTTCTTTTTGTATGAACGAACAAGGATACATTTTTAAATCATTGCTGATATATGCAGAAAACCTGGAACTTTCACATGGTTCAATACATTCAGGAGCAGCGTTGTTGCAATAATTTAACACACCCGGTGCCATACAAGAATCAAAACCCAATAAAAACGGTTGATCATTTTGATTCATCAGTTCGAAAAACGGTTTAATAAACTTGTTTTCTCTGTTTAAAATCAACTCGTTTACAGGATACCCCACCGGCTTATAGAGCAGAAATATGACGGCACCTATACCTTCAGGAAATTTCCCTTCTTCTAATAAATATACTGCTTTTTCAATACTTTTTTCTGATAGGATAAAATGAATATTGGTTGTTACGCCCTCTGACAAAAGCATTTCAACCGCGGCGCACGTATATTCAGTCTCATAAAAGCTCACAGCGGCTGCCCCGCAGTATTTCTTTGTGATTTTTGCTTTTTCTCTTGTAAATAAATAACCGGAGGTTGTTATGTTAGGAACAATGGTTGCTTTACGCGTTTCATATAGAATTTCTTCAAAATGCTCGTGACAATCGGGATCACCCCGTCCCCCCAATGCCACTTGAAACACCTTTTCCTTGCATTGCAACATAAGTTGGATATAATCATCCAACTTCATATTGGGTGAAGATATATCCCTGCCCTTTTGGTAACAAAAGACGCCGGCTTCAATGCATTTACCCGATAAGCCATGTTCACAATGGCCCATAATTCCAATATCCAGCAAATGAGGGAAATCAGCCATAAAAGGCTCGATATTTGTTTCTTTGCCGGATGATTCATAAACATTGCTGCGTGTGTATTCACCGGTTTTATCATCGAAACAAGCCAAATACCGGTGCAGTGGATCAAACCGATGTTGTATCATTTTTTTTACCTGCGCTTGAACCCGGTTTAATGACCATCAGAACAATCCCGGCAACCATTACAAGGGAGCCTAACATATAAGCACCATAATCCCCGGTTAAGCCACGCAAAAGAGATGGAACTATGGATAGTATGAACCCCAACCCCAGGCCGATTGTTATAGCGGTTATGTATTTACTTAATTTATCTCTAATCTTTAACAATCTTAATACATCATTAAAAATGGCACCGCACAACTTCGGAAATGTTGCGTTAATCATCCCGGATGAAGATAAAAGTATGGCCAGGCCTAATGTCAGGCATACGAAATATTTGTTGATTGAACAGTTTCTCATTAAATAGTTTGATATGAAGAGTGCAACTCCGCAAGAAGTAACAGCAGAATACAAGGTTTTATTGTTTTTATAGGAAATGATTTGTTTTATTAAGGCTGCTGAGTTCTTTACAGGCGCTGCCATTGATGCTAAATTACCTTTCATTAATCCTGGTAAAAATGTGGAAGCCAAAGTAACCAAAGCCGAAAAATGCAAGACACGTGCCGGAATATTATTCAGGGTGGCAAATAAAATCGCAAAAATTGATGCAATTCCGGGAGGCATCATAAAAATATATGGACCGGGCACATATTTTGTCCAAACCCATATTGCAAAAAACACAACGGCTGCACCTATCAGCACAATATTCCGCAATGTAGGTTTTTTAAAAAAGCCAAGCCAACTATTGAACATAGAGCGAATAACATTCAATGTGCTCACACTTTTATTTTTTGCTAAAAGTATATCTTCTATTGTTATGCCCGCCGGAGGAGACCCGCTTAAAGCTACCGTTACTCTTTCAAATGACGGCGATGAATTGCCGGGTGGCTTTGGAATATTTAAGTCTCTAAATGCGTTAGATGATTTTTGAGGGATTGGAAGTGTTGTGTTGCTTTGCTCTTTCACAGGCGGAGCATTTAAATTATAATTACCGGCAGATTTGTCAACTTGTTTTTCAACCGCTTCTTCGATTGAAGCTCCGCAATCCGAACAGTATTTATCCCCTTTTACTATTTCATTTCCGCATTGTTCACAGAACACATTAGCCACCCCTTCTATTGCTTAATATGACAGCTTATCAACGCTTAGTAATTACGCCATCTAATATATACATTATTATGTCACATTTGTCAATTTTTTTGTAAAATATGTTTTTAAGTATCCTTGCACGTTTTCTGAAAACCGCGGCCGCCTATCACAGATAGAATTTTGTATTATTTTCCGCTTATTTTTCTCAGTTCTCAATATAGGGCGATATTTCATGTATTTTTATGTAGAGTATCTATAATTATTCAGTTTTGCTCACTTGACAGCGGTTATAACAGGTGATACTATAAATACAATCAAATTTGAAAGGGGAAAATTTATGAAAAAACTCATTTGTGTTCTTTTAGCAACGCTGTTTGTCGGCTTTACCTTTGCCGGATGCGCGGACAAAACCGACACTACCGCAACAACCACCGCCGCGGCGAAAGCCGGCATCACCTCTTTAGCTGACTTAAACGGTAAAAAAGTAGCGGTGCAGACCGCCACCACATCAGATGATTTTGCAAAAGCACTCCTTGCAAAGGGCGAGATCACTTTTGAAATCAATCGTTATGAAAAAGTAACCCAATGCTACGATGAGCTCAAGCTCGGCAGAGTTGATGCGATTTTAGTTGACGAAGTTGTCGCAACAGGTTATGCCGATGTCAGTAAAATTGTTTGGAGAAACTCCGAAGGCGAACCGATGGGCATCTGCCTTAAAAAGGGCAACGACAGTTTAGCTGCCATTGTTGAAAAAGCAATTGACAACTCTTACTTTGACGGTTCAGTGGCTACAATCGCAACCAAGTATTTCGGGACGGATGTTACCAAGGGTGTTAGAACAGTAACCGCCAAGCCGGTACTTGATTTAACAAAACTCAAAACTATTAAAGCCGGAACGCTCATGGTTGGTATGGAAGTCGGTTATCCTCCGATGGAATATCTTGACAAAGACGGCACCACAACAATAGGTTTTGATGTTGAACTCGCTAAAAAGATGGCTGATCTTTTAGGCCTCAAGTTAGAAATCGTCAATACCGCTTGGGATGGTATTTTTGCTGCACTTGATAAGGGTGAATTCGACTTTATTATGTCTTCCGTCAGCATTACTCCGGAAAGACAAGCAGCATACATATTGACTGCTCCCTATATTTCCAATAAAATTGTACTTGCAGTACCCAACAACTAATGTAATATTTTGGAAGGGCTGCCTTTCGGGGCAGCCCTTCCGTTTGAACGGGGTGTTCTAATGGAATCTCTGCAAAAAATGCTGGAATGGATGCCATCACTGCTGAGAGCAACCGAAGTAACGTTGCTGCTTTCTTTGTGTTCTGTATTAACCGCACTTTTTTTAAGTGTCTTTTTGGCATTGGGTAAAATATCAAAACTAAAGATTATTAATAAACCCTGCAGCGCGTATGTCTTTTTCTTCCGCGGAACGCCGCTTTTAATGCAACTGTTTTTCATCTATTATACCATGCCGCAGCTTGTCCCCACTTTTAATATTAAAAGCCGTTTTATTGCGGCCTGGATCGCGTTTTCATTGAACATTGCCGCTTATCTGGCTGAAATCATCAGAGCGGCTATCCAGTCAATTGATAAAGGCCAGCTGGAGGCAGCCAAGGCGCTTGGCATGACCTATACGCAGACAATGCGGCTTATCATTATTCCGCAGGCATACCGGCGCATGATTCCTCCGATTTGCAACGAGTTTGTCATGGTGCTTAAAGACACCTCCCTGGTTTCCATCATCGCGCTCACAGACCTGACCTATCAGACAAAAATGATTGCTTCCAACAAAGCAAGCGCCCTTGTTTATATCCCCGCGATGTTTATTTATCTTGTTATAACCGCTGTTTTTACTTTCATCTTCAACAAGCTGGAAAAGAAACTGTCGGTTTACGAATAGGGGGATATATCAATGTCAATGATAAAAACAGAAAACTTATGCAAGAGCTTTCACTCGCTTGAAGTTTTAAAAAACGTCAGTTTAACCATAGAACCCGGTGAGGTTGTCTGTATAGTCGGTCCTTCCGGCGCCGGTAAATCCACTTACCTGCGGTCACTGAACAACCTTGAAACAATCAACGGCGGCAAAATATATATTGATGATATATTAATTGAGGACAGGGATAAGGGCAGCCTTTTAAATAAGGTCAAAGTAACAAAGAAACAACGCCTTGCGATTTTACTTGAGCTCGGTATGGTTTTTCAACGGTTCAATCTTTTCCCCCACATGACAGCGCTGGAGAACATTATGGTCGCCCAGACAAAGGTCAGGAAAAGAAGTGCGGACGAAGCTAAAGAAAAGGCCGTTTCTCTGCTGAAAAGAGTCGGGTTGGAAGATAAAATCGACGAATACCCAAGCAAGCTTTCCGGCGGCCAGCAGCAGCGCCTTGCGATTGCCAGAGCACTCGCAATGGACCCCAAGGTGATGCTTTTTGATGAGCCAACCTCCGCGCTTGACCCCGAACTTGTAGGCGAGGTTTTAGCAGTTATGAAAAAACTCGCCGAGGAAGGTATGACGATGATTGTCGTCACGCACGAAATGGGCTTTGCAAACGAGGTTGCCGACAGAGTCGTTTTTATGGCGGACGGAATGGTGCTTGAGGAATCCCCGCCTGCGGAATTTTTTAAAAACCCGCAGAATGAACGGCTGCGCGAGTTTTTAAGAAGAACTATTACAAGAGAAGCATAATAAATAACACCGATAATATCAGGGGTGTCCTTCAAGAGGACACCCCGTTTTATATTATAATAATTACTCATAAAAACCTAACTAAAAAATCCGCACAAAACCGCATAATACTATTCTGCATTAAAATGGAGAATAGTATAAATCAAAGCTTTCGCTTAATTTTTTAGAGGTTTTTCAATCGTGAATTAGTATCATTGGCACAATTCATTCATTGCTTCAACAGTTATTTTTCGCAGATCATCCCGGCAGGTTTGTTTTATCGCTTCCAAGCTTTTGGGTTGTGTGGTTGCCGCGTAAATTATCGTGATTCCGCAGGCAAGCATTTCATCCGCTCCCTCACCCAAACTGCCGTTAATCGCAATAACCGGCTTCCCCTTTTTTGCGGCTCTTTTAGCAACCCCTGCAGGCACTTTGCCCCGGACGCTTTGGGCATCCATCCGGCCTTCACCTGTAATAACATAGTCGGCATCATACAGAAGGATATCAAATTCCGCAGCATCCAGCATAAGATCAATCCCCGAGCGCAGAGAGCCGCCCAAAAACGCGACAACACCGGCACCCATACCGCCTGCTGCGCCGGCACCGGGCAGAACGCTCACATCCACTTTCAGGTCACGACGGATTATTTCAGCCATATTGCGCAGACCATTGTCAAGTTCCCTTACCATTACTTCGTTTGCGCCCTTTTGCGGAGCGAAGACAAAAGCCGCGCCTTGCTCTCCGTAAAGCGAGTTATCCACATCGCAGGCGGCGGTAACTTCAATCTTAACCGGTACCTTCGGGCGAAGTATTCTCTCCACACTGGTCATAGAACTCCCGACAGGGTCCAACTCCTTACCATAACAATCCATAAAACGGTAACCGAGCGCGGCGGCCATACCCATGCCACAGTCGTTCGTCGCGCTGCCGCCAAGGCCGAGGATAATGTTTTTCGCTCCCCTTTTGACCGCATCCTGAATCAACGCGCCCACACCGCGGGTTGTTGTCTCCGCGGGATTTTTGTTTTCACCCGCCAAGGGCAGCCCCGCGCAGGCGGACATATCGATGGCGGCGGAGCCGTTTGAAAGCATCGCGTAGCCTGCGGTCATCGGCGTGCCGAACACACCGGGGACAACCGCTTCCACCCATTCCCCGCCGACAGCATTCAGCAAAGATGAACCGAGTCCCTCGCCGCCGTCAGCAACGGGTAGTTTTATTATTTTAGCTTTTGGCATCACACTGAGAATGGCATCGCCGATGATATCGCATACCTCAGTGGAGGTCAAAGTACCTTTAAAGGAATCGGGGGCAATTAAAAAACGCGGCATAGTTTATCTCCTTGTGCTTTATTATCTTGTCAGCCAACCTGCCGGGATTTCTTTTATGTCCGGCGGTGCCTGGTATCTTTTGCCGATTTCTTCAAAACGGGCAACCATGTTATCATCAATCCGCCCGAACCTGTTCGGGGATGCGTTGATCAGGAAAGCTACATTTTTAGCGTTCATATCGTTAATTTTTTTAATCGCCCAATCGGCAGATTTCAATTTCATACCGGCATCCTTCTCCCGCCAAAACCAGTGCTTTGTCAAGATATTACCTGCCGCGCCGGGACCAACAAAATCATGCGCAGCATTCTGCCCGGCTGCATTTTCATAAAAAACAACATCGGTATGGGCAAGCGTCGTTTCGCAGCTGTGGTTTATCAGCATACAGTTTGGCTGAATGATTTTGACAAAGGCGTCCATCTCTTCAAACGGCATATTCGCGTAGGAAGGTCCGCCCCAAAAAGCCTGCCAACCGTCAATGATGATAAATGGAATATCGCCGTAGTTGGTGAGCAATTCTTTAAACTGCCGCTTTGTAAAACCGACATCGGCAGGCGTGCATTTCTTACGCCCAATCGCATGAGTCAGGTCAAGCATGGAAAAGTACAGCCCAGCTTCAATTCCTTGCGCACGGTAAGCCTCCAGATACTCGGCGACAACATCCCGCTTGCAGGTGCCGTTGCGGATGCAGTGCTGCGTGGTTGCCGTCGGCCATAGGCAGAAGCCCTCGTGGTGCTTTGCGGTAAGCGCAGCAAATTTGGCGCCCATCGCTTTGGAAGCCTTCGCCCATTGGGCGCAGTTCAGTTCACTGGGGTTCCAGTCCTGCGGGTTAAAGGGATATTTGCGGGGAGCGCCCTTGTTCTCGTGGTCGTCTTCCCAATCGTTCTTTCTTGTTTTATAAAACTGCTGGGTCGCGCTGTTAAAATGAATAAACTGCCCCAGCCTTAAATTGACAAACCATTTTTGGCGTTCAATCAGTTCCTGCTGTGTCATAGGTGTTATCCTTCCTTAAGGTTTTCTTCGCATTAATAATACGATAAAAGGCAAAGAGACAAGTCAGCTTAAAGACTTGTCTCAAAATTATACTATTCCCCTGCCAGCCTGCGGACATATCGCTTAAAGAAAGCTACCCCTTCGCCGACAGCGGAAATCGGGATGCGCTCGTTTGTTGCATGCGTGCAAAGCAGCAGCTCTGTATTGACTTTAAAGGGAGCAAAACGGTAGAGATTGTCGCAAATAGGTTCATAGAAGCAAGCATCCGTTCCGCCCATTACCAAATATGGTGCCACAATATTATCGGGGTCGGATTGTTTGCAAAGTTCTTCGATTACTTTAAACGCGCGGGAATCGGTAGGCGAAATTTTTGAAGCTTCTTTGCCCTTCAGGAGTTTAACATTTATATCTTTGTTTTTAACAACCTTTTTTATATGCGCCTCAACATCCGAAATAGTTGTCCCCGGCATTTGGCGGAAGTTGACGGTTACGGCTGCTATCTGCGGAAGAACATTAGCAGCCGGACTGCCCTGTGACATAGTTACTGCGGTGGTGGTTCTTACCATGCAGGCTGCAGGCGGGATTTTTTTCATAATGGCCTTTATGATTGGTTTTAGCAGCCAGATGTTGCAGGTAACAATCCTTGCGGGATAAGATACATTTTTACCAAGTTGGCTGAAAAGGCTTGTTATAAAGGGAAGCATTTTTGCCTTGAATTGATGATTTTCTAAATCTTTCACAACATCCGCTAAATAACCCAATGCCGTATGCTTCGGAGGTTGTGAGGAATGACCGCCTTTTGAAAGAAGGCTTACCTCAAAATCCACGTAGCCTTTTTCGCCGACACCAATGCCTGCGAGATTTTTATTGATAACACCCTTAATATTAACCGGCAGGATTGCGCCACCCTCGTCAATAACGCTGTCCAAATGAACACCTCTGCTTTTCAGGGTCTCCATAATCGATTTTGCGCCTGAATACTCCGCGGCGACTACTTCCTCATCATGCCCAAAACAAAGGTAAACATCCCGCTCCGGAACAAAGCCTTCTTCAATCAGGGTCTCAATGGCTTCCATCACACATATGAGGTGGTTCTTCATATCCAGCGCGCCTCTGCCCCAGATGAATTCGTCATCAATAACACCGTCAAAAGCCGGGTGAGTCCAATCCTGTTCGGTCCCATCGCTCACGGGCACAACATCCTGATGTGAAAGGAGCGCTATCGGGTCAAGTTTTGAATTTTTGCCTTCCCATTTATATAAAAGGCTGGCTATCGAAACCTTTTCCCTTTTGAGGTTTTTTGTTATCAGCGGATAAGCCTGCTCAAGAAAATCATGGAATTTTTCAAACTGCGACCAGTCCACCAACTCATGCTCCGGGTAGGAAATGGTCGGAATTTTGATTGCTTCGCTTAAATTCTTTACAGCCCTGCCCGCGTTCACATTTTCGGGCGAAGATTTGCCGTAATCCTTTTTCTTCGGTACAAAAAATGCTGCTCTGATAAGAGTAAGACCGATAAATGCAGCGAGGATAATCAGCAGGATTTCGAGGATGGTTTTGAAAGTTTCCATTTGTTAACTCCCTTAAATATGTTTTATTGTAAATTTTTACTGATACTATTCTGCATTAAAAATGTAGATACATTTTTAATCAGCAAGCAAAATTGCTGACCCCCTGTCTAAAGACTGCAGATTCAAAAAACAGATTTTATCTGTCTTTTGAATGGTGAATATTATGAACTGTCAGATAAAGAATTTTCTGCTTAGCCAAGCTCTCAAACGGCGGTTATTTTTGACAGAAACGAAAAATATAATCAGCGCGAGGCATGATAACAGGATGATCATCGAAACAGAAACCGCCAAACGACCGTTTACAAACAGATGCAGAAGCAGATCTGCACAAACACTGTACGCGCTTATTGAGGCAATTACCGCTATTGTCACATCCGGCCAATCCCGTTTTTTCTTTCTCAGCCAATATGTCATAAACAGCAGAATCGCTTCCAGAAGCAGGAGAAGCGGCATCGCAACTTTGAAGAACCAGCTTTTTTCCGCGCTGACGACTGCATAGAAAACATAGATGTAAAGTGCAGCGGCAACCGCATCGCTTGCGATAATCGTATAAGGATGAATCTTTTTCCACAAAAACGGATGAATAAAAATCACCCAGGCAAGCGCGCTCGAGGATATGACGTAAACTGCCCAAATACCGGTTGATGGGAGAAGAATGTTTGTAAAACCGCAAACTATATTTGGTATAAGCACCACCATTGACAAAATAAACGCCACATAACGCCGGCGCACACCTGCGGGTAAAACCACCTTGTCCGGATAAGGAAAAGGTGCTTGTTTCAGATTTTCAAGTTCCGAAGGATTTATGACACGCGTACCGCAAAGAGCGCATTTTTTCGCGCTCTTGTCAAGTTCCACACCGCAGTTGACACAGTAGGACATTTGTACTCCTTTGCTTGGCAGATGATTAAATCCTCAGTCACCAAATACTAATTTATTTGTTAATAGTTCATAATGTTTTTAAATTAGTATATCGGCGACAGCTCCTTTGAAAAAGGAGCCTTTGTTCCGCTGACCACTAACCACTGACCTCTGACCACTAATTTAATCCCGGTTGCTTTCAATTTTTACCGGTATACCCATTTTCACCATTCGGGTGAAAAGTTCACGTTCGATATCGCTTTCCCTGTATATGTTTGCAAATGTCAAAGCTAATGTGTTGTTAAAGCTTACCGCGCCTATCCGCGCACCGTTCAATTTGCCCGGGCCGGTCATTAAAATATAACGTTCGACATGGTCCCGCATCTCAGCCGGAATGTTCACAACACCCAAATTAGAAAGTAAAATACTGGTTCTGCGCTCCCCTGTTAATATAAAAGAAATGCCAATACCGATTTTTTTCATAAAGAGCGGAAAACTGCGAAGAAAAGGATTGGTTTCAAGTTTCAGATTAGATGACATCATAGCGTTAAGCTCTTTCGGGTTGTTGATATATCGAAGGTACAGAGATACCTGTTTCAAGATTTCTTCAAAGCTGTATTCACCCATATTCGGGTTTATCCGCACATCGTAGCAAAGTGAAAAATTGCGCAGGGTATTGGATAAAAATGAATTCCGAAGGTTTACAGGGATTTGTACGCTTATTTCTTTCTGTTTCCTTTTTTCTTCGAGCTGCTTATGATAAAGCACATCCAGCAGCATAGCTGCAATAAATTCAGTTATGGTTGCACCATATTGCTTTGCTTTGGCATTTATCTCATTAACCGGTATAAAACCGGTTGTGATGTTCATTGTATGGGCCGGCATTTTTTTGCCCCTTGCGTGGTAAACGTAGCCCTCACGTTTTTTTGGTTTTGCTTTTGATGACCCGAACCGCATGAAAGAGTCTTCCAGTTCGGCAGAGGTTGCCTTTTCATTTATATTCAGCAATCCTTCGCCCGGCGGGATATCTATCCCCAAAAGCCGCAAATACTGAGCAGCAAGTGTTGAAAGAAAACGAGAAGCCCCATAGGCATCGGATAGGGCGTGATAAAAATCAACAGAAATTTTGCTTTCGTAATAATATACCCTGAAAAGAAACCTTTTGTTTTCATGCCACCGTATCCGGTGGCATGGGTTTTGAATGTCCGGCAAAACCGGAGGTGCTAAGCATTCATTTTTTTCGAAATAATACCAAAAAAAGCCTCTGCGAAGCCTCACATTAAAGCAAGGAAAACGCGGCAGTGTCTGCACCAACGCCTTTTCAAGAAGTTCCGGTTCAATTTTCTTATCCAACACAATCGAAAGGCGAAAAATATTCGACCATTTCGATGAATTTTGCCCGGGAAAAATCTTGGCGGCGTTATCAAGTTTATACCAAGTTTTTTGCTTTTGGATGCGCTTATAGTTTGGCATATATTATTTCCTTATGAATTCGGGTCAACACTGTGTGATTTCTTTAAATTACCGGTTTTTCGGCTGCGCATTTCAAGCTCCCGTGTAATATCCTGCGGGGTAATCCCCTGGCTGACCATTAAAACGGTCAGATGGTAAAAAAGGTCGCTGATTTCAAGTACAGTTGCCGTATTTTCTCCGTTTTTTGCGGCAATAATTGTTTCGGCGCATTCCTCGCCGCACTTTTTCAATATTTTGTCGAGTCCCTTTTCAAAAAGATAAGAGGTATAGGAACCCTCCTGCGGATTGTCTCTACGGGCAAGAACAGTTGTGTACAGCTCTAAAAAAGCGTCTTCCATTATTTTGCCTCCGTGTCATTGTTTTCTGCCGCTTCCCATAATTTTTGATAGAAGCAGGATTTATGTCCCGTATGGCAAGCGGGGCCTGTTTGTTCAACGCTTATGAGCAGCGTGTCATCATCACAGTCCGCCTGTATATTAATAACCCTTTGGGTATGTCCTGATGTTTCGCCCTTGTTCCAAAGCTTTTGCCTTGAACGGCTGAAAAACCATGTATATCCAGTTTCCATGGTTTTTTCAAGAGACTCTCTGTTCATATATGCCAGCATGAGCGTTTCACCGGTTTCAACATCGTTGATGATGGCCGGTATTAATTCGCTTTTTTGAAACAATAAATTCAAATCCACTTTCGTTTCCTCACATTATCCGCTTACTTTAACCGCTTCGGCAAGATTTAACGTACCTTTATAGATGGAACGCCCGCAGATCACCCCGTAAACACCGCTTTTTTTCAGTGTTTTAATATCCTCAATGTTTGTTATTCCGCCGCTCGCAATAATTTTGCACTTAACCGCCGAGTTAATTGCTTCAAGCTGCTGCGTATTGGGGCCTGAAAGCATACCGTCCCTGCCGATATCGGTAAAAATAATATAGCCGACACCAAAGTTTTCCATCTGCCGTGCAAGCGCGATATAATCGATACCGCTGACTTCTGTCCAGCCTTCTGCCGCAGCCTTTCCGTTTTTCGCGTCAATACCCACAGCGATTTTTTCACCGTATTTTTTCACGGCAAGTTCGACAAGTCTTGGGTTGCTGATAGCAGCGGAACCAAGTATAACTCTTGAAATACCGTTTTGCAGGTAAAAATCAATATCCTCCATTTTGCGTATTCCGCCGCCGAGTTCAACAAACAGACCGCTGTTTTGAGCAATATCGATTAATATTTCGCTGTTAACCCTGACACCCTGAAAAGCTCCGTTCAAATCTACGGTGTGCAGCCATTCAGCTCCGGCAGCTTTAAAAGCTTGTGCGGTTTCAAGCGCATCGCCCGCAACCTTCTCGGCAGAGGACATTTCGCCTTGATACAGACGCACGCATTCGCCGTCCTTAATATCGATTGCAGGCAGAATGAACACTAATCTATAACTCCCTTCGTGGAAAGAGTTCCATCGCCCTTTATTTTAACGGCATCACCAATGGCATGGGCGGCAGCCTTGAATAGCGCTTCAATTTTATGGTGGGCGTTCTTGCCGCCGAGGACGCGCAGATGAAGCGTTATTCCCGCATTGAATGCAAGTGCCCTGAAGAATTCCTCACAAAGACAAGTTTCAAATTCGCCTGTACGTTCCTCTTCAAACACAGCGTCATATACAATAAACGGCCTGCCGCTGACATCAACACTCGCAAAAGCAAGTGCCTCGTCCATGGGAACGAAAAAGCTGCCAAATCTGGCAATTCCGCCCTTGTCGCCCAAAGCAGCGGATAGCGCTTTACCAAGCACGATGCCTGTGTCTTCCACGGTATGATGGGCGTCAACATTTAAATCTCCGGCAGCATTGACAACAAGCCCGAAACCGCTGTGAACGCCGAACGCGGTGAGCATATGGTCAAAAAAACCGATGCCGGTATCCGCCTTAACCTCGCCGCCGTCAAATTTCAAACTGATCTCAATATCGGTTTCCTTGGTTTTTCTTTTCATAACAGCACTTCGCACAATTAACACTCCCCCTCATTATTATTCCCCGGGAAAAGTCAGATTCCTTTATAAAAGCGTTCAATCGCCTTGATAACTTCAACGTTTTCAAGATTTCTGCCGGCAGTTACGCGAAGATAATCACCGAAACAACGCACAATGATACCGGATTTCTTCAGCGCTTCAAAAAGTCCGCCAGCATCATCCGCTTTAGTATACACGAAATTGGCATCGGCCGCAACGGGGGTTATTTTACCTGGTAATTCGGTTTGCAGCCTTTTAAACTCAGCAAAAAGCATATCCCTTGACGAGTTAATACGCGTTACCGCGTATTGAATATAATCAGTATGAGAGAACACCGCACAGCCTATCGCCTGGCTGATCGAATTGACGTTGTAAGGTGATTTTGCGGTACGGATCATACCGGCAAGGGCCTTGTTTGAGATAGCCAAGCCAAGCCGTACTGCTGCCATACCCATAGCCTTTGAAAGAGTTCTCAAAACTATTAAATTATCATAATTTTCCGTTTCGGTGACAACGCTTTGTCCCGAGAAATCCATATAAGCTTCGTCAACAACAACAAGGGCGTCGACATTTGCGGCTATCTTTTTTACGTCATCCGCACCGAGTACAATTGAAGTAGGGTTGCATGGGTTTGAAAATATAATGAGCCTGACCTTTTCGCTGTTTGCATGTTTTATTGCAGCATCGACATCAATGGTGAAGTCATCCCGTTTGGACATCGAAATGCACCGTGTCTCAATTATACCGCTGTAAAAGGAATACATCGAAAAATCCGGCACAAAAGTCAGGATCTTATCGTCCCTTTGTGTAAACGCATTCATGATAACGGAAATAAGATCATCCGACCCGTTGCCGGCAACCACCAATTCCGGGTTTACACCATAATACGCAGCGGCCAAGGTGCACAGCTCGGTTGCCGCTGAATCGGGATAGCGGTTAAAATGAAGCGTGTCTATTGCCGCATTAATATCTTTCATCACCTCATCCGCCGGCGGGATGAATGATTCATTTGCGTCAAGCCTTATGCGGTAGTTACCCGAAGCAGGCTCATATGGCTCCATTGATATTAGTTTTTCATTAAGTTTAAAAGGCATGCTTGTTAAAACCTCACCTTGATAGAATTCGCGTGAGCGGTAAGCCCTTCGGCTTCAGCCAGCTCAATAATATTTTCTCCCGCATTGCTAAGGTCAGAATAAGTATAATAAATAAAACTGGATTTTTTGATGAAACTATCCACCGAAAGGGGCGAAAAGAATCGTGCTGTGCCGCCTGTCGGCAAAACATGGTTTGGCCCGGCATAATAATCTCCCAGACTTTCCGGTGAAAAGTTACCGAGAAAAACAGAGCCTGCATTATTGATTGAACCGATATATTCGAGCGGATTTTTTATGCAGACTTCCAAATGCTCGGGTGCCAGTTCATTGGCAAAATCTATGGCATCGGATATATCGCTGCAAAGTAAGATTGCGCCGTAATCGGCAAGTGACTTTTGAATAATCTCTTTTCTTGACAGCGATTCAATTTGATTTGAAAGCTCAAGACGAGTTGCTTCAGCTATTTCTTCGGATGTCGTAATCAGAATCGCGCTTGCTAAAACGTCATGTTCTGCCTGAGCCATTAAATCTGCGGCAAGAAACTTCGGATTGGCGTTTTCGTCCGCAATGATGACGATTTCGCTGGGTCCCGCAATCATATCAATATCAACCGTACCAAACAGAAGCCTTTTCGCAGTTGAAACATAGATATTGCCGGGCCCGACGATTTTGTCCACCCTCGGTATTTTTTCAGTACCGTATGCTAAAGCGGCAACTGCCTGGGCACCGCCGACTAAAAATATTCTGTCAACACCGGCAATGGCTGCCGCGGCAAGAATATTCCGGTTTGCCGAACCGTCTTTTAACGGGGGTGTAACCATGATGATTTCTTTCACTCCCGCAATTTTAGCCGGTATAGCATTCATTAAAACAGAAGAAGGATAAGCTGCCGTGCCGCCCGGCACATATATTCCGACTTTGTCAAGCCCGCGTACACGCTGGCCTAAAATCGAACCGTTATCCAAGGTATTAAGCCAGCTCTGTTGTTTTTGCCGCTCATGAAAATCCCGGATATTTTCGGCGGCTTTATGCAGCGCGAAAACAAAATCCGGGCTGCTTTCCGTGAGAGCGCTTTCCATTTCTTCACGGGTTATCTCAACATTTTCAGGCAAAATCCCGTCATACTTTTTTGTATACTCCGCAACAGCATCGTCACCGTTGAGGCGTACATCATATATAATATCGCTTACCGTTGAGGAAACCATACGGTCGACTTCTCTGCTTCGCGCCTTAAGCTGACTAAAAAGTACGCGTTCCGAAAAGCCATCCACCATAGTTATTGGTATCATTCTATTATCTCCTTCGCAACCTCAACATCATTAAGGAAGTTTTCGATCTCCTCCTTGCGCAGCTTCATGCTTGCAATGTTGACGATAACTCTTGCTGAAATCGGCATAATTTCCTCGATAACTTCAAGTCCGTTTTCTTTGAGGGTGGTTCCTGTCTCGACAATATCGACTATTGCATCGGCAAGATCCAACAACGGTGCCAGCTCAACAGAGCCCTCTATTTTTATTATTTTTACATCCATACCCTTACCCTCGAAAAACTTGCGGGCTACATTTGGGTATTTTGTCGCAATAATCTTTTCAGAATAACCGCTGTAAAAATCGGAACCCTTTTTTCCCGCAAGGGCAAAAACGCATTTCCCGAACCCCAGATCAGTCATTTCATATGTTTCGGCACCGGTTTCAACAATGGTATCCTTGCCTACAATACCTATGTCGCAGGCGCCGTGCTCAACATAAGTGATAACATCCGTGGCTTTTGCCAATACGATCTCAAAGTCGTCCACGGAAACAATCAGTTTGCGCCCTTTTTTAATGAGGTGCGTACAGTCCATCCCCATCGTTTGGAACAGACTGGTAGCCCTGTTTTCCAGTCTCCCCTTTGTTAAAGCTATTCTGACAGGTCTCATGTTGCTTCCTCCTTTATAATGACTGTTGGTGGTTTGAATTTCGTTGCGTATCGTTTATTGCCGGTGCGGCAAATACGAGCCCGGTGTTTGATTATATCTATAATTCAAAGGTTGTGAAACCATTTCCGCCCACAATATCAACGCGTTTTATTCCTCTGCTTGCCGCGTAAGCCTTTGCCGAAACGGAATTTTTCTCAACACAGTTTTCGCATATGAGTTTCTGTTTGTTTAGTTCCCCGGCATGGATTATAGCTTGAATTTCATAACCATCATCGCCGAAAACCAGCACATCCGGAATTTTTGCGGGAGAGATGTATCCCCTGTTAAGCATAGCATTGGCTAGCATATCAATTTCCACACCGAAACCGGTTGCCGGCTGGTGCTTTCCAAATTCGCCGATCAGCATGTCGTACCGACCGCCGGAAAGCACCGTGAGCCCCGAGCCCTCGATAAATCCCCTGAAAACCACGCCGGTATAATAATTGTTACGATGCACAAGACCCAGATCAATGTTAATTTTATTGCCGAGCCCTAACTGCGAAAGTTTTTTATAGAGTTTCCGAAGATAGCCGAGCGCTGAAAGTTCATCTTTTCCCGTACAAACTGCCTGAGCTTCATCAAGCACCTCCGTATTTCCAAATAGACGAGGAAGGTTTCTCATCACCTTCGCCGATTCGCTGTCTCCAAGAGTATCAAGTAAATCGTTTAAAGCGGCGTAGTTTTTGGCTTCGATAAATTCACCGATTTGCGCGCGCACCTCATCACTCGTATCAATAGCTGAGGAAAGAGCTTTAAAAAAACCTGCATGGCCGATTTCAATTCGGAAATCCGGAGCGCCGCATGCGGTCAGCGAATCAATCGCAGTCGTAATAATCTCCAAGTCCGCCCGGATTCCAGTTGCACCGATCAGTTCAATGCCGCTTTGCGTAGTTTCGTCACTATGGGCGGTATAACTTTGGCAACGATGAAACACCCTTTGGTTATAGTATAAACGGAGAGGATAACACGCATCTTTTAAACGTGTCGCCGCAATACGGGCAATCGGAAGGGTGCTGTCAGGGCGCAAAACCATTAAACGGCCGGTATAATCACTGAGGCTGTAAAGCGACTCCATTTCTAGCCCGGAAGATTCCCTGTTAAATACATCAAAGAATTCAAGAGTCGGTGTGATAACTTTTTTATATCCCCTCGCCTTAAACAATGCAGAAAGCACGGTTTCCACTTCACGGCGCGCATCGCATTCCTCAAATAGGAGATCTCTGGTTCCTTCCGGAGTTATTTTCGAATATTTGTTCATGACGTGCCCCTTTTCGGTAAGAAATGCAACAACAAATTTACTCAAAAGATTGTTTTTGCTTTAGCGTGATACTATGCTACCATGTTAAAGTTTGTTTGTCAAGCCTTTCTTTCAGAATTTATCAAAAAAACTTATTTGGGTACTCTGATTCAGATTAACCAGGGCACCGGCACTTTCCAACGCAGCAATAACGGTTTTTGAAACACCGGATCTGCGCTGTAGATCGTCAATTGATATAAACTCGCCTTCGCCGTCGTTTCTGGCGTTTCCAAGGGCATCCGCGGCATTTACACCCGCTCCGCCAAGTGATGAGAAAGGAAGGCGAATCTTCCCGTCTTCAATGAGGTATTTTTTTGAATCGGATTTATAAAGATCAACCGGCAAAAACTCAATTCCCCTTGCCATCATTTCATTGACAACCTGCATGGATACCAGAATATTCTCTTCTTTTTGCGATAATTTGTTGCCTTCTATTGAGGTTAGTTTGTTCAGTAAAGCTTTTACCATTTTTCGACCTTCCATAATAGTAACAACATCTAAATCCTCGCCTCTAATTGTCATATAAGTTGCGTAATATTCGATCGGTCTGTAAATTTTATACCATGCCAGACGCAGGGCGCCTATAACATATGCAGCGGCATGAGCTTTTGGAAACATATATTTTATCTTCAGGCATGAATTAATATACCACTGCGGCACATTGCACGATAGCATCGCAGCCTTGTGAGTATCCGTTAATTTCTCTTTTGCTTTACCCTTGCGGACAATTTCCATGATCTCAAATGCGGTTTCAGGTGGCATACCCTTGTGAATAAGGTATACCATGATACTATCCCTGGTACCGATTACATCCGATATGGTGCAGGTTTTATTTTGAATCAACTCCTGCGCGTTGCCGGACCAGACATCGGTGCCGTGGGAAAGACCTGAGACTTGAAGAAGGTCGGCGAAGCATCGAGGCTTTGCGTCAAGAAGCAGCTGACGGACAAAAGGAGTTCCCATTTCCGGAATGGAAAGTGTACCGGTTTCACAGTCTATGTCTTTCGCTGTTACGCCCAATGGGGCTGGGCTTAGCATCAGTTCGAATATTTTCGGATCGCAGACATCAACGTCAGAAACCTTAATCCCTGTCAGATCTTCAAGCATTTTATAAAATGTCGGCACATCATGCCCGAGAATATCGAGTTTTAATATAGTATCATGCAAGGCGTTAAAATCGAAATGGGTGGTTCTTGTCCCCTTGTCGGCATCTTCCGCAGGATGCTGAATCGGTGTAAAATCTTCAGCTTCCATGTAATCCGGAACAACGACCATTCCGCCCGGGTGCTGTCCTGTTGTACGCTTCACACCCACACAACCCTGAACAAGTCTTTCTTCTTCAGCCTCTGTGACTGTTTCTCCTTTCGCTTCCAACCACTTTTTCACAAATCCGTAAGCGGTTTTATCCGCAATTGTTCCGATTGTTCCGGCCTTGAAACAGTTTGAAGAGCCAAACATCTCTTCCGTGAATTTATGCGCCTGGTTTTGGAATTCACCGGAGAAATTCAAATCGATGTCCGGCTGTTTTTCGCCGTTAAAGCCCAAAAAGGTTTCAAACGGTATATCGTGGCCGTCCCGCTGCATTGCATTCCCGCATACCGGGCAGTTTTTGGGAGTAAGATCATAACCCGATCCGACAGACCCGTCAAGGAAAAACTCACTGTGCTTGCAGTTTTTGCAGATATAATGCGGCTCAAGCGGGTTAACCTCCGAAATACCGGCGGCAAATGCGACAAATGAAGACCCAACAGAACCGCGCGAGCCGACATAATAGCCGTTTTCTTCAGAGTATTTCACAAGTTTTTGCGCAATTACATACATGACCGCAAAATTATTCTTGATAATGGATTTAAGTTCCTTTTCCAGGCGGTATTCAACATAATCCGGCAGCGGATCCCCGTAAAGCTGTTTCGTGTTGCGTATACACATTTCGTTTAAACTCTCGTTCGAGCCTTCAATTTTCGGCGGATAGGTTCCGTCTTTCAACGGAGAAATCACTTCAATCATATCATTGATAATTCCGGGGTTAATTACAACTGTCTCAAATGCTTTTTCTTTTCCTAAATAAGCGAATTCATCAAGCATGTCCTGCGTTGTCCTAAAATAAAGCGGCGGCTGATACTGTGCGTCGGTAAAACCTTTTGCGGTCATCAAAACTTCCCTAAAAACCTTGTCTTTCTCGTCTAAAAAATGCACATCACCGGTTGCAACAACCGGTTTGCCTAATGCTTCCCCAATCTTCACTATTTCAAGGGTGATTTTTTCCAGGTCTTCCTCGCTTCTGACTGTTTCATCCCTCAGTAAAAATTCATTATTTCCGCTGGGCATTATTTCCAGATAATCGTAAAACCCTGCAATATCAAGCTGTTCTTCAAAACTTTTTTTATTTAATACAGCGGTAAACAGCTGGCCGGCTTCACAGGCACTGCCCAGTAACAAGCCCTCCCTGTAATTGATAAGCACGCTTTTCGGAATTCTCGGTTTACGGTAAAAATATTCCAAATTTGATTTTGTTACAAGTTTGTATAAATTTTTCAGCCCTATAAGATTTTTTACAAGAATAACCATGTGGTATGCGGTTAGTTTTTCAAATCCTGTCCCGGCATTTAAGGGATCAGTATCGTCAACGAAATACGCTTCTATACCATAAATAATTTTAATCTTTGCCGCCTTGCCCGCAGCAGCAGCTTCAGGAAATGCCTGCACCACTCCGTGGTCGGTAATGGCAACCGCTTTATGCCCCCATGCGGCAGCTCTTTTAACAAGTTTCTCTGCGCTTGCGATACCGTCAAAAGAAGACATATTGGTATGCAGATGCAATTCGATTCGCTTTTCTTCCATATTGTCGTTCAATGAAACGACATCGACAAGTGTTATGGCACCTGCATCAATATAATATCCCTTGATAAATTTATCGCTTGATATATCTCCCTTAACAATAACCGAAGCTCCGTTTTTAAGTTTTTTTGAAAGCATCCGGCAAGTATCAACCTCTTTGAAAACTTTAACTTTGTATGAACCGGTATAGTCGGTGACACTGAACAGGATAATTTTCTTTCCGCCATTTTTTGTTGTTTTTTCTGAATATGAAAATACTTCGCCCCAAACAACGACGCTTCCGTCCATGAAACTTATATCTTTTATGGGTGTGGGCTTTCGGCGGATAAGATTGCCTAAAAGCGGCTGCATACTTTTTTCACAAATAGGCAAATCCGGATACAGTCTTTTTATCTCGTCAGGTTTTTTCAGTGACGGTTTTTCATGTACCGGCTTTTCAACCGGTTCTGTTTTAAATTGAGGCGTGATGACGACACTACGCAAGCCAATAGAATTTTTTATACAATCGCACGCGGTCTCAATAATACTTATTTCCACTATTGCCGGAAAAACAACATTCATTTCCAGTGTGCGGAGTTCATCGTTGACATTTATGTTGGTAATTTCCCCGCCTTCAAGGGCTGAGAGCAAATCTTTTCTTGAAATGTATTCTCCCATTAAACCGGTCAAACTCTGGTTTTGCATCTTTATACCTCTTTGAATTTACTGTTACAGATCTATATTATAGCAGTTCTATTTCCCGCATTAGTTCGGAAACAATCAGGTTTTCCGGTACTTTTCTGACAATCTCGCCTTTTTTAAAAAGCATAGCGCACCCATCGCCCCCGGCAATACCGACATCAGCCTCTTTTGCTTCGCCCGGGCCATTGACAACACAGCCCATGATGGCTACTTTAATCGGTTTTTTGCAGTCACTCAGCCGTTTTTCCACTTCCTCGGTTAAAGAAATTATATCAATTTTTGTACGTCCGCACGTCGGGCATGAGATGATGGAAGGCGCATCTTTTTTTAACCCCAATGCTTTTAATATATCCAGCCCGGCAGACACCTCTTTCACCGGGTTGTCTGTCATAGAGACCCTGATTGTGTCGCCTATCCCGCGTAAAAGCAGAGCGCCCAAACCTGCGCTTGATTTGATAAGTCCCATATGGTAGGTACCAGCTTCTGTGACACCTAAATGAAGCGGATAATCGCAAAGACCGGCGATAATTTCGTAACCTTCAACCATTGAAGCGACATTTGATGATTTTATTGAGATGACGATATCATCAAAGTCGTATTTTTCAAGCAGTTTTACATGATACATGGCACTTTCGGCCATCGCACGCGGAGTCGGGCCGCCATTTTTTATCAAAAATTCTTTTTCGACCGAGCCGGAATTTACTCCGACTCTGATCGGTATGTTTTTTGATGTGCACGCGTGCGCAACTGCTTTGACTCTGCTTGCCTCGCCGATATTGCCGGGGTTGATGCGGATTTTATCCGCTCCGGCGGAGATGCTCTCAAGGGCAAGCTTATAATCAAAATGGATATCGGCAACAATCGGCACTGCAACAGATTCCTTTAACGCAGGTATTAGCCGCACCGCCTGATAATCCGGGATCGCCACCCTTATAATTTGGCAACCGGCAGATTCCAGTTCCTTTGCCTGTTTAATATTCGCAGGTACATCCTCTGCAAGACGGTTAAGCATAGACTGTACGGTTACCGGCGAGTCTCCGCCGATAAAAACACCACCTGCGCAGACCTTGCGGCTTGCTCTCCGTTCGTTCATAGTTCTCAGCCTCTTATCATCACAATGATATCTTTGAGAGAAACAACAGCCATAAACCCTAACAATATAATCAGACCCGCAGCATGTATCCAGCTTTCGTATTTATGCGGAACGGGTTTTCGCCTGACCATTTCAATCAGCATAAAAAACAGTCTGCCGCCGTCAAGGGCCGGTATCGGAAGAAGGTTGAAGATACCTATATTAACCGAAATCAGCGCCATTAGGCTGAGTATAGGCGTTAAATCAGTCTTTTTTGTCTGCTCGGCAGCCTGGGCTATGTAACCGACCACACCGATCGGACCCGATATATCGTTAAAAGTAAATTGCCCGGTAACCATATCGAACAGGCTAATCCAAACCATTCTGCCCATAGATACCGTTTCCATTGCGGAATACTTTATGACAGAGCCAAAGGAAGGCTTAACACCTTTAATAACAAAATCAAATATAATCGCTTGCTTGCCGTCAACTTCCTGCGTATTCAGTGCGATATCTTTTATTTCCAGTCTTTCACCGCCGCGTTTTACGCCGAAATCCATGACCCCATCCTTTTCGCGTATCATTAAATAACTGATATCGAATTGGGAAAAGACCCTTCTCCCGCCTATTGATATTATTTTATCGCCTTCCATCAGACCTCCGGCAGATGTGGCGGAATTTTCATAAAATTCTTTGATTTGCGTGGTGCCGATAATATTATCCTGCCCAAGCATAACCGCAACGATAATCAACCCTAAAATAAGATTAATTACCGCGCCGGCGGCCACTATAATGAAGCGCTGCCAAACAGGCTTGTGCGTAAATGACCGTTCATCCTCACTGTCCTCATCCTCACCTTCCATAGCACAGAAACCGCCAATGGGAAAAAGACGCAGCGAATAAGATGTTTCACCTTTACCGAACTTGAATATCGGAGGGCCCATACCGATAGCAAATTTATTGACCTTAACCTTAAAAAGCTTGGCAAAGATAAAATGACCGAGTTCATGAACCATGATAATGACCCCAAAAAACAGGATCGCAATCAGGAAAGGCCACGCTTTGCCCCATACCGTGGAAACCACGGTTAGAATTGACAGGTACATTTATGTACATCCCTTCTTTGCTAAAAATCACCATAATAAATATTGAATAATTTGAACAAATTTGAGCAGTTGTTTAGTTTATATCGCACCTCTGCTCACTGACCGTAAACCACCGAACACAAGCTGCTGTCCCCAGTTATCAGACATTTTTTGCAATAAATTCTCTGACATATCTATCGGTTTCCAAAACATCCTGCAGTGAATATTCTTCTTTTGAAAACGTTTCATCTGCTGTTTTCTCAATAAGTTCCACAATTTTCAAAAATTCTATTTTACCTTCTCTGAAAAGTCTGTTCGCTGCTTCATTAGCGGCATTAACAGCAGCAGGATAAAGTCCTCCGAGGTTTATCGCCTTACGGCAAATGTTGATACAGGGGAATGTCTCGTAATCGGGACTCTCAAAAGTGAGCTTCCCAAAATCCTGCAGTCTAAGCTGCTTGACAGATGATTCATATCGATCCGGATAGGTTAAGGCGTACTGGATGGGGATTCTCATATCCGGCAGGCTCATTTGTGCAATTACAGAATTATCCGTGTATTCAACGAGGGAATGCACGATACTTTGCCGGTGAATAAGAATATCCACCATATCCGGCTTCACACCGAAAAGCCAAACCGCTTCTATAAGTTCAAGGCCCTTGTTCATCATCGTCGCCGAATCAATCGTGATTTTCGCACCCATACTCCAGTTCGGATGATTCAGTGCTTGTTCAACGGTGACATTTTTCAGGTCATCGAATTTTCTTCCGAAAAACGGACCGCCCGACGCCGTAAGGATAAGCCTTTTAATGGAGTTTCTATCCGGGCAACCCTGTATCGCCTGAAAAATGGCCGAATGTTCGCTGTCAACCGGTAAAATTCTGACATCTTTTAGTGCGGCATTCTTCATAACAAGACCGCCGGCCGCCACAAGAGTTTCTTTATTTGCCAACGCAATTTCATTGCCGGCTTCAATTGCGGACAAGGTTGGCATCAAACCTGCCATACCAACAATACTGTTGAGCACCGTATCCGCGTCGGCACGGGCGCATTCGCACACGCCTTCAATCCCGCCGAGAATTTTCGTTGCCGTATCCGCTGTTCTGATTTTTAACTCAGCAGCGGCTTTTTGATCGGTTAATGCGGCAATTTGCGGTTTGAATTCACGGATTTGCGCCTCAATGATATCTATGTTGCCATTTGCGGCAAGAGCTATTACATTAAAGCCCCGAAGCCTTGCAACCTCGAGAGCCTGAATTCCTATTGAACCGGTTGAACCTAAAACAGAGATATTTTTGGGCATTGCGCTAAGCCACCTAAACTTTATTGTGCATATAGACAATTTGATATGTTGCCCCTTTTGGGTTAATTTTATCTCATTTATTATATGGACTGCAACAAGACAATAAAACCGTAGAGTACAGGGAAAACAAACAGGCAACTGTCAAACCTGTCCATTATACCGCCGTGGCCTTTCATCAGGGTACCGAAATCCTTTTCCCCGTAGTTTCTTTTGATGACGGAAGCAGACAAATCCCCCAGCATACCTATTACTGAAAGCGCGACTGAAACGGGAACAACAAGCCAATATGGCATGAGCGAACTCGAAAAGAAAAAACGGGTAAAAATGAAAAGAGCAATCAAATTAAATATTACCGTGATTAGTATACCGCCAACCGCACCTTCAACGGACTTTTTCGGGCTTATTTTTGGCGACATTTTGTGTCTTCCCAGTTTTCTGCCGACAAAATATGCAAACATATCGGTTATCCATGCACAGGCAAGCGCCAAGAAAAATAGATAGAATCCTTGTGATTTTTGAAATCTGTCGGGATAAGTCTTATAAACATCGCGTATAAGCATAAATGTCGAAAGCGCGTAGGGAACAGATATTGACGAGAAGATAACTATTGCCACATGCTCGAATTTGGTTGTTTCGTACTTAGCAAGCATCAGCGACAGTAAAAGAATTACATAAGCAACGATTACCGGAGCCAAAGGTATTCCAAAACGTTCAAGCAAATTATATTCGTTGGCAAGAGGCAGTATCCCGGCAAAAATCAGACTGACAACCATAATCGGAACATTTTTTACCTTGGCAACCTTTTCGATTTCATGCACGGCGCCTATTGAAAACAGCGAAATCAATATCCCCATCAAGGGTGAGAATAAAAAGACCATTGTCAATATAGCCAAAGAGCCCCAAACCAAACCGGTAATCAATCTCTGCTTCATGATGAACCTTCTCTTTTGATCTTATTTAAAATCGGAATAGCACCAGCCCTGCTATCAAATCCCGCCAAAACGCCTGTTGCGCTTTAAATAATCTTTTATAGCCATATCAAAATCCTCCGGCGAAAAATCCGGCCAAAGAATATCCGAATACCAAAACTCAGCATATGCTGCCTGCCAAATGAGAAAATTCGAAAGCCTGTATTCACCGCTGGGCCGAATGATGAAATCAGGGTCCGGCTGGCCGGCAGTATACAACCCCGCCTCAATATCGGCCTGAGTGATTTCCTCCGGAGCAATTTCACCTGCGGCGATCCTGTATGCAATAGAGCGAACAGACTGCAAAATTTCCTGTCTGCCGCCATAATTAACCGCAAGATTTACGATTGTGCGTTTGCAACCGGAGGATTCCCTCTCCGCTGTGTCAATCAGATCAATAATATCTTCAGGCAACCCCGCTCTTTCACCGATATAACGCAAACGGAAACCTCTCTTAACATTTTCCTCCTTGCGCTCCTCAGCTTCATGCAGATAATCTCTGAAAAGATTCATTATAGCTGCCACCTCATCGGGCGGGCGGTTCCAGTTCTCGGTTGAGAAAGCATAAAACGTTAAATACTCTATTCCGATATCGGCCGCGTATTCACAAATTTTTTTAAAAGTTTTTGCACCCTGTTTATGTCCGTCCGAGCGCTGTAAACCTTGGCGTTTTGCCCAACGGCCGTTGCCGTCCATGATGATTCCCACATGGACCGGCAAGTTGGAATTATCCGGCATTCGGTTGACCCTCCCGCACTATATTTCCATTATTTCCTTCTCTTTTATCTCCGCGATTTTATCGATATCCATAATAAAAACATCCGTGATTTCCTGAAGCTCTTTTTCGCCGTCTTTCAGGTCATCCTCTGTTATTTCCGAGGTTTTTTCCATTTTTTTGAGTTTTTCAATACTGTCCCTACGGATAGAGCGTACAGCAACCTTTGCTTCCTCGGCTATTTTGTGAATATCCTTCACAATTTCCCTGCGTCTATCCTCGGTTTGCTGGGGAAACACAAGGCGGATAACCCGCCCGTCGTTTTGTGGATTAATGCCAAGATCGGAGGCTTGAATCGCCTTTTCAATTGAATGCAGGGTTGTCATATCCCATGGCTGAATGTTCAAAACTTTGGCTTCGGCAACGGAGATCGCCGCCATTTGGTTGATCGGAGTAGGCACTCCGTAATAATCAACTCTGATTTTTTCCAAAACTGCAGCATTTGCCCTGCCTGCCCTGATAGCAGAATATTCGCTTTTTAAAACGCTGGCGGTTTTACCCATTTTTTCTCTTGTTGCCGCAAACACAGTTTCCATAAATTAGCCCTCCTTGACTATTGTTCCGATTTTTTCGCCGCAAACAGCAGCAATAATATTTTGGGGGTCTTCCAAATTGAAAACTAAAATCGGTATTTTATTATCTCTGCAAAGGGAAGCGGCGGTGCTGTCCATCACTTTCAGATTTTTATTTAAAACCTCGCTGTAAGAAAGAGTATCGTATTTTTCAGCATCCGGAAATACTTTGGGGTCTTTGTCATAAACACCGTCCACATTGGTTGCTTTAAAAATGATTTCAGCACATATTTCGGCGGCACGAAGCGCAGCGGCAGTATCGGTCGTAAAAAACGGGTTGCCCGTTCCGCAGCCAAAAATGACCACTCTGCCTTTTTCTAAATGCGAAGTTGCTTTGTTTCGGATATATGGTTCCGCAATCTGCTGCATGGTTATGGCGGTTTGAACTCTGACATGCACATCAAGCTGCTCAAGGGCATCTGCAAGCGCCAGGGAGTTCATCACAGTTGCCAGCATACCCATGTGATCGGCACGCGTCCGGTCCATTTCACCACTTGAGCGGCCGCGCCAAAAATTGCCGCCGCCAACCACCAACCCGATTTCTATACCCATTTCTGTACATTTTTTTATTGCCGAACAAATACTTAAAACCGTATCGAAATCTATACCGTGCCCCAGCCCGCCCGAAAGTGCCTCGCCGCTTATCTTCAAGAGTATTCTTTTATAGACCGGCTCCATAACATATCCTCCCATATTTCGTCTGTTAATATTCTACTTGATTTATAGAAAGGTGTAAAGTAAAAATTATAATTCCTGCTAAGATAATTTCAGAACATCCTTATACTAATTACTCATAAAAACCTAACTAAATATTTCGCATAAAACCCCATAAATCAAAGCTTTTGCTTGGTTTTTTAGAGGTTTTTTAATCGTAAATTAGTATTACTGTCAAAGTGTGAAAGTAATCCCCGGCATTTCCGAGAACAGATGCGATGTTTCATTTGAATACGACAAACGGGCTTTTCCGTCCAAAAAGTATTTGATTTTTGTAAGCCCTGTGTTTTCCTGGCAAAAATTAAAATCATTGGAATTGTTAAGCCCAAGCGCTGCACGGGTTAAATAAGTGTTAAAAGTGCCATGTGCAACGACAAAAATACTTTCCCCGTTTTGGAAACGGCTGCGGAACAAGGCTACACAACTCTCGGCACGCTTCATATAGGCCTCTCGACTATCTTCCGTTTCCAGCGCAGCCCAATACGGGGCGTTTCGGATGCTTTCGAGAGAAGTTACGCAGGGATAACGTTTCTTAAGTTCTTCAAGCGGATATCCCTGATAGTCCCACGGTGTCCCCGCTTCCCTCAAATCGTTAATCAGTTCAACGGGTACGGCTCCTCCCGGTTGAAGGGCTGATGTTTCACGGGCAGTTGCAACCGCTCTGATTAATGGGCTCGAAAATATCGCGTCAAGCCGTTTCAGGCTGAGTCTCTTTCCAAGAAGCTGTACCTGTTTTAAACCAAGCGGGGTAAGTTCAGGGTCATGCTTTTCATATTCGGTTCTTTGTTTCATTTCATCATCGTTCTGCAGAGAAGGTAGATTGCCCCATGTTTCACCGTGGCGTGTTAAGTAAATCTGAAGCATATAATCATCCGGCATTTGTTTCACACCCCGCTTGTTTATACTAATTCCTCATAAAAACCTAACAAAATAATCCGTATAAATCAAAGCTTTTGCTTGGTTTTTAAGAGGTTTTTCAATCGCGAATTATTATTACTGCAACTGTTTAAGAATGTCATGTGTGGATTTCTTCGCATTATACATAACTCTTTCGATATCAAGGGTTGTATACTCCCCGTCCTTGTAAAGCACCTTGCCATCAACCATTGTGAGGCATACATCGCTGCCTTGCGAAGCGTAAACGACATTATTAAGCATATCATGAACAGGATACATATGCGGTAAATCCGTTTTCAGCACAATCAAATCAGCTTTTGCGCCAAGTTTTAAAACGCCGCTGTCTACCCTGCCCTGAGCTTGCGCACCGCTGCTCGTAACAGCAGTTATAGCCTGCTTTGGTGTTATTGCAGCTGGATTGCCGGATGAGCATTTGTATATTGTCGCAAATGCGTGAACATCTTTTAATAGGTTAAGATTGTTATTGCTTGAAGTGCTGTCTGTTCCTATCGCTACTTTCATGCCGCTTCTGAGCATTTTATCCGCTTTGCAGAATCCGCTTGCAAGCTTCATGTTGCTTACGGGACATAAAGCAGCAGTAACACCGTTATCAAGCAAAATATCAAAATCTTCACCTTCAAGCCAAACACAGTGAGCAGCGGTAACAGCACCGGTAAAAACGCCCAAGTCATAAAAGTATTTTGCCGGAGTTTTACTGTTGCGGGCTTTGCATTCCTCATGTTCATCCTCTGTTTCGGAAAGATGGATATGCATGTTAAGGCCTTCCTGCAGTGCGTGTGCGGCCACGGACGCCACCACTTTAGGTGTTGATGTGTATTCACCATGGATGCTCAAGTCGACCTTAAACCGCCCATTTTCTGCATTTTGAAAGTTTTTAATAAGTGTTTCGGTTTCCTTGTAAGCCTTCAAGTCATAGTAACTACTGTCATCAAAACACGAAACCCCCCAGCTAAAGTTGCACTTTATTCCGCTTTCTAAAACCGCATGCGCAACTTCCTCACCCATGTAATACATGTCGGTAAAGGAAACCGTACCGAAACGCAGCATTTCGGCAATCGCAAGTATGGTGCCGTTTTGGATATCGCTGCCGGTCATTTTTGCCTCGAAAGGGAATACTCTGTCATGCAGCCAATCGGACAATGAAAGATTTTCGGCATAACCTCTGAGCAAAGTCATTGGCGAATGTGTATGGGAATTATACAAGCCGGACATCAGCAGTTTACCTGTTCCGTTGTATTCCGTGCTATATAATTTTTCAGGCTTATCATTGCCGATATAATCAATAATGCCGTTTGAAATCCCCACAAACTGATTCTTTTGGTGATTTAAATTTTCGTCAAGCAAGTCAATTTCGCTGAAGAGCATAGCATTCACCTCTCAATAATTTTTGTTTTTAAAAAAGTGCAGCTGAATTCTTATCTAAAAGCAATGTCCAATCACCGTGGCTTTTAAGCATTGTGGCAGGTACTAAATTCGTTATATCGCTGTTTATTGTATCTGCAACTGCCTTTGCTTTAACCGTGTGCGGTACACATGAGATGATTTTTTTGCATCGCATAATCTGATAGACGGACATGGAAACGGCTTGCTTTGGCACATCGTCAACAGTTGCAAACCAGCCTTCACCGACCTGTTGCTTTTTACAGGTATCACTCAGATCCACTAAAATGTAGGCATCTTTTGTTTCAAAATCGGCTGGCGGGTCATTGAACGCGATATGACTGTTTTCACCGATGCCTATAAGTCCCAAATCAACGGGTTTTTCGAGTAGTTTTTTTGAAATTTCTCTAATGCCACCGGCTGTTCCGTCAACAAAATTTGCCGAAAGCAAATTCACCTTCGAGACAAAGCGCTCTTTCAAATATTTACGGAAACTTGCTGGATGGCTTTCTGGCAGCCCGGCGTATTCGTCAAGATGAAACATTTCAACCTTTCTCCAGTCAATGTCGGAAGCAATAAGCGCCTCAAACGTTTCGAACTGGGAGGACCCGGTTGAAACAACAATTCGTGCGTAACCGTTTTTCACAGTTAGCTCGTTCAGACAATCCGCTGCCAGTTTTGCCGCGGTTTTTCCAAGATCTTTGGCGTTATCAGAAACGATAATTTTCATAAAATCAGCCTTCCGTTATATTTACTTTAAATATTTTGATACTTCCGGTTTCAATCTTTTTGCCGCAAACGCGCCTATGGTACAGAAAATTATATCTTTCGGCAGTGTGATCAGAAAGCAATTGAGCAGCAAATTCCATGCGCCTATATTTTTGCCGAGATAAAATTGCGAGATCAGCCAAAAATAAACAACACCGACAGCATAGACGGCCATAAGCCCTGCGAAACTTGCCAAGAGGTACCCCTTCACTGTCGCCTGCACTCTTTTTTCCGACAGTTTTCCGGTAATATATGCGCCGATGATAAAACCGAGGATATATCCGAATGTTGGCTGAAGAACATAACTTACACCTCCGCCGCGCGCAAAAACAGGTAAACCGATAAGCCCGGCAATCATATAAACACATGCGGATACCGTGCTCCGCCATGCACCTAGCAGCAACCCGGAAAGAAGAACAATTTCCATTTGCATTGTTACAGGAACCGGATAAAACGGAAGCTTTATAAAAGCCCCTGCAACGATAAGCGCCGAAAACAGCGCACAAAGAATTAAAGAATATGTATTGAATTTTTGCCTGCTTTTACTCACCATTGTTTGTTTACAGCCTGACTTCACAACCACTCGCGGCTGACTTATATATAGCATCCAGAATTTTTATCATATCGACCCCCTGCTGAGGTTTGTAAACCGGCTCGTCACCGTTAAGCAGGACATCGACGAAATGCTTCAGGTTGTTCAAGTGACCATTGCTTTTATCGAAGACCGGGCTGAGATCGGTAAGCACGCCCTCATCTTCTGAAAATATTTTGAGACTACCGTTTTTCCATGAAAAGCCGGCTTTCGCACCTCTCAGCTCTACGAAATATGTTTCGCTTTCAATATTGGATGCCCAGCTGAATTCGATTTGCAGACAAGCGCCGTTATCAAAACGGATAAAGCCGATTGCTAAATCCTCAACATCAAAAATACCGTCAACCTGCTTTTCTCCGAAATTGGAGTGTTCGGAATTGCTTATATCCGTATCGGCAAACATGCAATATGTGCAGCCGGAAACGGACACCGGCGTGGGATTGCCCATAAGCCATACCGCAAGGTCAATCATATGCACCCCCAAATCAATTAAAGGACCTCCGCCGGAAAGTTCTTTTGTCGTAAACCAACCGCCCTTGCCCGGGATTCCTCTTCGCCTGATCCAGCCGCAGCGGCCAGTATACAATTCCCCGGCTTTTCCCTCTTCGATAAAACGCTTCGCATATTTTGAGGCATCGACAAAGCGGTTGTTGCGCATAACCATCAACAGTTTGCCGGATTTTTCGCTGGCCTCTTTCATTTTCAAGGCCTCTTCCGGGCAGACAGCATCCGGTTTTTCGCAAAACACATGCTTGCCAGCCTCAAGAGCGGCGACGGCTATACGGGAATGCCAATAGTTCGGCGTGCATATATCCACAGCGTCGACATTCGGGTCGGCAACGAGATCATTAAAATCAATATATGTTTTTGCGTCCGGGCTGTAAGAATCTTTTGCAGTTATGGCACGTGACTCAACAATATCGCAAAATGCTGTAAGCTCAACCCGTTCATCCTTTAAATACGCCGGAACATGCGCCCCGTTGCACATGCCGCCGCAGCCGATCATGCCAATTCTTATTTTATCCATGTTATGCATCCTCCTTGATATAATTGTAGTTATTATATCATAGTGGTTAACACAATAAAATAACGTTTCCCTTTTTTTACGATTTTTTTCTGAACTTGTGCCGGAATGTTTTTTTTGTTATACTATATTCTGCGGGCAGCAGATATCCGCCGGAAGGAACGATTTACAAATGCATGATTTAATTAAGCGCAATACTCCCGGAATCGCACTATCTTTCATAACCGAGTTAATTGAAAAAAAAGACGGCAAGGGAACCTATGAGATCGAGGCAGGCAACGGAAAAATTATATTGCGCGGCGATTGCACAATAAGCCTCGCCATGGCTTATTACCGCTATTTAAAGGAATACTGCGGTGTAAATCTTTCATGGTGCGGCAACACGCATCTTCAGATAAGCGCCGCCCCTCTTCCGACACACAAAACAATACATATTATCGAACAGGATAAACGGGTTTATATGAATTACCGTGCCTTTTCCTATACCGCCTGCTGGTGGGACTGGGAAAGATGGGAACGGGAAATTGACTTTATGGCAATGAATGGTATCAATATGCCTCTTTCCCTTGTCGGAAGCGAAGCGGTCTGGTACCACACGCTGAAAGATTTGGGTTACAGCGAACAAGGAGCGTTGCAGTACCTATCCGGTCCGTGTTTCTGGAGCTGGCAGTTAATGACAAATTTAGACAGTACATTGGCCTTAACCGATGTTGCATATATTGAAAAGCGTTTGCAGCTCGGCAAAAAAATAATCAAGCGGGAAACAGAACTTGGAATGTCGCCCATTATGCAGGGTTTTTCCGGCCAAGTACCGAGAACAATAATCAGACTTTTTAAAAAAGCACGGTTAAGACACAATCCATCCTGGAACAATTTCCCGACAACTTACCAGGTTGATCCTTCGGATCCCCTTTTTAAAAAGCTGGGCAAAGCACTGCTTGAAAAACAGTTACGGCTGCTTGGCGCCAACCATTATTATGCCTGTGATCCCCTGCATGAAACCGCACCCAAAACCAGGGTCGGCGGGGAATACCTAAAAAACATCGGGAAGGCTGTTTTCAGTCTTTATGACTCGTTCGACAGCGAGTCCGTATGGGTAATGCAAAGCGATTCTTTGAGTGATAAGCTTGTGAAATCGGTACCGAAAGACCGTTGTTTAATTCTTGACCTTGACGGCAGCAAACACACCGAAACGAGTGGTTTTTGGGGTTACAATTTTATTTTAGGTACGCAAAACAATGTCGGCGGCCATAATTCTTTACACGGCAGTATTAAAGCGCTTGCCGGCAACCCATATATACAGGAGAAAAAGAAATACGATAATCTGACCGGAACCGGTATGTTCCCGGAGGGTATGGAGCAAAACCCTCTTTATTACGATCTGGCATTTGAGATGCTTACAGAAAACCAAGAGATAAATTTGGATGAATGGCTTGCCTCATATGCCTTCCGGCGTTTCGGAAGCAGCGAAGAATGTCTTGTTGACGCGGTGATGGTTTTAAAAGACAGCTGCTATTCGGAAAAATGCATCGGCAGAGAAACCGGTTCGGTAATCTGTGCGCGCCCCTCTACACAACTCAGGCATACCTCCATAGGGGATAATTCGGAACTGAGATATGACAACAAGCTTCTTTTTGAAGCGGCCGATGCTATGCTTACCGCCAAGAGAGCCGACAAAGAAGGTTACACTTTTGATGTCTGTGATATTGTGAGGCAAATGCTCAGCAACCATGCGCGCGTCCTTTATAAGGGTGTAACAGAGGGTTATATAAATAAGGATGTCCGGAAATTCGAAACCGATTCCAACGCCTTTTTAAGGCTTCTTGACGATATTGACCGTCTGCTGCAAACAGATGAGGAACTGACGTTATCATACCGGCTTAAGGACGCACACGACACTGCCATATCCGACAACGATAAGCAAAACTTTGAAATAAATGTTTTAACCCAGCTTTCACTTTGGGGGCCACTGAACGATACCGTTCTTTACGACACAGCCTGGCATGAGTGGGGTGGGCTGATAAAGACTTTTTACGCACAACGCTGGCGTTTGTTTTTTGAAATGCTCGCCGGTAACTTTAAGGGAATAAGACGTGTTTCGACCGTTACCCGCAAACAGCCGAACGGCAGAAACGATTACAGAGGAAACGGATTTTACAAAAACCTTGAAAGATTTGAGCGCAACTGGATAGCCACCTGCCACCCGGAGGACCCGTCAGAAGAAAACAAGCTGACGGTTGCCGGGGAGCTGATAAATAAATACAGGAATGCTGTACTGGATGAGGAATAATTTTAAAACAATCATTCAAGCAAAGTTATCAAAAGAACCGGAAAATCCGTGATTTTCCGGTTCTTAATTCAATTCCCAAAAGGAATTTCGCAACTATTGTTTTACCCACATAACCGGACGGATGCCGAAATTCGCATAATCAACATACAGTTCATTGTAAACAAGCCCATCATAGTTGACATAGCCGGCGTCATACGGATAATAACCGGGTGAACGAAGCCACCAACCGCTGTTTCCGGGAAACAATAGTCCGGAAGACAACATAAGTCCGTTGCTTTCAGCAAATTTTGTTCCCAGCGCACGGTAGGCCTCAACCTTTATCAAATACTTTTCCGCTTCATCAAAGCTAAGCATAAATATTTTGTCTTTGGTATCATTGCCACCCGGCGTACCGTATTTCGGATTGCTTTTATTCGTTATATCTGTTTCAACAATGGCCCTTTTTTCGCTTGATTTAAAGGCGCTTTTCAAAAAATCTTCGTTCAGCCATTTACGGAGTGTGCATGTTTCCCAAGTTATATCTTTCTGCTCTTCGTTATACTTTTTGGCATCCAAAACTTTTTCCGAAATCAGCAGAGCTTTTCCGTCTTCAGCCGCAAGCACAATCCATGTGATTTGCTCTTTTCCGTTATCTTTATTGTTATCCTGTTCATACTTCCCAAAATACACTTTATCCCCGACAACGGCATTTGCAAGTTTCGTGATACCGTCATCATTTTTTTCCTTAGAACACCCTGCAAAAACAGGGACCATCATAAACACTGCCGTAAGGATTACAACTATTTTTTTCAAAGATAATACCTCCAAATCGAATTGTTAATTGAGTTTATTCACAACTGTATATTCGCTAAGATAAAAACAGAAAAGACTTTCTATATAATACCATTTATATTAAAAGCTGTCTATCTGTTTAAGCAACTTTTTCTTTTTATTTATTTCAACGCGGTTTTAAGACGGGACACTGCAGTAAATAATTTGCCGGATTTTAAAAACGCTGTAATTGTTGAAGGAACGGTACCAATCGGTACCGTTCCTTTAATAATGTAAAGTTAATGCTCAGAAATGAAATAGATGCGCATTAAAAATGTGTTATTAATCCGGCATCAAGCTGAAGAATCAGCCTTGCGTCCAACCCATTAACAAATGGATTATCATACTCATCCAAATCCAGGTTAACATTACCGGCTAATATTTGCACCGGTGATAAAGTAATCATTAGGGCATCATATTGCAATGCCATTCTTGCGTCAAGACCATTAATCTCTGTGTCATTGTTTATATCTCCAAGCAGATAGGTAGCGATATTGACCGTTGCAGCCGCAGCGGATGTATCAATGGTCGCGCCATATGTCGCGAGCTGATCAAATGCCTGGTAAGAATCCGCATTTTTGCCTCTGCCGATATAAAGAGAGTTCTCCGTGCTATATGCATCCCTCTTAAAGTTGGGGTCAACATAAATGACCGTATCGCCAAGTACCGCACCCGGTTTTACCATGAACTCGATACTCAACACATTTTCCTGGCCTGCGGGGGCAATGCTGTATGGTATACCGTTAAAGTTTGTAGACCAGGTGACACTGATACCCGCCCATTGATTCCTGAAAACGGTATTGGTTTTATAAATATCCGGCCAGAAAGAATTTAAACTGTCATCAGGATTTAAAACAGCGGTAAAAACAAATTCGTTTGCGAGATTGCTGCCTATCATGGTAGGGGTAACCGCCACATTTGTTGCGGCATTGTCAACGCCGACCACTTCAAGCTTCGTTTTATCAAAAAGAATGGGAATCCCGCCGGCACATATTAAAGCATTCGAACCAATGCTGAGCGTTACCGTAAAGTTTTGAGCCCCGGGTGCAGAATCCGCCAAAGATACTACTGATTTGCTGGCGGTAAGGGCCACGGTATCAACAGCTTTTTCCTCCGCTCTGAACGGATAAAAGTTAAGCCCATCAGTCCCGTACGGATATGTGTACGCGTAAGAAAACCCGGTGCCATAGGCGAATGTCAGCGGAGAAGCCGTTGAATCGGTTACGACTGTTTTCAGAAAAGCACCAAGGTCGTTCACCATGGTTACATAGCCGTTGACAGTTGCCTGATCCGCTGTTCCGAGACCCCAGTTGATTTTATTGTTCAGCACATCATTTATCAGCGCAACAGCTTCACCGGTATAAAAATAACGGTTATCCACACTTGGGATTTTCGCTGCGATTGCACTGTTAACGGCTGTGTAGTCCGCACCGGCAAAGGCCGTTGACGCAACCGAGAGAACGCTGAAAGCCATCATTAATGCAAGGAAGATACTGAGTGTTCTTTTCGCCATTTTCATTGTTGTTTTTGCCTCCTTAAAAATTGGTTGATTTTTGAAGCTAAGCTTTCAAACACGCCGGGTGTTACGAATTATATTAGCAACGCCCGGTGCGTTCTTCAGCAGTATCTTGACCTGTTTAAGGTAACCGTTACTTCTGTATGCTATCTCACATGCCGGTATTTTTACCTATCGGTAACAGCATTGAAATAACGGATCACACAATATTATGAATCTGTCGAAGCCAATCTAAGTATTGCCCTTGCATCCACTGAACTTATTTTATTATCGCCATTTATATCGCCTGCCTGCTTTTGTACGGCGGTCAAAGGTATTCCACCCGATGAAACAGATCTCAATGCCATTCTTGCATCCAGAGAAGTTATCTTTCCATCAGCATTGACATCACCCATCTTGGTAATGTTCCATACCGCATATAGTGTGGTGTCTGCTGACGGAATCAAGTAACTCACGAGCGGTGTTATCTCGAGCGGGTCGGTTGACCAGCCCATAAATGTGTAATTTGCCCTTGCAATGTCACCCACCGGCGGGAGAAAAACATCCGAACCTTCAACACCGGCCTGGCTTACCGGAACAGTTCCTGTACCGCCGTTTAGGTTGAATTCAACTGTAATTTCGTTGAGACTGAACCATTTCGCATAAAACGTCATTTCCATCGAAGGCATTTGCGCGGGCAGGCCCTCAATGCCGCCAGCCTGCTCCCAGCCAAGGAACACAGCCCCTGCCTTTTCCGGGTTCGGCTTAGACAAAACAACAGGCGCGCCGACACCGGTTAACACCCTGTCATATTCGACATTGTCAACCATAAAAATAGCGTTGTAAGCCGAATGTGTCCAAGTGGCGGTAAATACCAATCCCTGTGGAGCAGCGGGCATTTTATCCGGTACGGCAGGCGACCAGCCGCCGAAAAACCAATCCGCTTTTACCGGTGATACCGGGAGCGGGATAGAATCACCGAAAGCGACCGATATAGGAGGTCCATATACCTGGTTCTCATCATAATAGAATGTAACATCATAATGATTAATTGCCCAATCGGCGTAGACGGTAATATTATCATCCGGCATCGCATCAGGAACACTTAACCATCCGTTGAAGGAATAACCTTCCTTTGACGGAACCGTTTCCGGCCGGTCAACCGGATCGCCAAAGTATACAGGAATAACCTGCCATACTTCGCCGTTTGCCATAAATGTCGCATTGTGTTGATTTTTAACATAGGATGCATATATCTGAATATCGTTGTCCGGCATAGTGTCCGGAACGTCCAGCCATTCTGCAAAGGTATAACCCGGGATATACTTGCCGTCAGGAAGGTCAATAGCCGAACCGAAATCAACAGACGGGTATGTCACATAAAGCTCTTCGCCGACATAAAACTCTACCGCATGTTGGTTTGTTGTTAAGCCTGCATAAAGGTCAACATCGCCGGCAGGCATACTACCCGGATAGTCTCCCCAACCCGTGAAGGTTTGTCCAACCAAAGGCGGTGCGCCCAGTACGGTTATTTCCGCCCCGTAAGGTGTCGGGATATCCTGCCACACCTCGCCGTTAACCCAATATCTCAGATGATATATTGTTGGGGTAAATAACGCGGTCATTGTTAAATCATTCGCCGGCATTGTTGTCATATAATTTGACCAGGCGGTAAAATCATTTCCTTCCTTACTCGGAGAAACGGCAGGAATTTCAACCGGGTCACCGTAATAAACCAACTTTCTTTCCCAAGTCTCACTGCCATTCATAAAAGTTGCCCAATACTGGTCTGTTGACCAGTCGGCATAAACAGTAACCTCCTGTTCCGGCATTGCCAGTGGTAAACCAAGCCAGCTAAGGAAGGTATGACCCAGCCAATTCGGCTGTTCCGGAAGAGTAACGGACTGGCCGACAACCGTGGGTACAGTATACAACAGTGTAGCACCGTTATAAAAATAAACATTGTATATAATCGGTTTGAATTTTGCTATAAAATCCACATTCGCAGAACCCATAATCCCGGGGGTGGGAGACCATCCGTCAAATGCTTCGCCGACATTCGGTTGCGGATCGGGCGGAGCGATGATTTGATCGCCATATGCCGTGGGCACCGTTCCATTTGGCACAAGTGCATTATGCGCATAAAAAGACGCGAAATAAGTGTTCTTTGAGAACTGTGCCGTAAAGGTTATATCCGCCGTGCCCATTGTCATTCCAATCGGATTAGGATTCCAGCCGGTAAACCTATAACCTTCTTTTGAAGGTTCTGCGGGAAGCGGTATTGCGCTGCCGTATTGAACCGCCGTTGGTGTCCCCCATGGTGCACCTGTGTCTAATTTAAAAATCGCATTATGATAATCGAGATCCCATGTGCCGTAAAAGGTCATATCAGCATCACCCATTGTTGCCGGCAATATCGGCGACCAGCCCCTAAAAGTATGTCCGGCCCAAACAGGGGTTCCGGGAGAATTGATTGTGCTGCCGTACGCCACATTTGGGACTGTCGTATATGTAATACTGTCATGCGAAATAAAAGTTGTTGTATGGGTGTTCAGCGTCCAAGAGGCTTCAAGGTATGTATCCGTAGGCTGGAAAGCCCCCGGAAAGTCCGGTGTCCACTTGACGAAAGTATGCCCTGCCCAAACCGGATTTGCCGGAATGGCCGCGGTTGTGCCTACCTCACCGTAAAGCGGGGTTATCGACGACCCGCCGTTTGAATTAAAATAAATGTGTGTCATCACCGGTGCAGAAGTATCCAGTGTTACCGTGCGGTCAGCATCAACATAATCAGTGTCAAAATCCAGCGTTGAAATACCCGTTGAACAAAGAACGCCGCTGCCGGTGCAATAGAAATAATAATTAAACCCGCCTGTATTCGTTGAGCTTCTGTCAAACCTTTTATCCATAAATATACGTCCGGAACCCGCCGCATCCGCTTTGACCTGAAGCTGAATGCTAAACAACGAAGAACTGTCGCTTAATAATAACGGACGTGTACCTGTGCCCGTGTTGAAGGAAGCTGTAACAAACATATTAGCCGCTTTTTCCGCGGCACTAAATGTTGCCGGCCACATGGAATCCGGGACGACCGTTGTACCGGCATAACTGCCTATGATGCCGGAATAATACGGATTGGCAGGATTCGGCGTGATTGCCGCTTTTGCTGAACCGACAACCGTATAAAAGTTTTTATCATACACAATAACAAACCTGGTTGAACCGCAATAAAAGTTGGTTTTTGTTGAAAGAACAACCGTAACAATATCCCCCGCGCGGGCGGATGTTGTGGGTACCAGCGAACCGCCGACGGTTTTAAAAGTTTCCAGTTTTGTTTGAGCCGCTCTTACTGTAGCTGTCCATGTGGCGAGAAGCGTGATGTTCGCGGTTGGCATAACAGTAAATTGATAAGGAGCTCCGTTCAGCGTCCAGCCCGCAAAAATAAAACCGAATTTTCTTGGCGGAGCAGGTGCCGTAACGGCGTTGCCAACATAATCATTTATATCGGAAACAACGTTGCCGCCATCCGTATTAAAGTGGATTGTTACAGGTGTCGGTGACCACTTTGCATAAAGCGTAAAGCCGTTTTCGCCCATAACTATCGGCCAGTGAACAGGATCAATAAATGTCCCATTATCATAAAACCAGCCATCAAAAGTGTATCCCTGCCTTGCCGGATCAGCCGGAGGCCAAACCGAGGTTTCGGGTGTTACGGTCATCGGCTCAACAGTTGTGCCGTCGTTTGAGTCAAAGTTAATAGTATAATCGACATAGACAAAGTGAGCATATATCATTATATTGCTGTAAGTCAAAATTACCGGCCAGGAAACGGGATTTTGAAATGCAATGTCATTGTACCATCCTTTAAAAATCCAACCTTCCTTCGTCGGGGCATCGGGTTCATCAACGGAAGTGCCCGGTATATTCGTAACAGGCGCAACAGGCGTCCCGTCAGAGTAAAAGGTAAGCGTGACAGGTGTTAATGTCCAGCCTGCATGGAGAGTACCGCCGTTGAGGGGCATTGCGTAAGGCCATGTCACCGGTATTGTGCATGCTTCATCGGTGTACCATCCCGTAAATGTATAATGCTCCCGCGTCGGGTCCGGTGACGGCTTGCTGATACCAGAATTATAGTCTTGAAAAACGGAAGAAACCGTGGAGCCGCCGTGTGAATTAAAAGCAAGCGTATATTTTCTTGCCGTATAATAGAAATTAACGGTCTTGGTCGTTTCGGTCAATGTAATTTGTTTTGGGCTTGACTCAAAATCAGTTAGATAATAACCGGGAACCGTTTCAGCCACAGCGATGAGAACATACCCGCTGTATGCACCGGTTGATGTAACAGGAGGAATAATAGAATTTGTGGTATTGTTGATATAAGAATTAATTGAATAGGCAAAAACTTTCGGAGTAAGCGCTGTATACGCGGAGTTTAGGTTGGTTAACGCCGAGTCGATTACCGACTGGCTGGTGTTCGGCTTTTTGAGAATAAGGTTAGCGCTGTCGAAAGCGACTTTGAAAGTATCCCATCCGGACGAATAGAACCAAGACTGAGGATTGATGCCCTTGCCGGCTGCACCGCTGAGGATGTCGTTAATCCTCGTACGCAATGCACCCTTTGAGTATTTGTTGACCGTCAGGCACACGGATGTAAAGCCGCTGAGCGTTCTGTTTCCGTCAGCACCCTCAGGCGCCCTTGTCAGCATTGTAACTGTATATAACGTAGCGCCTGTGGCTGTGGGGCCGGTGCCCGTAAATGTTGCCATAATGCTGTCGCCCAGTGTCTGCATGGTGGCGCTTGTGCCTACTATGCCAAGTTGGGAGGTTGCAGCAGCGTCGGTAGCAGGCGCGCCTGTGCTGTCGCTCGCGGAAACGCTCGTTACATTGCCCGCCTGAACATATGTCCCGGCAAGGTTATTGTTAGTCGAGTAGGTACCGAGGTCCCCGTAAAGGAAAAAGCTGATGCGTAAATTAAGGTCCGATAAAGAGGAAGTCGTACTTGTGTCAACATAAACGCTTGCCTGCGGGCGGTTTGCATCCGCACCGTAACCACCGTTATATTGACCGTCTGTTCCGCCATCTTTGTAAACTTTCAGCTGGACTTTACCCGGTGAAGCTGACTGTTCAACAAATGTATTTGCAGCAAAATTATAATAGCCGAGTGTTCCGCCGGCCGCCTCGTTGCCGTAAACGTTTACGCCAAGGTACCTATAGTCAACATACATTCTGCCGGCTGTTCCGCCCATAAACCAGTCATTTGGCCTGTAATAATAATGAATACCTGCAGGCATTACAACATTCTCAACATATGAATAAGCATATGATGTGTAATAAATTCCGTTTAAGTAATAAGAAATGAGGTAAACTATACTGTTGCCTGCTGTGGCGGTACCGCCGGTAATGCTTGCCGTATAGTTTTGACCGGTCTGGGTAACAGACGAAACATTAACGATTCCTCCGGTGGTTGACGCGGTAATTGTCAAACCGGGCGTCGCATCCGGCGATATACCCGCGGGGAATGTTATTGTCGCACTGGGCCAAAACGGCGTTTCACCCGCATAGGCGGTATTTGCATATGTCGCCGTGCCTAAATCCGGAACTCCGGAAAGTGTTGCTTTGACAATTGTTGTGCCGGGTAACAAAGAATTAGCTGCCGCGGCAACTCTTGTAACTTCAGTTGAAGAAACCGAAATAGCCGGGGGGGCGGTAACAGAAACCGAAGCTGATTCGTTTACTGTTGCCTGACCGGCAAAAACATCGGGAAGTTCAAATGAAACAACAGAGAAAACCATAATAACCGCAAGCAGCATACTGATAAATCGCTTAGTTTTGTTCAAGTAAATTACCTCCAAACAAATATATTTGTGCAAAATTATTACACTACTACACATGATGAGTATAACATAGGGACATTACGCTGTCAATAGATTAAATAAAATCCTATTAAATTTTATTACAATAAATAATAATTTTAATTTAATAACGCATAAAAAAAACACGCACGAATTTATCAGCAAAATCCGGTCCTTATCGAGACTATATTTTATTTATTAATTCTAATTTTAATTATTGAATAAATGTGATTTGGTATTAACATAACGGATTTGTTTAAGTCTCAAAAATGTGTTTTATACTAATTACTCATAAAAACCTAACTAAAAATCCGCATAAAACCCCATAATACTATTCTGCATTAAAATGGTGAATAGTATAAATCAAAGCTTTTGCTTGGTTTTTTAGAGGTTTTTTAATCGTGAATTATACTATTTAACGATAAACATATAGATATTTGTAGTCCGATATGATATAAT
>CAZVJW010000025.1:0-54314 GCA_964627535.1 uncultured Eubacteriales bacterium
TGTGTGTCACAATCAATTCTTTGACGATGGATACTGTTAAAAGTATTACCGGCAGTGATTGGATTTTATCTATGTTTTAATCGTTAATTAGTATTACTTCAACAAAAACGAGCGTACCGCAAAGCGTTTAAAAACGTTCAGCGATACGCCCATGATGATGGGTTGTATTCCGTTTTGACTAATGAGCGACGCCAGTGCTCTGGTCAAGCGTTAACGCATAGTTTTGCACATCCGTTAAAACAGCGCAGTCGTTTTCATCAATCACACCGTCCTGGAAAAGGTCACACGCCTTGATATAGGCCGCATCCGTTACGGGGTCCCATTGCGGCAGCACATAGTTTCCGATATCAACAATCATATCTGAATCGTTGGTGTCGATATTGCCGTCGCCATTGACATCGCCGTAAAGAACGACAGTATAGCTGTCAATAATTGTTCCGCTTCTCATGAGGTTAACTATGGTTTGTGTGCCGAAGCCTTCCGACTGAATAAAATCCAGTGTGCAGGTACTGTCCGTCAAATCAACATAAGCGGCAAGTGAGTTCAACCCGGGTGCCAGCCCGTAAATATAGCCGTTTTCGGCATCGATTACCGCGTTCTTACCCGGGTTCGGCGTGAGCCCTACCACCCTGACAATGCAGTAATCCTTATAACCGCCGTCCTGTGTTGTCGCAATAATCACCGCCGAACCGGCCTTGATCCCAGTTACGAGTCCTGTACCGCCGACGGATGCAATCGAGCTGTCCGATGATACCCACGACACCGTTTTGTTGACTGCCGTTACCGGTGTGAAAGTGCCCGCCATTTGTACAGTGCCGCTCATGGGGATATATTCCGCATGGCTGTTCAAGGAATAACCGGCTGCCGCGTTGGTTACCGTTACTGTGCAAGTTGCCATAAACCCGCCGTCAACCGTTTCAACAATTATGGTGGTGCTGCCTGTGCCGGTCGCCGTAATCAACCCGCCCGCACTGATGGTGGCGACATTTTCATTAGTGGATACCCATTCGACATTTTTGTTGAGCGATTTCAGGGGCATCACCGTCACCGTGAGCTGCTGTGTTAAGCCGGGCGCGAGGTTCACAGCGGAGGACGACAGGTAGACCCCTGTTACATGTTTGCCGACGGTGACGACGCATTGGGCAGTGTAATTACCGTCAACTGTGCGCACCGTTACAGTGGCTGTACCTGTGTTTGATGTTGTAATGAGCCCAGTGCTGTCAACTGTCAAAATATCGTCATCGCTCGAGCTCCATACGACACTCTTATTATCCGCATTCACCGGGGTGACGGTTGCGTACAGCTGTTTTGTTTTACCGGTGTACAAAGATAACGTGTTGTCGGAAATCGTCAATCCTTTCACCGCGTTGATAACCGTCAGCAAACAGGAAGCCGTAAAACTGCCATTCACCGTCGTGACGGTGATGGTGGTTTGACCGGATTTATAGGCGTTCACAACACCGGCACTACTGACAGTGGCAACTGTTTTATCGGTGGAATCCCATGTTACAGCCGGATTCGTTGCGCCGGCCGGGTTAATCTCGTAAATCATGGCGATTGTTGCGCCGACATTGACGGTTGCGCTGCCCGGTGTCATGCTCACGCCAGTTACGGAAACACTCACCGTCACGGCACACTGCGCCACAAAGCCTCCGTCATCCGTTATCGCCGTAATAATCGCAGTGCCCGCGGCAACAGCCAAAAGATGACCGCTGCTGTCAACGGTTGCAACATCGGTCGAATCGCTGACCCAGTGCACAGCTTTGTTATAAGCGTCTGACGGATAAACAGAAGCCGTGAGGCTTGCCGTTGAGCCTTTATCTATACTGAGTGTTGACGAACTGAGTGCAATCCCCGCTACAGCTTTTGGCGAAACAACAACTTCCGCCGAATTGTTGGCAAGGTTCATTTCCGCCGTCGATGATGTTGCCTCAACAATGAATTTATTGGACGAATAAGGTGTTGCAAACGCAAGATATTCTGCCGGAACGGTGAAGTTAATATTCCTTGTTTCGCCCGCAGCGATACTGCCGAGCGCGATGCTTGTTATTTGTTCGGTAGGTTCACCGAATTTTGATACTGTCACATTGACATTTTCGGCTGTTTCACAGCCGTTGTTGACAACCGCGGCGCCGATAACACCGTTAATGATGGTGCAGGCTGTTACATTAATGTCTGCATAGCCTAACTCAATTGCTGCAGTGTTGTCACTCGCGTTGCTATCGCCTGCCGCAACAATTTCAAAAGTCAGCGTTTGTTTCGTAAACCCGGCGGGAATGGTGTAGTTGATAACGGCCTGTTTGGTTTCGCCCACCGCGACAACATCCTCAAACACTTTTGCGGCAAGCACCGTGCCGAAGGAATTTTTGATTTTGAGCGTATACCCGCTTACATTCGCCGTACCGCTGTTTGCTACGGTTGCGGTAAAGGGCACCGTGCCGCCGGGGCTTACCTTGCTGCTGTCGTAAGAGATATTGCTGTCAATCCCCATATTTACGGTTTGACCAATGTTGTCCACCACAAAGTCCGTGGTGGTGTAAGGGAATTCTTCCGCGTTGCCGGAAAGGTTGTCAATATCCATGGCGGCTATCACCGTGCTGGCGCTATCCATAACAGCCGAATAATCTGAAATATGTCTGCTATAGGATGTTAAAGCAACCGGATTTGAATATACGCCGGCGGTGAGGAAGGACACAGCCAGTTCATTTTTAAAGCCGTCCGACATCGGAAAGACAACGGCTGTTTTTGTACCGTTGCTGATAACCCTATAATCGTTTTCAACGGCAAGCGCCGAAGCACTCTCCCCGTATTTTGTCAGTTTCCCACCGCTAACCCAATAAAACGCGCCGTTTTGGTAGGTAACATTGGCATCATCAATTGTATTAGTCGTATACCGAGTGCTGTCGATATAAATTTCGCTGTCCCCGCTTGTCGCGGTATTATTGTCCATATCCGTTGAATACACCAGTTTTTGCACACCGTCGACATATCCTACCGCAAGGCTGCCGACATTGGAAGGAGCCGCCGCCTGCGTAACCGCGCCCCATGTGCCGCCTGTCATCAGTTGCTTATATATTTTTGTTGTTCCCGTGGCAAAGCTGTAATCGTTTAATGAGTTTTCCGCCCAAGCTATCGCCACATCTGTGCCGCTGGATACGATGGAATAAATCAGCGGATATTTACCGCCGGTGAAGTTGCCGACATCGGCGGGTACAGTCCATGCCACACCGTCAAAGCGCGAATAAACTAATTGCGTTTTGGTAAGTGCCTCGTCGAGCGTCATGTCGTCCGCAAAAACTTCCGTGCCTCTGCGCCACAGGGCAAAGATGTTTGTGCCATCCGTGTATATCTCCGGGTCAAAGTCCGCCTTGCCGCTCTCATAAACGGCGGCGGGAACAGACCATTCTGAACCATTATAAATACTGTAATACAGCGTTGTGCGGTTCGCGTCAGATTTCAGGCCGTCATCATATACCCATAGTGCTACGATGTTGCCATTATTCAGTTTAGCGAGTTTGGGCGCACCATAGGGGTAGACATTGACCTCGCTGATACTGTCGCTGATGCTTTGAACAGCCGCCTTTGTATTGAGATACCCGCGGTCTATCATCTTTAAATCGTTTTCATCGACCGACATGGCTTTGGTGTTCAGCTGACCAAAATTGGGATACAGCTCAAGGCTTGGGAAGTTCGTTTTCCACTTGCCTTCCAGGAAAAGAAGCTTGGCTTTGAAGTATGCCTGCGCGGAAAGCTCAACCTCTAATGCTGTGTCAAGAGATGTTGCAGGCAGGGTTACTGTACCTTTAATTTCGCCGTCGATACCCGCTTCAAGGCATGCGATGTTGGAATTCCCGATGCCGGCGCCCAAGGAAGGTTTAACGGCCAGCGAAAGGCTTGCATTGAGTCCGAGCACACCGCTGCCGCCAGCCACGGCAAAGAGCTTGCCCTCCATTTCTCCCCCGATGGTGAAGGTTGCATAAAACACACCCCAGAACGGGACATTCTGCGTCACTTTTGCCTCGGCGGTGACGACCATGCCGCCCTCTTTAAAGACCATGTACCCCGAGGAATAGTCAAACTCCACATAACCCGCGACGGACAAATCCGCGTCAAATCCGACGGAACCGCCGTTCTTTATCAGTTTATCTTTGATTTTGTTATAATTGTTATAGTTTTTGTACTTAGTACCGTCGGAAAAGCCTTTAAAGAAATTCTTGAAATCGGCGTAGTTATCGTTAAAAGCGTCGTCGGAAGAAATATCGACGCCGTCCTTGATGCCGACGATATATTTCACGGTTTTTTCCGCTGTGTTCTGCTTTGATTTAATGGAGAAACTGCCGAAATCAAGCCCTGCGTCGAATGAGAACAGCGGGAAGCTCTTGCCGAGAATGTTCACCGTCGGCCCGCAGATTTTCTCTTTGTTAAACGCGATATCGGCAAAGACCTTTGAAAAATCGACCCCGCTGGTCATGCCGATGGTATTTAGCCCATAGGGGTTCAGTTCGTATAATCGCCGGGTTTCGCTGGAATAACCGCTTTTGGTCAAAGTGACCTGTTTGCTTGCGTCGGTTGAATTGCCGACCGACAGGGTAAAGGAGCCGTCCGCCGCTGTTGCGCCGACGGTGCCGCCGTCGTAAACGACGGCAGCACCACTAACGGGGCTACCGGTAGACGCATCTACTGCTTTGAGCGTGTAGGAATTATAAGCATTAGATGTGAAGATGCCGGATGTCAGATTCAGTTTTAAAGCGGGACGGACGCCAACACCGGGATAGTAGACATTATTGTTGTAGCCGTCGTAGTCGACATAGCCATAGTTGTCGACCACACAGGCGTAATTTGAACTACCGCCGGGAGTCCGCAACCACCAATCGGCTGGATTCCCACTGCATCCCTTAAACGTAGCATATTGCGTGGCATAAGCAGTTCTGGAAGGGCTTGAACCATAGTTATTGGGGAACCCATAAGCTACATTCAACGAATCCGTTAGGGATAAAACAAACACCTTGTCATTGGTCTCAATTCCGCCTTCGGTGCCGTAAACCGGATTGTCCCCGTTGACTAAATGAGATGTGTTGATTTTAGATTTTTCGGAGGATGAAAATGCGCGGTTATAGAAGGTTGTGTTCAGCCATGTGCGAAGAGTACAGTCCGCCCATGTGACGCCGACCTGCGACGAGTTGTAAGGTTGTGCGTCAAGGACTTTATCCGACATAACATAGATGCCGTCACTGGCCACAGACAGGACTCTCCACGTTATCGGTTCAAACTTCAGGAATGTTGAGCCTTCTTTGCTGTAACGGCTGCCTTGAAAATAAATGAACCCATCCGCGTCAAAATTAAGCTCTGCAAGCCGCGCGGCAAGATAAGGGTCGTTAATTGGTGTTTGAGGATATGAACCAAAAACAAAGGTATCCCCCACCGAGTAAGCCGCCGTAGGGACAAGCAGGCCTGAAAACGGTATGACCCCGCAAAACATAACCACCGCCAACAGCACAGATAATGACCTTTTGAACACCTGTTTCATCGGTTTGACCTCCAAAATATAATATATTTCTTGGACGAACAAAGTTCGCCCTTACAACGGGATTTTTCTCGTTCGCCTGTTGATTGTTTCACCCGCTGTCCTCCGGTTTCCTTACCAAAACAAAATCTTTATTAACGAATTTTTTCAGCCTGTAGGTGTGACCTCTCGAAAGATGGCCGTTATAACCCGCCAAAACCAATTTTATGTCATCAAAAGTCTTCTCACCTTCGAAATATTCACTCTGCATGGCTTTTAACCTGTTTTTAAATCTCTTTTTGCTTGATTCCCTGAGCTTTTTGATTATTTTACCGGTATCCGTCAAATAGAAGTGAAACCCCAAATAATCCACGCCGTTTTTTATCGGGAATATCTGTGTCTTTTGATTGAATTCAAGCGTTAGCTCTTCCTCAACCAACTCTTCCATTTTATTCAGGCAATATTGAAGGTGTTCTTTATCCTCATGAATCAGAATACAATCATCCATATAGCGGGTATAGTATTTGATATGCAGGCGTTCTTTAACAAGCCTGTCCAACCGGTCAAGATAATAGATGGCAAATAATTGGCTTGTCTGGTTCCCCATCGGAATGCCCTTGCCGGTTTCCGAATTGAAGCTGTCGATTATACCCGCTATCAAATTGAAAATGCTTTCATCTTGGACGATTTTACGTAGCTTCCATTTCAAAGTTTCATGGTCAATGCTTGGGAAAAAGTGCCGGATATCGGCCTTTAAAATATAACCGGTTGTTCCGTGTTTTTTATAATAATCCGTCAAAAAACCGGACAGGTGCTTCCTTGAATAATCCGTCCCCTTGCCTTTTTGGCAGGCGCTGTTATCGTAGATTAGTCTTTTTGATAAAAGCGAATAAAGGAAATTATCACAAAGCACATGCTGCACTATCCGGTCGCGGTAGGCAAGCGCCTGAATTTCCCGCGTTTTCGGCTCATAGACAAAGAACCTGTTGTACCCGCCGATTTGATAGGTTCTGCTGTGCAGCGCGTCATGCAAATCCCACAGGTTTTTGGCAAGGTCAAGCTCGAAAAGAATGACATCCTTTTTGTGCCGCTTGGATTTACGGGCATTCATATGCGCCTGATAAAGATTTTCGAAGGTGAATAGTTCCTCATATGTCATTTTTAAATTGTATTCAACATGGCCATCGGGCAATTTCTTGCGCATTCACAAAACAGCGTGTTCGCAGGTCTGCAAAACCGATGGCAGTTTTTCGCCGACGAGCGGCAGGAATACAGCTCCTTTACCTTTTTGTACCGAATATATGAGCTTTCATATATTATCCGACGCAAGGTGAATCGGGACGGACGCCAATACCGGTATTGTTGACATTATTGTTGTTGTTGTCGTTGTTGACATTGCCATTGTTGTTGACCACACAGGCGTTATTTGAATTATTGCCGGGAGTCCGCAACCACCAATAGGTTCCAATCACAGCCGTATCCCTTTATATAAATCACCCGGATTTATATCTTTTTTTGTCGCTGTTCATCCACGCGCCAAGCAGGTTTTGACAATCAACGATTTGTTTGGTTACCTGTTCATACTGCTTGGGCAGGATACAGCCCTGCTCCCGTGAGATTTGAGCGATTACACCGAGAACTTTAAGGCTTGTTAAGGCTGAATGCTGAAAATCAAGCCTTTTTTCGTATGCCGTCATTTGGTAATACTTTTCGCTTTGCGCGGGCGAATCTATCATTTCGGGCGATTGCGATATTTCGGACGGTTGCGATATTTCGGACGGTTTTATCTTTTCGGGCGAACAATGTTCGCCCCTACCGCCGACAAACACCTCGTTTGCCCTGTACAAATTCTCGATAATGTCGATTGTCAGGTTCTGCATTCGTCCGGCGAGCGTGAACCTGAATCGCTTCGGCGATTTTTCTGTTACGGTTAACACATAAGTACAAAGGTCGTTTGCTTTGGTAATTATTGTCAGTTCGGATTTTGGCTGCATAGGCACCGGCTTTCCTGCAAAAACATCATCCTATCGAAAATGCCCTATTTATAATTTTATGCTGTAATTTTATCATTGATTTATGATTTATGCAATAATAATTTATATAGATCGATTTTACTTGGACGAACACAGTTCGCCCCTACAAGATTATTCATTCTCGGCATTTTTTTGGTAAATTTAATTCCGCATTTTTACGGTTTTCGTTTTCCGATTTTGTAGGGGCGAACTGCGTTCGTCCGCCGTTTTCAATTCGTCCGCATTTGGTCAATTTCATCATAATAACAATCGTTTTGCCATTTAATCGGATTCTCATCGATATATTGCCAAATATTGTTATATTCCTCATCATCGCGGATGATATGGTCATGAAATAATTTTTGCCATATTGAATACCCGATTTGTTTTGAAATCGAACCTTTAAATTGTTTGATAATCCGCGATACGGTTGGGGCGTTTTCCGGGTAAACGATGTTTGTATTATGCGGGCGAATTTGTATTCCCGGGCGAACAATGTTCGCCCCAACAGCGGGGATTTTGCACGTTTCCTGTAGGGGCGAACTGCGTTCGTCCGCATTCGTCCATTCGTCCGCCGTTATCCGTTCATCGGTTTTTACAAATCCATCAATTAAAATAATCATATGTATATGGTTCGGCATGATAACATATTTATCAATTTTAACATGTTCGTATATTTCCGGTATTTTTTTGATTTCGTTGCTAATAATTTTACCAATTTTTGACAATTTGGGCGGCTCATCCAGGCGTTCTTCGTTTCCCGGGTTCCCCGTGGATTGTAGGGGCGAACTGCGTTCGTCCGCCGTTAAAAAGGTTTGATAATCGGGGGAATTACACGGACGATTCCTTGTTTCGGACGAACAAAGTTCGCCCCTACAGGTTGTATCGCCGTTTTCCCACAACAAATGATGCCTATCCTTGACGCAAACAGTAATAAAATACGCGCCGTTTTGCGAATAATCATAGCCCTGTAATCGAATATTTTTTCGTGTCTGTAAATCCAATATTACCACCGTTTTGTTTTATATTTTCTTTGGGGAACGAGGTCGAACACAGTTCGCCCCTACAACGGGTTACGTGGACGAACGCAGTTCGCCCCTACAACGGGTTACGAGGACGAACGCAGTTCGCCCCTGCAACGGGGTACGCGGACAAACAAAGTGTTTGCCTCAATTTATTTTATCGGCGGGAGCAAGCCCCCGCCCTACATTATCATTCCGAATCTTTCTGCCTTATCGCAACTCTGCGGATTTTTCCGTTAACGGTTTTTGGCAACTCCTTCACAAATTCAATAATTCGCGGGTATTTATAAGGCGCTGTCACCTTTTTCACAAATTCCTGCAGTTCTTTTTTCAGCTCGTCTGACGGCGTGAAGCCGGATTTCAGAACGATTGTTGCTTTAACGAGATTACCGCGCAGTTCATCCGGGACGCCGGTTACAGCGCATTCCAGCACAGAAGGATGCTCGGCAAGAACGCTTTCAATTTCAAAAGGCCCTATTCTGTAGCCGGAGGATTTGATAACATCGTCCGTGCGCCCCACATACCAGTAATATCCGTCCTCATCTTTCCATGCGGTATCGCCTGTATGGTAAATATTATTGCTCCAAGCTTCATTTGTCCGTTTTTCATCTCTGTAATAGCAGACAAAGAGACCTTCCGGAATTCTTTTATCAGTGCGGATAACCACTTCGCCCGTAACGCCGGTGGTGACCGATTTACCGTCTTCATCAACAATATCAATAACATAATGCGGCACAGGTTTGCCCATGGAGCCAGGTTTGGGTTTTGAACCGATAATATTGGCTATCATTACAGTCGTTTCGGTTTGGCCGAAACCTTCCATCAGCTTAACACCTGTGAGTTCAAACCATTTGTTGAAAACATCGGGGCTAAGCGCCTCGCCTGCTATGGTGCAGTATTTTAACGCGCTTAAATCATAGGAAGCAACATCCTCCTGCAGCAAAAAGCGGAACATGGTCGGCGGGCAGCAAAGCGAAGTGATTTTATATTTTTGAAGCAAGCCGAGTATTTCGGAAGGCACGAACTTGTCCATATCATAGGTGAAAACGCAACCCTCCATCATCATCTGCCCATATAGTTTGCCCCAGACCGCTTTGCCCCAGCCTGTATCCGCTATGGTAAAATGCAGGCTTTCCGGCCCGACATTCTGCCAATATTTTGCCGTAGCCATATGCCCCAGCGCATAGGTGTAATTATGAAGCGCCATTTTCGGGTTGCCTGTTGTGCCGGAAGAAAAATAGAGGATCATCGGTTCATCGACCTTCGTAGGGACTCTTTCGAAGGAAGAACCGGCGGCTTCCATTTCCGCCATAAAATCATCCCAGCCGTCTCTTTGCCCGTTGACCATTATTTTAGTTTCTATTTTGGGGCAATCGGGTAAAGCTTCGTCGATATGCGCGGCAACATCACCTTCGCCCGTGCAAATGACGGCTTTGGTTCCGGAGGCATTCGCCCTGTAAACAACATCGTGCGCGGTGAGTAAAAAGGTCGCCGGGATAATAACAGCACCCAGCTTATGCAGTGCCAAAATGATAAACCAAAACTGGTAATGGCGCTTTAAGATAACCATCACCTTATCACCTTTAACGATACCTTTGCCGCGGAGCATATTGGCGGTTTTATCGCTGTAGTATTTTAAGTCCCCATAGGTAAAGAGGTGTTCCTCCCCCTTCGGGTTGCACCACAGAAGCGCTTTCCGGTCCGGCTCTGTTTTTGCGATTTCATCCACAATATCATAGGCAAAGTTGAAATTATCGGGATATTTGAATTTATAATCTGTCAGGTTTCCCTCGGCGTCAAAATATTCATCAACATATTTCAAGTTTAAATTCAGCATATTACACCTCACTCATTCCGGTTTCTTCAAAATTATCGCCAAAAATACGCATTCGGCGCCGTTTGCCGCTATCATGCCGTGGCCGTGGGAGGAATCATAAAGGACACTGTCGCCTTCGTTAAGAATCTCTACATGATCCTCAAGAGTGACCTTCAAACTGCCCTTAACAATATAGTCAAACTCCTGGCCTTCATGGGTGGACAGCGCGATAGGCTTATCCTGATCCTCTGCGGAAAAAGGAGCGGTCACCAGGAACGGTTCGCAAAGCTTATTTTTGAAGTGAGACGCCAGGTGGTAATAGTTAAATCCGGAGCGGCGCTTCATCGGCAGGCCTTCCCCACCCCTAACAATGGAATAAAATGAAAGATGCGGATTGTCACCGGTTAAAAGTTCAACCATGTCCACTCCGAATTTTTCGGCACATTTGTAAATAAAAGTAAAAGAAAAATCGGTCTTTCCGGATTCCGCAAGTTCGTATTCCTCCGCCGAACATCCGACAGTTTCAGCCATTTCCTGAAGAGAAAACTCGCAGATTTCCCTGAGCGTGCGTATTCTTTGCGCGATTTCAGTGATTATTTCCATATGATACCTCCTGTTTTATTCTCTATTAAAAAAGATTTCCTCCCGAAGGATCAATACCGACTATCAGGGGAAAATCTTTAAAAACAAGCCTTTTAATACTTTCACAACCTAAATCTTTAAAAGCGATTTCATCACAGGCCGTAATGCTTTTCGCCGCAAGCGCGCCCGCACCGCCTATCGCGCAGAAATAGACCGCACCGTTTTTAACTATTGACTTGCACACCTCTTCGCTGCGCTCGCCTTTGCCTACCATCGCGGCAAGCCCATTGTCAAGGAGAAGCGGTGTAAAGCTGTCCATTCTTCCGGATGTCGTAGGGCCGCAGCTGCCTATCACGGCGCCTTCGGGCGCGGGTGTCGGGCCGGTATAATAAATACAGGCGCCAACCAAACGGAAGGGTATGGCTTCGTTTTTGGACAACAATTCGCAAAGTCGTTTATGCGCGGCATCCCTGGCGGTAAAAACCTCGCCGGAAAGAAGCACTCTATCCCCCGCCTTAAGCTCTGTGGCGCACATCTTTATATTGGCTGTATTCATCTTAACAGTTCTCATTATTTGTCCTTATTTTCATTATTTTCAGTCGGAGACTCTTTATCTGCATCATCTTGTTTTTTCTCTTCCGAAAAGCGGATCAGGAGTTCATCCACATTACTTTCACTGATCCCCCGCACATCTGATTCGGCATGTGTTCCTTCCACATTTTCGAGCACATCAATATTCTCTTCCGGATTAAATACCGCAGTCTTCTCATTTGTTTCAGCAGAAGGTTCATCCGTTAGTATTTCTTGTGGTTGTTCCTCTTGCGGTTGTTCTTCCTGTGATTGTTCTTCCTGCGGTATTTCTGTTTCCTCTTCAGCTTCGGAAGAATCGGTTTCATTTACCGTTTGTTCGGTATTCACATTTGATTCCGGAGTATCCGAGTGAGTAACTGTCTCATCATTTGTTGTATTATTATCCCGCTGAGCAATAAAGTGTGCAAATATTTCTTGCTCAGAATCAATTTTCTCTTGATTTGCATCGCTTTCAATTTCAAACCTGCCGGCAAAAGATGCGAGCCTGGATGAAAAGTTTTCCACCTTTTCCACCAATAGGGAAATATCATTTTGAAAATCGCCGGATATTTGCGTTATTTCAGTTCTAAGGATGTCCACATCCTCAGCTGTTGCAACCAAAGTCTGTTTCGCGTCTGCGGTGATAATCGTTGCCGCCTGCTTTGCTTTTGCCGTCATCTTATCCGAGTACAAAACCGCATCAACCAACAGCGCGCCAATTTGCGATTCTAAGTTTTTAAACCTGTTGCAGTCTTCCTGAATACTTTCAAAATTCTTGTTTTGTTCCTTTATTTGCTCTTCAAGGCTGTATATTCGCTCACAGTATTCATCATTTAATGATGCTAACGCTGCAAAACGGCTGTGTTCGGAAGCAAGCTGCTCTTCAAGCTGTTTCACTTGAAGCCTCAGCTGATCCGTTTGATCATCTTTTTGTTTTATCCTGTCCACTTCGGCAGCATACTCTTTTTGGATTTTCTCAATATATTTGAGTACTTCTTCTTTATTGAAGCCGCCAAACAAAACATTTTTTATGAATACATCCTCGCTCATTAAAACCACTCCTTCTACAATTTGGTTGCTACTAAAACAATACTATTTCTCCGACACCGCTGTCAATCACTTTAACCTTTTTATCTGCATATACGCACAGTTCTCCACCCGCATTTTCGGCAAGATTTCTTATATATGTCAGTCTGTCGGACCCGTTATAACGAAAATGATGTAAATTTATGTTTTCATCTATCAGCATACTGCTGCCGTCTGAACAGCGGTAAAGATCGGCCAAAAGTTCGCCTTGATTCTGTTTATGGTTGCGAAAAATTAAAACGCTGCTGTCATCAAAGCAAATAAAAGAATAGACAGCATCCACCACAGCTTTCAAGTTGCCTTGTGTATAACTGTAGAGAGAACCCTCGTTTGATCCGTTGTCAATTTTAAGATACCAAACAGTGTCACCGGAAAAGCCGAAACTCGAAATATTTATATCAATAACTTCTCTTTGTGAAGCGACATCATTTTTAATTGTAATTTTATATAAAGTTGATTCGAAGACTGTTGCCTCTTTTATAATAACATATAAGGCTTTCCCATCGGCAGAAAAACCGAATTCACAGCCTTTCGCCTCGAGCTGATCAATATTTAAATCCACGCCTTCAACATTGCCAGGGAACGCAAGACAAATTCCTTTTGATGTTGCAGCGTTTATTAAAACAGTAGAAACATAGGAGTTTACTTCCGCAATATCTTTATCTGACATCATTTCATCAATATCAGAAAGCGTTATATCACTTAATTGATAAACATTTTTTTCATAAACAAGCATTGGAGATGCGGAATTTGAAACGCTGTATATACTTGCCGGCGAAATGTTCTTTCCGACTTTAACCGTACCTGTTTTATTATAGGCATAGCAATCAAATTGAGCCGTAATTAGATTCTCACCGTCAACGAGCCTGTCAATCGATGCCCTTAGATCATCTCTTCGAAGTTTTAACTGATAATCTTCAATCGCTTTTCTGTATTTATATGAATAGCCGAATATGAAAACAAAATCACTTTTTTCTGGTTCCATCATCTGACTGTCCTGAATCTCAGTATCATCAGCTATAATCTCTTTCCAGCTGATGTTTTCTTTGCCGGCCTTAAAATAATAAAGATTTCCTCCGGCAACATATTTGTCGTATAAAACATCCGTAACATCCGGTGAAACCAATGTTTTGGCATCCAGTCCATATATAATATAAAGTTCAGAGGTAACGGTGCTGTTTTCATTTGTTTCAAACACCAAAGCACTTTTTTCTTTCGACGCGTAAAAGGTTACTTTTTTAACCGAGGTTGCAATAATTTCCGGAGTTTTATTGTATATATATTTATAAAGTGCGATCTTCGAATCTTGTGTTTTTGTAAAATAAACGCCATCATCGTCCGGGAGAATAAACACTTCCTTTATATTACTCTCTATTTTGGTTGAATTTTTCTTTTCAGTATTATAGAGATAAAACAACACTTCGCCGTTGGCATCATTTTTTTTTGAATAAATTAAATATTTGCCTGTATCATTGATGCTGATATCACTTCCGACACCGGAATCAACGATATAACCGCCCTTCGAAATTTTCCGTGAGCTTGTCAAATCACAGCAATGCAGATCGAGTTTGTTGGAACCGATTTTGGATGCGGTAAAATAGAAAAGCTTTCTTCTGTCTTTTGAAATAACTGTGCCGCTTTTTGTGTCTTCGGTCAGTTCGAATTCACCTTTGCTGCTTTTAAAATAATCGCTTCCGCTTTTTGAATAAATAACAGCAAAGTAGCTGTCTTCCTTGTTCTGTATAAATGAACCAATAAAAAACAGTAAAACCATAGCTGCAGCGCCAATTGCAACTGCAGCTAAGATTTTAATTATAAGCATATTTTCACTGCGGTGGTTAACGACCCCGCTTTTCAATTCTTCCGAAGAAGATTTTGTACGCATGTCAGATTTCTGATGCATTATATCTTAACTCCGGTTTAATCGAATGCTAAAAAAGACATCGCTTTATTTCATAGCGACAGCTTTTTTAACTTTTTCGGTAATATTTGCCGCGTCAAGCCCGAACAAGTGTAACACTTCTGTTGCGGGTCCGGAACGCCCGAAAACATCCTCAACGCCTACCCTTAAAACGGGAACCGGGATGCTTTCGCATATAACCTCGGCAACTGCGCCGCCTAAGCCACCGACTATTGAATGTTCTTCGGCGGTAACGATAGCGCCTGTCTCTTTCGCCGCTGCAATAACAGCCTCCCTGTCAAGAGGTTTTATGGTATGAATATTGAGTACAGCGGCGGATATACCGATTTCGGCAAGGGTGTCTCTTGCGATAAGGGCTTCGTTCACCATAAGACCGGTTGCAATAATTGTAACATCGGTGCCCTCGCGCAGTTTTACCGCCTTACCCATTTCGAACTTATAGCTCTCATCAAATATTCTGGGAAGCGCAAGTCTTCCAAACCTGAGATAAACCGGGCCGTCATATTCGGCAGCAGCAAACACAGCAGCACGGGCTTCAATATCGTCTGCCGGGTTGATAATCACCATTCCCGGTATGGTTCTCATTAAAGCGATATCTTCGCAGCATTGATGGCTTGCACCATCCTCACCGACAGAAATACCCGCATGCGTTGCACCGATTTTTACATTTAAATGCGGATAACCGAGCGAGTTGCGCACCTGTTCGAAGGCTCGCCCTGCGGCAAACATTGCAAAGGAACTTGCAAAAACAATATATCCCTCAGTTGATAAACCGGCTGCAATACAAATCATATTCGCTTCGGCAATACCCGTGTCAAAAAATCTGTCCGGAAAAACTTTTTTAAACAGCCCTGTTTTTGTTGCCGCTGCAAGATCAGCATCAAGGACAATAATTTTATCGTTAACCTGCCCTAAGTCAACAAGTGCTTTTCCGTAAGCGTCTCTTGTTGCGGTTTTAATAATATCAGCCATTCTTCTTATGCCTCCAGTTCCGCAAGCTCGGCGTTAAGTTCACGCATTGCCTGCTCATATTGATCTGTATTGGGCGCTGTTCCATGCCACGCAACATCATTTTCCATAAACGAAACGCCCTTGCCTTTAATACTCTTCGCGATGATTGCTGTTGGTTTACCTTTAAATTCGGATGCTGCTTTAAAAGCGGCATCAATTTCATCAAAACCGTGTGCAACAATTTCGATTACATTCCACCCAAAAGCTTTGAATTTTTCAGGTATCGGATACGGTGAGTTAACCTCTGCGATTGAACCGTCGATTTGCAGGTTGTTGTTGTCCACAACAGCTGCAAGATTGTCAAGTCCCTTCGCACTTGCATACATAGCCGCTTCCCAAATTTGGCCCTCTTCAATTTCCCCGTCACCTAAAATCGCATAGGTTCTGAAAGCCTTGCCGCCAATTTTTGCACCGAGAGCCATCCCGACAGCGACCGACAAACCCTGGCCTAAAGAACCGGTGCTCATGTCAACGCCCGGTGTCATCTTCATGCTCGGATGTCCCTGAAGAATAGAGTCGCTTTTTCTTAAGGTTTTGAGTATTTCTACAGGAAAGTACCCCTTTTGCGCTAAAACAGAATACAATGCGGGTGCGACATGACCTTTTGAAAGCACCAGCCGGTCTCTGTTTTCCATTTTTGGATTTTGAGGGTCAACATTCATCTGATGGAAATACAGATATGTAAGGATATCGGCTATAGACAGCGATCCTCCGGGATGCCCGGATTTCGCATTGTAAACGCCCTCAATTATCCCCATACGGACATTGCATGCTTTGATTTTTAACTGTTTTTTGACTATTGCGTCCAAAACAGCCACCTCCAAAATATTATAAATTTGTTTAAGAGTATGTTCTTTCAATATATTCAAGCAAATCTCCCACAGCGCCTTTGTTGCAATGGCATGCTTGATATTTTGCGATTTCGCGGACCTCCTTTGGCGCCTGGCCGCATGCTGCGGGTAAATAAACAGAGCGAAGCATATCAAAATCGTTGAAATAGTCGCCTATTGCAGCCGTATGTTCATATTTAATATGCAGCATACCCGCGAGTTTTTGAACGGCGGTACCCTTGTTTGTATCTTTCGCTAAAAGTTCATAAGTCACAATTGAAGACGACATGCAGCTTACTTCGCCGTTATTTAAACTGTTCGCATATTCCTTAACCCTTTTTGTCAAAGGAGGAAGTCCGAAAAAAACAACTTTGCCCCAGTCACATGGCAATGCTTCCTCAATCCTTTTTATTCGCTTATGCGGCAGTTTATCTGCATTGACAAGTGCCGTACCGTAAACATAAGCATTCAACAGTAAAATATTGTCCGGTGTGCAAATTTCGACTTCTGTCATAGGGAATTTTTTAACAATTTTTTGAACAATCTCTTTGCCGCCTGTGCTGATAGCACTGAAGCTGATCATTTCTCTTTTTTCAAAATCATAAAGACCTGCTCCATTGAGAACAATAGCCGGAGTATTACTTATGGGTAATTTCAGAAAATGTTTCTCAAGGGAGGCAACGTTTCTGCCCGAAGCCAAGGTAAAGTGCCCGCCGAGGTCCAGCACAAAATGGCGGATAGCCTGTAAATTTCTTTCCGGAAGATTTCGAAGTTTTGTGTTAAGCGTTCCGTCAATATCAGATGCCACAAGCCAGCCGGAAAATATTTTGTTTTCGCTTTGTGTCATCAACTTCTTATCCTCCTTAAAAAATCCTCAAAGTAATCGGGCAGTTCAGCCGCTATTTCGATATATCGACCGTCGCGAGGATGAGAAAAACCAATTGAAGCCGCGTGGAGACATTGCCCGTTTAACAATTGAACGCCATTTCGCGGGCCGTAAACCAGGTCGCCCGCAACGGGATGCCCTATATATGCCATATGTACTCTGATTTGATGAGTTCTGCCCGTTTCAAGCTTAAGCTTGATATATGAAAATTCTTTCATTTCTTCAATTATCTTGTAATGGGTAACGGCGTTTTTTGAATTTTTGTCGGTTATGCACATTTTTTTTCTGTCTTTTAAGCTTCTTCCGACCGCAGCATCAATTGTTCCTTCGCTTTGCTTTAAATGCCCGTGTACAACAGCCCTGTATTCGCGTGTTATGGTATGCGCTTTAAGCTGTGATGCTAGTGAATTATGCGCGAAATCGTTTTTAGCCACAAGCAGCAAGCCGCTTGTATCCTTATCGATTCGGTGAACAATGCCTGGCCTTATAACACCGTTAATACCCGAAAGGCTGCTTTTACAATGGTTCATCAGGGCATTAACAAGCGTGCCATCCAAGTTGCCCGCCGCAGGATGCACCACCATGCCTCTCGGTTTATTTACAACCAGCAGATCATTATCTTCATAACGTATATCAAGAGGAATTTCCTGCGCGACAACATATAAACACCGGGGTTCCGGGGCAATAAGTTCAACAACGCTCCCGGCTAAAACATGACGGCTTTTATCCACTACTTTGCCGTTAACAGTAACGCCGCCCAATTCAATAATTTTTTGAATATGGTTGCGTGTAAACTGTGGTAAAGATGCTGTTATGATTCTGTCAATCCTTTGATTGTCAAATTCATCCTCGACGGTAAAGCTAAAGCTTTTCATTTTTTTCCCTTCTAAAATCTTTGACCAAATCAACTATCAAATAGCCCATTACCGCAAATGCGCCGACTGTAACGAGGCAGTCGGCAAAATTAAAAATCGCAAAATTGATAAACAAAAACTCAACGTAGTCGACCACATATCCCCTGAATATACGGTCAATTAAATTCCCGATACCGCCTGTAACAATAAGAACAAGACAGATATATATATATCCCGGTTTTATTTTTTTTGAAAGCATCAAAAACAGACAGACCATAATAATTACCGAAGTCAATATGATTAAAAGAAGCGTTTTACTCTGCATTGATCCAAAAATTGCGCCCGTATTTTCAACATATCGCAGGTGAATTATTCCATTTATAAGCATTACCGAACCAACCGGCTCCAAGTATTTAATAACAGCGTGTTTAATTAGTTGGTCAGCGCATGTTAGAAGCGCGATTATCAGCAACGTAACCGCTTGTGCCATCAATACACCTCTGAAATTTATTTTTTAAAGAAACCTTTGAACTTCGGCTGCGAATCATTATCGTCATCATCTTCATATTCAAATGTTTCGAAAACATTCGCTTTTTCTGAAGTATCGTTCTTTAATGCTTCGGAAAATATATCTTCATCAGTGTCAAGTCTGTCAAGGTATACTTTGAAGCCTTCTTCATCGTCATCCTCATCTTCATTTTCGTCTGTATCAATTTTCAAGGAGTCTTCAGAAATGGAACTCTGCCGGTCTTCGCTTGCGGATCCGTCTGCTATTTCCTCAATTTCACCATCGTCAGTTATAAGTTCCTGCTGTTGCGCCATTGCTCTTTGACGTAAAGCGAAGAGTCCCGGCGACCCCTCATCATCATCAATTTCCTCGTCGGACGATTCGGATTCCGCCGCATTTTCATGCTCAATTCCCTTGATTTCGTCAAACGCTTTCTGTGTTTCTTCGTCAATATCTTCTGAAATTACTTTATTGTCTTCAGGCAAGCCTTCGGCTTCATCATTTGTGAATTCGTCAAGTTCATCCTGTTCCAATTCAATATCTTGCTCTTCAAAATCCGATTCTTCATTTTCTTCCCGGGAAGTTTCCCACTCATCAGCATCTGCTTCAACATTCTCTTCGGCAGCAGGAACTTCATTTTCAGTTTCATCGGCTGCATTTTGTTCGTATACAGCAGGCTGAGTTTGGGAATCTTCTTTTTGCGCTGTTTCGGTTTCCTTGCAGTGTTCGGAAAAAGTCCCGGCCATTCCGTTAATGGCTCCTATGAACTCAATATGCTGCTTATATCTCTCTAACAAGTCCCGTTTAAAAGCGACAGCTTCTTTTTTAAGGATATTAAGTGTATGTGATTCTTTTTCAAGTTCATCTTTTGTTTTTTGCAGTTGCTCAAGCGAATCCTTTTGTGCCGTAATCAGCATCTCTTCAGCCTTTTTTTCGGCATCGTCTATGATTTGTTTTACCTTGGTTTCAGCGGCAGAAAGTTTTTCTCCTGCGTTTTTATTAGCGTCATCTATAATAACCTGTGCCTGCATTTTTGCCTGCGTCTCGGTATATTCGAGTTTTTCGGAAGCTGATTTTAATTTTTCTTCGGATGTCTCGTTAGCTTCCCTAATCATACTATCAGCCATGCGCTGAGCGGTTAAAAGTGTTGATTTAATATTATCTTCATCGTTACGGTAAGCTTCCAGCCTTTCAGCCAAAACGCCGATCTTTTTGATAAGTTCAGCATTTTCTTTAAAGGCTTGATCATATGAGGTAGACACCTCTTCAAAATAATTGTCCACGTCATCGGCTTTATAAGTGCCGCGGACAGCGGAAATAAACCTGTGAGATTTGATTTGAGCAGGTGTAAGCATATAACAGCTCCTCCTAAAATATTAATAATTTGTACTGAAACCCGACGTGTCTAATTCATCAAGCAACTCACCTGTCACAGGTATATTATACGGGGTAATAATATATGCTCTGCCGGCTATGCGTTTGATTTCACCTGAATTTGCATATGCAACACCATAAAGAAAATCTATAATTCTTCTTGAAATATCCTGTTGGCAGGTTTCCAAATTCAGTACCACGATACGTTTCTCATTAAGCACATCGGCAACACCGGCAACATCATCGAAACGGTCAAGCTTTTTAAAAACGACATGCGGTCTTGAGGAAGAGGTAATATCAACAATGTTGCTTCCGTTTTCTCTGGACGAAACCGAAGAAGATGTACTGCTGCCGAAAACAAGATCATCTAACTTTTTGCGTTTAGGTTCATAGGCAACAGAACCGTCAGTATTAACCTCTTCTACATACTCTTCTTCCGATGCATTAATGAAATTTCTAACTTTTTCAATTAATCCCATTGAATTTCCTCCTTATTTATTCATATATCCTTTCCCCAAAAACAGCTGAACCTAACCTGATTAGATTTGAGCCTTCCAGGATTGCGTTTGTATAATCGCCGGACATCCCCATTGAAAGAATACACATGCTAACATTATCTATTTTTTTATCACAAATGTCAATAAACAGACGGTGTATATTTGAAAAATATCTCCTGATTTGCTGATCATCGCCGAAATTAGGCGGTATCGACATTAATCCGCAAACCCTAATCCCCGGTATTTCTGAAAATTCATATACATTTTCAAATGTCTCCCCGGGCATAATTCCGAACTTACTAACCTCCGAGCCAATATTAATCTCAGCAAGAATATCGGTAATTATTCCCGCTTCCAAAGACCTTTTACCAATTTCTTGTGCAACCTTAACGCTGTCAACCGATTGAATCAGAGCGACCTTGCCAACAATTTGTCTCACTTTATTCGTTTGAAGATGCCCTATTAAATGGACATCACAGCCTTCAAGGTTCAGCTCATCACGTTTTCCGAGAAATTCCTGGACTTTATTTTCTCCGATAAGGTCAATGCCGCAGGTTAAAGCATGGTTTATATACAGCGGATCAACGGTTTTTGTAACAGCCATTATTTTTATATCCTTATTTTCCCTGCCGGATGCGCATGCGGCTTTGTAAACATTATCATTTATTCGCTTTATATTATCTTCAATTGCTATAAAGCGTTCATCGGTTAACGATTTTTCCTTCATACAGATCTTTCCCCCCTAAAATCACCTCGTCAAAAAGCTCAATATTGAAAGGTTCTTTTGTAGTTGATGTATTTTCAATTATCTCTGCTATCACATAATCGTCCTGCGAATACAAAGTACCGATCTTACGGAAGCTAACCACATTACCTCTCAGGATATAAACGCCCGTTACCCCGTCTATTACCCTTATTGCGGAACTGTTGACTTTATAACCGTTATAGTCCTTCAAAACAATTTGCGCTTCTTCGATTCTCATTCCCGCAAATTGACCGTTCATTTGATTGCATATGAAAACAATCGCTGATTTCCCATCATTCGATGAATTAATTGAATGAACTGTAACAGAAACTGTATTGGCTGTATCTTTTCCGAAAATTATTTTTCTTGTTTCTCCAATTTTAAACCGTGTTGCTTCCTCGGTGCTTACCGTTGCCAGTAAATACCAGTCATAATTACACACAAGCTTGCCAAAAGCATTTGCGGGAGGAATCGGTTCCGAAATTGTAATTGCATTATCAATATCAGCGGCAGAAACATTTTCGATATCCTTATAAGGTATGATATTTTCATACCCGTCAACCCTGCTGATAAAATATCCCGAATTTTCGGCGGTAAGACTTTGCATACTAATATTTTGGGCTTCGAGTTCTGCAAGTTTTTCTTTAAGCGCCGATATTTTACTGCTGAAATCCAATTTGCCGTCTATAGCTATTTGACGGCTTGTGAGTTGATCACGGAAATCCCCCGCACACTTATTAAAAGATTCATATTGCCCCGAGGATACAACAATAAGCATATTAGCAAACAGCAGGTCAATATCGCTGTTCATTTTATTAATATCAATAGCGTTTACATTTTGCAGGCTGTTTAATTCTTCATAGCGCAAAATGTTTTTCTTAATTTTATTTATTTCGGTAAAAACGGCCGCATTATCCGCATCGGCACATACCATTGCAAAAACATCACCTTTTGCAACTTTTTGTCCATCTTCTATAAGCGGCACAACCGTACCCGAGATATCTTTCATAATATATTGTTCATCTCTGACCACAAATAGTTTTGTTGAGATCGTCATTTGCGCTGTTTTTGCCAAAACCGTTTCAGTTTTCACCGGTTCAATATTTAAGGCTATCAACTCGTAAAACATAAATGATGCAACAAGCAACACCCCGAACGCCGATATAATTTTCGTCCATATGCTTTTCTTTTCCATAAATTCACCTCACGATAATACCGCTTTCGCAAATCAACCTGTAAACTTCTTGTATAATATCTCCCCGATCGGAATAATCATCAATATAAATCCACTTAATCTTATCATTCTTTCTGAACCACGTCATTTGGCGTTTTGAATAACGTCTTGTTTCCTGCTTGAGCTTTTCAATTGCTTGAGGCAACTCTGTCAATCCTTTAAAATACGGAGACAGTTCCTTATAGCCTATCGCCTGCTGCGCAGTGCCCGAACCGTATTTTTGCCAGAACATCTCGGCCTCTTTCATTAAGCCTTTTTCAAGCATTTCATCGACCCTGTTGTTAATTCTGTCATAAAGAAGCTGCCTGTTTCTAAAATTAACGCCTATCATGCATGTATTAAAAGGAGGCGGGTGTAAACGTGAAAGCTCGATATGCCTGGACATTGTTATACCCGTTGTATAATACATCTCAAGAGCTCTTATTATTCGTCCTATATCCTGCGGATGCAGATTTTGAGCGGTTACGGTATCTATTTGCATTAGTTCGTTATACAGGAAATCCGTTCCCTTTGTTTCAGTAAGTTCCTTCAATTGACCGCGCAAGGCAGGGTCAGCCTTTGCTTTCGGGAACTCAATATTGTTCAGTAACGCGTCGATATATAGACCTGTTCCCCCAACTATCACCGGAAGTTTTCCGCGGTTTGAGATATCTTCTATGCATTCCTTTGCCATAAAACAATACTGAACCACACTGAAATTCCCCGTAGGTTCAAGAAAGCCTATTAGGTGATGAGGAACGTTCTCTGTTTCTTCTGCGGTTGGTTTGGCAGTAGCAATATCCATTTCTTTATAAATCTGCATAGAATCAGCGGAAACAACCTCACCGTTTATCAGCTTGCACAGTTCAACGCCTAGCCGTGATTTTCCCGATGCTGTGGGTCCGACTATGGCAATCACCGGTTTTTTATTCATCCTGGCGCCTCCATTAAACTCTGCCAAAATTTTTCTCAAGCTCCGAGCGTTTCATTTCAATAAGAACCGGCCTGCCATGAGGGCAGAAACGTATATCAGGCAGATTCAGCAATGTTTCAACAAAATGCTCCCGTTCGAAATCCGATGTGAAATCTCCCGCTTTAATTGCCGCGCGGCAGGCAATTGAATGATAAAGCCATTCAAGTTTTTTTGACGTTATATCACGCCTGTTTGACAACAGATAACCCGAAAGTTCAATGACAACTTCCTCTATTGAATCAATTCCGAGCATCATGGGGCATTCCCGCACAATAATCATTCCCGCGCCAAAATCCTCAACAGCAAAACCCGCCTGCGCTAAAAGACCGGTGTTTTCAAGTACTGCGGAATACTCCTCTTTACTTAATAAAACTGTCACAGGTATAAGCATAATCTGCGCCGACTCATCCGGCTCCCGTGAAATAAGTCTTTCGAATATGATTCGTTCGTGTGCGGCATGTTTGTCAATTAATATTATCCTATCACCTTTTTCGGCAATAATATAGGTTTTAAATGCTTCCCCGACAATTGTAACCGCGTTGTTTTCCTTCCGGTCTTCACTCTCCCCCGCATCACCGGTCTGAACATTGCTCACATGCGAATTTTCAAAATCAGCACCGGTATTATCATCTTGACCGGCAGATTCTTCCTGCCTGTCAAAAAATACCGGTTGTTCGCCTGTTTCATTTGTCCGATATCCCGATTCGATCGTATTGATTGGTTCGGATGCGAATGCTTCAGGTTTCGAAGGTTCCGTATTATTATTTTTATACTCTTTGACCGTATATTCAGCATCGTCATCCGCGGTAATATCAATGTTGGAATTCGGCCTCTTTATTTCTTCAACGGATTTGTGAACCCAAAAATCATTATTCTTAACCGGCAGCCTGATTTGCTCCGCTTGTTCCGGTGTATTAAAATATTGGAGAACCGCCGTTTTTGCCAAATCAATACCAAAGCGTGAATTGTCGCCGCCAACAGCATTTTTAACACAATAATAAACAGCGTTAAAAAGCTGTTTTTCGTTGGCAAATCTCACTTCAATTTTTGCCGGATGCACATTAACATCCACCTGCTCAAGCGAAATTTCGATATTCAGCACGCAGGACGGATACTTGCCGGCCATAATCGAATTCTTATAGGCCTCGTTCAACGCGGTTGTGCCTGTTACTGTTTTTATAAGCCTGCCATTAAGAAAGAAAAACTGCATGTTTCTGTTTGGCCTGGAAGCCATGGGTTTTGAAACATAACCACTGACCTTGATATTTTCAAGCATATAGTCCGCAGGTATTAATCCTGACGCAAAATCTTTACCGAAGATTGAGTATATTGTACTGTCAAGCTTACCGTCGCCCGGTGTCAAGAGCGCCTGCTTGCCTTCCCTTATAAAAATTACCGATACCTCCGGATGCGATAAAGAAATCTTATCAATTACCCCCGCAACAGCATTTGCTTCCGATACATCCTTCTTTAAAAATTTCATTCGTGCCGGTGTATTGTAAAAAATGTCGCGGATGATGAGTGTTGTACCTTTCGGGCAACCGGCATCATCAATCACAACTTCTTCCCCGCCTTCAATGCAGTAGCGGGTACCGAATTCGTCACCCTCCGCTCTGGTTAAAAGCTCAACCTTTGAAACAGCTGCTATTGAAGCAAGCGCTTCACCTCGGAAACCGAGGGTTGCAATGTTATTCAAATCATCCGCGGTACTGATTTTACTTGTAGCGTGGCTTTTAAAAGCATTGACAACATCATCTCTGGCAATACCGGAGCCGTTATCTGTAATTCGGATAAAAGTAATACCGCCGGTTTTAATTTCAAGAGTTATTGATGTTGCGCCTGCATCGATCGAGTTTTCCATAATCTCTTTAACTACAGAAGCCGGGCGTTCAACAACTTCCCCGGCAGCAATCAGCTCCGTGACCTGCCTGGAAAGGACTTGAATTTTGCTCATATATTGCTCGCCTCCCTGACAAAATCGTAAAGCAGACGCATCGCTTCGATGGGTGTAATCGTATTTATATCAATTATTTTAAGTTTTTCCACTATTGCAGTGCCTCCATTTGATGTGAATGAGAACTGCATTTCCTCGGGTTCGGAATCCGAAACATTTGATTCTCTTATGGGCTTATTGGTGTCAGAGTCTTCCAGTTCCTTTAAAATAACCTTAGCCCGGCTGACAACTGTATGAGGAACTCCCGCAAGCTTCGCGACCTCAATACCATAACTGCCGTCCGCTCCGCCTCTTATAATCCGGCGTAAGAAAGTAATTTCGTCTCCTCTTTTTTTAACTGCGATATTATAGTTTTTTACGCCCTCAATTTGTTGCTCAAGTTCTGTCAATTCGTGGTAATGAGTCGCAAAAAGAGTCTTCGCTCCTAACTTTTTGGTATCCGCTGTATATTCCAGCACCGCTCTTGCAATGCTCATGCCGTCGAATGTGGAGGTTCCTCTGCCGATTTCATCAAATATAATCAAACTTCTTTGCGTGGCATGGTTCAATATTGAAGCGACCTCAGTCATTTCAACCATAAAGGTGGATTGCCCCGACGCCAAATCATCTGAAGCACCAATGCGGGTAAAGATACTGTCAACAACGCCGATTCGAGCGCTTGAAGCCGGTACAAAGCTTCCGATTTGCGCCATAAGCGCTATCAAAGCAACTTGCCGCATATAGGTGGATTTGCCTGCCATATTCGGTCCCGTTATAATGGCGCAGCGATTTTGCGCGCAGTCAAGTTTTGTATCGTTTGGAACAAACGGTGCTCCTTCAAGCATCAATTCAACTACAGGATGCCTGCCATCCTTTATCTCAATTTCATTTCCTTTTGTTATTTCCGGATTGATATAATTATTTGCTGCCGCTGTCTGTGCCAGGGAGCACAGAACATCCAAGGTTGCGACTGCGTTTGCCGTTTTTTGAATTCTTGTAAGCTGCCGCGCGATTTGCTTACGGACATCATCAAAAAGTTCAAACTCAAGCCTTACAATTCGTTCCTGTGCACCAAGCACCTTTGACTCCAAATCCTTTAATTCCTGGGTAATGTATCTCTCGCAGTTTGCAAGTGTTTGCTTGCGTATATATTCATCCGGCGCCTGGTCCTTGGAACCGTTCGGTATTTCAATATAATAACCGAAAACCCGGTTGTAACCAATTTTAAGTTTCTTTATTCCGGTGCGTTCCTGCTCCTGGGTTTGAATAGCGGCAATGAAACCTTTGCCATTATTTGAAATATCCCTAAGTGAGTCAAGTTCCTCATTATAACCGTCATTTATCATGCCACCCTCACGAACGGTAAATGGAGGTTCTTCAACTATAGCCGCATCAATCAAACGGGCAACATCTTCCAATTTGTCAATATCTTTGTAAATATCCGACAGCAAAGAGGATTTACAGCTTTCAATTGTTTCGCGGATTTGCGGAAGCCATTTTATTGTTGAAGCTAAAGCCCGGACTTCCTTTGCATTTGCTGTACTGTAGACAATCCTTGCCATAAGCCTTTCTATATCGTGGATCTCGGAAAGGAAAACAATTTCGTCCTGCCTGAGCGTAGAGTTTGAATAAAGTTCCTGCACGGCGTTTTGGCGTTTTGATATTTTGGGGATGCTTAAAAGAGGCTGTTCAAGCCAGCTTCTGATAAGCCTTTTACCCATCGGTGTTTTAGATTTGTCTATTACCCAAAGCAGAGAGCCTCTTTTATCTCTGCCGCGCATTGTTTCAACCAACTCTAAATTTCTGCGGGTCGAAACATCCAGCTTCATAAACTGGGCTTCGTTGTAAAAATCAATTTCGTTTATGTTTTCAAGGTCTGATTTTTGAACTTCCCGCAAGTATTTCAATATTGCCCCAAGAGAACAAACGGCTTCTTTGACATCATTCAGCCCCAACTGCTCCAACGAAGTTGCGCTGAAATGCGTTGAAACAATATTTGAGCATTTATCAAAGTTAAAGTAATCCTCATCAAGAATTTCGATGGTATTGTTTGTTCTGTTGGCAAGGAATTCCTTAATTTTTTGCATACCGGATATATCAGAATTACCCAAAATTTCTGCAGGTAAATAGTGGCCAAGCTCGTTAACAATCTTTGTTGCCACGTTGGGCGCTTCGGTTTGAGTTAAATGCAGCGTACCGGTCGAAACATCCGCAAAACAGATTCCTGCTTTTTCATCGTTATAGAAAACGCATGCTAAAAAGTTGTTTCGTCCCTCTTCGAGCATATTGCTTTCGATAACCGTACCCGGTGTTAAAACCCTGATAACATCGCGATTGACAATACCCTTTGCCAAAGCCGGGTCTTCAGTCTGTTCACATATAGCCACCTTATGACCGTTTGCGACAAGTCGAGCAATATAGGAATCAGCGCTGTGAAAGGGAACGCCGCACATAGGAGCCCTTTCCTCCTGACCCCAGTCTCTTCCTGTTAAAACAAGTTCAAGCTCGCGGGAGGCAAGTTTTGCATCATCAAAAAACATTTCATAAAAATCACCGAGACGAAAAAGCAGCACGGTATCGGCATACTGCTTTTTGATCTCGAAATACTGCTTCATCATTGGGGTGATTTCAGCCATATTCAACCCCCTCCATTATAATACCAAACTATCAATTACATCCACCGCCGCAGGAAGAGCACTCGCCGCCGCATTCGTGTTCCGGCTCCGGTTCGCAAGTGGCGGGATCTTCACCGCGCACACAAAGGGTTAAAATACCAGTGATATATTTCATCAGAATATCCACTTCATGTCTTGCTGTCTGAAAGTTCTCCATATTCGGCTTTGCCATAATTTGATTGTATATCTCTGTAAAATGGTCGTTATATGCATCCATCTTTTCTTGACTGGCTTCTTCTTTTTTATCTGCTTCCTTCTGATAATTCAACTGAATGATTTGTATTTGACCCATCAATTCGTTCAATTCGCTGTCTTCCTCATTCGCCTTATTTGCATTGTTAAGCGCAATATATCTTTCATCCTGCTGAAGCGCTGCGCCGAGTTCCCTTGTCATTTGAATTAAATCCATTATTTTTCTCCTCATAATTTATTGTATTCCGGCAAATAAGCGCCGGTTGCTTTTGATAAAACGGTGTTCGGATTTTATGCAAGCTCGCCTTTTACCTTCCAGGTTAAAGGTTCAGTAACGATAACATTTTGAAAACTGCCGACAATATCAGCCGTTGCAGGGAATTCGATAATCACATTTCCGCTGGTTCTTCCGGAAATAACGCCTTTTCCTGTGACGGTTTCGTCCTCGCAAAGCACTCTGAATACCTTGCCTTTCATAGATGCGGTCCGATCGGCCGCGATTCTTTCCTGCAGATCTGTCAGTTCTTTAAACCATTTAACCTTTTCCGAATGGCTTATATTATCGGGCAGACTTGCCGCAGCTGTTCCTTCCCTTGCCGAAAAAATGAAAGTATAAAGAGAAGTAAACCGCGCCTGTTCAACAAGAGACAAGGTATCTTTAAACTCCTCATAATTTTCACCGGGAAAGCCGACTATCACATCACTTGTAATGGATAATCCCGGCATCACTTGACGGGCATAAGAAAGCAATTCCAAATACTGCTCCCTGTTATATCCCCTGTTCATCGCCTTTAAAACGCGATCATTTCCGCTTTGAAAAGGAAGATGCAAGTGCTTCGCGACTTTCTTGCATTCTGCCATTGTATCAAACAGTTTATGCGTGCAGTCTTTTGGATGCGAGGTCATAAATCTTATGATAAATTCACCCTCAATAGCATTCAGGCTATAAAGCAAACTTGAAAAGTCCGTCTCTGCGGCCAGTCCTTTTCCGTATGAATTGACATTTTGACCGAGAAGGGTTATTTCTTTGTAACCTGCAGCGACAAGTTCTTTTGCTTCGCTGACAATTTTTTCCGCATCGCGGCTTCGTTCTCTGCCTCTGACATAAGGCACAACGCAGTAGCTGCAAAAATTATCGCAGCCGTACATAATCGGCAGCCACGCTTTGAAGGCGCTATCGCGTATAACAGGAATATCTTCGGCAATGCATCCATCGGAATTCGGCAAATCAAAAATCCTCTGTTCTCCGCCAAGACAGCGAAAAATCAGTTCAGGTAATTTATGAATAACATGAGTGCCAAAAACAAGGTCAACATACGGATAACTTTTTTTAATTCTTTCGGCGACATGCTCCTGCTGCATCATACACCCGCACAGGGCTATGACTACACCGGGTCTTGCCTCTTTGAGGTGCTTCAATGCGCCTATATTTCCGAACGCCCTGTCTTCGGCATGGTCCCGGATCGCGCAGGTGTTCAACAGCACAAAATCGGCCTTTTCTGCGCTTTCGGTTAACTCATAACCGCATTGCGCAAGCAAACCTTTCAGACGTTCGCCATCCGATACATTTCCCTGGCAACCGAAAGTTCTGACATAAGCGAAAGCTTTTTCCGTATAAAAACGCGTGACCAGCAGATGTCTTGCCAACTTTGAATATTCTCTCTGTTTTTCCAATTCTTCAGACGGAACATTTATATTTTTATTAGTGTTGTTTTGCTGCATAATTATTCCTCCGGTTGAAAGTAAGCATGTCTTAATATATAAATTATACAATAAAATCCTATCCGGCACAAGAGCCGGCATTCAAGCCAGAAACTCTTTAAATTCACAATGAATTTCGATTTGTCTGTTTACGTATGCAGTACACCGAATTTAATTTTAATTCTTTCAAGCTTTTTCAGCCAAATTTTACCGAGCAGTAAAAGCAAAACAGCTGTGGAAAGAGCATGCATCAAGTCAAAGTAAAGGCTTGCCGCAATTGCTGTTATAACAGCTCCCCAAGTAATGGGATTTACAAAACCGATGATAAAATAGCAGTTCATAATAAATCCAAACAAAAAGCTTACAATGAAGCCGAAAGCAACAAGCGATTTGGTGCCTCTTAACAGTCCGGTATTTCTGAAAATTCCGGCCAGTAAACCGCAAAGTCCCCAAGCAAGCATCTGCCATGGAGTCCACGCACCCTGACCGAAGAAAAAGTTGGAAGCAAGCGCAGAGACGGCTCCTGTTAAAAACCCCGCCTGAGGTCCGAAAGCAGCACCGGCTATAATAACAACCGCGGTAGTCGGCTTGACACCGGGAACAGCGGCGAAAGCAATACGCCCGATCGCTCCCAGGGCTGCCAAGACGGCTATCGGAACAATGTCCCTCGCCTTAGGCTTTCGCATTTCAAGGCTCATAAAAAAGGGAACGATAAACAAAACCACTATAGCGGCTGACAGCAAGGCGTACCCTGACTTATATTTATATGCATACAAGGTGAGCAGCATGAGCGAAAATATAACAGCTGAAACGGTTGCTGCCATTGTCAGCTTCTTCTTGCGCACTCCATCCATTTATTTTTCACTTCCTCACAAGTCACCGCATCATGGAAAACATTGCCCGCTATACGGTGGGCTACGGTTGTATAACACATATTGCCGCTGAAAAACTTTTCAGGCGGCTCAGTCTCCAAAATCTTCCCATCAAACAGCATAGCGCATCTTTGAGAATATTCGGCTGAGAATTCAATATCATGTGTTACAGCAACAACAGCAAGTCCGTCTACGCAAAGGGATTTCAGGAGGTTGGCTGTTTTCTTTTTTGTCAGCGTATCTAACCCTTTTGTCGGCTCGTCCAAAAGAAGAACATCCGGTGTTTTGAGAAGCAATATAGCCAAAGCGGCTCTTTGCATTTCTCCAAAGCTCAAATCGTAGGGGTGTTTACCGATAATCGTCTCTATTCCAAGCTTGTCAATAATTAATTGAAGCTTCGGAGATATTTCGATTTCTTTTTCGTCCTTCAGTCCGGTTGAAATCAAAAAGCGCTTGCCACCGCTCAGCCCGCCCTCAACATTTACCAAATCCTCAAGTACCGTATCGAAAGCGAACATGCTTTGAGGGTTTTGAGGCAAATATGCAATTTTCAGACCGGCATTAACAAGCGTAATTTTGCCGCTGTATGGTTTTATAATTCCGCAAATCAATCGTAAAAGAGTTGTTTTACCTGCTCCGTTGCCGCCGACAATGCTCAGGATCTCACCTTTGTTAATTTTTAGTGTCAGCCGGCTAATGACATCATCACTGTTGCGGTCGAATCTGAAACCAACCGAATTAAGCTCAATTGCTGTATTCCCGACTGTTCCGGACAAACGGTCTGTATGCGTAATCGCAGTGTTTGCATTAGGTAAAGAAAGCTGTTCCGCAGCAAGAGCCTCAAACCATAATTTTACCTCTCTAACCGTAACCGGTGCAGGCAGCGAAGAAAGCTTTACTGCCGTTTCTGTCAAATCAGCGGTGTTCTTTACAACACCGCTTATATCCTTAAAAATTCTTGCCGGAACAGGCAGCATAGCATTGATTTTGGCGTCAGTACTTTCCGCCATGAAGGAAGCCGCACGGCTTGGTTTATCAAGACATACCAGCTTGCCCTTGTTCATAACAGCAACTCTGTCAACAACCGAAAAGATATCGTCAATGCGGTGTTCCGAAAGAACAACAGTTATGCCAAGCTCTTCATTGAGACGTAAAAGCATATCATAAAGGTTCCTCGCCGCTATTGGGTCAAGCTGCGACGCGGGCTCGTCAAGCAACAGCAGTTCGGGACGCATTGCCATGATTGCAGCGATACTGACAAGTTGTTTTTCTCCGCCCGAGAGTTCGCTTGTCTTTTTGTTGTAAATCTCTTCAATCCCGAAATAAGATACTGTTTCTGCAATTCTTTTCGCTATGAGTTCAGGATGAATTCCGAGGCATTCGAGCCCAAAGGCAAGCTCATGCCTAACGGTTTCGGTAACGATCTGGCTTTCTGGATTTTGCATAATCAGCCCGATTTTTGCGGCAGCGTCTCTTTCGGAAATATTGTCCAAAGGAACACCGTTAAAAACGATTTCACCTGTTTTTTCGCCCCTCGGCTGAAGCAGCGGCTTCATCTGACGCAAAAGCGTGGTTTTTCCGCAACCCGAAGGTCCGCAGAGAAGCAGAAATTCACCCTTTTGCACATCAAGGCTGATATCGGAAAGCGCAGGCGCTTTTTCTCCCGCGTAAATAAATTTTAAATCTTTGACATATAAAAACGCCACTGAAAGGCCTCCTTCAACTCGACAAACAACGGCAGGGAAAGCATGGCAAAATAAGCAAAATAACCGAAAACAGAAACCGAATCAAAACGAACGGTTTCAAGCACGGGGTAAAACCTGTAACTTATACCGCTTTTAATGACCGAAACAAAGTAGATACAAATCAAGAAGATTGACACTACAAGTAACTCGGCATCCTTCTTACCGAAAATATACGGGTTCATTTTGGTCATTTCACCGGTGCCATACCCGCGCGAATGCATGGAAGCGGCTGTTTGAACCGAATCCTCCAAAGACCAGCTTAAAAGCACGGTTACCTTAAGCATTGCCAGATGAAATTTCACTGCAATTTTTTTGTGTTCTTCACCGTAAATACCAAGTTGAGCATCGCTTATCTCTTTCAACTTTTTAGTCATTTGAGATACCTGCCCCAAAGTCATTGAAACAAGCAAGGCTCCGGTCGGCGAAAAACGGCTTGACAAGAACAAGAATTTTTCACTGTCAATCACCGCCGAATAACACGAAAACCACAGGAAAACCGAACACAGGGCGGCGGCAGAGCAAAGCCCGTAAACCAGACCTTCAAAAATAACCGGGCTGTCTCCGATATTAAAAAGAACCGTTGTACCGTTTTTATTAAATACGGTATTAATCAATACCGTAAAAATGAATATAGGAAGGCAAAACTTCATGCTGAGCCGAACTGCTTTTATCCCGTTGAGCTTTAAAGCCAGAGACAGGGAGCAAAAAAGAGAAATTGCGGCATAAACCGGATGGAAACTCAGCATTGAAAAGCATATCGCAGCCGCGAGCGGTAAAAAGGCAACCGCGGGATGATATAAATTTAATGCAATTTTCAAATTCACCCCTCCCCCGGTACAGATAAATACTTTTTATTCCATATGCCACTTGATGCCTTGCGCGGTATCTTCAAGAACAATGCCCATTTCTTTTAGTTCATCCCTGATTTTATCTGCCTCTGCCCATTTTTTTGCTTGCCGTGCTGCAGTTCTTGCTTCGATCAGCGATCCCACTTTTTCATTAAGGTTTTCTGTTTTGCGGTTATATAGAATGCCGAGCACTTCGCAGAGTTCGTCAAATATTTTTATTGCTTCGCCGCACACTGCTTTTGAAGCCCGCAAGTCAATGATTTTCGAGTTAATATCTCTTACAAGTTTAAAAATCGCGGACAGGCCGTCGGCCGTGTTAAGGTCGTCATCCATCGCCTCAATGAACTGATTACGGCGGGCATCAAGCATGTTAAGCAATTCGGCATCGTTTCCGGCGGATTCCTCCGGGGCGTTTTTTATAGCAAAATCAAGGTTTTCTCTGCAGGTGTAAAGACGGTTTAAGGAAGCGATGCTTTGCTCAATGATATCATAACTGTAATTGACAGGGCTGCTGTAATGCGATGATATCATTAGGTACCGAATGGGTTCATAACCATATTTTTGAGCAACATCGCGAACAGTAAAAAAATTACCCTCCGATTTTGACATTTTCTTGTTATCAACATTGATATAGCCGTTGTGCATCCAATAATTTGCAAAAGGAGCCCCGTTGCAGCACTCGCTTTGGGCTATTTCGTTTTCATGATGCGGAAAGATTAAATCCTGCCCGCCGCAATGAATGTCAATGGTTATTCCTAAATACCGGCGTACCATGGCGGAACATTCGATATGCCAGCCCGGCCTGCCCAACCCCCAAGGAGACTCCCAGAACGGCTCACCGGGTTTGGCTGCCTTCCAAAGGGCAAAGTCCATCGGTTCGCGCTTCACTTCGCCCAACATTATACGAGCGCCGTTCTCCAAATCCTCCAAAGGCTGGTGTGAAAGTTTGCCGTATTCAGAAAATTCCTTTGGGTTGAAATACACATCACCCTCGATTTCATAGGCATATTCCTTTTTTATAAGCATTGAAATAATATCAATCATCTCTTTGATATTTTCCGTAGCTTTCGGATGGACGGTTGCCGGGCGAACGTTCAGACCTTTGGCATCGATCCAATATTCCTTGATATATTTTTCCGAAATTTCGTTGAAAAAGACGCCTTCTTCGTTTGCTTTTTTAATAATCTTATCATCAATATCCGTAAAATTCTGAATGAATTTTACTTTGTAACCTCTATATTCCATATAACGCCGCATAACGTCAAAAACGCAAAGCGGCCTGGCATTTCCGATATGGATAAAGTTGTAAACGGTGGGTCCGCAGGCATACATCTTAAGCTCGCCTTCGGTAATTGTTTTCAGTTCTTCCCTTGACCTTGAAAGTGTATTATAAATTCTCATTGCTATTTTCCTCCTTAATACCCAATCTTTTTTCAAGATGTTCAATTCTCATCAGCATTTTACAAAACTCCTGAGAAACCGGGTCCGGTATATGCACCTGATCCATCTCATCAACGCGAACCCCGTTGCGTTTGACGACTCTTGCGGGAACGCCGACAGCGGTTGAATTCGGCGGTATTTCATTTAAAACAACAGCTCCTGCCGCTATGTTGGAATTATCCCCAACTTTAAAAGGACCTAAAACTTTCGCACCTGCACCGATGGTAACATGATTGCCTATGGTAGGATGCCGCTTCCCGGTATCCTTGCCGGTACCGCCAAGAGTTACGCCCTGATATAGAGTTACGTCATCGCCTATTTCGGCAGTCTCCCCGATGACAACACCGGTGCCATGGTCAATAAAAAGCCGGTGCCCGATTTTGACTGCAGGATGTATCTCAATTCCGGTTTTTCTAACAGCCCTTTGGGATATCCATCTTGCTATAAAAAACCATTTACGCAGGTAAAACCAATTCGCTCTGCGGTGCATTCTGACTGCGCGGAGACCGGGGTACAGCAACAGTACCTCAATTGCCGAACGGGCAGCCGGATCCCTTGCGCGCACGCACGCAATATCTTCCTTCAGACGGTTAAACACACAAGCACCACCCTTAACTGATTTCACCTAATACTAATCCCTCTTTAAAACATAGCTAAATTTTCGGCACAAAAACCCATTTATCAAAGGTTTTTTCTTGATTTCATAGAGGTTTTATAATCGGGATTAGTATAATACATTAGTAATTATCATTTTATACACAGTTTTAATTTTTACAATAATCACGAACAACAATACAAATCAAACAGGTACTAAAAAAACAACCTCACGCCGCCAATCATGGCGGCGGAGGCGTATTAACGCGGTCCCACTCCGGCTTATAACTCAACGGCGGTAACGGTGCCTGCCGCGCAGAGATACTGATATTTTTCCCTCTGCGAGCTAACGGGTGCATTTTGCCGGCCTTGCATAAAGGGCTTTTCAGCTCACAGCCCTCTCTCTGTTATACCCGGTTACGGTTACTTCTCCCGATCGATGCATTTCATCATATAATATTCGCAATGTAATTGATACATTATACTATATAGTTTTAAAAAAAGCACCAATTATTTTAAGCACAAAAACATATTGATACTAATTACTCATAAAAACCTAACTAAAATTCCCGCATAAAACCCCAAAATTAAAGCTTTTGCTTGGTTTTTTAGAGGTTTTTAATCGTTAATTAGTATGAGGTGTAAAAAACATAACAGAGCATTCATCAGTTTGTAAAGTCAATAATTTTTTTGCTTTTGACAATATATATAATTCCGGAAACAGCGGTAAGAATTGCCGTTATCCATAAAAGGATGTTGGAAACAAAAGACAGCGTAAGAACATTCACCTTACTGAATATTTCATATGTATTATTCGCTTCGCAAAGAAGCATAATAATAATTGTGAATGTCATTTGACTTACAGTTTTTAATTTACCCCAAATATTTGCCGGTATTACAACTCCCTGGGATGAGGCGATAAGGCGGATTGATGTCACGGCAAACTCCCTGGTTAAAATGATCATAACAATCCATACATTGCACAAGCCAAGGTGCAGAAAAGCCAGCAGAGCTGCCGTTGTAAGCATTTTATCGGCAATCGGATCAAGCAGCTTGCCGAAAACAGTGATTTCATTATTTTTACGGGCAAGCTTGCCATCAATTGCGTCAGTAACCGCACCTATCGTAAAAATTATTGCAGCATATAAAAACCGGTGCGGTGTATCTAACAATATAACGGCCAAAAAAACGGGGGTAATCAGCATGCGTGACAAGGTAATTTTATTAGGTGTATTCAAAATAAGTACCAGCCCTTTCTGTAAGGCATCATGTTATTCGGCTGCCTTACCGAGCAGATCATATTCCGAAACACCGAGGATTTCAACCTCTGCAAAATCGCCTTCAAGCAACTCCCCGGCAGAAGTGAAATTAATATGGTTATCGATTTCCGGTGCATCCATATATGAGCGGCCAAAATAACTGTCGGTATAGTGGTCATACCCTTCAACCAACACACGCTGGGTTTCACCAATATGTGCCTCGTTTTTTTCTTCCATAATCCCGTATTGGTCCTGCATAAGTAACTCCACTCGGTGCAATTTTTCTTTTTCATCAACCTGACCGGGCAAATCTGCTGCTTTTGTACCCAATTGAGGCGAAAAGGCAAAGCAACCTAAGCGGTCAAATTTGATTTCTTTTATAAACTTGGCAAGATTTTCAAATTCATTCCTGCCCTCGCCTGGGAAACCTGTTATTAAAGTTGTGCGAATTACGATATCCGGAATTTTTGCGCGCATCTTGCTGATGAGTGCTTTAATATCATCACCGGTACCTCTCCGGTTCATTGACCGTAGGATATTATCATCAATATGCTGAATGGGCAAATCGATATAATGCAGAACCTTCGGATTGCCGGCTATTGTTTCAAGAAGTTCGTCGGTGACTCTGTCCGGATAACAATACAGCAGGCGCAGCCACTCAACACCTTTGATTTTACTGAGCTTATTCAAAAGTTCCGGCAATTTATATTCATTGTATATATCCAAACCATACCTGGTGGTATCCTGAGCAATCAGAACCAGTTCCTTTGTACCCGTTTCGGCCAATCTTTTTGCTTCCTCAAGAATATCTTCCATTGTGCGGCTTCTGAAGTTACCACGAATTGCTGGGATTGTACAATAACTGCAGCTGTTCGAACACCCGTCTGCGATTTTTATATACGACCAATATTCCGGTGTGGTCAGCAACCTCTGCCCGTTAAGCGGAAGATCTGCCTGCGGCGGAAAAAGAGAAATCTTTTCCCCTTCAATAACATTGCGGACCAATTCTGCAATGTTACCGTTGGCACCGATGCCGAAAACAGCATCGACTTCCGGTATTTCATTAAATACTTCTTCTTTGTACAGTTGAGAAAGACAGCCGGTGACAATAACGGACCCAATTGTTCCCTCTTTTTTAAGCTGTACCATTTCAAGTATATTTTCAATTGCTTCTTTTTTCGCATCGTCAATGAAACAGCATGTATTAACAATAACCGCATCGGCTCCGTCAATATAATCAACTATTTCAAGCCCGTCTTCCTCAAGGGCGGCAAGCATAATCTCGGCATCCACCTGGTTTTTGGGGCAGCCCAGTGATACCAATCCAATTCTATACGACATAATAATCTACCTCCGAAGTGTACCCGATTCAGGCCGGGATACAATACTATTCCTCTTCTGTCTCAATATTAAATTCACACATTGCACAGCGAATATCAGAATAGCTGTATCCTAACCGAACAAGAGTATTAAAAACGCGTAATTTGCCCTTTTCGTCCGAAAGCTGGCGCAGAAACTTAAGATTTAATAGTTCTATAATACGCTCTTGCGGGTCAAAGTCAATACTTCCGGCTGTTTTATCGGCAATTTCGGAGGAAATCCCCTTTTGAATAAGTTCCATGCGAATGCGTGAAGGAGAAAATCCTTTACGCCTGAATAATTCATCAGCGAGCTTTTTTGCATATATTTCATCATTGACAAGCCCTATGTCTGCAAGTCTTAGAGCCGCAGCTTTAGCCGACTCTCTATCCGCAGTTCTTGCGAGTTTGTTTTCGAGTTCCTTTTGACTGTGGTCACGTCGGGAGATAAGATCCAACGCTTTGCTGTAGGTACGGCTCGCGTTCGCTTTCTCCCGGAATACCTCATACTCCTCTTCGCTGATTTCGTCACCGGAGCGCACAGACCCCGAAAACCAAAAGTCTTCGGTAACCGTCAGCAAATAAGCGTTATCAACGCTGATATGCATTTTACTGCCTTTTCCTTTTTTTGCTGTGACAATCATTTGGTATAACCCGCCTGAAAGAAATAGATCAACAGGATAGATACGGCTGCTTTTAAACTATTCATCGTCAACGACGATGTCAAGCGCCGCCTTAGCGGTTGCTTTTGTTGTCGGCTCCCGAGAAGGGATTTCCGTTGCTTGAGCAGACCCTGTAAATGAATCATCTTTGCTTAATTTAACAACCTTTGCAGCGTTTTCTCTTATTTGAGCTTCAATTACATCTGCCGTCTTTTTATTTTGGCGCAGATACTCTTTGACATTGTCTCTGCCCTGCCCGATTCTTTCCTCACCGTATGAGAACCAGGAACCGCTCTTCTGTATTATATTTAATTTGACTCCCAAGTCGAGAATTTCGCCTTCTTTTGAGATACCCTTTCCGTACATAATATCAAATTCAGCTTCTTTGAAAGGCGGAGCGACCTTGTTTTTCACTACTTTTGCCCTTGTGCGGTTTCCTATAAATTCATTGCCGAGGCCTTTAAGCTGTTCAATTCGGCGGACATCTATTCTGATAGAAGCGTAAAACTTCAGCGCCCTTCCGCCTGTGGTAACTTCGGGATTTCCGTAAACAACGCCGACTTTTTCACGAAGCTGGTTTATAAAAATAATTATAGTATTGGATTTTGAGATCGCGCCGGCAAGCTTTCTAAGCGCCTGCGACATTAATCTGGCATGGAGCCCGACATGGGAGTCGCCCATTTCGCCTTCGATTTCCGCCCGGGGTACAAGAGCGGCAACGGAATCAATTACGATAACATCCACAGCGCCCGAACGGACAAGCGCTTCCGCAATTTCCAAAGCCTGCTCGCCGTTATCCGGTTGGGAAACAAGCAATGACTCGACATCAACGCCTAAATTGCCTGCATAAAGAGGGTCAAGAGCGTGTTCGGCATCAATAAACGCCGCTTCTCCGCCGGCCTTTTGCGCCTCCGCAACAACATGAAGTGCCAAAGTTGTTTTACCGGAGGATTCCGGCCCGAAGATTTCAACGATACGACCTTTTGGAAGGCCGCCGATGCCGGTTGCCGCGTCAAGTGTTATAGATCCTGTTGAAATTGCCTCAATAGACATTCCCTCATTTTGACCAAGCCGCATAATGGTTCCCTTACCGTAAGCCTTTTCGATTTGAAGCAACGCACTTTCTAAAGCTTTTTTCTTGTCAGTCATTTTATATACCTCCAATAATATTCGCACAAATGTTCGGTCAAACGTATTATATACTATTGTTTTAATAAATGCAACCATGAATTTCAGGAAAATATTAAATAAATAATATTATTTGCATTTGTTAAAAACAAGTCATTTTTTGCTGCAATCTACATCAATTTTAAACAAAATAAAAATCTCTTGCATTTTTTCGGGAAACCTGTTAGTATATCATCTGTTATCGAGAAAAGGAGGTGCGACACATGGCAAAATGCGATTACTGCGGCAAGGATGTGTCCTTTGGTATTAAAGTTTCCCATTCACACAGGCGTTCCAACAGAACATGGAAGCCGAACGTTAAGCGTGTAAAGGCAGTTGTAAGCGGTTCACCTAAAAGGGTTTATGCTTGCACCCGCTGCCTTCGCTCCGGCAAAGTAACACGTGCCGTTTGATTACATCTAAATGAGAAGAGACTGTCTTAGGGCAGTCTCTTTTTCTATTGCACAAATAACCGTTAAATAATATCAAAGGCTGTCATTTATTATTTTCATCAAATCCGCTTTTGACCGCAAGCCGGTTATGATTTCCTTGACGGAACCTCCGTTGAAAAGAAGCATCGTAGGAATACTCATAATACCATATTCTTCGGCTATTTCTTCGGCTTCGTCAATATCAATTTTACATATGTCAATTTTGCCGTCGAGTTCATCCGAGAGTTCCTCAATAATTGGCGCAAGCATACGGCACGGTCCGCACCAGTCCGCCCAAAAATCAACAAGAACCGGCAACTTATTCTGCGATATTTCTGTTTTGAAACTTTGGCTGTCAAGATGAATTACCGACATATTTCACTTCACCGTTTCATTAATCTTATATATTTTGATATTACTTTGAATCAGGATCGACTGAGTGATCGCAGTACTTGCACACAAGATTATCCCCGTATTCGGTAAATATTTTCGGCAGATAGCTTTCGGTTTGAGTGATGCACCCCGGATTGGTGCAATTCACGTTATGAGTATCCTCCATTTTTTCAGGTAAATCCGAGCGGCGGTTTTCAAGCATTTTAATTATCAGAGCCATCCTTGCATATATTCCGTATTCGGTTTGCTCGAAATATTTCGCCCTCGGGTCATCGTCAACTTCAACAGAAATCTCATCAAGCCTCGGCAATGGATGCAGCACTCTTAAGTCCGGCTTCGCCAGTGACATTTTTTGTGCATCCAGAACAAACACACCCTTTTGAGCCATATATTCGGCTTGGGTTGAAAAGCGCTCTCTTTGTATCCTGGTCATATAAAGCACATCCAACCCGGCAATCGAATCCTCCAGGCTGTTGGAAAAGGAATAACCGCAACCGTTCTTCTCCAGGCAGTCGATCACATATTGCGGCACCTGTAATTCAGGTGTAGATATCATAATAAAACTGTTACCTTTGTACTTTGAAAGCGTTTTAATTAAGGAATGAACTGTTCGGCCATTTTTATTGTCCCCGCAAAGTCCGATTGTCAGGTTTTCAAGCCTGCCCTTTTCATAGGAAAGGGTTACCAAATCTGTCAGGGTTTGAGTCGGGTGCAGATGACCGCCGTCTCCGGCATTAATAACAGGACTTCTCGAATACATGGAGGAAGCGAGCGCAGCACCTTCAAATGAATTTCTGATAACTATTATATCGGCGTAGTTGCTGATGACGCGGATTGTGTCTTTAAGACTTTCACCTTTTGAAACGGAGGAATTTCCCGGATTGTCAAACCCGATCAGTTTGCCGCCAAGACGAAGCATAGCGGTTTGGAAAGACATTTGCGTTCTAGTTGAAGGTTCGTAAAATAAAGTCGCCATAATGTTTCCGTGACAATCGTCAATGTAATAAGATGGATTTTCCTTAATTACACCCGCAAATCGGATTATTTCATCAAGATCCCCCTGGGAAAGGTGGTCAAGGTCAATTACATTTCGTGCTTGCATGAATTCGTCCTCCGTTTTTATTTACAGGATAAGAAGCGATCCTTATTTGTATTTTTGTAATGCATCAATCAAATAAAAGTATTTTATTAAATAATATTACAGGGTTACCGCTGCTTTGTCAAGATTCTTGACACTTCTGCAGCTTATATCGCAACTTATATTGATTTTTTTCAAATCAAGGTCTTGATTTTTTTAAAGCCATAAGTTATACTAATTCTACTTTATGCCGGTGTGATGGAATTGGCAGACGTGCTGGACTCAAAATCCAGTGGTGGCGACACCGTGCCGGTTCGACCCCGGCCACCGGCACCAACCCGAGGCTGTTATTATTAACAGTTTCGGGTTTTTGTCTATCCATTTCACCTTCTTGTATACCCTTTTATATGCGATACATGTAAAAATATTTGATTATACTAATTACTCGTAAAAACCTAACTAAAATATCCGCATAAACCCCATAAATTAAAGCTTTTGCTTGATTTTTTAGAGGTTTTTTAATTGTGAATTAGTATTATATATTGTTTTCATTAATCTCCTGTTTCCTCGGTACGCAAGTGCTGACCAACAGCAGGGTTTACGATGAGGTTCACCCGCGAATGCGCAACCTGATTTACGAAATGCTCGGATTATAAAATGGGTTAATACAAAACCCTTTTAAAACATAGCTAAAAATTCGGCGCACAAACCCATGTGTCAAAGGTTTTTACTTGATTTCATAAAGGTTTATAATCGGGATTAGTATAAGTGCTTTTAAACTCCATAACTTGCCCCAGGTAATCAAAGCAAATAATAGATTGTTTTCCGTCGGCTTCCATATAATCATTGTAAAAATCATTGTATAATAATTCGCTGCCATTAGCGTGCATTGGAAATGTAACTGTTGGGTTTAATGAGTCAATTGCGTAAATTGCTCCTTTTGTCATATCCTGCGTTCTTTTAGCGCTAAATGTACATACCGGAACAAAAGCAATATCTATGGCATATCCCAAACTTTTTATATAATCAATCTCGCTATAATAAGTTTTATTTGCTTCGTCTCCATTTCCCCAGGCCGCATTATCGCCGGCAAAAAACACTGTAGCAGTATCCATCACAATCAAAAAACTTACACCTAAATCTGTGGAATGTGAAGTAAATACTTTCACTCCGTCTAATTCAATGTTTTCATGCGGACGAATACAAATTGTATTGAGATATTCGTTCGAAAAATCGCCCAAAACGCTTCTTACATTATTATAATTTTGACTATTCTGATGGAAATACCTATCATAGTGATCTTCATGAGCATGGGAAAAGAAAAGAATGACTTCCTTATCCTTATATTTTTCAAAATCAAAAGTTACGGTATCATTTCTTGAAATAATACCATAATCAAAAACCAGGATACGATTTTCAATATCGACAATCCAGGAACTGTGCCCCAAATACTTTACAGTGAAATCTAAACATTTCATATGAATCCTCTTAAACTTCATTTTTAATTCAGACCGTTTTTTTGCTTTCAAGCTGCCATTATTCGAAACGCCAAGTTTTCCAAACTTTCAGTTTAGTTAACCAGCGCCGCGAACCAGTTAGAGCTTGTTTTAAATGCCAAAATTTTCTTTAAATATAGGCTGACAAGCCACCCTTCTTTTTTGGTAAAAGACAGGGAAATATCCAAATTTTCAAGCGTTACTAAAGTTTCATCTGTCTCCCCCTTCATACACATATTTCTAAATCTCATGGCTAATGCAAAACAGCAATTGTAACACAGCCGCCAAAAAACATTGCCGGCAGTTTATACCGGCAATAATTCAATTATATTGTAATACTAATCGTGAATTATTATAACCTCAACAAATTCAATTTTTATATTGGTTAATGCGCAGCTTCGTTTCCCGGGCTGGCTGCCGCCCGCATATATTCTGAAAGCTCCCCTTTCGATAAAACGTTCTCCGTTTTCGTTGACAAGGGTGAATGCATTCAGCGGTAGGTCTATTGAAATACCTGTTTTCTCGCCTTTCTTGAGGTAAACCGCCTTAAAGGCTTTCAGCTCCCAACGGGGTGTTTCGACGCTTGGCGATAAGGGGGAAACATAAACCTGAATCTTTTCATAACCGTCGAATTTTCCGATGTTCTCCACTTTGAATTTTATGTTTACAGAACCGTTTTCGTTTAGTTTCGTGCAATCCGCCGTAATTTCCGAATAATCAAAATCTGTATAAGTTAGCCCGTATCCGAATGGATAAAGCGGTTCATTTTGCATATACCGGTAGGTTCTGCCTGCCATGGAATAATCCGTAAAATCCGGCAGTTCTTCGCTTGTTCTATAAAAAGTTACCGGCAAACGCCCGCTCGGCGAATACTCGCCGAAAATCAGCTCAGCGACCGCTTTGCCGCCCATTTCGCCCGGATACCACATATAAACAATTGCATTGGCATTATCCTGCGCCCAAGTCAATGCAAGGGCGCTGCCGCACCCAACCACAACGATAAGATGCTTGCCTGTTTTCTTGAGTTCTTCGAGCATTCTTTGCTGAGCAGGCGGAAGTTCCAAATCCCGCTTATCGCCGCCGATAAATGCATTATAAATTTCGCCTTCCTCGCCCTCCAAGCCGGGATCAAGACCAATCACAGCGACAATAAAATCGCTTTGAGATGCGGCGCTGACAGCTTCTTCAAGAAGCTTTCGGACGGTTTCTTTTGCTTTGTCCGATTCAGTATCCGATCCGATAAGTTCGCAGCCTTTCGCATAAAGAACCTTTTTTTCTTTGCCAAGGTATTCCGAAATACCACTCAGCACGGTTGAATACTGCGTTGGAGTTCCGTAATAATTACCGAGCAAAACAGTTTCACTCGCGGCATTGGGGCCAATAACCGCGATTTTATGTGTTTCATTTTTATTCAGAGGCAGCATACCGTCGTTTTTCAAAAGAACGAGACCTTGCTTCGCGGCTTCAAGGCTTAATTCTTTGTATTCACTGCACGCTATACGGTCGATGGATATACCGGAACAACTCACATCTTCCGGCTTATCAAACATGCCGAGTTTAAACCTTGCCCTAAGCGTTCTGCGAAGGGCAATATTGATTTCCTCCTCCGAAACCAAGTCGTGTTCATAAGCGTCGGTAAGACTCTCGTATTCCCATCCACAGGATAAATCACAGCCGTTTTTAACCGCAAGTGCGGCGGCGTTTTCAATATCTTCGGTTACTTCATGGCCTCTGCATATATCCGATATCGCGCTGCAGTCGGAAACGACATGTCCTTCAAACCCCCAGCGATTCCTAAGGATATCAATTAACAGTTCGCTGTTCGCGCAGCATGGAATGCCGTTAAGCCGGTTATAAGCGCCCATAACGGCTTCGACTTTGCCCTCTTTGACACACCTTTCGAAGGCGGGCAAATAGGTTTCGAAAATATCTTTTTTTGAAGCCTTCGCATCAAAAGAGTGGCGGCCGGCTTCGGGGCCGCTGTGCACGGCGAAATGTTTCGCGCAGGCTGCGGCTTTCATATATTTGCCGTCGGATTGCTGAAGGCCTTTAATGAAGGCTACTCCAAGCGTTCCGGTCAGGTAAGGGTCTTCGCCGTAAGTCTCGTGCCCTCTGCCCCAGCGCGGATCTCTGAAAATATTGATGTTCGGGCTCCAAAATGTCAAGCCATGATAGATACCGTATTCGCCGTTACTTTGCGCCTCGTTGTATTTCGCCCTCGCTTCTTCGGAAATGGCACAGGCAATATCGTAAACAAGCTGTTCATTGAAAGCGGCAGCCATACAGATTGCCTGCGGAAAAACGGTGGCAGTCCCCGCCCTGGCAACACCGTGAAGGGCTTCATTCCACCAGTTGTAGTCCGGGATGCCCAACGAGGGAATTTCTTCCGAAGTATTCGAAAGCTGCGAAACCTTTTCTTCAACAGTCATACGCGTGATTAAATCTTCGATGCGCTCTTCCATTGAAAGGCTTTGGTCTCTGAATTTCATATTTTCCATTAAAGCTCCCCGTTACTGCTTTTGATCCATATATTTATAGATAAAGCTTTTAACTTTTTCCTGATATTCCTTCGGCGCGTCATAATAACTGTAGGCATGAACCGCGCCTTCGACAATTAAAATATCTTTCGGCACCGGGCAAGCCTCGTAGAGCTGCCTGCCCATTTGAGTCGGTACGAAGGTATCCGCTCCGCCGTGAATAAACAAGATGGGATTTTTCGCTTGTTTCAACCTGCCGAGGCAATCGGCTTCTTTGAAAAAATAACCCGCTTTGATTTTGCAAATCAGACTCATCAAAGAAACAAGCGGGGAACCATTAATCTTAATTCTGTCCTTAATATTGTTGACAAACTCTTCATTCGCGTTTGTAAAGCCGCAGTCCTCAATGATTATTTTCACCTGTTCCGGCGGGTTTGCGGAATTCGCCAGCATAACCGTTACGGCACCCATTGAAATGCCATGCAGTATAATCTCGATATCTTTACCGAAACGGTCAATCAGGTAATCTACCCACCGCAGAATGTCCTTGTGGTCAAGCGCGCCGAAGCCGATATATTTCCCCTCGCTTCTGCCATGCGCGCGGTCGTCCGGCAGCAGATAGTTATAGTCCAATTCATCGTGATAGAACGGAACCATATGACTGAACTCATCCGGGCCGTTGCAATGGTAGCCATGAACACAGATGACAAACCTGCGGTTTTCCGTTTTCGCAAGCAGGAACCATCCCTTCAATGTTAAACCGTCAGCCGATTTTATGGAAACATCCTCGGGGTTCAGCGAAAAAAGGTAAGCATTGTTTTTCGCTCTGATCAGTTCACGGGCTTTTTTATATTCGCTTTGCGCCGGCTTCTTCTTTTTTTGGCGAACGATGGCAATCGTGAAACCCATATAGCCGAGAGCAATGAAAGCTGTCAGCAGAAACAAAGCGATCCCCAATATCCAGTACCACATAATACTATCCTCCTTTACTTACAGGAATAAGTCTTGTAAAAGTCATCGGTTCGGTTTGCCAATTGAGCCAGGCGCGCATCTGCATTTTTATCTCCCTGCAGATGAGAGAGCATCAATATACCTTCTTCACGGCAAAGTTTTTCGGTCAAAGAGAAGTAATGTTCCATTAAGAACCTGGCATATGAAACCAGCCTGTAACTGCCGTGGACGCTGTAATTGACGGAGTCGTCATAAACTTCCACGGCAACGCTCAACAAATCCTTAACGGCGCTGACAATGCTGTCTCTCGAATTATCTTTTGCGAAAACGATGGTAAACATCTTGTTGAAAAGCCCTCTGTTAATTGTGCCGTGGGAATCACTCGCGCCTGTTATGGGGATTTTCACACCTTCCGAGCGGAGCTGATAATAAAAAGCTGTCTGCATATTATTTTCGTGCGAAGACTGACCGCCGATAAGTTCGAAAGCATCAAAAACGCCGTTTTCAAGAAACGCCCTCGAAAGGCTGTCCGGCACATTATAAGTGTCATTGATCCAATGGGGATGGCAGAAAACCGCTAAGCCGTTCGCTTCGCGGATTTTTTTTGCAACCCACATATTCGCAGCGTAAGCGAATTTGTCAAAATGCGGCAATTCCCGGGTATCAACAATTTCCTGCACTTCTTTAAAATATATTTCCTGGTCATTCTCAAACAATTCGTTAACGCTGCTGTCACCTCCGAAATGAATGACATGCACATAATTATCGGGTGAATGGACTTCCTCGCCGTTGAGCAGAAGCAGCCCGAGCGGCACATCCTTATAAGCCTGCTGCGCCTCGACTGACGGGAAATATCGATGATGGTCTGTTACCGCCATAAAATCAAAGCCGGCTGTTCTGTAGTTCGCCGCAACAACTGCAGGGCTTTCTCTGCCGTCCGACCGGCAGGAGTGGACATGAAAATCGCCTTTTAGCGGTCTAAGCATGTACAAGTCCTCATCGACGGCATAAACCGACAGTTGTAAAAAATGTTTTATATCTCTTCCTTTAAACACTCTCACAAAGTATTCGGCTTCAAATTCAAATGTATAGGAAAAAATCAAGTCACCGTTATTCCCGCAAACATTAAAGATATTGCCGGCCATCCAATCCGGATTAGTTAATTTGGTTAAACACCATATCTCAACTCGGTAATCGGTATTGTCCGAAAAAGTAAGCTGAGTCTCCAACGCGGAAATCTTAACCGTTGTGCTTTCGTTGGTTTTGATGATGCCGGGGATTATACGGTATTTATAAAGTTCTGTTTTCATATTTTCCTCATTTCCAATCAACAGGCGTCAGCCAAAAATTAGGTGTTTGAGTGATCGGTCTTCCTTCTGCCAACCTTGTTATTCCCATATTAACAATATCATTGTACAGTTTCTCATTTTCCTTCAGCCTTGAGGGGTTAAGAATTGAAAACTCATCCATTAACAGATTAGCTTTATAATGGCGGAAGGAAAGCCTTGAGCGCTGAATATTCGCAAGCTGCTCTGCCGTGCCTGCGCTCGCTTCGGATTCATCCCACAGTTTATCTATTTTTGTTCTTTGAGCCGAATTGAACCAGCAGCCTTGATAATGCCAGTCAAATATGAACAGGTGGTCGGTTTTCACGGTCCTGTTCGTAACAACATCAAGATAGTCCTTGATATACTTCGCCGAGTCTTCACCGTAATAAGCCTTCATAAAGTCCATCATGTGGTACTCAACATCGCAATCCGGGTCCCAAATCAATTTGGCAAGAATATACGCACGAAGTTCACCAAACTCACCGCTTTTGCCGCCGGTATAATTTCCCTGTTCAAAAACACCCTTCACGTTGTTTTCTGCAAAGAACTGCAAATTGGGAGACAGCACCTGGAAATTCGGAAATATTGTCAGGTACATGTTGAAGTTGGTCGTATAGTCCCAGATGTAAACTCTGTCACATATAGCTGACCAGCCTTTAAGGTCTGCCGCAAAGGTCGATTCAACATCCGCAAATCGCTTATTCAGCGGTTCGCTTCTTTCGTGCCCGCACTCGGACAGAGGATGTGCAAAGCAGCATTCGATGGAGCAAAGGCGCACGATAACGTTTGCCCGCGGAACAATGTTTACAGGCGGTTTGCGGGTATACTGATAAGCGAAGGTATCGACTCCAACCGAAGGAAAATCGGCTTCCAAAGCCTCCGCAACCTGATTGACAAACCAAATATTGGTGCCTGAAGGTCCGCCGTATTTTTCGTCGGAGGCTTTACAAGCCGGGCATTGGCAGTAATTCCCATTGTCGTTTTGAGTAATTGAAATTATTTTCGCATGAGGATTAGCCCGCAGCGCAGCTTTCGCGTTCGCGATGGTTATAGTCAGGACTTCCGGATTAGTAAGACAGCGCTGGTCAACAGTCCAGGCATCCTGATCTTCGCGGTACGAGAAGTACTTCGGATTAGTTTCAAAATATGAAACCGGAACAAGGGCATTCATGGTGTGGCAGAAACCGGCGTATGAAATGCCTCCGCCATAGCTTTCGGGCATATAGCCGCCGTTGTCGCTGTTAATTTTATGTTTTACTTTCCAGTCAGCGTTGAATGCGGTGTTCCAATAATCATCGCGGTATTCGAAATCAGGTATTTGCGTATAGTTGAGTTTTGCGTCGATTCTAATTGTTGCATTATCCGGAATAACGGTCAATTCGGGCGTAAACCAGCGGCAGCCGAGTTCCTGCTCAAGGAAGTTATAGACGCCGTAAAGTGTTCCTCTCAGTTCGCCTCCGGCAATAATTAACTTTTCACCTACCGTCATAACCGTAAACCCTTCGTCGCCGAGAGCAGCGCGGTTTATCGTATAGGTGCCTTCGATTTCGCGGCTTGTTTTGCCAATAAGGATTTCGTGATCGCGAACACGGGCTGTATCATCCACGATTTCAAGCGTTGCGCCGCTGATTTGCCTGAGATTGCTTTGCAGCTCATTCGCAGCAGTCAGCTCAGACGGTGAGCAATTTGCACCTTTAATAATCACATAATCACTCACGCTGTTATTAATTAGCGTAAGCCATTCGAAAACAACCGGAGCAGTGAACTTTGAACCGCCGTAATCAACAGGTGCTGTTTTTGTGTATGTAACACCAAGAAATAGCATAGAAATAATCTCGACGACAGACACAAAAAATGATGTTATTTTTGTCATTTTATTCCAATCCTCCTCTTCCTTTTCCGTTTAATACTATCATATACTTTATTTTAAAACAACAATTATCGGCACATTGTATCTGTTTTGTTTGACATTTTTCATAGAATAAAATAGAATTGCATTAGAACTGCTTTTTCTGAGACAAATTCAGATTTTTCGATTAAAAAAACTGCCGTATTTACAATGGCGGCAGCCGTTTAAATAATTCTTCTATGCTTTCATTTTTGCGAGGTCGCGGTAATTGATCAATTTTATGCCGAGGCTTTCGAGATACTGCCTTGTTTTCGGGTCCGCAAACAGGCGGTACTCCCAGACTCTGCGGAACCAAACGCTGCTTGTACCCTTGAGTTCATCACATTCGAGCGATGGGTGAATGAATGTTTCCGTAACGCCGTCGGGGAAGGTTTTGAAATGTTCAAACATATAATCGCGAAAGTTTTCGTAGCTGTCGCTCTGGGAGCCGCTCCAATCATGCGTGATGAGATAGTCCGGAATCGGCACATTTTTATCTGCCGCATACGCGCTGAATTTTGAAAACAACATACCGAGCAGTTTGGGGTCAATTTTTGAGCCAAACTGAGCCATTTGCTCATCGGTATAGGCAGACGGAAAACGGAAAGGCAGTTTGTATTCCGAAGCTATATCAAAGGTTAAACTAAGGAGTTCAAACCTTCCTGTTTCAATGCCGTACAACGAGCCCATGTGATTATCCAAATGGGACGGGGTAAGCCCGAGTTTCTTCACCCTTTCGATTTGAGCTCTGATTTCACCCTCAACTTCATCCAAATCAACATTTTCTTCAACTTGATTGCTTTCGTGGTGCATATAACCATCTTTATCGCGAAGACTGTCCGTACTAGAGGCAGCAACAGGCGACCAGCGGTATCTGCTCCATTCGCTTGTCAGTGTCAAATGCACGCCGATGGCGAACTGCGGGTTTTCCATGGCAAATTTGCACGCTTCCGGCGCCCAACCGCATGGGACCATCACAGTTGCCGAGGTTATCCCCCCGCATTTAAGCAGGTCAAAGGTTGCAAGGTTCGCGGCGCGGCACATGCCGAAATCATCCGCGTTGATGATAAGATATTTATCCATTGTTATTATCCCCCTGATTATTAATTGGTGAACTTACTAATCCCAAATAGAATTTATTTTTAAATCAAAGCAATATATGGGATTAGTATTAATCACCGCTTCGTTGAGTTTACTACAAAAACATTTCAAACGCAATATGTGACCGGCCGGACGTTTGAAAAATATAAATATTTATTACAAGGAGGCAATCTTATGCTAAAAAAAACCATAGCGCTGATTTTAAGCATCTGCATTTTATCCGGTGTTTTATCCTTCTCCTCGTATGCACAGGGCGGCTTACCCGACTTTTCTATTTCACAGGACGACTGGAATGCAAATTGGGACGAAACCGGCAATGTGAACACCAATGTGTGCCTGGCTCCCGGGAGCAACGAGACCGAGCTGAATTTCGCCTGGCACTGCTCGGTTGAAACCGGCAATCCGGTTGTAAAATTAAGCAAAAACGCTGATATGAGAAACCCGGCTGTTTTCGCGGGAACTGCGACGCTTGCTGACGAAGGTTATAAAACCTGCAAAGTCACTGCAACAGGCATTGAAGCAAACACGGTTTATTATTACACTTATGGAACGGGAGCTCTTGTTTACGGGCCTTTTATGTACAGAACGCTGGGAACCGACAGCTTCAAGTTTTTATACATAAATGACCTGCATGCGGGTTTTGACGGAACCAACAGTACCGTCGGCAGAGATAAGGCATACAAATTGCACAGCACGGTCAATACGGCGCTCAAAGCTAACCCGGACATAGGTTTCATTGTCAGCGGCGGGGATAATACCGACAGCGGGCAGCGCGTTGAAGAATGGAACGGCCTGCTCTCATCATCGATTTTCCGGAGCCTGCCTATCGCGTTCGCAATCGGCAACCATGACAAAAAGGGCGTATCCCAAAAATATTATGTCAACAACCCGAATGAATACAACGCCGAATTGCCGAGCCCTGTCGGCAGCGATAACTGGTTCCGCTACGGCAACGCACTATTCCTTTTGTTTGACAGCACGAACGGCAACGCAGCCGATCATTTGAATTTCGCAAAAGACGCAATCAACAAAAACCTTGACGCAAAATGGCGCATAGGGATACTTCATAATGACATGAACAGCCCGTCTTTCGGTTTTCTTGACCTTGACAACAATTTGATAAGGATTATTTTTACAACGATTGTAGACAGAGCAGGACTTGACGTCGTGTTGGACGGACACAGCCACATATACGGACGTTCTCACTTTTTGAAAGAAGGAAAAATTACAGGGCTTGCGTTTGGCAAAAAAACCACAAACCCGACAGGAACGGCTTTTATTTCCATGAGCGCGGTCAATAATGTTTCATCCAAAACCCTGCCTTGGCAAAATATATGGACGGCAAAAAGATGCCGCGACGATATCACCACCTATTCCACTTTTGAAATAAACGCCGAAAGCCTGAAATTCAAAGCGTTTTATGTGGATGGCAGCCTATGCGACGAATATGAAATCACGAAAACAACGGATACAGGCAAGCCTTTTGTTGAACCTAAAGGGTTTGATTTTTATGATATTGTCAGACTTGCAGGCATGATATACACAATCATCGACTCGGCTAAAACAAGCAATTAATGCATAAAATGAAGGAGGAAGTCTCATGTTAAAAAAATTGGTTTCCCTGTTTTGCTGTCTTTGCATTTTTACCGGAATTTTAACCTTTTCCTCTTCTGCCGCGGCCAGTTTGCCTGACTTTTCCATCACACAGGAAGAATGGAACGCGAATTGGGACAACTTGGGCGGAACGAACACCAACGTTTGCCTTACTCCCGGCAGCGATGCAACCATGCTGAATTTTGCCTGGCATTGCGGGCTTGACGCCGGCACTCCGGCTGTGAAATTGAGCAAAAACGCGGATATGAGCAATCCTGTTGTTTTTACAGGCATAAAAACACCCGCAGACGAAGGCTACAAAACCTGCCGGGTAACAGCAACCGGCATTGAGGCAAATACGGTTTATTATTACACCTACGGTACGGACAATTTGGTTTACGGACCTTTTGTTTACAGAACTTTGGGGACTGACAGTTTCAAGTTTTTATATGTCAACGACATGCATCAAGGTTTTGACGCAAATAATATTGCCTACGGCAGAGATACATCCTATAACATACATACCAGGTTTAACACCGCGCTTACCAAAAATCCCGATATAAGCTTCATTATGTCCGGTGGTGACACAATAAGAAGCGGATATATTCCGGGTGAATGGAACGCTCTGCTTGCCTCGCCGGTTTTCAGAAGCGTCCCGGTTGCTTTTGCCATCGGCAACCACGACAAAATCGGCGACATGATGAAAAATTATATCATTAACCCAAATGCCTTTGACGCCGCTTTACCGAGCAAAGCAGGCACAGATTATTGGTTCCGATACGGCAACGCGCTCTTCCTTGTGTTTGACAGCACCAACGGCAATGCGGCCGAACATATAAAGTTTGCCAAAGAAGCGGTCAATAAAAACCTTGACGCAAAATGGCGGATAGGCATGCTTCACCATGACATATACACACCGGCTTATCCAATCATGCTTCCTGCTCATTTTGAATTTACTCCTATTGCCGATATGGCAGGCCTTGATGTGATGCTGAGAGGCCACAGCCATATTTACGGGCGGTCTCACCACATGGAAAACGGTATGATCGTCAAATTAGCATTCAACAAAGAGAACACTAATCCGAAAGGCACCGTTTATATCTCGATGAACGCCTTTCAGAATGACACCGTGTCCGATTTTAAATTTCAAAACATCTGGACCGCAAAGCGCGTTTATGGCACTGCCGCAACTTATTCCACCTTCGAGGTTGCAGGCGATAAACTGATATTTAAAGCGTTTTCTCCGGACAATGATCTAAAAGATGAATACACCATTATAAAAACAGTGACTCAAACCGAAAAATTCAAAGAGCCCGGGCTTTTGAATTTATACAGCGTTGTAAAGCTGATTGGTTATATTTACGCGCTTTTCGATTACAATATTGATTCATAGCCCATAGTATTTGAAAGACGGCAGGCAATGCAAAGTGCATACCTGCCGTCTTTGTATATTTTCCACTTTCTCCGGTTAACATTTACGCAAGATCCTTCGCGTTGCTCAGGATGACAGCGGGTGTGTCATTCTGAGGAGTGGAGCGACGAAGAATCTTGGTTACTTCTTACGAGGAGTAAGATCCTTCACTGCGTTCAGGATGACAACGGGCGTGTCATTCTGAGGAGCGGAGCAACGAAGAATCTTTGTTTGCCTTTACCCGTGGGAAAGATCCTTCACTGTGTTCAGGATGACAACGTTTCGCTCAGGATGACATTATTGCTCAGGGTCAAACCG
>CAZVJW010000025.1:54341-56622 GCA_964627535.1 uncultured Eubacteriales bacterium
TTTGTCATCCTGAGGAGGAACGACGAAGGATCTTTGGTTGTTTCTTGCGGGGTTAAAATCCTTCACTGAGTTCAGGATGATAGCGGGATGTCATTCTGAGGAGCGGAACGACGATGAATCTTGTGCTTCTTTGACGGAAAGATCCTTCAATGAGTTCAGGATGACAGCAGGATGTCATTCTGAGGAACGGAGTGACGAAGAATCTTGGTTGCTTCTTTCGAGCAAGATCCTTCACTTCGTTCAGGATGACATGAATCTGCTCAGAATGACATTAGAAAAGATCCTTCGCTTCGCTCAGGATGACAATGCTGCGTTCAGGATGACATAAATCACGGCAACCGCTGCCACCGGCGCCAGAATTTTTAGCGACAGTTCAAGGTTCATATGAACACGGTCGTGAAGCAGCATATAACCTTTAATTGAATTGCATTTTGTGCCGAAGAAATCCCGGTAATAATGCATTTTCGTTTCGAGCTTTCCGGGTTCATTTTCGTCTAAAGTTATCATTCTGACGCCCTGCCGCAAGCCATCTCCGTAAATGTGAAACCCGGAACATTTGCATTGGCCGAGTGTAATCCCGTCAACTTTACCGCAAAAGTCGTTCATATGGTCATGCCCGAAAAACGCGCCGATGATATCCCCCTGCTTTTTCCAGCTTTTGAACTGCCCGTTATCATAATCGGGTGTGCAGGGTCCCTCACCAAGGTAGCCGGTTGTGTTTTTCTTATCCGCTATGACATACCAATTTTTATCATGCCAGCTGTTTCCCCTGACGCGGCAAGGGTTGAAACGGCTTGTTTTCTTTAAAAGCTCATATTCCTCCAAAACAGGAATATGCTGAAAGAGCACAGCCGGTAAAGGTTTCCCTCCTTTTTGGGCTTTGAGTTCATTGCTGACACGCTCATACCACTCAATTTGGTCTGTTTCAACATAGGCGTCGTCTCCCCTGCCTTCGGGCGCTTTGTTGCCTGAATCAAGCAGCCATATATTAAATGCATTTTTCTCGTCCGAGCTGCTTTTTATTAAAAGGTTGCAATTGCCGACACCGGTTATATCTTCAGCGTTTGAGTTGAGGAAATTCGGAATTTCTTTGAGAAGGCTGAAAATTGTTTCTTTCGGCAAGCCGTTTTCTCCATCATGATTGCCGAACACGGCGGCGAAAGGTATTTTGCGGGAAGTGAACGGCTCGGTAACCCTTCGAATCTCTTCCAGCATTTGCTCAGCGTTTAAATCCTGCCTTTCGCCTTTTTCATTTTGAAAATGGCTTGAAACAAGGTCACCCATAAGAACAGCCAAATCCGGCTTCAGTTCGTCCAGCGACTTGTTGATAAGCCTCAGAAAGTCTCCGGTTTTTTCATCCGGCACATATTTTTCGTGGATATCTCCGACAGACATAATCCTGAATTTGCCATCATCATTAAAGTGAAGTTGCTTTTCTTTTTGCATGTACACGGCACCTTTACTGAATCATTTCTAAAAATTTAGCTTCGCTGATGACCATAACCCCAAGTTCATTGGCCTTTTGCAGTTTGCTGCCGGCGTCTTCGCCGGCAAGAACGAAATCGGTCTTTTTCGAAACGGAGGATGAAACTTTACCGTTGAAGCTTTCAATCACTGCGGTTGCGTCGTTGCGGGAAAAGGTCGGCAATGTTCCTGTTAAAACAAAAGTCTTACCCGAAAAGCGGGTATCTTTTATTTCTTTGTTTGATTTCATCTTTAAACCATACTCTTTCAGTTCTTCAATTAGCTCTTTTGACTGCGGCAATACAAAATAATCCGCAACACTTTTTGCCATTATTCCACCGAAACCTTCGATGCCCGATATTTCTTCAGAGGGAGCAACCATAACCGCGTCCATCGTGATAAACCGCTCTGCCAATAGTTTTGCGGCTTTCTGCCCGATATGGCGGATGCCCAATGCAAAAATCAGCCTATATAAATCATTTTGTTTTGACGCTTCAATCGCTTCTGTCAGGTTTTTCGCCGATTTTTCCGCAAACCTTTCCAGTTCCGACAACTGCCCGGCATTAAGGGCATAAATATCGGCGACAGTTTTCAGCATACCCTCGTTAACAAGCCTTTCCAAAATCCCTTCGCCCAAGCCCTCGATATCCATTGCGTCCCGCGAGCAGAAATGAATCAGCAGCCTCAAAAGCTGGGCCGGGCATTCGGGGTTAAGGCACCTCACCGCCGATTCCTCCGGTTCTCTGAATACTTTTGCCCCGCAGGAAGGGCAAATCTCCGGCAAATTATAGCTTTTCGAATTCTCGCTGTGGCAAAC
>CAZVJW010000026.1:0-55182 GCA_964627535.1 uncultured Eubacteriales bacterium
CCCGCAATTTCGCCCCAGCGTTTAGAAGTGGAATTTAACTTTGCAATTTACGATTCATAAAACAGGCATATTTTTTCAAATTTGCTATTGCATTCTTTCATGAAATCATATATAATAACGCTTGCATTCACGCAACAGTGATGCAAATATGGATGTTTAGCTCAGCTGGTAGAGCTTTCGCTTGACGTGCGAAGGGTCGGGGATTCGAGTTCCTCAACATCCACCATAAAAACCACCAACCGCATGAAGGTTGGTGGTTTTTTATGTCTTGTTTCGTTTTATGGAATATGAAGCATCATTGTTGCTTTAAATAGTCGATTCCTTCACCGATAAGATTGAATATCTCATGAAAATCCGCCAGCACAAGAAACAGGGTTTTTATCACAGCTGCAAACTCGTCAAGAAACCTTTGCCCCCAGTTAATAGGTTCTTCGGTTTGAAGCACTTCGGTGGTCGCGGTGTCGCCTGTTATTTCATAATTCATGCAGACTTTAGTGGAAATATGATCCGTATATGTTTCACCTTGCTCATTGGTGTACTGGATGTATTGAAGCGATGCGGCATTCAGTTCAACCCCGCCGCCGCTTTTGAACATCAGCTTGTCATAGGTTTCATAAAAAGACGGGTTCCAGTTTGTTCCACTATTATAATCGCAGTTACCGTTGTTGTAGATTTCAGCCCAGCAATCCTTAAGTCCGGCAGGTTTAACAAGATTGATGTAAAGGTTATCAACCTGATTTCTGTCAAAAGTTGAATTGAAATCGCCGGCAACAATGACGGCGCGGTCATATTCTCTTGAATTAATCATGACGGCCAGTTGGCGGTAATTATCGGCTCTTGCTTCTGCTGAATCCGAATCATCTCCGGCATCGGCATGCAATACATAAAAATCAATATACACGCCGTCAGCTATTTCTATGACAGACGATAATATTCCTTTTTGTGCAAGCCTGTCTGTTGCCCCGGAAAGAATACCGTACGATTTGTTCCATTTTGTATGATTAACATTATACACAGGGAATTTTGAAAAAATGCTAAGCCCGTCACCGAGCGGCGCATTGCCGCTTGAAAGTGTCTGATAGGGATAATCCGGCATCGCCTTGGCCAACGCGTCATGATGGCTGAAGTCTTCCTGTGTACCGATGATGTCGCAGCCGGACTCATTGTTGAGAATTTCACCTATTTTTACCATTCTGGCACTGCCCTTTAATTCTCTTTGCGTCCCCTGAAAATCACCTAAAATCGGGATGCCCGAAACATTGTATGTCATGATATTGACAGAACCTGTTTTGGGGTCAAACGCGTATACGCCAACGCCAAGTGACGCTTCAAGCATGAGTAACGCCAAAATAATCGACAACAGCTTTTTCATACAATCTCCATTCTGCAGCATCCCAGCGTATCAATAACAGCTTATACTAATTCACGATTATAAACCAAGCAAAAGCTTTGATATATACTATTCACCATTTTAATGCAGAATAGTATTATGGGGTTTTATGCGGATTTTTTAGTTAGGTTTTTTTAAGTAATTAGTATTACACCATCACGATGCCAAAATACTTTCCCAACACTTCTTTTCGCATTTCCTCGTTTTCAATCGTCACCTTGTGCTTGCCGCTTTCATCCCAATAGGTAAGCGTATCGCCCGATATCGAGTGTTTGCCTCCGAACCCAGTCTGAATCGCAAGCATATCGCCTTTAATGAAAGGTGAATCCGGGTGCTTTTCACAGTAAAATGACGGCATGATGAAATCAATATCAAGCTGCGGTTCGTCCGTAAACGCGAAAAACCGGTCCCAGACGCCTTCAAAACATTGATGCAGGATGGTTCCGAGAAAATCGTCCTTTGTGATTTTGTACTGCTCGTTGCCGATTTGCTGCACCTCACCGGTATCAAGCCTGACGGGGTAGATGGGGTTAATCATCCCAACGCCGACATCACACAGAAACAAACCGTCAGCGCACCGCAACTGCAGTACCCTATGCCTGCGCATCGGAATCTGTGTTTCGTTTTTCAGGAACCTCGCCATGCAGTCGGTCAGCTCAAACCCGAGCTCACGCAAAAGCGCGCCGAAAGCGCCGTTGAGCTCAAAGCAGTATCCGCCGCGGTGGGCGGCAACGATTTTCTCATATAGGCTTTCGCTGTCCAGCTTCAATGGTATACCGGTTATTATATCCAGGTTTTCATATGGTACAGCCGTCATATGGCAGTACTGAAGTTTTTTTAAAGTCTCATAATCGTGTGTGACGGGTCCGTTAAAACCAATTCTTTTTAAATACAGAGAAGTATCCATGCATCTGCTCCTGATGATAAATTTTTTACTGATTTGTACTCCAGCTTCATGCTTATGTTGATACTATATCATAAAAGGCTAATCCTTCTCCATATCGGCCTCATTACTCGCACTTTTATTATACTTCTTTTCAAACATGAGGGCTTCTATTTTTTCAATCACCATAACAGCAGCCGGCACGAAAACAGGCAGCAAAACAAAGGCAAGCAGAAACAGCCCGATAATAACAACCGTTGCAAGCTCTATAAGCGTTGGTACAACAGCCGGATAAAGTGCCGCGAATGTTCCGGAGAGTATAAATGCCGCCGATATAACAACGCCGCCGACACTCAGCGAGGATCTGATTAACGCAGATTTTACATTGAATCTTTTATTTTCGTTAAACCTCATTATATAGAATATACTGTAGTCCACCCCCAGCGCGACAATCATAATGAAAGAGAAGAACGGAACCGTCCACGATAAATTCCCGACATGAAGGATGTTTTTAAATATTATGCCGGTGATTATAAGGGAGGAATAATTCGCGATCAGGAGCGAGATTATAATGGTAAGCGCTTTAAAGAACGACTTTGAAAGAAAAACAAGAATAATACCGATGCCGATGAGCATTATCAGGACAGAACGGTTAAAATCGCCCGAGGAAACGGCTTTCAGATCCTTGTTCATTGAGGATGAACCGTCAATGCCGTATGCCGCGCCTGTTAATCCGCTGCTCTTCAGGCTGTCTTTCAGGCTTAAATCAATAAGTCCGACAGTATCCATTGCCTCCTGCGTGTACGGGTTTTCTTTCAGCGTAACGATTATTCTTGTAATTTTATAATCTGCCGACATAAAATTCGCAATTGATTTATTAAAATCGCTGCCCATAATTTGGTCGGCAGGTATGTAAAATACTTTCCCGTTGTTTGATTCCGGCAAAGCTTTCAGGTAGGCATTCGCTGTGTCAATTCCATCCGATATCTGTTTCAACCCATCCACCGCCTGAGTAAGCCCGTCTTCCAATTGAATGAAACTCTTACCAATATCATCAATACTTCCGCTCATATTCTGCTGCGCATAATTAATAATTGCCTTTGTAAGTTCGGAATTAATAGCTGAAATTGATTCATCTATAAAAGGAATACCGGTGTTAATGTTGATTATGTCACCTAAATCAATTAATGAACCGATATCCGAAAAATCCACAGAACCTTATATCTGTTTGTTGGCATAATCCAATCCGTTCATAACTTTTTTAATTCCGTCGTTTGCCTGCTCAAGACCATCGGCAACGGCGCTGATTTGGCCAAATAAATACAGCTCTTCGACTTCTTCGCTTTCCGGCTGTGTAACGCTGATTACCTTGTCCACGCCCTCAATCTTTTTTAAACCGGCTGCTATTTTATCTATGTCTGCAAGCTTGTCGCTGCTGTTAAGTTCCGTATCATTCTTGATAAAAATCGTAACCGGTGATACCAGCCCGTTGCCGAATTTATCCGAAATAATATTGATTGCTTTCATCGCCTCGTAATCAGAACTGATCTCTTTGAGCGAATCATAGGATAGCGACGAGTTTTGAAAAAATAAAACCGGAACTGTTAAGGCGAGGATTACTATCAGAGATATAAACGGATGACTTGTGGCAACCCCTGTGAGCTTTCCCCAAAGGATGCTGTTTTTATGACCGCTCTTTTTCTTTTCGGGCCAAAACATTTTGTGTCCGAATATTATCATAAAACCCTTGAGCAGCGTAAACAAGGCGATAATTAAAATACCGACAGCGATTGCGACCGCTGCGCCGGCTCTGTAAACCGAAAACTTCGCAAGCCACAGAACGCCGAAGCCGATTAAAACAGTCAGCGACGAGAACAAAATGGTCTTTCCTGCCTGTTTATATGTGTTTTTTACCGCCTCGTTAACGGATGTTTTGGCCAATTCTTCTTTGAAACGCATCAGCAGCAAAAGGCTGTAGTCGGTGCCAATACCAAAAAGAACTAAAATTAAGAAAGATTGTGTCGAGACCGCAAAGGGAAAGTTGAACCTGTCAACCAACTGTGTAACAATACCCATTGAAGCAAGATATGTCAGCGCAATCGTTAAGAGTGAAACGACAGGTGCTACCGGTGAGCGAAAAACCATGAGTAAAATAACGAAAATGATGATCCCTGTCAATATTTCGGTCTTCTGAACGCTGCCCAATGTGGTTTTTACATTTGCATCCATAACAAATTCGGCGCCGGTAATATAATGCGGCACATCAGTGCCTGAAATTTCGCTTTTTATCACATTAGAAATATCGTCTATGGAGCGGGCTTGTTTATCCAAGGCAACGCTAACAAATACGGTTGTCTTATCGGCTGAAACGAATTGTCCGGTTAAATCCGCATTATTAAAATGCGTTAAGACCTGCTTAATGCCAAGTTTGTCACTGTTGGCAATTAAATTATCAACAGCGGATTTCATACTGCTCATTTGAGTGTCGGATAAAGCGTTTGTATCATTAAACACTAAGAGGATACTCATCATAGTGCTGTCTTTGTCGTAATTATCATATTCCTTTGCTAATTTCTGCGCGATTCTGTAGGAATAACTCTCCGGTATAGCCGGTTGTCCTTTATCCAAAACAAGGCGGCTGACATCCGGCATGAGTTTAAACAACGATGCGCTTACAATCACCCATATTAAAATTATAATCCATGCAAAAACCGTCTTTTTCTTCATACTGTCTTTCCAGCTTTCATCATATGGTACCGCAGTTACGTATCAAAAATAGCGGCCGCCTATTAATAAACATATGTTGAATTATTACCACAATGTATAGTATAATTGGTTATATGAAATGATGCAATCGGCAAAATCTTAAATTATGTTAATAATTGAGCACATTTTATAAATTTGTCTATCAATTATCTTTTATATTATAATTTTTTGTCAAAAATCCTTATAATTTATAATCCTATAAGGATTTCTGAAGTTTTCAAAACCAAATATTTACTATTGACATACTCGGTGTAAATATATAAAATTAGCAATAGTGATATTTACCGTATTTTAGCTGATTGTCTGATGTAATTTTATGCAATCCGCTTATTTTAGAATGCATATTTAATACAAACGAAACGGCTGACCTTTTATTGATAAGTAAATATCCCGCAAATATATCAGTAGCAGTAATTCGCGGTTTGCCTGACATAAGCCGCCAAATTAAATTTGAAATTTATTGCATAAATACTAATCCCGATTATAAAACCTCCATGGAATCAAGCAAAAACCTTTGATTTATACTATTCGCCATTTTAATGCAGAATAGTATTATGAGGTTTTTGTGCTGAATTTTTAGCTATGTTTTAAAGAGGGATTAGTATAAACTAAAAGTATTAGAATATAATGAACCATACAATTTTTCTTAGGAGGATAAACATGGATACAAAAATATTAATAGTCGATGACTCGAAAACGGATCTTATGTTGATTAGCGGCATGCTCAGTGAATTCACTGTGTTAACCGCACGTGACGGATTTGAGGCTATGCAAGTCATTAATGAAAATTTGGATATTGATCTTATTATCCTCGATTTAAACATGCCTGATATGAATGGATTTCAAGTTCTTTCCGCATTAAAATCAGATTCCAAATTCAGCAAAATGCGGACAATCATACTGACAAATTACGATGAAATTGGCAATGAAATCAAAGGTCTAGAAATGGGCGCAGTTGATTATATCAGAAAACCCGTAAATATCGAGTCGTTAAAAATCAGAATCGGTATTCATTTGAAATTAACACGTATACAGAAAAAAATCGAGCAGGACAACGAGATGCTCGAAGAAATTGTTTCAATGAGGACAAATGAACTGGTTGAAGCACGGAATATCACTATACACGCATTGCTTGGGCTGCTTGAGGTTCGGAATATCGAATCAAGGAATCATACCCTAAGAACGCAAAAAATTATGGAGGCGCTTTGCAGACACTTAAGAACAAAAGCTAAGTATAGAGATATTTTAACGGATGAATATATTACCGAGATTGTGGCGACAACCCCTCTGCATGATCTCGGAAAGGTCGGAGTCCCCGACAGCATACTGTTAAAGCCGGGCAAGCTTACCAAAGACGAATTCGAAATAATGAAAAATCATGTCAAATTCGGAGCTGAAGCCTTGGAAAAGGAACTCGACAGCAGCATGGAAGTGCCGGGTTTTATTAAAAGCGCTGTTGAAATTATTGAAACACATCATGAAAAATTCGACGGAACCGGATATCCCCACGGACTTGCCGGTAAAGATATACCGCTTTCGGGAAGGCTTATGGCAGTTATCGATGTTTATGATTCTCTGATCAGTAAAAGAATTTATAAACCATCCTTTACAAATCGCTTTGCTCTTGAAATGATAAATGAAGAAAGCGGTAAACATTTCGACCCGGATATCGTCACTTGTTTTCTGGAAATCGGAGATGAAATTTCCGAAATCACATACAGCCTATTGCCGGAGGGAATACAAGAGGAGGCATAACGATGAGGGAATTTCTGTTTCGTATGATTGAATTGATCGGAGGGGATTATGATCCCGCGATTCGGGCTGCCATAACCATTGGCTCTTCAATATTTATAATTTCAGCGGCATCTGTTTTTTGGAACTTCCGGCTGCGAAAGGAAATTAACAAGCAGAAGAAAACTCAGGAAGATTTAGAGCAGGCAAAACAGGAAGCAGAAACTGCAAATAATATAAAATCCAGCTTCCTGGCGCGGATGTCCCATGAAATCAGGACACCATTAAATGCTATCACCGGCATGTCATATTTATTAAGTAAAACAAGTGTTACATTAACTCAAAAAATGTATATCGACAGGGTTACGCAGGCGTCAACAAATATGCTGAGCATTGTTAACGACATCCTGGATTTCTCAAAAATCGAGGCGGGAAAAGTTGAACTCGAGAATATATCATTCAGTTTGGATCAAGTCATACAAAATGTTATAAATATTGTTTCATATAAAATTGAGGAGCAGGAAATCGGCTTCAAATTAATTAAAGACCCGCTGATTTCTAATTGGTTTTTCGGAGATGCAAAACGTATTGAGCAAATTCTTATAAACATTATCAATAACGCGATTAAGTTTACAGCGTCCGGAGAGGTTTCGCTTAACATCATGTTGGTTTCAAAAGAAATCGATAAATGCCATCTGTCACTTATCATTAAAGATACAGGCATAGGAATGTCAGAAGATCAGGTTAAGCAGCTTTTTGAGCCGTTCATTCAGGGGGATATAAGCATAAACCGACGCTTTGGGGGTACCGGGTTGGGGCTTTCCATCGTTAAAAACCTTGTTGAAATGATGAACGGGAAAATACAGGTTTACAGTACCGAAGGGGAAGGCTCCTCCTTTGTCATTACTCTTCCTTTTAAAATTGATACAATAAAAGAGGAAGAGCACAAAAAACAGGTTTTCTCTAATTATTTTAATAATATTAAAACTCTTGTTTTGGAAAAAAACGCAGCAAGCATGAATATCATTGACAGTTATCTCGGCGCTTTCGGAATGGATTGCGAACTAACCACATCACCGGAGATTGCATCGAATATGCTGGAGACTGCAAACGATAAATTCTCCAGACCATATGATTTGTTTGTTTTAGATTTCAACACCCCACCGGAAGGCGGTTTTAATTATGTTCAAGCGTTACGTCAAAACAATAGAATCGCAAGGATGCCGAAGATTATAATGATGCTGCCAATGACGAAAGAAGATTTATTTGACCGCCTTGAAGAATTCGGAGTTGATATCGGTATAGGCAAACCCATTATCCCTTCTATTTTATTTAACGAGATACTTGAGTTATTTGAAATAAAAGATATCACAGCAAATGAATTTTTCGAAAAAGGAGCCGCAGTTACAAATGATTCCGCAGAAGTTCCGGGCTGTGTTTTGATTGCGGAAGACAATAAAACAAATCAGCTTATTGCGAAAACACTGCTCCAACAGTCGGGTTTGATCACCTTGGTCGCCTCTGACGGAAAAGCAGCCGTTGATGTTTTTAATGTGCACAGGGAAGAAGTAGATTTAGTTTTGATGGATTTACACATGCCGGTTATGAACGGTTATGATGCGGCAAAAGAAATCAGAAACATTTCCGGCACTGTTCCGATTGTTGCGATGACAGCTGATGTAATTTTAGGGGTAAGGGAAAAATGCGAGGCACACGGAATTCATTATTATATCAGCAAACCGTTTGCGCCTGAATACCTTATGAAAACAATAAAGGATATTATCAAAGAGTACCGTAACAAAAACAATAAAGACCCGGGCATCCTTGACAGAGCCGCAGGGCTGAGAAATTTAGGCGGCAACGAACAGCTTTACCAATCTGTCCTGCATGAATATCTCGATGAAAATAGAAATATCGCAAAAAAGCTTTCGCTTGAGATAGATGAAAACAGATATTCCGACGCCTCGCAGACAGTTCATAAAATCAAAAGCAGTTCCGGAAGTATCGGTGCAAAAAAATTGTATGATTCGGCTGTCAGCCTTCAGCAGGCACTTATGGAAAAAGACGAATCGGGTATTGAAGCGTTGCAGCGCAAATTTATTGCATTGATTGAAGAATTGCTGCAGGAAATCGGTTCGGATACCTGATTTTATTGCGGATACATCACATTAATTGGAGGGGGTTACAACATATGGGCTTTGGCTATATAAAAAGATTCCTGACAAACAACAATCGTTACTCGATAAGCAGCCCGGAATACCGGACAGCATACTTTTTAAACGTTGTTTTGGTGATGCTGTTGTGGACCTGCCTCAGTTCAACCATTACCGATGTCTTTTTTCTGAGACTGTACGCGGCAGCCGCTGTAAACGCATCTGCCTTTGTCTTTACGGGTGGAATACTCATTTATATTCATATAACAGGTAAATTGAAACAGGGAATATACGCAACCATTATAGTTCTGTTAAGCGCTTTGGCTGCTTTTTTGGGGGTAATGCAGCAAAATAATTATGTCCTTTTTTGGGCATGCTGTATACCTCCGATTTTTTACTTTCTATTAGATAGAAAGAAAGCCAGAATCATCACATGGATTTTCAGTTTATCACTTCTATTATTTATATTGATCAATTATGCCGATTGGAGACAGACCGGATTTACTCTTTCGGCTGTGTTCAATATTTCGGGAGCGATGCTTGTCCTTGTTGTTATGACAAGTTATTTTAATTTGATTATTAATGAAGTAACGGTAAACCTTGAGTCGAAAAACCGTGAGCTTAAAACAGCGAATGAGACGATGCAGGAGAACAAGGATCAGCTTCGTTTAATATTGGACTCCACCGCGGAAGCTGTTTACGGCATTGACACTGAACACAATTGCACATTTTGCAATATCCGCTGTATTAACATTTTAGGTTATAAAACTCAGGATGAATTGCTGGGGAAAAATATGCATCGGCTGATACATCACACTTTGAGAGACGGAACGCCGTTCTCAGAAAACGAATGCCGAATTCAACAAACACTTGTTGACGGGAAAGGCGCATATTCGAAAGACGAGTTTTTTTTCAGAGCAGACGGCACAAGCTTTGATGTTGAATACAATTCATATCCGCAGTTTAAAGACGGCAATATTATCGGTACGGTTGTAACCTTTACAGACATAACCGAACGAAAAAAAGATGAGGAGAAGATTAAATACCTGAGTGTTCATGACCCTTTAACAGGCGTATTAAACAGAAGATTTTTCGAGGAAGATCTGGATGAAAAAGACACCGCGGCAAACTTACCACTATCCGTCATCTTTGCCGATGTAAACGGATTAAAGCTTACCAATGATATTTTTGGCCATAGCGAAGGTGATAAGCTTCTGATAAAATGCGCCGATATATTAAAGAACGCATGCAGGAACGGAGATATTATAGCCCGCGTTGGCGGGGATGAATTTATCATTCTGCTGCCCAAAACAACGGGAGACGAGACAAACGCTATCATTGAAAAGGTAAACAATAATCTTACAACAGAAAGCATAGATTCGATAAAATGCAGTATGGCTTTGGGTTTCAATACAAAAACAATTGAAAGCGAAAGTTTGCAGGCAATCATTGAGAACGCAGAAACCGAAATGTACAAAAAGAAAATTCTGAACCGGGCAAGCATTAAGTCCGATATGATTAATACCATCATCGATACACTGCACAGCAGAATTCCCAACGAAAAGCAGCACTCGGAAAATGTAAGCGATTTATGTCAGCAAATCGGCAGGAAATTGAATTTACCGGAAAACGATATCAGAAGGCTGAAAGACGCCGGGTATCTGCACGATATCGGAAAAATTATTCTGGAAAAAAATATTCTCGAAAAAGATGACTTGCTTAACGAAGATGAAAAGAAGGAAATGCAGCAGCACTCTGCTGTCGGTTATCGAATCTTAAATCTCTTTGATGATACCCTTGATTTATCCGAAGGCGCATACAGCCATCATGAAAGATGGGATGGATTAGGATACCCGAAAGGCATAAAGGGGAATGAAATACCGAGAACAGCAAGAATTATTGCGATTGCGGAAGGTTACGATGCGCTGACAAGCAATAAATACCGGCGGGGGTTGAGCAAAGAAGAGGCCTTAAAAGAATTAATTTCTCTGTCCGGCACCAAATACGACCCTCATATTGTTGAGATTTTCGTGGAAATGATGTTATAATGCTAATTACTCATAAATACCTAACAAAAAAGTCTTCATGAAGCCGTGAAAATAATCCATCTTAATAAGAATAATTAAATTTATGAAATACAGCGTGAAATAATGGAAATATCAGAAAAAATAAACCAAATTCGGAATGTTATCGATACCTGTGTTCATATTTGCGTGTTTACAGGAGCCGGCATCAGTTGCCCTTCCGGGATCCCGGATTTCAGGTCCGCAAACGGTCTGTACAGCCAAAGATATCATCAAAAGTATCTCACCGAGGAAATAATTTCCCGTTCATTTTTTGAAAAGCGGTGCGAAGAGTTTTACGAATTTTATAAGAGTAAAATGATATATCCGTCAGCGCGGCCTAATGCTGCTCACGAATATTTTGCCGAACTTGAGAAACAGGGTAAAATCATCTCCATTGTTACCCAGAATATCGATGGACTTCATCAAATGGCCGGCAGCACAAATGTTATTGAACTTCACGGCAGTGTTAAACGGAATTATTGCACGAAATGCAAAAAGCTCTTTAGTGAAGAAACAGTTTTAAACTCGAAAGGAATACCGCGGTGTGATGATGATAACGAAATTATAAAGCCGGATGTTGTATTGTATGAAGAACCGTTAAATGACATGATAATCAACCGCGCCCTGCAGGCAATATCTACAGCCGATGTCCTGTTTGTCATAGGCACTTCTTTGGTTGTGTATCCGGCAAACACCTTTATCCGTTATTACAAAGGCGGCTGTTTGATATTGATTAATAAATCAAAAACGCAGTACGATTCGCTTGCCGATATCAATATCAATGATGATATTATAAATGTGGTTAAACAGTTAATACTAATCGGCGATGAAAAGCGTTGTTAGATTTGCGATGATTTTTTGTGCTGCACAAGGCGGACGACGATGCTTTGCTGTCGCAAGGCAAGGAGGACAACGCAGTACGGCGCTAAAAAGACCGCAAAGATTCAATGCGTTTTATCGGTGGTTAGTATTAAACGTTAGCAAAAAACAAAATATACCGTACGCCGACGGGAATTGTTTTGGAATTGCTGACAATATATTGATTAAAAAGCCTGCAGCGATTATCGTACCGCCGCAGGCTTAAATAATATTGTCAGCATTTTTATGTAACAGACAGCATTTGAATTTCCGAATTTCTTATCCTTTTTAACGCATCATGAAAGCCGAGATTGTAAAAAGCTTCCAGCGTTTCCACTTTTCTTGTAGCAGTTGATATTTTTTGATTTTGTGACGGTGATATAATAATCGCTTTGCCAGCTTTTTCAAGTTCGTTTAAGTGATTTATGGAATCCATATAAACTATATGCCTGCTGCCAAGTGCTTTGACTATCTGAGGGTATTTTTTAAGAAACAGCGGGTATATATATCTTGCGCGCTCCTGTTTTTTAATACAATCTATCGGTTTTGTTAAAATTACAACTAATTTATTACAGCCGTCCTTCATAGCTTTTTTTAACGGGATAGGGTCTGATACTCCGCCGTCAAAATATAAATTTCCTTTAACATTAACCGGCCTGCACAACGCCGGAATAGCGCAGGAGGCCTTTAATATTTCGCAGTTGTTTCTTTGGAAATCAGTGTTTGTAAAATAATGAGGTTTTCCGTCAGCAGCATTTGTTGCCACTATTTTAACGATGCTCTTCGTAGAAAGCAAATTGTCATAATTAATAGGATCCAATGTATCGGTCAGTGTTTGATAGATGTAATCCAAGCCAAAATAAGAATTGGTTTTTAACCAATTTTTAAGGCTCATGTACCGATTATCCAATGCGTGGACTGTATAATACCGATGATTTCTCCCTTTCTGATCCGCTAAAAAAGAGGCAATATTGGCGCTGCCCGCAGAAACACCGATACAATAATCAAAACGAATGCCATTTTCCAGGAAACAGTCCATTACACCTGCGCCGTATATACCGCGCATCCCGCCGCCGACATCAATTAAGCCTAACAATGCAATACCTCCAAGCCGTTAACCATTCCCTGTCATTCCGTGCAGGATGGGTTTTACAAACAGCCTCGTTCATTTTATACTAATCCCTCTTTAAAACATAGCAAAAATTCAACACAAAAGCCCATTTAACAAAGGTTTTTGCTTGATTTCATGGAGGTTTTATAATCGGGATTAGTATTGTTATCAAATCTTTTCCAATTCATCCATCCACAGCCTGCAGGATGCGTCAGACGGCATTCTCCAATCTCCTCGCGGGGAAAGGCTTACCGAACCGACTTTTGGGCCATCGGGCATACAGGAACGTTTAAACTGCTGGTCAAAAAAGTGTTTGTTAAAAACTTTTAACCATTGCAGAATTGTTCCGCTCGAATAAGCGCCTTCAAAAGCAATATTTGCCAACCGATAAATTTTTAACGGTGAGAATCCGAATCGAAGCATGTAGTAAAGAAAGAAATCGTGCAGTTCATACGGTCCGACCAAATCTTCGGTTTTTTGGCAGATCTCTCCGTTTTCGTCCGCGGGCAATAATTCCGGAGAAACAGGGGTATCTAAAATGTCCTTCAACAAAGAAGACAGGTTATTATCCGTTTTGAGTGCGGCGTAGCGTATGATATACCGAACAAGAGTCTTTGGCACAGATGAATTCACTCCATACATAGACATTTGGTCGCCGTTATAAGTTGCCCAGCCGAGAGCCAGTTCAGACAGGTCGCCGGTACCGATGACAATCCCGTTTTCCTGATTGCTGATGTCCATCAATACTTGTGTGCGCTCTCTCGCCTGTGCATTTTCGAAGGTAACATCATAAACCGTGCGGCTGTGATTAATATCCTTAAAATGCTGATTGACAGCTTTAGTAATATCGATTTTTTTAAGTGTTACACCAAGATAATTGCTTAACTTTTCGGCATTTGTTTTCGTGCGTTCGGTTGTACCGAAACATGGCATCGTGACCGCGATAATATCTTTGCGGGAACGGTGCATCAAATCCATAGCACGAACCATAACCAGCAAGGCAAGACAACTGTCCAGACCGCCGGAAATGCCAACCACCGCTGTTTTGCAGTGCGTATGCTCCAAGCGCTTTTTAAGCCCATAGGTTTGAATACGCAAAATTGTTTCCGCACGCTCATTCAGCAAAGCTTCATCGACCGGGACGAACGGATGCCTTTCGAACTTACGCGTAAGTTCGGTTTTTCTTATTTCCTGATTAAAGTTTATAACCGTATATGATTCATCCGGTACGCAGGCATAACTTGTTGTCTTATGCCTTTCATTGGCAAGACGGCCGCAATCCAACTCGGTTACCAGCAAGTCCCGCTCCTCGAACGGTTTGTTTTCTGCAAGCAACGCTCCGTTTTCACTGATAATGTGATGCTGAGAAAATACAATATCCTGTGTGGATTCACCCGGCCCGGCATTACAATAGATATACCCGCAAATAAGCCGTGCGGATGTTGAACCGACAAGAAGTCTGCGGTAACTCTCTTTTGCAATTACTTCGTTCGAAGCGGACGGGTTTGCAATAATAACGGCACCGGATTTACATAACGCTTCGCTCGGCGGGCACGGCGCCCACAAGTCCTCACACAGTTCAACGCCGAACTGAAAAGATTCCATACCGGAGTGGCGGAACAAAATTTTGCTGCCTAACGGGATCTTCTTCCCGCCCACTAAAACACAAGCATTAACATTTACCAGTTTATCGGCAGAAGTGAACTGCCGTTTTTCATAAAATTCAGCATAGTTAGGCAAATGCGTCTTTGGAATCAAGGCTAATATTTTCCCGTGATGAATAACGGCCGCGATGTTATAGAGCTTATAATGATATTTAACAGGTAAACCGACAATCACTACAGGGTATTTATCATCCGTATACCGGCATATATCCAATAAAGCCTCGGAAGCCGACCCAATCAATTCATCGGAATAAAACAAGTCTCCGCAAGTATAGCCTGTTATGCAAAGCTCCGGCAGCACCAGCAGATTAACACCTGCTGCATCCGCCTGCGCAATACGCTTTTTAATTTCTGCGGTATTGGCCTTTGTATCGGCAACAGTAACGGCGACAGAGCCGGCAGCCACTTTTATAAAACCGTCTTTCATAAAGCAATGTTTCCTTTCCTTGCGGAATGCGTTTGAATTTATGTTCTTGCATTTAAATCATATCACTCCTGCCGATAATTGGCAACCTTTGTCAGCTATATGGTCATATGATAATCGGTATTCGGCGTTCATCTCATACTAATAACTCATAATTGCCTTTACCGCTTCGGCAGTTGATTTCCGGGGGAACAGTTCAAAACCAATTCTGCCCGTGTATCCGATATCCGCAAGGCAGGTAAAAACCCCGGTATAATTAATCTCGCCTGTCCCCGGTTCATGCCGTCCCGGTGCATCGGCAACATGGATATGGCCGAGTTGATCGGCGTAGCGGCTGATATTGTCGCAAAGGCTGCCTTCATTCAGCTGCATATGATAGACATCATATAGAATCTTCAGTTTTGGCGAGCCGATCAGCCTGCACATTTCTGCTGCCATCTGCGTTGTTTTCAGATAATTACCGATATGGTCGGTTGTGATATTTAACGCTTCAAGATTCAGGGCAATGCCGCTTTCTTCTGCGATTTTTGCACACGCCAGCAGCATGTCATACATGGAACAGATTTTTACAGTATCGGACAGCTCTGTGTAATGATTAACAACAATGCCTTTGTCCCCCAAAGCATTGGAATGAATAGTGACACTCAAAGCACCGATATTCCCGGCCACAGTGACTGACCGCCTCAAAAAGTTCAAATATTGCGTCTTGTGTGACGGATCGATCAAGGAAAATTCGGCATCCCCGTTAAAGCCGCTTATACCAATACCGGCCTTTTCGGCAGCCGTCTTGACAGCATCCGCGTCTTTGTCTTGCCAGCTCCAAAATTCAATAAACTCAAAGCCGTCATCCTTGGCCGCCTTGAAACGGTCAAAAAAAGGAATTTCAGTATACATACATTCGATGCAAGCAGATTTCATAAATTTCATGGGCTTATCCTCCCCTATAATTTTAATATTCGGATTAATATGTTTCATTCCCTTAAGGTAATTCGAAAGCCAGAAAACCAATGCATATTGCAAAAGCTTAAAAGAGTGTTCGAAAAACCCGTCAGTATTTAACCTGCATTTCCATGCCGGAAACCGCATCTTTTACCGCATACCATGTTGTTGCTCCCTCGGTAAACCAGCCCGCCTGCATTGTGACAAGTTCCGCCATGGAGGAAGCCCGCGTGAGCGCTGCGCCTGAACCATTCGTAACCGTCTGCGGAGCGGGTTCGCCGTAAACTTTAAATAACAACGCCCTTGCCGAAGCGGTGCATTTTATATTGAGCGAATCATCGTCTTTTTCGTATGAGATCATCGAGCCTTTTACTTTTTCTTCATAAAGCCCGAATTTCTTTTCACCTTTATCCGGGTACATTAAAACAGTTGTGTAATTTTTGGAAAGTTCGGTGCCGTGGCCGGTCGCGTCATTGGTCACATCCATCGGAATGATGGCGCCTTTGCGGATGAAGACCGGATATTCGTCCAGCCCGAAGCTGAGCTTTTTAATGCCTCCCGAATAGGTTTTTGTCTGGTCAAACATATAGATCCAGTCCCCCTTCGGGAAAACCACGGTGCGTTCGTTCCCTTCCTCAAAAAACGGGGCAACCAGTATGTCGTCGCCGAGAAGGTATTCGTATGTTCCCGCCTGCGGGCGCATGGTCGGTTTAACAAGCTCATAGGAATACGCCGCCTGGCTGTAGATATACGGAATCAGCTCTTGATGCAGAATAGTGAATTTCCTGTAAATATGCAGCGTTTCCTCATCAAACATCCATGGCCGGTGTTCCCCGCCTCCGCCGTTTTCCATCACAGGGCAAAAGGCGCCGAGCTGCGCCCATCTGATAAAGACGTCTTTGTATTGTTTGCCGTCCGAACGGAAACCGCCGATATCCGAGCCGTAGCTGACAAAGTTGAACCGCGAGGATGACATCAGATCGTTCAGCGCGGCGCGCAGCCCTCCCCAGTCATTGTCCTCGTCTCCCACCCAGCCGGCAAAATTGATGTCGCGGGTTGAAAAAACAATCGGAAGACCAACCCTGAACGGCAGATCGTCAACTGGCCTGACGGAAATAACCCTGTCATTCCCCAGCTTTTCGCGGGTATATTCAAAAAAGTCACGGTAGAAAGCTTCCCTGTATGTTTTCCACGTGATGTACTTGCCGCCGTATCCTATCGAGGGAACCAAAAGCATGATATACGGGTCCGCTCCGTCAACCTTCCAGCCGTCGATGCCCATATCGAGCACAACATCCAGCTGCTTATGCCACCATGTAACCGCTTCGGGGTTTGTAAAATCAAGAAAAGCGCCCTTGCCGTTCCACCACTTAATCGTTTTGCCGTTGCTCAAATAATAACCCTTGTCTTTGCCTTCCTGAAAATTGGAAGCCCCTTCGTTCACCATGCATGTCGCCCACAGGAATACCTTAATTCCCATGCTGTGATAAATCTGAATCTGTTCCTCCAAATCGGGGTATAAATCGGGGTCCGGCGTGAAGTCGCCCACTTCGGTCGCCCAAGGGTAGTCAATATTCACCGCGCCGACGGGGATGCCATGGTTCAGGTAGTCCTGCACATAGCTCATCGCGGATTCCTGTGTTCCGTCATGTTCCCATACCCAGTGGTTGTGCGCCCACATCGGCCATATCGGCGGCTCAAGGGTTGGTTCGGGTTTGTCCTTGCCTAACGAAAATCCGCTGATGGATGAAAAGAAAAATAATAAAGCAAGCGCCCACGATACAATTCGGGAAGTAAATCTGTCGTTCATTGCCCGGCCTCCTTATTTATTCAAATGAATCGGAAAAACATAGATTTATTCTATCATATAATATACCCTTCATCAATCACAAAAGATTTAAAATAACGGGGACAGTTCTGTGATGATCGTCAAATCACAGAGCTGCCCCCTTTTATTATTTAAATAAGCACTTATCAGTACAGAACCTGAATTTCCGTACCGGCGGTCACATCTTTTACCGCATACCAGGTTGTTGAACCATCGGTAAACCAGCCCGACTGCATCGTGACAAGTTCCGCCATGGAGGAAGCCCGTGTCAGCGCAGCGCCGGAGCCGTTCTTTACTGTCTGCGGAGCGGATTCCCCGCGCACGCTGAACAGCAGAGACCTTTCCGTAGCGGTGGCGGTAATTTTAAGGTTGTTGAGGCCTTTGCCGTAGGCTATCATTGCACCGGTCTTGCCCTCTTCATACAAACCGAACTTCTTTTCGCCCTTTTCAGGGTACATCAGCACGGTGGTGTAATCTTTGGAAAGCTCGCTGCCGAAGCCGGTCAGGCTGTTGGTCACGTTCATCGGGATGATGGCGCCTTTGCGGATGAAGACCGGGTATTCGTCCAACCCGAAACTGAGTTTTTTAATGCCCATGGAATACACCTTTGACTGGTCGAACATGTAAATCCATTCGCCCGGCGGGAAAGTTACCGTGCGCTCGTTCCCTTCTTCAAACACCGGCGCGACAAGGATATCGTCCCCGAGCAGGTATTCGTAGGTCCCGAGTTGCGGGCGCATGGTCGGCTTGACAAGCTCATACGAATAAGCCGCCTGGCTGTAGATATAAGGAATCAGCTCTGTATGCAAATTGACAAACTTCTTGTATATGTCCGCGGTTTCAGTGTCATAGCTCCACGGGCGGTTCTCACCGACGCTGCCGTTTTCCATCACCGGGCACATCGCGCCGAGCTGTGACCATCTGACATAGACTTCCTTATCCTTTTCATCCCCGCCTCTGAATCCGTAGATATCCGAGCCGTAGCTGACATAGTTATAACGCGCGGAAGTCATCATATCGTTCAGCGCGGAGCGCATGCCGCCCCAGTCGCTGTCCTCATCCCCGACCCAGCCCGCAAAATTGTTGTCGCGCGAGGCAAAAGTCAGCGGAAGACCAAGCCTGAACGGCAGGTCGTCAACGGGCCTTGTGAAAACAACCCTGTCATTTCCCAGTTTTTCGCGGGTGTACTGGAAAAAGTCCTGGTAGAACAATTCCTGGTATTCGTTCCAGGTGATAAAGAGATCATTTTTGCCGTTCGGGGTGATCATAAGCATAATGTACGGGTCCGCTCCGTCCAACTTCCAGCCGTCTATGCCCATGTCGAGCACGACATCCATCTGTTTATGCCACCAGGCAACAGCTTCGGGGTTCGTATAATCCACAAAAGCACCCTTGCCGCCCCACCATTTAGTCGTTCTTCCGTTGCTGACATAATACCCCTTGTCTTTGCCCTCCTGGAAGTTGGGCGACCCTTCATTCACCATGCAGGTGGACCACAGTAAAACCTTGATGCCCATGGCATGATACCGCTGTATCTCGCTGGCCAGGTCGGGATATAAAGCCGGGTCCGGCACAAAGGAACCGACATCCAGCGACCAGGGACGGTCGATGATAATGGCGCCCACCGGAACATCATGCGCCTGATAGTCCGCCACAATTTCGGCGATTGAGTCCTGATCGCCCGAATTTTCCCACACCCAGTGCTCATGCACCCAGGTCGGCCACGCGGGCGCCGCAAGGGTCGGGTCCGCAATATCTTTTTTGCCGAATGAAATGCCGGTAAAAGATGAAATGAAGTACAAAATGGTAAGGATAAGCGAAATAAACCTGGATATGATTCTGCCGTTCACAAATTTCATAGCGTTGTCTCCTCATTCGTTCGATTGGGGTAAAACCGCATATCTATATTATCATACTGTATTGATGTTATCAATACTGTATTGCCGTTATCAATCACAAATATTCTATTGACATTTTTCTTTTAGGTGTTAATATTTAATGGTAATTAAATATTACAAATTTGAACACAAGAAGAAAACAACACCGGTTTATAATCGTAATAGCAAAACACAAATTGTCCAATTTGTTCAACACTAATATATTTTAGGAGAATTGTAATGAAATCGTTACTCACCAAAGCTGCCGCAGGGATTGCACTCTTATCAATGCTTTTTATTTTCTCGTCCTGCGGATTCGATCTTTCGGGCAGCATCGCAGTGCTGCCATCTTCCGTTGAACCGGTGAAACCCGGCTTCATTTTTCCGGATATCAGCACGCTGGACAAAAGTTTATTTGTACCTTTAACGGACGAGGAACTTTCGTCGAAGACTACTGCTGATGGGGTCTCATACAGCAAAAATGCAAACGGAAATATACTCATCAACAATGCAGACGGAACATATGGGATGATTTACCCGTTCGACGACGCGGGTGACGGCTGGTGCTCTGCTGATTATGACAAAGACGGTCTGCTGAATGAATATATGTGGACGGACAAAGACGACATCTTTCATCAATATTATTGTGTAAATAGCAAGCCGGTACGCTCCGCCTGCACACTGTCAGATACCAAAGGTTTGTCAAAAGCTTTTTACAGCGAACAAGGCAGTCTCCTCGGCATAATGTCAGGCAGCGGCGAGGTCAGCTGGTACGACGGCAAAGGGAACAAGCTCGGGCAGGAAGATGTTTCGGTGATCAATGCGGAATTCTTCGGCAAATAAAGTCATGGTTACCAAGGGAATTTATATTCGCACAAAAATATGACAGAAAAGGATGGCAGTAAAATGAAAAAAAGATTGCTCTCTCTTCTCCTCGCTTTTGTCCTCGCGTTTGGCTTTGTATCGCCAGCTCTGGCGGAAGATATCTACATCCCGGTAAGCAAGGTTGAATTTCGCAGTACGGTCGGCTACGGCGGTTCACTTGCCATTATACCGGCGCTTGTTGTCGGGAATTACTTCAACGAGCATGTAACGGAATACCCGTCACTCTACATCCTAAAAGACGGTGCGCTTACCCTGCTGCGCACCTTGACTGCCGACAACTGCTTTTGCGGCAGAATCGGGCAAACCGACTCGGACGGCAATGCTTTTCAGTACCCGCATATCAGTATTAATTTTACCGATGCCGAATACCTGGCCTTTGATTTTACTGCCGACTACGTGCTCAAAATCCCGGCAGGAATTTATAAAGATGAAACCGGCAGCCCGATTGGGCAGCAATCTGTTTCCTTCAGCGGTTCGCTTATCAAGGAATACCGCAATGTGCCAACCTTTATCGGAAAGCTTTATTTTGATCTGAGTACTTACCTTTATTCGTTTCATAAAATACCCTTTTTTAATACACTCTACATGGAATTTGACAGCATGATGCGTGGCCTTTTTTATAAATTAAAAATACCGCTTATAAAGCAGCCGGCAGCGGGTTAAATACACAGGTTATACTAATCCCGATTATAAAGCCTCTATGAAATCAAGCAAAAGCTTTGATTCATACGATTCTCCATTTTAATGCAGAATAGTATTATGAGGTTTTGTGAGAATTTTTTTGTTAGGTTTTTATGAGTAATTAGTATAAGGGAACAGCCCGATTCTGCCGAATCGGGCTGTAAAAATGTGCCGGTTTGTTTTACTTTTCGACCGGGAAATAAATTTCGGTAATCAAATCGTCTTTCGGTGTATTCGCCGGGTCGTTTATATACTTTTCGTAGGGCGGCCTTGCAACTTTATATCCATTTTCTTCAATCCACTTGCCGAGTGCCATATAGCTTTCGTGCAGCTGCGCGTAATCCCCGCAGTGGACACCCTTTACACACAGACCGCCTTCCAGCATCCTTGTTTTGTCGCTTATTACACTCGTGGGAAAGCCGACTTCCACATCGGTTGACTCCGGGTTAAAGTCCGGGCAGTGATATATCGCGATGGGCGGTCCCTCGCACGGGAGCCCTGTGGCATACAGTTTTTGCATAATAAGCGAAAAATCTTTGATGGCAATGGTTTCCCTGACGGAGGCAATATTAACGGGCGCTGTTTCCACCAATGAAATCTGTAATTGCTGTTTCATAAAATCACCTTTCTTTAAATCATCAATATCTTTTTTTAGTCGTTGAAGCTTCAGCTTTTCCTGCTCTAAATTCAGGTGAAGTTCGGCGAGTTTTTCTTTCATCGCCCAGCTGAGCCCGGCGTCATCGGCATCAATCAGCGGTATGATTTCTTCAAGAGAAAAGCCGTAATCCTTCAGCCGCAATATTTTCAGCATTGTGCCAAGCTGCTCAACGCTGTAATAGCGGTATCCGTTTTCGCTGTTCAATTCTTTCGGTTTCAGCAAACCAATCAAATCATAATGCCGCAATGTTTTGGTCGTCACCATACAAAGCTTTGAAAACTCACCAATACTTAGCATATTTCACCTTCCAAACCGGTTCTTGATAGTATCTTACACTTTACCCTTAGGGCAAAGTCAAGTGTTATTTAAAAAATTTTTTAATATATTAAAAAAACTGCGCTCCAAGCCGGTAACCCAAGCTTTGAACGCAGTATATGATTTACTCTCAGTTGTTGCCGAGGCTTTGCGCAAACAGCCAATCCCAGACTTCCGGCTCCGAATAAAAAGCACTCCAGGCATCGTGCTGTCTGCTTTTATATTCGGTATAGCGGGCCTTTGTGCCGCCAAGTTCAACGATGGTGTTATACATCTTGCGGGAGTGTTCAACCGAAACCGTCGGGTCTCCCGAATTATGAGCAATCCACATCGGTATTTTTGTATACGGCAGAAAATCTTCAGCCGGTGCTTCCATAAACCAATGATATCCGCTAACCGGCATTGCAGCGGCATATTTCCCCTGATGTGCATAAATCTGACAAAATGTGCCGTTGCCCCCTCTCGAAATGCCGGTTATATAGAGTCTGCTTGTATCTATCGGGTATTTCTTCAGCAAGTACTCATCCAGGCACTTATTCAGAATGGCATCAACATCATCATCGTCCCAAAATGAATCGTCACCGATCTGCGGAAAAATCACATAACATTTCGAGCCGTATTTTTCAAGCCCTTTTATAAAGCATCTTTTAATCTGTTTGCAATTATCTCTGCCTGTTTCGCCGGCTCCGTGAAGATATACAATTAACGGGTAAGCAACACCGTCTTCCGGTTTATCAGGCGTAATAAGCCGGAACGGAATCTCCGTATCGCCGTCCTTATAAATATATCCCTTGCAATTTGAATATAAAAGGAAATACCGTGTATCGGTATTTATCCCGTCAACTAACCCGGCGGGATACACACCAAACAAATTTGACAGGAAAAGAATGACTGCGGTAAAAAAGGAAAATATCTTACTCATCATACTGCCAGGCAAACGAACCTGACACTCACCTCGTTTCCGATAATTTAGAAAATACTAAGCAAATATAAATGCAAATACATAATATCATACCGAACTTATAATTACAAATAAATTTTATGGCAGAGTTTTAGAACAGAAAAATAATTTATTGATATCGCATTATTTGGTATAAAATAATTATAATAAGAATACAAATTGGACACAAATTTGACAGTATGATGCGTGGCCTTTTTTACAGATTAAAAACACCGCTTATCAGGCCGGTGACAGTGGCGTAAATATTGAGTTATATATAAGACCCGCTTCGTTTGAAGCGGGTCTTGTTTGCAGGTGTTGCGGAAGAAGAATGTCATTAAAAGGGCGCCGCGTTTTTCTGCATTAATGCTTAACCGCCTTATACTAATTAACGATTAAAAAACCTCTAAAAAATCAAGCAAAAGCTTTGATTTATTAGGTTTTGTGTGGATTTTTTGGTTAGGTTTTTATGAGTAATTAGTATTAATTAATTACCTGAACCGCCGTGTATGCGGATTCGGTCGCCCCGGCAATGCGCCCGGGATTGGCGGCGTCGCCAATTACAAACAGTTTATCATAAACCGGCTGCAGTTCCTTATAAAGCTGATTTTCACTTTGAACGCCAACCGCCAGCACAACATAATCGCATTGGAGATTGGATTGTTTTTTCTTCAATCCAACCGATTCAACCGTTATGTAATTCCTGTGGATCGACAGCAGCTTTTGGGAGGGATGGAATTCAACATTCTTTGCTTTTAAACGCGGCAAAATATCGTCCACATGCTGGAACCAGGTTCCCGGCGCAATGGTTTTTGCCATTTCGGCAACGATTACCCGGTTGCCCTGCTCAACCAGCAACTCGGCTGTTTCCAGCCCGGTCATCCCGGAACCTATGACGGCTACCTGTTTGCCTGTGAACTTTACCGAGCCGTTGAGTATTTCAGTAACGGTGCAGACATTCGGCAAATCAGCGCCCTGAATTGATTTTGGTTTTACCGCGCCGCCTCCGGTGGCTATGATAACGGCATACGGCTTGTAACCCGCGATAGTTTCCTTATCAGCTTTTATATGAAATAAGATCTCGGCGCCGGCTTCCAATGCCGCGAAATACAAATCCTCCACGCACCACAGAATCTTTTCTTTATAGGGTATATTTTTCGCAAGCCTGATCTGTCCGCCGGCTTCACCCGCCTGCTCAAGCACTACCGCGCGAAAACCGCGTTTGGCAAGCAGCTCGGCAGATGTCAGGCCTGCAGGTCCGGCACCGATAATAACAATGGTTCTGCCCGCTCCGTTATTTTTAAGTTCTTCCGCTTCTCTGCCCACAAACGGATTAACCGAACACTTGCCATGCGAGCCGATAAATGCGTTGTCGGACATACTTTCGATGCAGTAAAGGCAGCTGATGCAGCGTTTAACATATTTTTCTTTTCCGGCTGAAACCTTTTCCGGCCAATAAGGGTCGGCAAGCAAAGGCCTTCCCAATGATACGAAGTCCTGCATATGCTCCTGCAGCTGGCGTTCCGCCTGCTCGGCGCTGCGGATCAGGTTAGCCGCGATGACGGGAACCGAAACTTCCCGTTTGACGGCTTCGGCCATATACGCTCTCCAGCCGCACTCAAACGAAGGCGGCTCCAGCCAGTAGTTAAAGGTGTCGTAAGCCCCGGTGGAAACATCAATCGCATCAACCCCGGCCTGCTCCAGCTTTTTAGCCATCCGTAAACCTTCCTCAAGGCCATAGCCCTTGCCCGGCTTCCCGATTTTATCGTAGCATTCATCCACCGTCAGCCGGACAATGACCGGAAAATCGGAACCGCATTTTCTCCGGATTTTTTTTATAATTTCAAGCAGAAACCGCATCCTGTTTTCCAGGGAGCCGCCATATTCATCTTTGCGCTTGTTTGTGTTCGGGCTTAAAAACTGCTGAATCAGATAGCCGTGCGAAGCGTGCAGCTCAACGCCGTCCGCACCGGACCGGTAAACTCTCGCCGCCGCCTCGGCAAATTGATTGATGAGCTTTTTTATTTCCCGTTTTCTCAGCGTGCGGTTTGTGCTGTCCGAAAAATAGCTTCTCTCGCACCTGGACGGCGACATAACAAGCGGCACCAAATGGTATTTTAAAAGGACCTTTCCAAAAGGAACAATTTTATACAGCATCTTTCGAAAGAACGGAAACCGCTTATCCATCGCAATGCAGAAAGGAATCATACCGACTAGCAGCCCCACATTTTGCCGGCCGGGATGATGAAGCTGGATAAACAATTTCGCGCCGTGTTTGTGAATCCGTTCGGCCATTTCCCTCATCGGCTCAACCTGATAATCCCTGCTCATGCCGAGCTGGCTCATAAACGATGCTCCGTTGCGGTCATTAATCCGGCTCACTTCCGTGAAGATTAAACCGGCGCCGCCCTTGGCGTGCTCTTCGTAATAATCCATCATCTGCGGCGTTGCTGTTCCGTCAAACGTTCCGAAGCCCAGCATCATCGGCGCCATTACAATTCTGTTTTTGATGGTCACCGAACCGATATTCATTGGGGAAAACAACAACTCATATTGCATAACAGAAGTCTCTTTTCGTTAATAATATTAACCGGTATTTTGTAACATAGTAACATAATGTTTGTAAAAGAACAAGGAAATTGTAACACTATACTATTCTCTTTTGAAAAGGCAGATAAAATCTTTCTTTTGAATCCGTTGCTGAAGCCATAACCGTAACGGAAGGTTTACTTGTTGATTAAGAAACATGTCAATATTTTAAATTAGAATAGTATTGCTTGACACAAAAACCCGAAAAGATTAGAATGAAAACATCATTGGGAGGGATAGTTTATGCTTCATGGTCAAAAAGTTATTTTAACAGGCGCCAACAGCGGAATCGGGCTTGAGGTTTTGAAACTCATTGCCGCGGAAAAAAGCAATCAGATTTTTGCCGTTGATTTGCATACCGATAAAATAGCCGAATTCGGTGAAAATGTTTTCCCTTATCAATGCGATGTGTCCTCGAAGGAAAATGTTGATGCGTTTTTCAGCACGGCTGTTGATAAAATGGGAGACATCACGATTTTTTACGCAAACGCCGGCTTCCCCTATTATGAAGCGGTTGATTATGCGGACTGGGACCGCGCGAAACGTATTTTTGAAACCAATGTGTTCTCCCCCATCTATTCTTATGAAAAATACCGGGCTTACCTGAACGGAAAAAAAGGCCATTTCGCCGTTACCATTTCAGCCATGGGCAAAATGGCGATGCCGGGTTATTCGCTTTACACCGCGACAAAATTCGCAATGAACGGTTTTCAGCAGGGAATCCGTATGGAAATGCCTGAAAACATGCAGTTAACCTGCCTTTATCCGATTGCGACCGCCACCAACTTTTTCAAGGTTGCGAATAAGAAAGGTTTTGAAAAGCCGTTCCCTGTCCAGCGCGCGGATATCGTCGCGAAGAAAATGCTGAAGGGGCTGGAAAAAGGGAAAAAAAGCGTTTCGCCAAGCGCCTTGTTTTCTGTTGGATTGGTTCTCTTTGCGGTGCTGCCGTTTATTAAAACAATTTATTTAAAAATCGAGAAAGCAAAGTTTGAAAGGTTTTTGGCAAATCGCTGAGAGGTATCAAACCATGAGCAAACTGAACCTGATCAATCCCCAATGGCAGGGCGGAGCCGACATCGCGGTGCTTTCCGGCACGCGTGAAATCGAAGAATACTATATAAAGGATGCGCCTGTTCTCCGCGTCCCCTTATCCAAAAGCGAAGACGGTCTTGCCATTGAACACTGCATCGCCGGTTACAGCGTTATCGAAGAGCAGACACAGGCGGCGCTCGCCATCCTCCGGGAAAGCGGAGCTGGCCGTGTGTTTACCGTCGGCGGCAGTTGTGATGCCGATGTGGCGTCAATCCTGTATTTAAATGAAGTTTATAACGGCGATTTGGCTGTGCTGTGGCTGGATGCCCACGGGGACATCAACTCACCGGCGGAATCATCCACGCACTTGTTCTACGGCATGCCGGTGCGAATGCTGCTGGGGGGCTGCGGCGGAGCGTTTGCCAATTTAAACTATAAACCGATGTCACCGCGGCAGTTCATCAACGTCGGTGGCAGAGCGCTGGACGCGGCGGAAAGCAGCTTCATGCGGCTCCATCAGATACCCATTATTCCCGCGCTGGCCACGGATTTGCAGGCCGCTGTGATGCAGGCTGTTACACTTACCGGCAAGCGGCATTTATATATTCATTTGGATTTGGATGTGCTGGACCCTGACGAATTCCCCTATACCGCCGTTCCCGTTGAAGCGGGACTCCCGCTCAAGCAATTACCGCCGCTGTTGACCATGCTTCGGCAAAAAACCGGTTTGGTCGGTTTCGGCATCTTCGAATATATCCCGTCCGGCGCAAAATGTGACGCGCTGGAACAGCTTGTGCGCTTCGGATTGGATTTAGGGCAATAAAAATACAATTTTAAAGGAGAGAACATCATGCCGCATATCGTTATCAAAACCATCAGCGGGCCGTCCTGTGCACAGCTCCAGCAGGCCGCCGAAGAGATTGCCGCCGTTGTCAACAAGACCATGGGCAAACCAAACAAGTACATTTCCGTTTCGGTGGAGGAGTATTCCTTCCCCGAGTGGGAGGGTGTGTACAACGAGTGCGTCAAGGGCAAAGACAATGTGCTTGTGAAGCCCGGCTACACCAACCCGGTGACCTTCGAATAATGCCGAAAGAGCTCTTGTCGGTCATCGCGCTTTGGCTTGCCGCCGTCAGCGGTTTGGCTGTCATTTTGACGTTGCACGATAAACGCGCCGCCCGCCGCGGAGCCCGGCGCGTCCCTGAGCGCACACTCTTGCTGGTGTGCGCCCTTGGCGGGTCGGCGGCTATGCTGGCGGCCATGCGCGTCATCCGGCATAAGACCAAACACGCGAAGTATATGATTGGCATTCCTGTGATGATTGCTGCGCAAGTTGCTGTAAGTTTAGTTGTGTGGTGGAGGTTTGGCGTATGAACAACGCCGGTGGGATAAATATTGAGATTATGTAGGCCCCGCTTCGATTGAAACGGGGTTTTTTAGATCGAAAAAAAGCAAATCGACTACAAAAAGATTATAGTCAAATAAATTATCAAAAAACCATCTTAGTTTTTCTTCTTATTAGACAAATTTTATTATGTTGACAATCATTTATATAGTGATAATATTAAATGGTAATAATAACTTGAAAATGAATAGGGATCATAATTTTTGAGATGAAGGAGTGAGTATATTGACAGAAAATAAGAAGATTTTTATTCAAGGGTATATTGCAAAAATAGAGGAAGCTATGGATGAACTCAATAGTTCTGGACCTCAGGGTTTTAACCAAGCAGAAAATGATCTTTTTGATATTATTATTCAAAGTAGAAATGTTTTTAAAAAAGAATTACCAGAAATTCAAAATGGAGTATTGCTCCGAAATGGAACAGGTCTGATAGATGCTAACACAGTCATTGGAATACTTCGTTTGTATTTACTTGACAACGAAGAAGGCAATTTGGTCATACCTTCACCAAAAATAAATCAACCTTTAATATTTCTCAGTCACAAGTCAAATGACAGAAAATATGCAGATGCACTTGAAAAACTAATAATGGGATTAGGTGTAAAACACGACCAGTTGATATACACCTCACATCCTTTACACAAAATACCGCTTGATAGAAATATTTATGATTATTTGCGTGATGCAATCGGTGGAAATGTATTTATAATTATATTATGGTCAAATAGCTATATTAATAGTCCTGCTTGTCTAAATGAAATGGGTGCCGCTTGGGTGGCTCAAAAGGATTATACAAACATATATACACCTGATTTTGACTTTGGGAATCCAAAGTATCATGAATGTGCTGTGGACACACATAAAATGGGTGCTGTTCTTAATGGAGATGCTTATTGTAAAGCAAGTTTGATTGAACTGAAGAACAAAATTATTTCTCTATTTAATCTTAATTCAGATGAAGCGATAAGCATTTATTTAATTGATCAATGTATAAAAGAAATACTGTAATATCACTAAATGTCAGTTTGTAATGCTTAAAACTACAACAACAAAGATCTGATAATTGGCACTTAAATCAGGGACGGTTCTATGATTAACAAATTAATTCAGAACCGTCTTTTTTATTTCCCCTATTGACAACTCTACTATTCTGTGCTACTATATACCAGTAATCAGTATTACTTCATACAAGTCATACATAATAGGTAAAAAGGAGTTTATATGGAAAACCTTACGGAAATGCTAAAAGGCGTGCTGGAGGGCTGTGTTCTGGAAATCATCAGCCATGAAAAAATCTACGGTTACGAAATCACCCGGCGGCTCAACGCCCTCGGCTTTGCGGACGTTGTGGACGGCACCGTCTACACCATCCTGCTGCGGCTGGAAAAAAGCAACCTTGTGGACATCGAAAAAAAGCCGTCCGATATGGGGCCGCCGCGCAAGTTCTTTATGCTCAACGAAGCCGGGCGTGCGGAACTGAAAAAGTTTTGGAAAAAATGGGAATTTATCGCGTCGAAAATGAACCAATTAAAGGAGGGGCAATAACAATGTTGAAAATTTTTGAAAAAATCATCGGGGACAAAAAAGAGTATAAGCAGCAGATGGCAAGGGTAAAAGCCCTGCCGGAGGACTATCAGTTCGTGTATAAAAAAATCCAGGAATATATGTGGAAATTCGCGTCGGGTGACGGGTATGACATTTTGAAGATTCAATATGATTTGATCGATTTGTTTGAAGCCGGCGCGGCGGAGGGCAAGCAGGTTTTAGAAATCACGGGTGAAGATGTGGCAGCATTCTGCGATGAGCTGCTGCGAACCGCGAAGACCTGGACCGAAAATTGGCCCCAAGCGCTTAACCGCGACATTAAGAAAAAATTCGGAAAGGGAAACGAAGCCAAATGACTGCTGCCTAAACCGGCACTTTGTCCGACATCTGTCTTCATCAAAAAAAGGAGCTGCATCATAACGCTGAGAAATCAGCGATGAGATACAGCTCCTTTGTATTAGCGTGCCTATTACCGCTGCTTAATAGCCTTTTCGGCATTCAGCGTGGCAATGGTGCCGTCCGCCACGGTGGTGGTAATCTGCCGAAACGTTTTCTCGTGGATATCACCTGCCGCGAAGACACCTTTGATAAAGGTCTGCAGGTTTTCGTCGGTGATGATAGACCGACGCTCTTTTCCTCGCCGGTCTTTATGTTCCTGAGCAGCGCCGATGTGACAAAAATCCACACCCGTGGCATCAACAATGTCCCAATTGAACATCACTTCAATTTTCGGGTGCTTGAGCACCGCTTCGATGGTAACCGTCGCGCCCTTGAAATAGTCGCAGCACCTGATCATAATACAGGGGGACGTTTCAAGCATCTTGCACGATGAAGTTGGCAGCGGCAGCATTTTCAGCGCAAAACAAAAAATAAATCAGAAACGCTTGACAGTTGAGTGTGCGTTCAACTATAATAGTTATATCAGTTGAACGAATACTCAACTATTAATATTTAGGGAGTGACCATTTTGAAGAAAGATGATATGTTTTGCGATTGTGATGTTATTCATGCCGATGTGGTAGAATCTGTAAAAAAGAAAATGCCAGAAGAAGCGCAATTGTATGATTTGTCCGATTTTTTCAAGGTTTTGGGAGACAGTACAAGAACAAGGATTATCGGGGCTCTTGATAAGAGTGAACTGTGCGTTTGTGATTTAGCCGTACTTCTCAATATGACAAAGTCCGCTATTTCTCATCAGTTAAGTTCTTTGAAGCAGGCAAACCTTGTGAAACACAGAAAAGACGGGAAAATTGTTTTTTATTCGCTGTCAGACGAACATGTGACAGCAATTTTCGAAAAAGGCCTGGAGCATATCAAAGAAAACAGAATTCAGGAGGACTGACATGAAACAAATACTGATGCTCAACAGTCTTGGTTGTGCAAATTGTGCGGCTAAAATTGAAACTGAAGTTAATAAACTTCAAGGGGTTCAATCGGCATCGGTGGATTTTGTTTCAAAATTGCTTGTTTTTGAACCGGAGCCAAACGCCGGACTTGCAGAGATAAATAAAAATATTAAAAGCATCGTAAACAAGATAGAGCCGGATGTTAATGTAACTAAATATGAAAGTGATGTAAAACCAAAAACACAGGCAAGCGAAAAAGATGATGAAGGAGAACAAAATCACAAGACGGAAATTATTAAACTTGTGGTTGGCGGTGCTGTATTTGCAGCCGGAATTATTTTCAGTTTTCAAAATTGGCTTGAGCTTACTGTATTTTTAACAAGCTATTTTATTGTCGGCGGAAGTGTTGTTTTACGGGCAATAAAAAGCATCATACGCGGTCAAGTGTTTACGGAACATTTTTTGATGAGTGTCGCTACAATCGGTGCTTTCTTCGTCGGCTCGTATCCGGAAGCTGTTGCTGTCATGCTGTTTTATCTGGTCGGCGAGCTATTCCAGGATATGGCGGTTGATCATTCCAGAAAGTCCATCAGCGCATTAATGGATATCCGGCCGGACTATGCGAATTTAAAAGCCGGCGCTGAGCTGAACAAGGTATCGCCCGAAGATGTAAATATAGGTGATATTATCGTAGTTAAGCCGGGTGAAAAAATTCCGCTGGACGGGGAAGTGATTGAAGGAATATCCACCGTTGATACCTCGGCATTAACAGGCGAGTCCCTGCCCCGTGATTTGGAGCCCGGAAGCACCGCATTAAGCGGATTTATTAATAAGAGCGGCATCCTGACAATTGAAGTAACAAAAGATTATGGGGAATCAACCGTTTCAAAGATTTTGGCATTGGTTCAAAATGCAAGCTGTAAAAAGGCGCCGACCGAAAATTTCATAACAAAATTTGCGCGTTACTATACGCCCGCAGTGGTATTGGGCGCTTTATTGCTTGCTGTAATACCGCCTTTGGCCATTCCGGGCGCAGTGTTTTCCGAATGGATTTACAGAGCGCTGGTATTCTTAGTGGTTTCCTGCCCGTGTGCGTTGGTGATCTCCATCCCGTTAGGGTTCTTCGGCGGTATCGGCGGAGCATCGAAGAGAGGGATATTGGTCAAAGGCAGCAATTACCTTGAAGCCTTAAACAATGTTGAAACTGTTGTGTTTGATAAGACCGGGACATTGACAAAAGGCGTCTTTGATGTTACGGCAGTAAATCCGCAAAACGGTTTTACCGGGACGGAATTGATTGAATATGCGGCTTATGCCGAAAGCTATTCAAACCACCCGATTGCGCTTTCCATTATATCTGCTTTCCATGCGGGCATTGATAAAACCCGGATTAAAGATTACAGGGAGATTGCAGGCAACGGTATAAAAGCAGCTGTTAACGGCAGAGAAGTGCTTGCCGGCAATTCAAAACTGATGGAAAGCGAGAATATTGAATATATCAACAATATCGATACAATCGGAACGGTTGTGCATATTGCTGTTGACAGGCATTATGCCGGCAGCATTGTCATAGCGGACGAAGTGAAAGCTGATGCGGCAAACGCAATTAAGGGATTAAAACCGCTCGGCGTTCAAAAAACTGTTATGCTTACAGGCGATTTGAAGACAGTAGGAGACAAAATCGGCAAACAGCTGGGGCTGGACGAAGTTTTTTCGGAACTGCTGCCGTCCGATAAGGTTGACTACCTTGAACGGCTGCTGGGTGAAAAGTCTTCTAAGGGGAAGCTTGTCTTTGTGGGAGACGGCATCAATGACGCGCCGGTGCTTGCCAGAGCGGATATTGGCATAGCGATGGGCGGGTTAGGGTCTGACGCCGCGATTGAGGCTGCGGATATCGTCATCATGACAGATGAACCGTCAAAGGTAGTCACAGCAATAAAAATTGCTAAAAGAACAAGAACTATCGTATTTCAGAACATTGTGTTTGCATTAGGGGTGAAGACCATATTCCTTGCCCTGGGCGCATTTGGCGTGGCCTCAATGTGGGAAGCGGTGTTTGCCGATATGGGCGTTGCGCTCCTTGCAATTCTGAATGCGATGCGCGTGATGAATACGAAAAGCATATAATGGGTTGGTTGGTTTATTTGGTTTATCGTTTTGTTGTTTGAGGAGGTTTGATTTTTTTGACATTAAAGGAACGTGCCAAAAAGCTTATAACGGATGTTCCCGCTGTTTTTATAGCGTTAAAGAAAAAGGAAACCCCTGTTTTTGCTAAGATATTGGCCGGAATAACTGTGGCCTATGCATTGTCGCCGATTGACTTGATACCGGATTTTATTCCAGTAATCGGATATCTTGACGATTTAATTATTTTACCGGGGCTTGTTGCATTAACGGTGAAGCTGATACCGGATGATGTATTTGCACAATGCCGAAGTGTCAAGGGGACGGGGGTTTGACACAGTCAATAATTATATGACACATAGGTAACAGCAATGAAACAGAGAACTGGTATTAAAAGTATGAAGGTGGGTTGTGTCAAACCCCCGTCCCTTCTTCAGTTCTTCTTCAGTTGAGAGCCTCTCTAGCTCTTTCGAGTTCATATTTATCTATTGAAATCATTTTGATAACTGGACGATTGCATTCGGTAAAATATACAACCATATTTGATAAAAAGCTCGCTTTGCAACAAATAGCTTCTTTTTTCATTTCAAGTTCGTTTTTTGAATTTTCCAACCAAATTTTTAAAATGTTATCTGGTAATTGGAAGAAATATGTTTGTTCTCCTGTATCTAAACTCCACGGAAGTTTTGGTTCATACCAATGTAAAGAGTAATAATCAGAAAAATGAGTTTGTTCCCCGGTTGTTCGATACAGAAATAACATTTGACCCGAATTAGTAATCGCCACAGCCATACGCTGACCAATTCTATCCGCTAGGGCAATAATTTTTGCCTCTGTTTCAGCATCTTCAAAGCCTTCTATAGTGGGTGAAAATAGATTTTGACGCAAGTTTCTACCTCTAATTACGTCATTAAATTCATGCCAAAATGGCATTTTATTAAATTCCAGTAACGGAATACGATAAGTTGCAGCGAATTTTTGTGCAGGCACAGTATATCCATTTAATGCGGCAATAGCAACCTGATAAGAATATCTATCGTAATTATGAACGAGTCCATGTCGATTCTGGTGTCGTCTAGCAATCAGTTCATTCACATCGACTATATTGAAATGATTAATATCCTCCCTTAACCCCAAGGCGCTTCTAACGGTATTCAAGCCAATCTTTCTACTATAATCCTTACACTCCACCAGTAATCTCGTTTGTGAATAGAATGGTGTTTGAACAGGTGGTTCTAAAAGTACATCTGCATTATGCGCTTCACCTAATCCTTGAATCATTTGACCAGGTGGACCATCAAAAATATACAGACCATCTGATAAGATCTCTGAGAACCCAACATTTATTAGTATTTGTTTTACAAGTATTTCAAATGCTTTTCCGAGTCTCATTTCTTTGCACCTTAATCCAATCAATAATATTATTAAATTTCATTTTTCAACAAATTGGTAACAACGACTATTTTTCTTATTATACTATAAACTACAACGAGATAACCACACAAGTGTTAATTTATATTAAAAGTATAAAACAATATCAAGTGATGGGTCTGTGCTTCGTTTCATAATCACAGAACCAGCCCGCGTGTTTCCTATTGGCGGACTTTTGTAATCCCCGGTAGGGGCAGTGCTAGCTAAGCCGAGCCAGTGAAGGGTGTGGATAATTTTAAGTGATACTGAGATTTAAAATCCGTACTGCATGTTATATGCATAATGGGAAATTCAAACTTCTTGCATAAACTCACATGATATAATATTGCTGTGTATTTTACAGGAGGCTTTAATCATGCTTACCCTCTGTTATTTCATGTAACTTGACTTTCAAGAAATTAATCAAGTCCATTATTTTTGAAAGATTAAAAATAGGATCAAAAGCACCCATCTCTATACGTTCACTTTCAAATGCTACATTTAGAATATCTGCAATATTTTTCTGTGCAGTTTCTACTTGCTCCTTATCCCATTCAGTCTGATTACCTAAAAATACATTTAAGCTAAGTAGAGTCTGTCCAATATAATTAATTGACTCTGGATTAGAACTGAAATCTGACAATAATTTTATGAATTCAGAGATTTTTTTATTTGATTTTTGTGGCGTACTATTCTGCACCTCCATTACAAGAATATGAATTTTATCAAGTTCTTCGTCAACAGAAACTCGTGTTGAATGTAGACATTGCTTACCCTCTTTGGTCAAAGTGATTTTATCTCCACGAAGTTCTATTAGTCCATATTTTAATAATTCTGCAATTATTAACTGAAACTCCACATCTGGAACACAAAAATGAGGGTCACGATCTAAAAACAGTGCATGATCAAAAGCATAGCCAACTAAGGAAACAGAGCTATTGACTAACAAAATCGGACCAATGATTGAAAATATCTGTTTCCATGTAATAGAAACTGGAATAAAAGTGTTTTGATAACCATCCCACTGTGAATAACCCGAAAAGGTACGAACAGTACTCCATGGGAACTGCATAATTAACTGCTCTCGTTCTTCTGAACGATTCGTTTCGTCTAGTTGAGCTTTTATTTTATCATTTTCAACTCTCAAATCATTTAATTGATTTAATAAATCTGAATTTTCGTAGGATACAACTCTTTCCCAACCGGGTCGAGGACAATCGCTAATGGCATTTATTAAAGCGACAGCAACTTCAGCAGAAAGAGCAGATGGATTGTCCCAGCTAAAATAACTAACCATTCTATGGTGCATCAATTTATTTCTGAAGTCAATAAGTTTCTGTTTTGCATCCAATTCTGTATCAGATTTATTAACTGGAAGAGAATCAGGATTACTATGAATACACGCAATTACTGGAATTCTTAAACTTACAGCATATTCAAATTCTTTTTCAGTATAGCTAATACCATCATCAGCTTGTGACCCGTATCTGTTACCTACAATAATAATGTAGTAGTCTGTTTCATCAAGAAGTCGTTTGATATAATTAAATTGTTCCTCATTTGTTGCAACAAAATGTTCCATACCAACAGGAATATGCCTAAGTTTGAGAATACTTTGCAACACTGCCTGCCGTTCCTCTTGTAAATCTTTATATGTGGAACTAATAAAGATTTGATATCGTTTCATAGTTACCCTCCCAAAGTATATTTTCGTATAATATGTCTTTCCTGAACTAAACACTTTTTTATGCTCGATAGGAAATATAATTACGTTGTTTTCAACTTCCCATTATTGCTATTGAATGCAGTTGGGCGAAATCCTTAAAGTTATAAGAACAACAAATATTTTTCTTATTGTACCATAAAAGCCAACAAATTTACAACAAAAAAGACACTTTATAACAAAATACAAAATTCCTAATTTGTCTAATGCAAATTTTTTAGACTTACACAACGGAATAATAGGTAGTTGAGAGGTTGGACAGAGCAAAATCAGGGAGCGGATCTATGATTTTCTAATCTAATTACATAACTGTCCTATGTTTTTCATCAAAAAAAGGGACTGTATCCCACCGCTGATTTTCAGCGTTTGATACAGCCCTTATTCATTTCCCTGCCGGTTAGGACAAATTTTACAACTCAATATACTGTGAAGCGGAAACCAGCTTTTTGCCGTCTACATTGCAAACACACTCTATATAATACCCGATAGCGTTCATTGGTACAGTACCGGTTATCCGGGTACCGTCAACCGCCAAAGGCTGCGAGTGCCACGGGGTAATCATTGTATAGTTTGCATTGTCATAGGCAAAGGGTTGTGTAACATAAAAAAGTTTGGCGGAAACAATCTCCGCCCCGTTCTCCATTTGCGCCTCAACAGTTCTGCCCGCCGGCTGAACCGCGAATGCGGGGATGGGCAGCGCCGCGCGAACGACACTGTCAGCAAAGGCGTATTCCTCCTCCGGTTCCCAGCCGATATAATGGCCATGCTGAAAACCGGAAAGGACGGTCATAACCGTCCGGCTGTTGTCGGTGTGTGTATCCGCGCAACACTTGCTATGGGTATTTACAGAGAAGAAAAAGTCATCATTGCCCACAAGCCACAGCACCGGCATGGTCACTTTGTCAAAGCGTTCCTGCGCCATCCAAAGGCTTTGCACCGCTTCCCCGGCTGTGATGGGGCCGAAGATGCCGTAACTTTCGTTCAGATAGCCGTTGCCGTAGACAGGCACGGCAAAAGCAAAACGGTTGTCATAACCGATGGCGATGGACGTGATAACCCCGCCCCACGAAATGCCGGAAATACCGATTTTACTCTTGTCCACACAATCGAAGGAACGCAGGATGTTGCCCGCCAGAATCGTCTGACCCACGGCATGGTATATCCACTGGTTGTCCGCCTTGCGGTCAGCGGTGGAAAAGCCGTCGTTGTCATAACTGTTGACATACCCTGCCTGCGCAAAACCACCCTGCAGGCCGAAAACCCAGGCATCTTTTCCGTCGGGGAACAAGCCGGTATTGCTCATCGCAATCGCCGCATAACCCCGGTCATTCCAAGCCTTGACCCATTCGTAAAAAGCGTATCCGCCGCCGCCGTGCACGAGCACAATCCCGGGGACGGGGTTGCCCGGCGCGGCGTTTTTCGGGAAGCCGATGTAGGCGAACACTTTGGTTTTCTGCCCGTCCAAGGTCATGCCGTCATAGGTGATCGCTTTGATGCCGCTGTATTTGAACCAGTCTATAAATTTATGAGGCGAAGCGGGCAGATTGTACCGGCTGACCTCTTCAAACGCGGGGGTGGTCGCCATGGCTGCCTGATATGCCTGTTCGATTTTATCTTTCTTTTCGCTTAAAGTTTCTTCCCCGGTCCACACGACGGATTCCCCCATCCACAAATTAAGTGTCTCGCCGGAAACCGGCGAGTTATAGCCGCTGAGCAAACCGGCAAAGATGGGGATTGTCATCAGCAGCGCGAGAATTTTACGGATTAAAAAAATGTTTTTAATGAGGACTCCTCCTTTCGTCTGGCAAATCAAGCGAAGCGCAATTTAATTCATGAAAGAATGTTTTAAAATAGACCTCAATATCTGCGCCGGCCGGTTACCGCTGTTTAACAACCTTTTCGGCATTCAGCGAGGCAATGGTGCCGTCTGCCACAGCGGTGGTAATCTGCCGGACCGTTTTCTTCCGGACATCGCCTGCCGCGAAGACACCTTTTACATTGGTCTGCAGGTTTTCGTCGGTGATGATATAGCCCTGCTCATTGAGCGCCACGTCCGGCTTAAAAAGTGCCGTTTTCGGTTCGGTGCCGATATAACCGAAAATAGCGGAGAGCGCGATACTCTTCTCTTCGCCGGTTTTCGTATTTTTGAGCAGCGCGGATGTGACAAAGTCCTCCCCCGCGGCGTCAACAAGGTCCCAATTGAACATCACTTCAATTTTCGGGTGGCTGAGCACCGCGTCAATGGTGGCCGCTGCGCCGTTGAAATAGTCGTGGCGTCTGAGCATAATCACTTTGGAGGCGAAATTGGTCAGAAACAAGGCTTCTTCCAGCGCCGAATTACCGCCGCCGGCAACCCCGACCACGCTGTTTTCGTACATCGCGCCGTCGCACGTGGCGCAGTAATGGATGCCCTTGCCGTAAAACTGCGCTTCGCCCGGGATGGGCAGCCTCTTGGGCACCGCGCCGGTCGCAATAATCACGGCCTTCGGGTTGTAGATTGCTTTTTTCGTTTCCACCGTCTTCACATCATCGGTGAGTGAAACCGCCTGAATAGGGCTGAAGTTAACAAGCTTTGCGCCGAGCGCCTTTGCCTGCTCCGCCATCAGCTCCGCCAGGTCTTCCCCGGCAATGCTTTTAAAGCCGGGATAATTTTCTATCGCCTTCGTGTCGCGCAGCTGGCCGCCGGCAAGTATCATTTCCAGCAGCACCACATCCAGTTTGGCGCGCGCCGCGTAGATGGCGGCCGTCAAACCGGCAGGGCCGCCGCCGAGTATCAGCAAATCCGGCGTCTGCAAGGTTTTATCCATATGAATCTCCATTCCCGATTATTAAGAATTATACTAATCGCCAATGAATAACGTTTTTAGATTTGCTAGGATTTTTTGTGGCGTACAAGGCTGACGAAGACGCTTTGCTGTCGCAAGGCAAGGAGGAAAACGCAGTACGCAGCGAAAAAAACCGCTAAGGTGCAACGCTTTTTGTTGGTGGTTAGTATCAGAGCCCAAGGAGCTCTTCCAGCGACTCCTGGTCAAAGCCGAAGACATATGTGCCGCCGACATCGATGGTTGGCAGCTTTCTTTGCCCTGTTTTAACAATTAAATCCTTGGCGGCCTGCCTGTCCTCCGAGACATTGCGTTCCGTGAAGACAAACCCGTTTGCTTTTAAAAACTCTTTGGCCGCCTTGCACATGGAGCAGTCCGTTGTGGTGTAAACATTGATTTCCATACTTTTCACGCGGCATTGCCCGGCCCGGCTGACGCCGGAGGCAAAGGCGCGCTTTCACCTCTTTCATATGATTAAGTTTTATTAAACAGATTAATCCAGCAGTTTGACGATATCGTCCCGGAGGGCTTCCGGTGTATGGGCGGAAGCAAAGCGCTTGAGCACTGTCCCATCCTTATCAACAAGGAATTTGGTAAAGTTCCATTTGATGTTTTTGCCGCCGATGCCGCCTTTTTCACTCTTCAGATATTTATAGAGCGGCGCGGCATTGTCCCCGTTGACATCGATTTTTTCAAATATGGGGAAGGAAACGCCGTAGTTCATCTGGCAGAAATTCCGGATTTCCTCATTGGTGCCCGGGTCCTGTTCATGAAACTGATTGCAGGGGAAGCCCAAAATCTCAAAGCCTTTGCCGGAAAGCTCGGTGTAGAGTTTCTCCAGCCCTTCAAACTGGGGGGTGAAGCCGCATTTGCTGGCTGTGTTGACAATCAGCAGAACCTTGCCCTTGTAATCCGCGAGGGATACATCATCCCCGAAAGTGTCTTTGACCGTAAAATCATAAATGCTCATTTTCCCGGCTCCTTTCGTAAAACAGATTGTGTGATAAACAAACGGATGTACGTTTTTCTCTTATTTGAGTTTATTGCAATTACAGCCGTTTGTCAATCGGTTATTACTTAACAATAAAAACACAGAGGTCCGTTCTGTGATTTTAGCCTGAACGACGTATCGGTTTCAGCCTTTTTTCAATTCTCCGAAAGCTTTTCTATAGAGCAACGCCGAAGCAAGAACATTGCGCCACCAGCCGAAATGACGCGGGGTATAGCGGTAGTATTTTTCGGTTTCCATAATGAGGGCCAAATAGCCCTGCGCCGCCGCATACCGGATTTCTTCATCTGCGGTCACTGCTACGGGTTTTACGGCAACCGCGTTATAGGCCGCAAGGCTTACCTTTTTTTCCGCAAGCGGTTTCATCATCTCAAGACAGACAAAATCAACCATTTTGTCGCCCCAAAAGCTTCTCTCCGGGTCAATCCAGGCATAACGGATTTTACCGTTTTCACGCTTGCACAGGATGTTTGGAGGCCATATATCAAAATTTACCATACAGCATTCAGCTTTATTTAAAGCCGTTTTATTCTGATCAATATAAGCCAGAAGTTTTTCGCCGCGCTTTGATTTCCGGCCTTTCGACGCACAATCGCCGATAATCGCCGTTACCATGGACCGGATTGCCGGATACCAGTCATTAAACAGTCCGTTTTGTATGTATCCAAATTTGTCATTTTTAATTTCATGTATGTACGCAGCCATTTTTGCCATCTCGGAAACAGCTTCCGTCTTCTCTGCTTGTGTAAAATCCATTTTGTCCAACTGCAGGCCGGGCAGTTTTTCCATAATGAAATAGTTGGCCGGTATCAGCTTTTTGCTGAAATCCGCCGCATAAATCTCCGGCACGGTAATTGGCGAATATTCCTTCATCTGTTTATACCAAAAAACCTCTGAAGCCATCATGTTTTTTTCATAAGTCAAAACCGGAATATCGTCCGTAGGCGCGATTTTGATTGCGTACTCCTTACCGTTTGCTTTTACGGAAAAGACCGCATTGTATTCACCGGCACCCAGCGGAGCAATTTCGCTGCATCCGTCTATTCCGGCAGCTTTAAACAATTTTTCAATGCCCGCGTTATCGACTTTGAACTTCGTTCTGCTTATCATCGTGAGTACCCCCGGATTTTTAAAATTATAGGTTTTTAGGCTTGCTGATTAAAAATGTAGCTACATTTTTAATGCAGAATAGTATTATACTAATCGGCGATGAAAAGCGTTGTTAGATTTACGATGATTTTTTGTGCTGTACAAGGCGGATGACGATGCTTTGCTGTCGCAAGGCAAGGAGGACAACGCAGTACGGCGCAAAAAAGACCGTAAAGATTCAATGCGTTTTATCGGTGGTTAGTATTATAATATCATACCAACCAAACAGCCGCAACCATAAAGAATTGAGCCGGTTTTACTTCTTGGAGTAAAACCGGCTATTTATATAAACCCGCAGACAACCGAGCGTATTCAAAGACTGATCTGCGGATTTAGTATTAAGCCCAGGAGATGTTGAAAGTAATTGCCGTACCGGTTGAGACATTGGTATTCATAACCGACTGGCCGACAATCATATTCATATCCTTAGCCGTGTCACCGGCATAGGTGTAAACAGCGCTGAGGTTGGCGCCCTTGCTGTTGACATCTGTCATCCAATTCAGCATATCAAGCTTTGACTTCCCGACAAAACTCGCTATTTCGACTTGCCCCAATGAGCAGTAAACCGTGATATCCGTTCCCTGCGCAATGGTTTCCCCGGAAGAAATGCTTTGACTGTACAGGCTTCCTTTCGTTTCACTGTTTCTGTATTTTTCGACATATGTCAGGCTGACATTATTGGTTTTAGCCCATGAATTAGCTTCCTCTTTGGTCATGGGCGCAAAATCCGGTACGGTGGCTGATTTGCCCAATGAATAGTAAACGGTGATGCCTGATGATTTTGCAATACTTTTACCCGAAGCAATACTTTGGTTGTACAGGCTGCCTTTCGCGTCATTATCCCTGTAACTGTTCACATAGTATAATGTGATGTTATTGGTGCTTGCCCATGTGTCAGCTTCATCTTTCGACATGGCTTTAAAGTTTGGAACAGTAACTGCCTCCGATGTCCCGGTGAGCGATATTGCTATTGTAATCGGTTCCGCATCGGTAATTACAGTGTCTTTAGCCGGGCTTTGGCTGATGACTAACCCCTTGCTGACGGTACTGCTGCTTTGGTAGTTGAATACTACAGTGACACCCGAAGACTTGGCCAGTTCACTGCATCCTGTTTCGGTCAATTCAGAAAAATCCGGTGTAACAACCTTCATCCCAAGTGAAATAACAACATCAATACTTGTCCCGGGCATGACATATTCATTCTTGATGGATTGGCTGACGATTTTACCGGATGATCCGCTTGTCCCATACATACTGCTGAAGGTCAGGGTGATATTCGCGCCCTTTGTATTAGCTTCCTTCTGCCAGTTTAGAATATCAAGTTTTGATTTGTCAACATAACTGGCAACGTCAACCGGCCCCAGGGAATAAGTCAGTTTCAGTTCATCGCTGCCTTCAATGGTGGAACCGGCCGCAATACTCTGTGAAAACAGCTTGCCTTTATCGTTGTTGCTTGAATATTTTTCCTTAATAATCAAGGTGACATTGTTCAGCTTTGCCCAGGCATTCGCATCATCCTCCGACATAGATGAGAAATTGGCAACCACAATCGGCTCGCCTTTTGAAACAACAACGGTAATCGGTTCGGTTTTATTGATTTCTGTTGTGGCTTTTATGCTTTGAGAAATAACATTTCCCGCGGAAACATAATCGTCAAACGCTTCTGAAATTACAATTGCAACATCATTATCGGCGCCCCATTGAAGGACTTCGCCGGCTTTCATGGATGAAAAATCTTCCACAACAACCGTTTCGGATGCATCTGCCGCGCCAAGGGAAATGTTGACGGTTGCACGGCTCTTTCTTGTGAAATTCTCCTCGGTATTATCCGTCAATGTGTAACTGATGACCTTATCGGCTTCCACCACATCGCTGTTTGCCGTCGCAATATTAATACCGGTCAGTTTATTATCGCTGATCCAAGTCTCAATTTCGCTCTTTGTCATCGTTTTGATATCCGGCCAGGTAATTTTTTCAGAAGGGTCGGCGCCGAGCGAAACTTCAATCGTCAAAGAAGATTGTTTCTTGATCGATTCACCGGCTTGTGTCGCCTGTGAAATGACGGTATCCGCATCAATATCAAAATTATAACTGCTTTTGGATGCCAAAATGATTTTGTTTTGTGTGGCCCACACACTCGCTTCATCCAAAGTCATACCAACCAATGCCGGCACTTCAACATGGTTCATTTTATTGAAAACAACAAAAGAACCTACTAACAAAACAACCACTGTAATAATCGCCGCGATGATTTTAATATTTCTGCTTTTATTTTTTACAGCGACAAATGTCTCCGCTTCAAAGCCTTCCGGTTTCCCGCTTTTTGTAAATGAGTCCAAATAGCTCTTGTCCTCTGACATTCTGTTCAACTCCTTATCCGGTTATATTTTTGATCCGGTTATTAATTTGCCGTCTTTCAAGTGCAGAATGATATCACTCTGACTCGCAACCTCATCCGAGTGGGTAACTATAATGATTGTCTTGCCATAGTCATGCGCCAGGCTTTTGAACAATTTGATGATTTCACCCTGCGTTGCCGTGTCCAGTGCGCCGGTCGGTTCATCACCCAGAATAAGCTCGACATCCTTGGCAAGCGCGCGGGCAATAGCAACCCGCTGCTGTTCGCCGCCGGACAAACTGGTTACGCGGCGGTCCGCTTTCGATTTGACAATGCCCAGACTATCCAAAATTTTATAAGCAAGTTCCTTCTTTTTGCCGGGAATCTTCCGGTCGATAATCATCATATCCGCTTCCACATTTTCCACAGCGGTCAGATAATTCAGCAAGTTATATTTTTGGAAGATAATCGCAATACTGTTTCGTCTAAATAGGGTGTATCCTAATTTTTTTACGTCTTTCCCTTGAAATTTGACAAGACCCTTCTCCGGCTCATCCAATGCACCTGCAATAGCCAGAAGCGTTGATTTGCCGCTTCCGGAAGGACCCAAGATTGTATAAAAAGTGCTTTTTTCAAAACTGTAGTTCAGGCTGTCAAGAATGACCCGTTTTTTGCTGCCGTCAACATACCCGTAATCAATATTTTCCAACTCAAAAATTGCTTCACTCACAATAATTCCTCCTTATTTTTTAAGCTTTTATAATGTCTATTTTTATGCTGTATAATTTTTTAATTGTCATCCTGCATGATCCGCCTCGGTTTATAACGCATAATTACTACCAATGGAATACTTGAACCGAAGAAAATAAGGATAATACTTGCCAGCATCAATTCTCCGATGACCGCAGCATTAACAGAGACATCGAACGCGTCCGTCACACTCTGCATATCCACAGCGCCATACAGGGAGACACTGCTTTGGCGGCCCGGTCCAAACTGCTGTTGAGTTGTTGTATCCGTGCTTGTGCTGCCGATAAGGCTGGTTGTCGAAAGCAATTGATTGTCCACAATCCAACCGCTGACACTTTTGGCCACCACACTGCTGGAAGCGATTGATATGCCGAAAGCGACAATGGCAATGACCAAAATTTCGAAGATAAACTGAGATATTATTTTTAATCGCGCCTCCCCGCAGGACAGTAATAGCCCGATTTCAAATTTACGGTCCCTGACAAAGATTGTGACCAGTGCCATAATAATCGCCGCGCCGGCAACAAACACAACCCAGATAAGAATAGAGGTGATAAACGAAATTAAATCCAACGGTTTTGTTAACGAGATGTATTCGGAATCGTCAGAATAGAGGGCATGATATTCCGATGTTACGTAAGGAGAAGCTTCCTCTTTAAAGGCATCAATATGATCGGGGTCATCAAGCAGGAAAACGATGGTACCGTTCGTCTCGTCAGAAGCGGCTGTTCCGTTGAGGTTGTCGATAACAGTGTTGGATGTAAACATGGTGTTGGCATCAAACCCGTCTTCAACAGTCTTATAGATTCCGATTACTTGGAAACTGACCGCTGCAGCCGTTGTCGTTGTTGTCGCTGCTGTGGTTCTTTGGCTGTTAGGGCCGCCCCCCATCTGTTCCATCGGGGTGCTGGCTTTCGTCAGTGAAACAGTATCTCCGACCAGCAAGCTGTTCGCATCCGCGACATCCTCGGAAATAATAACAACACTGTTGCCGCTGCTCAAATCATCTTTTGTCAGTGTTCTGCCGCCGGTGAGTTTAACATTGCCCAAAACAAAATCAAGGTTTTCCGTGTTGTTCGTTCCGCTCAAATTAAAATCACTGAAATTCCGTTGGAAACCGGTGCTTGATGACTGGGATTCAGCCGGGTCAATGGTTGATGAATCAACATTGGCTGCTTCCGAGATATAATAGCTTTTCACATATTGATTCGTCGCCATTTTCTCCGCAATCTTCTTGGATAAGGCCGGTACACTGGCCATTTCGGACCGGTCCTCCGGATTGCTGCCGGGGTTGTTGGCAGCAATAAAACTTGTGTAATCCATTTTGTATTCTACGACGCTGCCTATCTGGTTGCGGATGTAATCCTTGGATCTTGCTATACTGTTTTGAATAATGAAGCCGGTAAAGATCAAATTAAAGACAACAAATAAAATGACGAACAGCATGCCTGTTTTTGCCGGCCTGCGGATTAAACTTTTTAATCCGTGAATCAAGAATCTCATGAAATTAGCCTCCCAAAATTTATTAGTTTATTGTTCCCAACAGAACCAAGCAATGGCTTTCATCACTTTGCCGGCCGGAACACTACTCCATCATTTAAACATAGTCCGGTGTATACCCTGTGCATTTATTGTGAAAACTAAGTGAATTTTTACTGCCGGCGACACATGAAATCAGCCCGGTTCTGCCGAACCGGGCTGCAAAAATGCGGATTTTAATTTTTTTCAACAGCCAAATCAAGCTTTTTCTGGCAACTCAGCGCATTCGAGCATTTCTGCATATTTCACATATATTAATGTATTACCGGTATCGGCAAGCTTAACGCAGTCATGTGAGCTCTTGTCACAAAGTGCATTTACAGTATTCGATAACCCAATTCTCATTTTTATTATAATAATTTTTAGCATTTTTTGTTGACATATTTTCATAATCGGTGTAGTATGAATATGGGCAACTGAAAGGATGGTACTTCAAATGAAAATCTCATCAAAAGCTATTGTTTCCAACACAGATATGATAAAGAATTACAAAACCTGCCGCGAAAAGGCTGAAACATACGGCAATATTTTTATTTTAAAAAACAATCAACCCAATGCGGTTTTGTTTTCCATATCCAAATATGACAAACTGGCTGACTTAATTGAATATGCGGAAAGCCATAAAGGGAACAGTAATGTTAAGCTTATCGACTTTTTATCAAGTGAAATCTTAAAATAAATTATAATGCATATTAAATGCTATACCATGAAAATTGGGCCTCAGCGAATCTTAACTAAAATAATTTTAAAATTATTGAAATTATTAGTTGAAAAATTGTTTTCTTTAGTTTAACATATAATACATTAAATCAAAAGGATAGTGACACTGCCGATGAAAGTATCTATTAAATCCATTGTTTCAAATTCCGAAATGATAAAGAATTACAAAACATGCAGGGAAAAGACAGAAATCACAGGGAAAATATTTATTTTTAAAAACAATCAACCCGACGCGGTATTGTTTTCCATTACTGAATATGAAAGAATAGCCCCTTTTGTTGAGTTCATGGAAAATCACAGTGAAGAAGAAACCGCAAGACTTATTTTGACTTTAAAAAAACCGGCCGGCAGCCCGGAATAACAAACCTTATCGGTCAACCGCAGATTTATATGTTACAATCCAATATTATATTGAGCTCCGTTTTTGGCCGCATCTGTCAAAACGGAGCTTTTAGTGTTGACAGTTAACCGACGGGAGCAGCCTTCTCCCCAAAAATTAATCTATGATTATTGCAATTTTGTTTTCTTTGAAAATGAGATTGCTATTTTTTTACAGTCTCATACTAATTACTCATAAAAACCTAACTAAAAAATCCACATAAAATCATATAATACTATTCTGCATTAAAATGGCGAATAGTATGAATCAAAGCATTTGCTTGATTTTTTTGAGGTTTTTTAATCGTAAATTAGTATCAGGGGCCTTTCCCGATGAAATATACACAAGGCTTCAACGCCTTTTCTCAATAATACTTTCATTAATTGCCTACACCGGCACCAAGCATTTCGCAAAAACCGGGATTTTTAACTTCAGCATATTCGTGAAAATATATATAGTAATATTATTAGTATTATAGTTCTCATAAAGTATAGATTATTTATTGGTATTGTTATACTATAAGTTTGTTGACAAATAAGAAGGCGCATCGCACCGTGAATACTCTGACAATAACTATCGTTTCATACTCCGGCATAACATGAATCATATACTTGCCGGTAAAGGTATAAAAAACAATGCAAATCAATTAATCCAACACAAAAGCACGGCAGGTCTATTTAGCGGCCGTACAACAATAATAACGGGGAGAGTGCAAGTGATGAAAAAGTTTGTTTTTGGTGCCGGCGCAACGGCAATTATCGGAGCGGCAGCAGGTATTATTTACAGCCATGAGTGTAAAAGAAAGGAGCGAAAAGATATGAGCGACAAAATGATCGACAATGTTAAAAGCATTGATGAGGCGGTTCAGAACAAAGCAGACCATGCTAAAGATGTATCGGCAGATACAGCAAACAAAGCAAGCCAAACTATCAAGGAAATGAAAAACAAAAAGGAAACCATGAAGAGGGATATGGCTGCCGGCTATAGAAAAGTCAAAAAAGACATTCACAAGACTAACAGTAAAATTTCGAAAGATCTCAAATCCTTATAACGTGATTAACATTCTGTTTCAAAGTTAAACAATGCAAAGATATTGCAGAAAGGATGAGGAACAATGTTATGGGCAATCGCCGCAGTTCTGATTGTTTTATGGCTTCTCGGTATAATTACTTCGTATACCCTTGGCGGATTTATTCATATTCTATTGGTAATAGCAATAATCGTAGTTCTGGTAAAAATTATTACCGGCCGCAAGATAGCTTAACAGCCACATTAAACGATCTGAACCAATTAAACAGGAGGTATTATTATGGAACAAATTTCCAAACAGGTCAAAACTCAAAACACCAAGGTTGAAAGCAACACCGCAAAAACCATCGTCAGCATTATCTGCGGAATAATTGAAGTTCTTCTGACATTCCGCCTGGTTTTCAAAATTCTCGGAGCAAGCACGGGCAACGGCTTTGTGCGCGGAATTTATTCATTCACCCATTTTTTTACTGTAGTTTTTGAAGGCATATTTTCCCGTGCAAGCACAACTGTCGGAGATGCGGTGGCAACAGTTGTAGCAATGGTTGTTATAGCTCTCATTGCTTATGTTGTGCTGAAGCTTATTAAGCCGAAATCCGGAATCACAGTTGAAAACGCAGAACACACAGAAAACAATAAAGTCGATGAATAATTACTTGACATCCTGTAGAAATATCAGAAGCAGAAGCATAAACACAATCAAAGAATATCCGGAAATACTATGGACAAAAATAAAAAGAATAGAGGAGAGAAAAGGTATGAGTAAGCTATTTTTAGGAATCGGTTTTTTAGCCGTACTTGGAGCGGCAACAGGAGTTGTGATCGCCGTAAAAATGGGAAAAAAAGGGCGCGAAGAATTAAGAAATAAAGCTGTCGAAACAGTTGACAGTGTTAATGAGGCGGTTCAGAAGGAAGCAGATATGGTAAAAGAATCTGCGGAACAGACGGCAAAAGATGCAAGCGAAGCCATTGAAGCTGTAACCGCAAAGACGGAGAATGTAAAAAAAGATGTGGATGCCGGTATTCAGAAGATCAAGCATGATATAAAAAAGACCGCAAAATCCATTAAGAAAGAAATCAAAAAACCTATTAAAACTGCAAGCTGAAATTCGACTTGCTAATAGGTTCTGTTGTTTTGCGACCTCTGTTATATCATCCCGAACAATAAACGGTTCGGCAGCCTTAAAAAGCCGGACATAAAAACGCAAACAAATTGGGTTGAAAGGGATGAAACATTTATGAAAAAATTTAACAAGTTAGGATTGTTGGCACTTATATTACCGGTTATTATGGTGGTTATGATCGTCTTACCCATCCTTAGTTCTGCAGCGCAACCACCGGAAAAAGTAGACCTTGGCGCAACCGTAACATTTGCTGTTTTAGCCGGTTCAGAAATCACTAATGCCGGATCGTCTGTAATCGACGGGGATATCCCCGAAGGCGGCGGAAATATCGGTGTATCTCCCGGGTCTTCAATCACCGGACAGGCCGGCATCTCAATGGCCGGATGGAACGCATATACCCCTCCTAATGAACTCACGGATTTGGCAAAGATCGATTTAAAAAAAGCCTATGACGATGCCGCGGGCAGAACGGTTACCTCGGATTTAACCGGACAAAACCTTGGCGGATTAACGCTTACAACCGGCGTTTATTCCTTTAGTTCGTCGGCTCAGTTAACCGGGGAATTAACACTTGACGCACAGGGTGACCCGAATGCTGTTTTTATTTTTCAAATCGGGAGTGCACTTACCACCGAATCGTACAGTAGTATTAAGTTAATAAATGAAGCCCGATACTGCCGGGTGTTTTGGCAGGTAACCAGTTCCGCAACTTTGGGTACCTATTCACATTTTGTCGGGCATATCTTCGCGTTAGAATCTATTACAGCCAATACAGGTGTGACCGTACAAGGGCAACTGCTGGCATTTACAAGTGCCGTTACATTAGATTCCGTCACCATCCATAACGGGCTTTGCGCGGAGGCTGAAACTACTACATCGCCTGTAGTAACTACCACAACGCCTGTAGAAACTACTACAACGCCTGTAGTAACTACTACAACGTCACCTGAAACCACTACTACATCGCCTGAAACTACCACAATGTCACCCGCAACTATCACTACATCACCACCTGCAGCTGCAGCTGCAGCTGTAACTACTTCAACATCGCCTGCAACGGCGACAACAGCTGCGACCGGGGCAACAACTTTAGCAACGGTAAGCACCACAGCTGCAAAAACTACAGGTGTAATAAGCAAAGCATCAACCACGACAAAGAATACAACCGAAACAGATACATCCATTCCAAAAACAGGTAATAAAAGTGTTGATATGCTGATGCTGTTAATGACAATAACATTGATTTCCGCAGGAACGTGTTATGCTGCCCGTAAAACATCACACCGGAATTAATGGAATGTTATTCTATGCAGAGTCTAATAATCGGGGTTTTATAATCGGGATTAGTATAAACAGCATGACTAGAAATTAATTTAACAGGGAGAATAGAATGCCAAATATCATTTTTTATCGTTGCAATGCATGCGGCAACATAATGGCTTTACTCAAAAAAGGCAATGAATCTCGGAATTGCTGTGACCAATCTATGACAAGACTCGAAACCAATACAACAGACGGTGCAAAAGAAAAACATATCCCGGTTGTAACCAAGGGTGAAGACAGTCTTGACATCACCGTTAGCACAACCTTGCATCCCATGCTGCCTGAGCACTATATTGAATTAATTGCAGTAGATTCCGACAAGAAAACGGACATCGTATACTTATCCCCGGGATTCGAACCCAAAGCAGTTTTTGAAGGCACCGACTCGGGGACGGTTTATGAATACTGTAGTGTCCATGGGCTTTGGAAAGCGGATTTCTAAACCAAATAAATATTAAAGACAAGATCTTGGTGAAACAAAATCTTGTCTTATTTTTTACTGTTCATTTATCAAGCATACTGAAAAAGGCGCTCAATTTACACTTTATACTAATTCACGATTAAAAAACCTCTAAAAAATCAAGCAAAAGCTTTGATTTATACTATTCACCATTTTAATGCAGAATAGTATTATGCGGTTTTATACAGATTATTTAGTTAGGTTTTTATGAGTGATTTAGTATTACTGAACAGAATCTATCATTCTTTGGAAAGCAGTGAGCATTGTCGAAGCGCAATTTTTGTCGATGGAGACAATCTCAACATGGACGCTTTCAGGCGCTGTCATCGGCACAAAATCGGTATCCGCCACAATATAACCCATCTGGTCATTAGCGAGGCCGAAAACAAGCAGTTTTTTATCAGAACCCGCCAGTTCCTGTATGGAGGGGATTTCCCAAGCTTTCCCGCTCCAGGACTCCCCTGCTCCAAGAGCACCTCCGTAGGCTAGCGACGGTTCAAGTTCACCGGGAATCAGCACCGCGGCAATATTTTTGCCAAACTGCGCATATCCGATTTCCGAAACCAACTCGTACCCGAAAAGACCTGTTTTAACAACAGAGTTTTGGAACAACCCAACTTTAAAGGCGAGAATCATAACTCTGTTGCGTAAAGGCAGAAATACTTGCTCATGGCGGATATTTAACAGCGGTTCGACCGTTATTTCATCTATGTCCGGTATGCTAAGAAGAAGGTCGGTAAATGCATGACCATACGCTTTCATGGTATCAATTGCGGTATGTTCCTGCAGTAAACCGAGCAGCTTTGAGTTTTTATTCATGGCGTTGCTTTGAATAGCGCCCAGGATCATCACGAAGTTTGCATCAGCTTTTTCGGCGATTTCTTTTTCCATATAGTAAGGATAATCCGATGTAATCTGCCTATTGCTCGAACCGTTTCCGCCGCAGTGGGTGCACCAGTTGACAATCCAGGTATCGCTGCTTTGAGGATTTTCGGGTATAAAACGCAGCCGGTTCAGATTGGTGTCATTAACATAGGGCGGGCGCTGGTCATTGATATAATCCGCTGCGTTTACCGCGCCGAAAACCATCGTGCCCGGTTCCATGTTTTCGAAGGCGGTTTTGACGGTTTTCACCGTTACCCGGTAGAGATTTTCCATGAACGCCGGGTTTTTTCCGTTTTTGATATCAGTTCTATGTCTAAGATTTTTCCACGGGTTTATTAGAAAATCTTCTTTCAGGTCGCCGTTCATGCCGAAGGTGTCCACCACGCTGTGTTGATGCAGGGACATGAGATTAATGCTGACAATTCCGTTATCCTTCGCGTACTGCGCGAGGCGGAAACGAATTTCGCGGACATCATTGTTGGCAAGCCCGTATAAATCAAGAGCGGCAAACACAGCAGTTCCGCTTACCCCGTCATTCAAGGCAACTACTCTCACCCGCATATCGTCATAAATCTCCGTGGCAACTTTTCGTCCGGTTCTGATTTCCCCGCCGACGAAATGATTGCCGTTGAGCTCGTTGCCGGTCAGGAGGGTATCCACAGCGAACCCTAAATGCCATTTTGAATTTTGAGCGGTTTTATCCCTGAAAACGCCGGTCCCCTCATAAAAATTACGGGTCACATATTTGCTTTTCTTCACAAACTCAGGCGAAGGAACAAAGAAAGCAACGGCGGAAAACAAGCCGTTAATCAGCATCTGAGAAATATTATATTTCAGTTTATAGGAAAAAGTCTTTGCCATAATATCAATTATCCTTACAGCTTCTTGTCTTTATTTTTTATCCCGACCTCCATTTGCTCGGTGGCTACCCTTGCCATCGTTTCCGAGTCGGCTTCCGAAGCGTTTTTAGACATATTCGCGCGGCGGTCCAGCAATTCGGCATACATTTTCTCCCTCTTTTTACCGGACAAATCATAAAACAGCATCGGTATGATGCCCAGAAAGCCCGTTAACAAGGGTAAAATCGCATACGAGGCAAACAGCCAGTACTTCGTGCTGTCGCTCTGCGCGGCACCCCTGATGTAAGCAGTCTGGTCGTATTTTATCCAGCGTTTGATTTGAAGCGATAATAGATTTGTGTAAATACCGGCGAGTTTGCCGGCGAGCCCTTTCGCGACGGATGTCATCGCCTCTGTGCGGTAACCGTTTTTCCACTCGCAGTAATCCATGGATTCATTGTACATTTCGGTGGGAATTACCTTTCTGACACCATAGAAAAACGCAATAATCGTTTCATAAATAGTCAGGGCGATGCCCATCACAATTTTGTTTTTATAAAGCCCGTTTTTCTTGCCGCCTATCGAGCCAATCAGGAAAACCGGTATCATTAAGACCTGCCCGATATATCCGCTTGCAAGGTAAAGGGTTCGCGATTGGAATTTGCGGCGGAACCACGGAACAATCATGAAGGGCACCGGCCCGAGAAGTCCCCCCGGGAACCCGGTAATATAGCCCATTGAAGCGAAATTGAGCACATCAATATTGTAATCCGATCTGCTGCCGCCGACGGAAAACGAACTCAGAATCTGTGAAAGCGTCATGAGCAGCACGGGCTTGTTGTTTGTTATCGACCGGATTCCCTGAACAATGCTCGGCGTTTTGATAGACTGCGCAACCCTTTCCCGCATGATAGTGTTGAACCACAGCGAAACAAGACCGCCGACAAGGCTGGTGAAAACGCCCATCCCCACAAATAATTTCAGGTAAAGCCCGCTGACCGGGCCTTTTTTCGGCTTGATGATATTGTTGCCGATGAGGTCAATTAAGATTGTCATAATTTGTTCCGGCAGTTTTTCGCCGAACAGGCCGGAAAAGAAATTCGCGATTGTAAGCATCCGCGTTCTTTCCACCGGATGCGGCGTGATGGTTGTGATAATGCCGCCCTGCGCGATGCCTAAAAATGTGCCGATCCCCTCACGGAGGATAGCGAGAATCGAATAAACTATAAACTTATTCAGGTCCTCCGGACCCGTACCCCCGAAGAACAGCGGCAGGAGCCAGTAAAGACAGGTGCCGATGGTGCCGGGAATAGCCAACAGCACCAGATACGGCTTGAACTTGCCCCAGCGTGTGCGTGTTTTATCCACAATCGCGGCGGTGAATATATCGTTGATAATATCCCAGATGCCGTTGATGATGGACAGGATCTGCTGGTATCTGAAACTAACCTGAAGAATTGTATTGACGAAGCGCTGCGAATAAGTGTTGATATTAAAACTCTGTGCCATATCCCACAGCACATAGCCGGCGACCTCCTTGGTGCCCACATATCTCCGGTTTTGATAAACATAATCAACCTGTTCTTTTGTGAATTCATCCTCGGGTTGATTATTTATTTCGGCTTTCTTGTCTTTTTCCAAAACATCACACCTTCCGGAATAATTTTGGAGATGCAGGAGCGGTAATCATCATAATGATAACGAATCAGATGTTATGCAGCTGATTCGATGCAATTCAATATCCTGTGTATTTAACAGAGAGACCATATTCAAACATTTTTCTGCTTGTATGCCATCTCTTTTTCGTAACCCGACGATGCTCTAAGGAGCATGAGTTCTTTCAAGATATCTTCTGTAACCATTGTACAGCATCCTTGTTTCGGTCTCGATTAATTTTTTACAGATAAATAATTAAAATTATTATAGGTTATTATTTTTATACTGTCAATTATATCCCGCGCGTGTACCCCTGATTTAACTGCAATGCCGGAATATGGTGCAGCCGGATAATTCCTTGCCCGCTAACCGCGGAAAAGCAACGCATAAAACCTCTGCAACAGCTAAAAGGAATCCTGTGCGCCTGTTACTTTCCGCCCGCAAATACACTCTCCCCCCTCAACCTCGCCCAGTCCGCTATCCGCTGCGGGTCGCCCGACCATACCCTTTGCCTGCCCCACTCAGTAGCTTCCGGTCTGCCCTCACATTCAACTTTAATAACCGGAAAAAGATTGGTTGGGCTCGCTTTCGGCAAGCCTTTAATAATAAGGTCACTGCTGTTTTTTTCAAAATTGAGCTCCCGGCCGGTTGTCAAAAAAGTTACTTTCTTCACCTGTGACAATAGGTCCGGTAACCTCAGCTCCGTGTTGCTATCCCAAAAGCGGAAAATCAAATAAAGGTTGTTATCCTTTGTAGTCTGATAACCGCAAGTTAAAAAATCGGTCACATCTCCCCCGTCCGTACCGTACAATGCCTC
>CAZVJW010000027.1:0-55071 GCA_964627535.1 uncultured Eubacteriales bacterium
GCTCACAACCCCGGTTATCGGCAGTCTGTGTGACCTGAGAACCCCCGGTGAAACAGGTAAATTCAAGCCTTGGATTAAATGGGGCAGCATTCCGTTGCTTTTTTCAAGCATTGTTATGTTTATCTATATACCGGGTGCGCCCTACTGGGTTAAAATTTTGCTTTGCACCGGTTCCTATATGTTATGGAGCGTTGCGTTCGCAAGTGTAAATGTCCCTTACGGATCCATGAATTCGGTCATTACGCAGGATCCGATTCAGCGCGCTGAGTTGTCAACTTTCAGAAGCATGGGGTCAATGGTCGCGGACGCTCCCGTAATGGTTCTTGTTCCGCTGCTCATTTATGATAGCCATGATAATCCAAAAGGCAATCTGTTTTTGCCTATTATAGCTGTTATGGCAATAATTGGATTTTTGGCTATTCAGATGCTTGGTTTGTTGGTAACAGAAAGGGTTAAAACATTAGCACCTCAAAAAGAATCGTTTAACTATTTTAAAACGCTTGCTGCATTTTTTAAGAACAGAGCGATTTTGGGTCTGACAATTTCATCAATGTCATACCTTGCTTTTATCGGCACAACCCTTTGGGCGATGCAATATTTGTTTATGTGTTATTTTAAAAGAGCAGAATTGCTTTCCCTGGGAATGATTATTGGCGGATTTCCTGTTTTATTTGCGCTTTTGGGGTCAAAACCGCTGGTTAAAAGATTCGGTAAGAAAATATCCGTAACATTTCCGTTTCTTTTAGGTATCGCGGCTTCGGGCATGATGACCTTTGTTAAAATCAAAAATCCGTATATTTGGCTTTCGCTTCTTGGCGTGGTCATGCTTGGTTCGGGTATGCATATGATATTGACTTGGGCAATGGCGGCAGACTGCATTGATTATCAGCAGGAGAAAACTGGCCGGCGTGAAGAAGGATCAATATTCGCTACCTTCGCGCTTTTCAGAAAGCTATCCCAAGGCATAGGCGGTGCTGCGGTGGCTATGGCTCTAAAATGGGCAGGTTATGTGGCCGATAACGGCGCGAATCAGCTCGCAGGTGTGCCCGAGAAAATACGCTTTGCGACCGGGCTTATTCCGCTAATCGGCTGCGTTATCTGTTTTCTGTCGATGCTCTTCTTATACAATATAAAGGAATCCGACCTGTCAAATAAAACCGGTGATAACGAAATTGCTTAACGAAGTTTGCACGATAATGTTTTGACCACCTTTTATTGAAATCAAATACAGGAGGCAGTTATGAGTAAGTATTTATTGGGTATTGATATCGGCGGAGGTTCTGTTAAATGTCTTGCATATTCTATCGAGGAGCGTACCGGCATAATTGCCGCAAAAAGTATGCCCTTAAAAGCGTTGTTCACCATCGGAGAATTCGGTTATGGAATGGACACCGAGGATATATTTTCCGTGGTCAAAGAATGTATTGCGGATTGTCTGAAAAAGGGCAGCGTTGCCCCCGGGGATATAAAAGCTTTGGCGTTTTCCACCTTGAGGCATACCCTTGTCGCTTTGGATAAAGACGGCAATGTTCTTTTTTCATCGCCGAACAGGGATGCGAGAGCAGTGGACCAAACTATGCGCTTGATTGACACTTGCGCTGATGAGATATATAAAGTCAGCGGGCACCGCCCCATGCCGAACCTGATGGCCTGCAAGCTGCAGTGGCTGAGGGATACACAGCGGGACTTATATAACAATATAGCGACGGCTTTTTCCCTTGAGGACTATTTCAATTTCAAACTCACCGGCAATATCAAAGCGGAGCGCTCCAACGCGGGTGAAACAATGCTTTATGATTTGGCTCAGAGCAAGTGGTCGGACGATTTAATCGAAAAGCTCGGGTTGAAAAGAGAAATGTTCCCCGAACTTGTCAATTCCGGTGTTGTGCTCGGCACAATAACGACGGTTGCGGCGGAGGAATTGGGCCTTTCTGCGGGAACAAAAGTAGTTGCCGGAGCGGGTGACACGCAAAGCGCTCTTCTGGGTATGGGTATAATAAATAATGCCGAAATAGGCATTTCCGCAGGAACCACTGCACCGATTCAAATGAATACGGACAAACCATATATAGATACCAAAGGCAGGGCATGGACAGGCGTTTCGGCCTTGTCCGGCAAGTATGTTGTTGAATGCAACGGCGGCGGAATGGGTATTGCTCTCGAATGGATAGCCGGTTTGCTTTTTGGAGATACGCCGAATCCTGTCGCTTCTCTCATGGCTTCCGCATCCAAAACGGGTGTTGGCGCAGGCGGCGCGATTTCCACAATCGGCGCGCAGATTTTCAACAATTCCGTATTATCGTTACCCATTGACCAACTTCTGTTTTCAACAACCAATTATTTGCCGAACGCTTCGGACCGCAGCAAAGTGTCCCGCGCTGTTTTGGAAGGTATGGCGCTTGCAATACGGGCAAACATAGAGCAATTGTCGGAAATAACGGGGCAAAAAGTATCAAAGATTTGCATAAGCGGTGGAATTTCAAAAGCGGAGATATTTGACAGCATTATTTCCGACGCTTTGTCAATGACTGTAACAACCCCAAAATACACCGAAGCCTCGGCATTCGGTGCTGTTATTTGTGCAGGTATGTCTCTTGAAAGTTATATAACGCTTGAGGATGCAAGCAAAGCTTTGTGCGAAAGTAAGGCAGTAATAACAAACTGCAACGAAAGTTACGAGCGGATATATGACGACTGGAAAGAGATGTATCTCTCCTCCTTTGAAGCGACAATGCCCCTCGGAGCATTAATTAACGAATTGCGCTCCGATGCGAAAGGTGAAACGGATGCTGCTTCTTCGGCTGAAAAAGTAACGCTCAGAATATATGTGGATGCCGACTTGTCGGATGACAGTGTAAAAATGCTGCGGGAATTCGGCACTGTTACACATAAAAACTACCGTGACGGCGATATGCTTGAGGGCGATGATATGATATCAACTCTCAAGGACTATGATGTGTTCATTACCGAGGTTGACATCATAGATGCTGCCATCATTAAAGAATTGCCCAATCTAAGGATGATTGGCGTTTGCCGCGGCAACCCGACCAATGTTGATATTGAAGCCTGTTCGAGCGCGGGTATACCGGTCGTCTATACGCCCGGCAGAAATGCCGACGGTGTGGCGGATTTGACGCTTGCTTTTGTTTTAACCGCGGCAAGGATGATACCGCAAGCAAGCGCTTTCTTGAAAGAAGACGGCGCTGCGGGTGATATGGGCCGCATGGGCGCAGCGTATTTCAGATATCAGGGCACAGAGCTTTGGAAGCAGACCGTTGGTATTATAGGCGGCGGCGCAATCGGCAAAAAGGTTGCCAAAAGGCTGCTTGGATTTGAAGCCAACCTGCTGGTTTATGACCCGTATTTAAGCGCTGACGACGCCACGCTGATGGGTGCTGTTAAAGTCGAACTTGACGAATTGCTGGCGCAAAGCGGTGTTGTCACAATCCATGCGCCTGTAACGGAAAGCACAAAGGGTATGATCGGCAAAGAGCAGTTTGCCAAAATGAAAAACGGAGCCTATTTCATTAACACCGCCCGCGCGGCTTTGGTTGATTATGAAGCTCTGCTTGAGGCCCTGAAAAGCGGCAAGCTTGCAGGCGCTGCGTTGGACGTCTTCCCGGAGGAGCCTCCCGCTTCAAACGATCCGCTGGTTTTGATGGAAAATGTTCTTTCAACGCCGCATATTGCCGGCAATACAAAACAAGTCAGCGTTCATCAGGGAATGATCATGGCGGAAAATATCGAAAATTTGTTGAAGGGCGTTATGAGCAGTGATGTTATCAACAGAAAAGATATTAAAAACTTTTCTTTCAGCGGAGAAAAGATGATTGACGAGGCGGCATTGGAAAAGCTTTTGTCGAATGTTGTCGGTGTCAACGACCTTGACTCCTCCAAGCAGGAAAAAGCGGAGTCGAAGCCGGTTGCGACCCCCGCGGCAACGCCTCAAATCCAACAGGCTGCTCCAACAGTGTCAAGCGGCGGATATGCTCAGTATATGGCGCTGATAAAGGAGTTTTTATATGTGCTTTCTCTTGACGAGGAAGTCAAGGCGAAAACCGCAAACAAGGATATCAGCTTCCAGATAACCTTTAAGGATAACGAAGAATCCTGCTATATGTATTTCAACAAGGGCGATGTCCAAGCAGACCTCGGATTATTCCCGAACGGTCAGGCTGAGGTTAATTTGAGGATGCCTATCGAGATCTTTGACGGAATGATGAAAGGCACTGTGAACGGAGCCAACGCCGCCATGACGGGCAAGATGAGCTTCACCGGCAATGTGCGCAAAGCCATGAGTATGCAGTCCATATTGAAGTTAATGATGAGTTCATACGAGAAGGCGATGAAGGTGGTCGGGAACGTCGATGTTTCAAAGTTCGCTCAAGGCAGCGTACCGGCACCTGCAGTTTCAACGCCTGTGGCAACAGTAACTTCTTCTCCTGTGCAAACCGCAAGCGGCGGAGCGGGATATGCTAAATATATGGCGCTTATCAAAGAATTCCTGAATGTCCTTTCAAAAGATGAGGAAGTTAAAGCTAAAACGGTTAGCAAAGATATCAGTTTCCAAATTACCTTTAAAGATAACGAAGAATCATGCTATATGTACTTCAATAAGGGCATCATTGACGCCGATCTCGGCCTTTTCAAAGGCGGTGAGGCAGAGGTGAATCTGCGTATGCCTATCGAAATATTTGACGGTATGATGAAAGGTACAATCAACGGCGCGAACGCAGCGATGACAGGCAAAATGAGCTTCACCGGAAATGTCAGAAAAGCAATGAGTATGCAGTCTATCCTAAAGCTTATGATGAGCTCATACGAGCAGGCAATTAAGGTTGTGGGTGATGTTGATGTAACGGCTTTGAGCGCCGAAGCACCTGCAGAACAGGTTTCTCAGGCAACCGCGGAAGCCCGGACGGAAGCAAAATCAACCGAACCTGTTCAAGTAGCGCAAACGCAGCAAAAACCGGGCTTGCTCGGCAAACTGTTCGGCAAAAAGCCGGAAGTTCAAGTTCCTGTTGCTGCCCAATGCGCGCCGCAGGTTGTTTATGTCGGGCTTCAGGAAAAACCGAAGACAAACGATGTGCGCGACGAAATTCTTCAGATAACAAACGAGCTTTATGAAAAAGGCCTGCTTACCGGCATTGGCGGCAATATAAGCGCCCGCTGCGAGGATAATCCAAACAATGTTTGGATAACACCAAGTTCCGTATTCAAGGGTGATTTAAGGGCGGATATGATGGTAAGAGTTGATCTTGACGGCAACAATGTCGGCAGTTCGGAACTGTCTGCGTCGTCCGAAAAAATGGTGCATCTCGCTATTTATAAGAAACGTCCCGAAATTATGTCCGTTATCCATTCCCACGCGCCCAAGGCGACATTGATGGCGCTGACAAATCTTAAATTCCTTCCAATCTCAACCGATGCCGCTTTTATAGGCGATATCCCGGTAGTGCCTTTCTTGATTCCCGGTTCGCCCGAACTTGGTGATATGGTAGGGGAGGCAATCGGCGAAGACGGCTCGGCGGTTATCATGCAAAACCATGGTCTGGTCGTTGCCGGTGCAAGCTGCCGAAGAGCGGCAGATAATACGGAAGTGGTTGAACTGACCGCGGAAAAACTGTTGGAATGCCACATGCTCGGCATCGAACCTGTTTTGCTGCCGAAAGAGGCGCAGGAAGAATTGCTTGAGTTGGGAAAAATGCTGGTATAGGAGGCATAAAAATGTCAAAAGTTATACTGGTCACAGGTGCTTCAAAAGGAATCGGTTTTGAACTTGCAAAGAAATTGCTTTCCGAAGGCAATACCGTCTATTGCGCCGCCCGTTCAACCGAAAAAATGGCGGATCTGCAGGCAAAGGGCGGCAAAATCATTTCGCTTGACTGCGGCAATCCTCAAAGCATTGAGCTTTGTGTTAAGACCATAGCCGATGAATGCGGCGGGGTCGATATCCTTGTCAACAATGCGGGCTTCGGGCTTTACGGCGCTGTTGAGAACGTCTCAATTGAAGATGGACGTGAGCAGATGGAGGTCAATTTCTTTGCGCCTGTTTATCTTTCGCAGCTTCTTTTGCCTTCAATGCGCAAGCGAGGCAGCGGCAGGATCATCAATGTTTCAAGCGTTGCAGGTAAGGTGTATTCGCCGTTAAGTGGTTGGTACTGCGCTTCCAAGTTCGCCCTTGAGGGCATAACCGACTGTATGCGCCTCGAGCTTGCACAATTCAACATAAAGGCTGTGCTTATCGAACCCGGCCCGATTCGCACCGAATGGTCAGCCGGCGCCAAGAACTCGCTGCTTGAAAACAGCAAGGGCACGGCTTATGAGGACTTCGGCAATAGGAGTTACAAATTGCTCAGCGGCGCGACCGACGGCGGAATGGCTTCTGAACCTTCCGTTGTTGTTAACCAGATTATGAAAGCAATTAATTCGAAGAATCCCAAACCGAGGTACCTTTGCGGCAAAATGGCAAGACTTTCTTTAATAACAAAAAATATCATGGGCAGCAGGATGTTCGATAAAGTTATGCAAATGCAGTTAAGAAAATAGATAGTAAATTATTTGTATCAAAATAGGGGGAGCTTACTGAAATTATTTTAGCTGATATCGGGTATTTTAATAACATAAAATTGCGAATATCCATTCTTTATGTCTGGATATTTATTATTTGCTTTAAATTATTTTTAAGCAAACAATGCGTTTGCATATTAACGAATATTTTGATATAATTTAAAATGTTATCAGCAATAAATTTATTTGTATGGTTATTGATAAGAAAGCGATGGATGCTTCATATGCAATTTAAAACAAAAATTCAAAATAATATTACTGAGTTTTTGCGGTATTGTGTTGTCGGCGGTATCGCGTTTTTTGTCGATACGGGCATGCTTGTGTTTTTTCGCGAGATTATTTTTAAAGGTTCCGGCAGTGAAGGCATTATGGCAGCCAGTGTTGCAGTGGGATTTGTTTTCGGGCTGATTGTTAATTATTTTCTATCGATGTTTATTGTATTTAAAACAGCCGGGCAGCAAAAGAAAGGTAAAACAGTCAAAGCATTTATTATCTTTGCGTTGATAGGTATCATCGGTCTTGGTCTGACGGAACTCTTTATGTATCTCGGTGTTAAAATTACCGGCAGCGAAGGCCTTTGGTATATACTTGTAAAGTGCTTTGTAACCGGCATGGTGCTTATATGGAATTATTTTGGCAGAAAAATATTTGTTTTCAAAGGGGAGTAAAAATTTGAGTAATGACATGCTGAAAGATGTTGTAATAATCGGTGCAGGTCCTGCGGGGCTTACCGCTGCATATAAATTGCTGGAAGACAGCAATATCCGCGTGACGGTTATTGAAAAAGAGAACTTCGTCGGCGGAATCGCGAGAACCGTCAACCACAACGGCAACCGTATTGATATCGGCGGCCACCGGTTTTTTTCAAAAAGTTCCGAGGTGATGGATTTATGGCAGACAATAATGCCGCTTCAAGGGAAACCATCTGCCGATGATATTATTTTAGGCAGAGAGAAGCCGCTGACGAACGGAGGTCCTGATCCGGAAAAAGAAGATAAGGTGCTGCTTGTAAGGTCAAGGGTTTCAAGAATTCTATATTTAAGAAAGTTTTTTGATTACCCTATATCCATGAAAGCGCAGACTTTTATAAACATGGGATTGGCGAAGACTTTTTTCGCCGGGATCACTTATATAAAATCACAGATTTTTAAGCGCAAAGAAGAAACGCTGGAAGATTTCATTATTAACAGGTTCGGCTCCGCGCTCTACCGGATGTTTTTTAAAGACTATACTTATAAAGTTTGGGGCAGAGATCCGAGCGAAATTTCGGCAGACTGGGGCGCTCAGCGGATTAAGGGACTTTCTTTGATGAAAGCGGTTATGTTTATTCTTAAAAAACCGTTTATACGCAAGGAAATCAATCAAAGCAATGTCGAAACATCACTGATTGAACTGTTTTCCTATCCCAAAAATGGTCCTGGCCAGCTTTGGGAAACAATGGCTGAAGAAGTGCGGAAGCGGGGAGGGGAAATCCTTTTCAGTTCAACCGTTACTGGAATAAATGCAGCCGGCGGAAAAATAAATTCGGTTATCGTGAAATCCGGTTCGCAAAACAAAGAAATAAGCGCCGATTATTTTATCTCGTCCATGGCTGTTTCCGAGTTGGTAGCATCTTTAAGCTGTGAGGTTCCCGCAACGGTGAAAGAAATTGCGTTAAACCTTCCATATCGGGATTTTATGACGGTCGGGCTTCTTGTAAACAAGCTTAAAATCAAGAATACAACTAAGATAAAAACAATATCAAATGTTGTGCCTGATTGCTGGATTTATATTCAGGAGCCGGATGTTAAAGTCGGAAGAGTGCAGATTTTCAACAATTGGTCACCTTATATGGTGAAAGACTTCAAAAATACGGTTTGGGTCGGCTTGGAGTATTTCTGCAACGAAGGCGATGAAATGTGGGAGCAATCCGATGTATCGTTTATTGAACTCGCCATTAAAGAAGCTGTAATGATAGGGCTTATTGATGATGGACCTGTTCTTGACAGCGTCAGGATCAAGGTCGAAAAGGCATATCCGGCCTATTTTGGAACCTATGAAAATTTCGATGCAGTTAAAGATTATCTGAGCAGCTTTGAAAATTTGTTTTGCATCGGCAGAAACGGCCAGCACCGGTATAACAACATGGACCACTCCATGCTGACGGCTATGGAAGCTGCAAAAGCGATAAAATCCGGAGATAAAGGCAAGAATGCAATTTGGGATGTAAACACGGAATCCGAATACCATGAGGAAAAAGAAACTGCCGGAAAGGGGAATTGAAATGCCCGGTGAAATGAAGCATCCGAATGATAGCAAGAAAAAAGACTGGTTGCCGTTAATGTTTGTCATGTTTCTTCCGTGCTTTTTTGTTTTATTCAAAAGCCTGGATAACGATATCTGGTTTTTGCTTAACCATGGCAGATATGTTCTTGAAAACGGATTTCCTCATATTGAGCCTTTCACAATCCATAAAGATCTCCATTTTGTTATGCAGCAATGGCTGTCATCTGTAATATTTTGGATTGCTTACAGCGGCCTCGGTGCTGCAGGTGTTAAACTGATGGTTTTAGCCTGTTATGCCTTTACGATATATATCGTTTTTAAATTGTGTATGAAGGTTTCCGAAAAAAACTTTTTTGTTTCTTTTATCATCACTCTTACTGTCAGCATCATTCTCTCGTTCTTTATGCTCAGCCGTCCATATGTTTTTTCCACTGCTGTGTTTGCGCTGCAACTATATATTTTGGAAAGTTATAGGGCCGAAGGAAATAAGAAATTCCTTTTCTTTTTACCGTTTCTGTCGGTGCTGCTGATTAACCTGCAGGCAGCAATGTGGCCGATGCTGTTTGTTTTTATTCTTCCATATATCGTCGAAACTTTTCAATTCAAAATCGGTCATCTGTCAAATGATGGGGCTGAAAAAAAGTGGCTTATTCTTTCTTTCCTGCTGTCGGTTCCCGTGGGAATGCTCAACCCTTACGGTTTTGAGGCAATGACTTATTTGTTCAAGTCTTATGGCTACGAGCAGATAAATATGTATGTACAGGAGATGAAGCCCGCTGTTATTAATGACTCATTCGGCATCATTGTTTTTATATGTATTATTATTGTAGCATTAACTTATGCTTTTCATAAAAATGGTACAGTTAAGATGAGATATATTCTTCTTACTCTGGGGACAGGATATATGGCGTTGTCTTCTTACAGAAATCTGTCTTTTTTCGCGCTTTGCGCTTTTTTTCCGCTGGCGGCTTGTTTAAAAGATTTTAAATTACCTGAAAAACAGGATATGAATCCGCAAAAAACGCTGAGGATAAGAATAATACTGGCTGTTCTGATTATTTTAATGATGCCTTTGAGCTTTTATGCTACTTATGTTTCGGATGAAGAAACGAATACCAGGTATGGGTATGCGCTTCTTAATGAAACACTTGACTTTATTGTTCAAGAAGGCGATGCAGGGAATGCGGTTCTGTATACGGGTTATGATGAAGGCAACCTGGCTGAGTTCCGTGGGATTCATACTTATATAGATGCCAGAGCGGAAGTCTTTGTTAAAAAAAATAATAGAAAAGCGGATATTTATCAGGAGTATGCCGATATGCAGGCCGGTAGGATTTATTATAGAGATGTGCTGGAAAAATATAGATTTACACATATTCTCTTGGTAAGCGGAGATATACTTTCAACCTATATGCAGCATGATGGTGATTATGAAATTGTTTATTCAAACGAATTATATGTGCTTTATAGAAAAATAAAGTAGTTTCTTTATTTAATACAGGGTATGAATTGGGATGTGCTTTATTCCTGATTCTTATTTATAAAAAACGAAACAACAAATATGTAAACCGGTCACGCGAAAGTACCAAAACAATATATCATATCAATAACTGAAGGGAAATTCAAATGTTAAAAAACAAAAAAATGCTCCTGATGCTTATTAACTCGGTATTGTTTCCGGTTACGCTGATGCTCTTTCTTTACAACCAAAACGCGAAGTATCTTTCATTGCTTCAGGTTGCCGTTATAATGATCATTTTAGCTGCTGTTGCGGCAGGTATTTTTGCAATATTCCGGGCGTTATACCGCTCGGAACAAACAGCATTTTTTGCCTGTCTGGTTATGATAGGCTTGGTATTTCTATATAACAATATCTATTACAAATATTTATTTGTCAAGGTGCATGGCCACATAGCAATTTTGGCGATTCCTGCAATCGCTTATGTAGCGGCTTACCTGTTCAACAGGCTTTTAAACAAAAAGAAATTCGAGGACCTGCCGGAATTTGTCTCAGTTGTGCTGGCTGTTGTGCTGCTGATCAATCTAATAAATTTCGGGAAATTCACTTTCGTCGGAAAGGGGTTGCCGGGCGAATATGAATATAAGACAAGCTTTGTTTCGGATACCGGCCTTCCGGCTCCTAACGTTTATTTTATATTATGCGACGGGATGCTTGGCTTTGACGCAATGGAAAAATATTTCGACAGTCCGCAGGATGAATTGACCGCGGAACTTGAGGAGCGCGGCTTCGGCATCAATAAAAGCGCAATGCTTGAAGCCGGGCATTCAACAAGAATTGCCATACCGGAACTGATGTGTCCGGAATACAGTGACAGGTATATGAAAGATGTGCTGAGTAATCACGAGAAGGCGATTGAACTAAATGATTCCTCGGATGCTGAAATGTTTAATGCGCGTTATCATAATGAAACGATCAATGCTTTTAAATCAAAAGGATATTCCACCATATCAATGTCACTTAATGAAGACGTTTTTTTTCCGACGACCGACTTCTTCTATTATATAGCTGCCCATTATATGATGGATAGCGACTTTGTGGGGCTGCCATATTATATTGAAAAATCAGATAATGAAGATTCGTCTTATTATGAAAATAGGTTTTACACGCAGCATCTGGGGGATGTCTTCCTCGGCGGGCTGCCCGAAATAATTTTTGATAAATTAAATGAAAACAATATTGTAAGGCACCGTTTATCGGAAAAACCGGCGGAAACTTCGAAGAATTTGCCCGGAAATACTTATGCCCAAAAGTATTCTGCGCTGATTGACAGCCTATATGATTCGCTTTACTCGGGAGAGGCCGAAAATCCAAAATTCACTTTGCTTCACACTTTTATGGCACATTTTCCTATTTGTTTTAATGAAAAAGGAGATTTGATTGCTAAGCAGAATTATATAACGTCTTACCCTGGTCACCATACCTTCGCGGTAAAAGTCATGATGGAACTCATCGATATGATTTTGGAAGCGGATCCGGATGCCGTTATTGTACTTCAGGCGGACCACGGACTCCATGGCCAGAGTAAGGAACAGATCACCGAGGCGTTCGGCAACGGCGCGGAGATTGACATATGGAATAATGTATTCAGTGCGGTTAGGGTTCCCGATAAGGTTAAAAACGGTGATGAGCACTATGCCGAAGAAAACCCGTTAAATATTTCGAGATATCTTGTTAACAGCTATGTCGGAGAAAATTATGCGTATGTGACCGATTAAAGATAGGAAGATAACATGAACAGAGTTTTTGCGTTGATAGCTGTTCCCTTGGGCTTGATAATGTATATTTGCTACAAATTGACCGGCAGCTATGCTGCGGCGATCGTTTTGTTCACGGTTTTAACAAAAGTGATCCTTTTACCGGTATCGATATGGGTGCAGAAAAACGGCATAAAGATTGTCAAAATGCAGCCTGAACTCTATAAAATAAAAATCGACTGGTTCGGAGACAAAGACCGGATAGCAGAAGAAACTTCATCTTTGTATAAAAGGGTAAAATATAACCCGTTTGCCAATTTAATTCCGATGTTCGTTCAGCTGGTTTTACTTGTCGGCCTTGTCCGCGTTATTTATAATCCGTTGACGCACCTCCTCAGAATGGACGGAAGCGTTATCGGCTCGCTGGTATCGCTTACAGGAACGCTCACCGGTGCGGATACGGCGTCGGGTTCCGTTCAGCTTGCCGTTGTGGAAGCGGTGAAAAACGCCGCGTATACAGACAGTTTCCTTTCTCTGCCGGGGATGGCCAATGGCTTGCTTGATGCTGTGAACGGAATTAATTTAAACCTGTTCGGCCTGAATCTTGCGCAGATTCCCTATCAGACTGGTTGTGCCGCGCTGATGATACCGCTTCTTGCCGGTTTAGCCGCGCTTGCGCTCAGCCTTGTGCAGAATAAACTCAACCCCCTTCAGGCGGATCAAAGCAAAGCCAATCAATTCGGAACCATGGCGTTTTCGGTCGGCATTTCACTTTCCCTCGGGGCTTTTGTTCCGATAGGTGTCGGATTTTACTGGATATTCAGCAATCTTTTTACCATTCTGCAGCAGATGCTTCTTAATGTTATTATCAACCCGAAAAAGCACATCGATTATAAAGCCTTGGAAGCCGGGAAAAAGGAACTGGATGAAATGAAAGGCCTCGGTGTCCCAAATAGGCGATTATCCGGAGGGCTGAACGCCAAGCGTGAAAAACAGGATTATAAAAGGTTCTTTTCCGTCGCAAATAAGCACCTTGTTTTTTATTCGGAGAAGAATGGTTTTTACAAATATTTTGACAACACAATCAAAGAGCTTTTGACCCGTTCAAACGTGGTCATCCACTATGTCACAAGCGACCCGGATGATATGATTTTTGAAACAGCAAAGGAACAGCCGAGAATCAAGCCGTATTATATCGGTGAAAAAAAGTTGATTACTCTCTTTATGAAAATGGACGCCGACATGGTTGTGATGACGATGACGGACCTCGGCAACTATTATTTGAAGCGTTCTTATGTGAAAAAGGATATTGAATATGTTTATATGTTTCACTATCCGCTAAGTACCCACATGGTGCTTCATACAGGGGCGCTGAATCATTATGATACCATTCTGTGCATCGGTGAGTTTCAGTTTGACGAGATACGCCGGACAGAGGAAATATACGGGTTGCCTGCAAAGAAGCTGATCGCGTGCGGATACGGTTTGCTCGAAAATCTTTATAAAGGTTATCAATCCGCTAAAGGCATCGGGCGTGAAAGAAAAAAAATACTGATCGCGCCCTCATGGCAAACCGACAATATTCTTGACAGCTGCATTGACGGCCTTTTGCAACAGCTGCTTGGGAAGGGGTTTGATGTCGTTGTCCGCCCTCATCCGGAATATGTTAAGCGATACGGCCCGAGAATGGATGCAATCGTTAAAAGATATGCCGGCTATCAAGGCGGAGACCTGGCCTTTGAACTCGACTTTTCTGGCAACAGCTCGATATTTGATTCAGATGCGGTTATTACGGATTGGTCAGGCGCTGCCTATGAGTTTTCCTTCGTCACCTGCAAACCGGCTGTATTTATTGATACAGCTCAAAAAATTCACAATCCGGAATATACAAAGCTCGGCATAGAGCCGCTTGAATTGTCGTTGCGTGACCGTTTCGGTATTAGGGTATCCCCGCAAAGCATGGAGGGGCTTGCCGATAAAATATCGGAGCTTTTCGGCAACACCGAAAAATACAGCAGTGAAATTCTTGGCCTCAGGAATACTTACATTGCAAACTTCGGGCACAGCGGGCAGGTTGCCAGCAGATATATTTTGGACAGCCTGAAGGCACGCTCCGCAGAAAAAAAGAAGATTGAATACAGAAAGGATATGACTGATGAAAAAGCTTGGCAGAATAATTGAGGTTGCCTGGTTAACGGTGTGCATGGCGGTTATGCTTTCAATATATGCAAATGCATATATTGACCCGTCGGTTACAACGTACGCGATTCAGGCGGTTGCCGGCGTCGCCGTGGCTGCCGGTGCTTTCGGCGCAATTTATTGGAGAAAAGCAAGGAAAAAGATTAACCAAAAACTCGGAGTCGACGAAAACTCAAAAAAAGAAATTGAAGATGATATTGTTGAAACAGCGGACACAGGCGGCGATGAAAAAAAGTAAAGATTGGCGGAAGTGATGATATGAAAGCGCTGATACTGAATTCCGGGCTTGGAAAACGCATGGGTGTTCTTGCAAGCGAGCATCCGAAATGCATGACCGAGATATCCGCAACCGAAACAATTCTCAGCAGGCAGCTCCGTCTTCTCGCGGATGCCGGAATTAATGAAGTTGTCATGACGACGGGGCTGTTTGACAATGTACTTGAAAACTATTGCCGATCGCTGGATTTACCGGTTAGTTTCACCTTTGTTTACAACCCCAAATACGCTTCCACAAACTATATTTATTCAATTTATTGCGCCGCGGAATATCTTTACGGCAATGATGTTGTGTTGATGCACGGCGATCTTGTTTTTGAAAACGGCATACTGGACGATGTGCTCGAATTTGAGCATAGCTGCATAGTGATCAGCTCAACCTTACCCTTGCCCGAAAAGGACTTTAAGGCAATCGTGAAGGAAGGAAAAATCACAAAAGTCGGCGTGGAATTCTTTGAAAACGCCATTGCCGCCCAGCCGCTTTACAAGCTTCTCCGCGAAGACTGTGATATTTGGCTGGACAGTATCGCCCGCTTTTGTAAAAATGGAGAGGTCAAATGCTATGCCGAAAACGCCTTAAATGAAGTTTCGGAGCGCTGCGACATTCGGCCGTTTGATGTTGAAAATGCTCTGTGCAATGAAATAGATACGCCGGAGGATCTGATCGCTGTTTCGGAAAGGTTGAAAGAAGTCAGCAGCCGTATTGTTTATATGTGCTTTTCAACGGACATCATTCACAGCGGCCACATTTCCATCATTAAAAATTCCCAAAAGCTCGGCAGGCTCATTGTCGGCGTTCTTTCCGATGAGGCTGTGGCGAGTTATAAGCATTTTCCGATGATCCCGTTTGAGGAACGCAAATCGCTTCTGAAAAATATCAGCGGGGTTTATAATGTGGTCGAGCAGAAGGAATTGAGTTATAAAAGCATGCTAACGCAACTCAAACCTGATTTTGTGGTTCACGGTGATGACTGGCGCGAGGGCTTTCAGCGTCCCGTGCGCGATGAAGTTGTAGAGATCCTTGAAGGCTACGGCGGCAAGCTGGTTGAGTTTCCTTATTCGAAAAGCCGGAAATATGATGAACTCGATATGAGAATGAGGCGACAGCTGTCGCTTCCGGATATCAGGCGCGGAAGCTTGCGCAAGCTGCTTTCCTTAAAGCCGCTTATTACAGTTATCGAAGCGCACAGTGGCATTACAGGCCTTATTGCTGAAAAAACAACTGTTTATCGTGACGGAAAAGCACATCAGTTTGATGCTATGTGGGTGTCAAGTTTGTGCGATTCTACAGCGAAAGGCAAACCGGACATAGAACTTGTTGATATGTCTTCCCGCTTAAGAACTATTGATGATATTATGGAAGTTACCACCAAACCAATCATACTTGACGGAGATACCGGAGGACAAGCAGAGCATTTTGCATACAATGTCAGAACGCTTGAGCGCATGGGTGTATCAGCAATAATCATTGAAGATAAAAAAGGGTTAAAGATGAATTCCCTCTTTGGTACTGACGTTGAGCAAACGCAAGACGATATTGAGAGTTTTAACAGAAAGATAGCAGCCGGAAAAAGAGCACAGAAAACGAAGGAATTTATGATTATTGCCAGAATAGAAAGTCTTATACTCGAACATGGAATGGATGATGCGGTGAAGAGGGCATTTGCGTATGTTGATGCGGGTTCGGACGGGGTTATGATTCACAGCCGTAAGAAAGAACCGGATGAGATATTCGAATTTGTAAAGAGATTCAGAAGTCGGAATATCGAAACGCCGATTGTCGTTGTGCCAACATCATTCAACGTTGTTACCGAGGAAGAATTCGCAGCACATGGCGTTAACATTGTCATATACGCAAACCAGCTTACGCGAAGCGGTTTTCCTGCGATGCAAAAAGCAGCTCTGTCAATTCTTGAAAATCATAGAGCAAAAGAAGCTGACGACATATGCATGTCAATCAATGAGATATTGACATTGATACAGGAGGAATGAGAATTGGGGCAGAAGACAATTCGCGGCATCGGCAGTTGTACGGCAATTGTAGAAATTCTCAATAGTATTGAATCAAAGCATTTTTTGCTTGTGTGCGACAAAACGCTTGAATTCTTTGGGTTATCCGCGATATTTGATAATCTGGGCATACCGTTTACAGTTTTTAATGGATTTACATCAAACCCTATATATGGAGACGTGAGCAACGGCGTCGGGCTTTTTAACCTTAATGGTTGTGATGCCGTCATTGCCATCGGTGGCGGAAGTGCCATCGATACGGCAAAATGCATCAAGCTGTTCTGCAGGATGGATATTTCGGAAAGCTTTCTTGACCAGCCATTTGTCAACAACGGTATTCCGTTGATCGCTGTTCCGACAACTGCCGGGACTGGAAGTGAATCGACAAGGTTTGCGGTTATCTACCGTGACGGGATAAAACAATCAATTACCCACGATAGTATATTACCAGAGTATGCGATTCTAGACCCTTCACTTTTAAAAACACTGCCGTTATATCAAAAAAAATGCGCTATGCTTGACGCAATGTGTCAGGCGATTGAGTCATGGTGGTCGGTAAATTCAACAACGGAGAGTATCAAGTTTTCTTCCCGGTCACTCAAGCAAATGATTGAGCATTATGATGAATATTTAAAGGGCGCTGTGAAGGCCTCTGAGTTGATTATGGAGGCCTCGAATCTTGCCGGCCGGGCAATTAATATAACACAGACTACAGCAGCACATGCGATGAGCTATAAGTTGACTTCAATATATGGTTTGCCGCATGGACACGCGGTTGCGCTGTGTTTGCCGGAGATTTGGGAATATATGTACAAAAACCTATCTCGCTGCACGGATAAACGCGGAGTGGTATACTTGACCAATATGCTTGACAGTATCGCTTCTGCTATGAATAATAGGTCAACACCGGATGCTGTTAAACATTTTCGTGGAATATTAGCTGAGTTAGAGCTTTTTGCCCCGGATATTTTTAACACAAGCGATGTCGACCTTCTTACATCATCGGTTAATCTTATACGGCTAAATAATAACCCCGTAATGTTAAATGAAAATGCTCTTCAAGAGCTGTATATCAAGATTTTAAGCATAAAATCAGTATGATTTAAATATTTTGTATTAATTCGGGTTTTCGTTGGACTTTCATTTCAACGTCCTATACCTGCAGAACGGAGAAAAAATGAAACTTGACTTCCTAAAAGAATTCGACTTTTTTACCGGCGTGCCTGATTCACAGCTTATACCATTGTGCAACTATTTATTGCATACATATGGGATATCCGAAAAACACATAATCGCTGCCAATGAGGGGAATTGCACAGCGCTTGCTGCAGGCTATCATCTTGCAACCGGTAAAATACCGGTAGTCTATCTGCAGAACAGCGGTATTGGCAATATTATTAACCCTGTCGTTTCGCTGTTAAATAATAAGGTTTATTCGATTCCATGCATTTTTATTGTCGGATGGCGCGGAGAACCCGGAATTAAGGATGAGCCGCAGCATATATTTCAAGGGGAGATAACTGTTGAACTGCTTGAAATAATCGGGATAAAAACCTTTATCGTCCGGAAAGAAACGCAAGAGGCAGAAATTCTCGAACAGTTGAAAGCTTTCCAAACACAGTTTGACGAGGGCAGAAGTATTGCTTTTATTATTGCAAAAGACGCCCTTGAGACAAATAATGAATTTGAACCCCCGATTGGATTGGGTATGATGCGTGAGGACATTCTTAAACATATCACGGCGATTGCGCAGCAGGATATTATCGTGTCCACAACAGGTAAAACATCGCGTGAGCTTTTTGAGATTAGGGAAGCAAGCGGCCAGACGCATTGCGGTGATTTTCTAACTGTCGGTTCAATGGGGCACTGTTCATCCATTGCGCTCGGAATTGCTTTGCACAAACCGCAATCAAAGGTGTGGTGTATAGATGGTGACGGATCATTGCTCATGCATATGGGGGCAATGGCGGTTATAGGATCAATGACACCGGAAAATTTAGTGCATATCGTTATTAACAACGGAGCGCATGAATCGGTAGGCGGTATGCCTACCGCTGTAAAGAACATTGATTTTTTAAAAATTGCATATGGGTGCGGTTATAAAAATGGGGTCACCGTCGATGATGAAATATCATTGTATCAGGAGCTCATAAAAGCTAAAGCAAAAAAAGAACTCTGCTTTATTGAGGTGAAAGCCTCTGTTGGCGCAAGAGCTAATCTTGGCAGGCCGAAGACTTCGCCATTGGCAAACAAAGAAAGCTTTATGGGGTATATTGATGATTTGCTCTGAACCCTTTCTGACAATGATTATTGATATTTGAATGATAAATAATGAACGATGGTTTTATTGAATTTATCGTTTTTCTTCTTTGCGCAATTAGTTTATCCAAACATAATAATTAATAGATCGAAAAATATAAAAAATTGCCTTTTTTCACAAAAAAAGTGTTGACACCTGCCAATATATGTGTTATATTGTCATTGTTGAATGAATTATTTTTAGCAAACCTGTTGAAAATCAGGGGCGCAAAACTACAGGGCCTAAAGATTTTTAATCTATGGCAGCCAGTTGCCGGGTAGTTGCGTAAAAAACTACAGATTTTTACGTATTGGCAACTGATTTAATCGGTTGTCTTTTTTGTTTTATTCGTAAGCAAATTTGCATATTTTTTATTGACATGCAAAAACATATGTGATATTATCTGTATAGTGATTGTAGATATTCACAAAAAACATGTTAAAAAACAATTTAAAAATGTCTGTTTCGTTTTTTGACAAGCAAAAAAGCATTACACATTCGGAGGTTAACAGGTGCTCGATTATATTATCGCTGCTATTTCAGGGCTATTTACCGGTTTTATATTCTGGAAACTTGCTATTATGCAAATCTCGAAGCGCACCAAAGATACAATCAAACAAAACGCGCTAAAAAAGACCTATATTCCGGTATTATGGATGTTTATTTCAGCTGCTGTGTTTGTCTTGCTTGTTTATCTTTACGCGAAAAAATACGTTCCGGACAAAGGGTTTGAATACATTTCTACTGTTGTTGAATTTTCAATATATATAGCAATCGTTTTCAACATTGCGGCTGTTGATTTTACAATCAGGAAAATTCCTAATGAACTTCTTTTGGCGTTGATGGTAACAAAAATTGTTTTCGCGGCAATATCATTGGTAAAAGGCGCCCCTGTGTTTGATACGCTCTTGAATCCGGTAATAGGATTTGCAGTAGGATTTCTGCTTTTCTCAATACCCTCGATGTTTAAAATCAATATAGGCGCGGGCGATGTTAAATTTTCGGCAGTGATTGGTTTTTGTTTAGGGTACTACTTTTTCTTACAGGCAATGATTATTATGGCAGTAATTCTTTTAGTTTATCTTTTATTTCTGCTTATTACACATAAAGGGAATTTGAAAACGGCTACTGCCATGGGACCTTACCTCGCATTCGGCACTGTTATAACAATGCTCTTTCCTCTTTCTGAAAGTTTAATAAAAAGTTAAGAAAATGTTGAATTGGAAATCATTTGAAAGTTTTGACAAACAAAAAGTGAATAGCCCGGGGAGGGATGACCTGTGAAAAAATATATTGTTTTTTTATTGGATGAAGACGGTCAGGGTTTAGTGGAATACGGCCTGATTATCGGATTAATATCAATAGCGGCACTTACGGTTCTTTTACTTATGTACCCAAGAATCAGAAATCTTTTTCAATCGGCCGATGACGCACTTGCAACAGCGGAAGCATATGCGTAGTAAGATAACGGCAAAAAGGCATCAGGCAAATAAAAAATAAGGAGGTCAATTTCATGAAAAACTTAATGGCATGGTTCAAGGACGAAGAAGGTCAGGGTATGGTGGAATACGGTCTTATTATCGGTCTCATCTCTATCGCAGTTATAGCGGTTCTTTTCCTCATAGGCCCGAGACTGAAGAACTTATTCACATCAGCTGACAACGCGCTTCAAACCGCACAAGCGGGAGCATAAGCAAACTAATGGCATTATAAAGGCATCATACAAACAAAAACAAAATTAAGGAGGTCAATTTCATGAAAAATTTAATGGCATGGTTCAAAGATGAAGAAGGTCAAGGCATGGTAGAATACGGTCTTATTATCGGTCTCATCTCCATAGCGGTTATCGCTGTTCTCTTCCTTATAGGCCCGAGACTGAAGAACTTATTCACATCAGCTGACAATGCACTTCAAACAGCTCAAGCAGGCGCATAATCACTGAATTGTTTTCTTTCCTTTCTGCGTAATAACAGTCGGAAAACGGTTTTAAGCTAAGAATTGGGGGCAGGGTTCGCTATTGATGCCGGTGGGCATCTGCCCCCAAACTTAACAAACCGGATAAGCGGAGAATTCGTTCTCTTAAATTAATCTTAACGGTAAGAGCAGGAACGAAAATCCTGCTCTTTTATGTTTTTTACATAATTGGGTATGGGGTGACAGTATGCTGAAAAAATATAAAAGCGAAAAAGGGCAGTCAATGGTTGAAATGGCCCTGGTTTTGCCTATTTTGTTGATTATCTTATGCGGGATTATTGATTTCGGATGGATTTATTATAATACATTGGCAGTGGCCAACAGTACACGGGAGGGTGCAAGGTATGCTGTTGTCAATACGGCGCCCAAGACCGGGGACACATCAACTTTGCAGCGCGATAACCGGATTAAAGCAAAGATTCTTGATGTATCGCCGGCTACCATAAAAACCAATATGGTAATTACAATTACGTATTCAGACACGACAACGCCTATTAACGGCGATGTTTCCGTAACAGTTACATCTAACCTTCGCATCCTTACGCCTGTTGTGGGTCTTTTTTATACCGGCCAGGTAAAACCGGTTACGTCAAAGGTAGTAATGAAAGTTGAATCATAGCAATTTAATTTGACAAATATTTAAAAATTATATATATTATTTTTATAGGTTATTTTAATTTGTTTGAAGGGTGGCTGTATCAATGAAAAAGGTTTATTTAATTGCAACATTTGTGGCAATTCTCGCGGGCATAGCAACTTATTTGTTTGCAACGCAAATTCAGTCCAACACAAAAATCAAGGACGCTCCGACAACTTCGGTTGTTGTGGCAGTGGTCAATATTGCCGAAAATACGGTGATTACCCCTGAAATGGTTACAATAAAATATTTTCCGACGGTTTCGGTTGTGCTCGGCGATACCGGCGCGGCAACCAAACTGGATGATGTAGTGGGCAAGCTCAACCGTTATCCGGTGATAATAGGGGAGCAGATTTTTAAAAGCAAGATCAGCGCTCTTGGCGCGGAAGTGAACAAAGGCGTACTTTCTTACCAGCTGAGTGAAAATGAATATGCCTATTCTATTTCTGTTGAAACTACCTCAGGTGTATCCGGCTTTATCGGTAAAGGCGATTATGTTGATCTTCTATACACAATAACAGAACCAGGTGCGATGAAACCCACAACGACGATTTTGATGACGGATTTACATGTGCTGAGAATTTCAAATTATGCTGCTAATTATGCGTCTGAAGCGGATAAGTCACCGATAACCGCTTATTCCGAAGTCGTTTTCAGCCTAAATAAAGAACAGATACTGCTTTTAACAAATAAAATAGCCGAGGGTGGCTCAATTATGCTTGCGCTGAAGCCGATTACAACGGGTGAAAAATATACAAAACCGGCGACAACCGCTGCTGCGGCTGAAACAACGGCTGTTGCTGTTGCAACCACCGCCGCTGTTCGTTAAATTTAAATAATAATATTATTTTGAGATAAATGAGGTAACTATTTTGGAAAAATTGAATGTTGTGGTGTTAACCGATGATATGGATTTAAGAATCCATGTAAAAAATCTGTTGCCGGCTGAAAGCATGGTGATTTCCGGCTATTCTGACTTCAGCAGCGCTGCAATGCTTAAAATCGAAAGCATGTTTCCCGATGTTGTATTGTGCGCTATTAAAGGGGAAGTTGAAAACAAACATTTCTCTTTTATTCAAAATCTTTTTTGTACAGTTGTCGGTTGTGTGATACTTCTTATGACAGATACAATGAGTGTGGATTTGGTCAATAAAGCAGCCCGTGTAGGCATCCGTCAGGTGGTTGATATGGATGTTGAGCCTCAGGATCTTTTAGAGAGCATCAATATAGCAACCTCATTGGAAAAGCAGCGTTCGCTGGACCTTAACTTGGGTACCCGTACGCGCTCGCGCACCATCGGCTTTTTCGGCGGCAAGGGCGGTACGGGCAAAACAACGCTTGCGGTGAATACGGCTGTTGCGCTTGCAAAGAAAGGCAAGCGGGTTATGCTGATAGACTGTGACCTTCAGTTCGGGGATGTGAATCTGTTGCTTGATTTGGAACCGAAGGACACCATTGTCGAGCTTGTGCAGGAACGCGGAGGAATAACTATCGATAACATCAAGAGCTTTTCAATGGTACACAGCTCGGGTGTAAATGTTTTATGCGCGCCGAAAAGTGCTGAATTTTCCGAACTTGTCAGCGCAAGGCATATTGAAACGATTATTGATATTTTACGCCCCTATTATGACTTCATTGTTATTGATATGCCGCCGACGTTCAATGATGTTTCCATCTCGGCAATAGAGAATTGTGATGAAGTAATGCTTGTATACAATTTGGAAATACTTTCGCTTAAAAACGCCAAGGTATGCCTTCAGATTTTGGAACAGCTTCAGCAAAGGGACAAAGCCAACCTGATAATCAATAAAAGCATAAACAGCCTGATCAAAATCAAAGATTTTGAAAATATGTTTGAAACGCAGGTTTTTGCCACTGTTTCAAACGATATTAAGACATGTACGGTTTGTTTAAACAAAGGCCAGCCGATTGTTATCTCTTCTCCGAAATCACCCGTTGCAAAGGAAATATCGGCCATGGTGCAGAAATTAATCAGAAAAACACAGTAAAGCAGTTAAATAGGAGAGTAATAAATGAGTCTTCTTGAAAAAATGGAAAGCCAAAAACCACATGCAGCTGTGGATTCTTCCGAGGTCACGGTTGAAAGAATTCGCGACCCTTATGTTACCGCAAAGAAAAAAATTCACAGCAGTATCATTGACCGCGTCAACAAACAGGGCCAAAAAACAGTTGACCGGGAAATTATGCATCAATTTATCAACGAAGCGGTTAATGACGAATCATTCATGGTGCCGCGTGTCGACCGCGCTAAAGTTGCCAAAGAAATATTTAACGACATCATGGGCTTGGGTCCGCTTGAGGAATTGCTGGATGATCCCGAATTTTCCGAAATAATGGTAAACGGTCCAAAACATATTTATGTTGAGCGTGCCGGCAAACTGGAACTGACCGGCTTGTCATTCAATGATGACGCGCATGTTATCAATGTCATTGACCGTATCGTTTCCCAAATCGGCCGTCACATTGATGAGTCAAGCCCGATGGTTGACGCCCGTTTGCTGGATGGCTCGCGTGTGAATGCGGTTATTCCGCCTATTTCGCTTGTCGGCCCTGTTATTACCATCCGTAAGTTCGGTAAAAAACCGATAACTGCGAAAAAATTGATTGATTTCGGTTCTTGCACCCCCAAAATGATGGCATTTATGGAGGCAGCTGTTAAAGGTAAGCTCAACATAGTGGTTTCCGGCGGTACCGGCAGCGGAAAAACAACCCTGTTAAATGTTCTGTCCTCTTTTATTCCGGAGGATGAGAGAATAGTAACCATTGAAGACGCTGCCGAACTTCAGCTGAAACAGGAACACCTTATTACGCTGGAGTCGCGGCCCTCAAATCTTGAGGGAAAAGGCGCGATAACTATCCGTGCGCTTGTCAAAAATGCCCTCCGTATGCGTCCCGACCGCATCATCGTCGGCGAGGTCCGTTCCGAAGAAACGTTGGATATGCTCCAGGCGATGAACACCGGCCATGACGGTTCCCTCACCACAACGCATGCCAACTCCCCCAGGGATACGCTGGCCCGTCTTGAAACAATGGTGTTGATGTCCGGGATGGAATTGCCGATGAGAGCAATCCGCGACCAGATATCATCGGCCATTGACTTGGTTATTCAGCAAAGCCGTTTCCGTGACGGCACAAGAAAAATCACCAGCATAACCGAAGTGACGGGTATGGAGGATGAAATTGTGAGCATGCAAGACCTTTTTGTCTATCAAACCGAAGGCAAATTAGACAGCAGCGGCAAGTTTAAAGGGCAGTTCACAGCAACCGGGGTTCGGCCATATTGTTTGGATAAAATTAAACAGAACGGGGTGGCGGTAAACAATGAATGGTTCTCGAATTAGCGCCTTTGTTCTTGCCATATCGCTTTCGCTGCTTGCTTTTTTTGTTGTATTTATTTTTATCGCAAAAGTGACGGCGGGCAGAAGGCATATGTCGGGGCGTGTCACGAGTGTTATGCCGGAAGAGAGGTCTGTTTTAGCGGAAATCCGGGATGGCCAAAAAGAAAGCGCAAGAAAAGGGAAAAAAAGCAAATCATTATTTAACATTAGACTAATGGATGTTATTTCCAACGAACTTTCTCTTGCCGGTGTGGTAATGAGGCCGGAAGAGTTCAGTGTCCTTTGGCTGATTGTTGCCTTTCTTCCTTCGGGCTTGGACGGTTTGTTTACAAGGCAGCTGATGTCTGCGTGCACCCTGGCAGTGGTAGGCGCGGCGGCTCCGATATTTTTTTTAAACCAGCGCAAAAAGAAACGTACGCTTACCTTGGAAACGCAGCTTGGCGATGCTTTAATCGTTGTTTGCAATTGCCTTCGTTCCGGTTTGACTTTTCAACAGGCAATGGAAACAATCTCAAAAGAAATGACGGAACCGATCAATGTGGAATTCGGCAGGGCACTGAATGAACTGAATTACGGCGTATCCCTTGAAAAAGCGCTGAACGATATGGGTAAAAGGATAAAAAGCCCGGATTTAATGCTTACAATTTCCGCGGTCAATATTCAAAGGCAAACCGGCGGAAACCTTTCGGAAATTTTAGAGACAATATCCGAAACCATTAAAGAGCGCATGAAAATCAAGCACGAGATTAAATCCATGACCGCACAGGGACGTGTTTCGGGTATGATTATCGGCGCTTTGCCGATCGCTATCATGGGAATTTTGATGATCATGAGCCCCGATTATATTAAATTGCTGTTTACCGAAAGTTTAGGCCGCATTATGCTTATAATAGGCGGGATTATGGAAGTTATCGGTTTTTTTGTTATTAAAAAAATTGTTACCATCAAATATTAGTCTGCTGTTTCAAAGGAGGATTTGAGTTGAATTTTTTTATTATCAGTGTTACTGCTTTTTCGTTTTTTGCCGCTGTAATTATTTTCAGCTATTTCGGAAAAAAATCGGACAACAAAAATAAGCGTATCGATTTTATCAACGAAATCGGCATCGGCACACAAACCAATGAATTGGAAAAGTCGTTTTATGAGAGGTACATTAAAAAAGCGACCGATAAACTATCGAAAGTATTCACGAATCTTACACCGAAAAATAAGGCGCAAAGAAACAGGTCAAAGGATCAGCTTCTGGAACGCCAGCTGCGTCTGGCAGGCGTTTTTATGTCGGCATCCGAGTTTGGTTCCATCAAATTAACCGTAATATTGTTTTCTGTCGTGTTTTTTTTACTGTTGGCTTTGTTCATGCCCATCGCGTCCGATTTTAAACTTCTTATTATTTTACTCGGCACCGTTATCGGTGTGATCGGCCCGACCTATTACCTGAGATTTAAGGTGAGAGGCCATCAGGAAAAAATACGTGAGCAGCTGCCGGATGCTATCGATTTGCTCGGCGTTTGTATTGAAGCTGGCTTAAGCTTTGATATTTCGCTTCTTAAGGTTTCCGAAAAGCTGAAGGGACCTTTCATTGACGAGCTGCTGATAGTGCACCGCGAAATTCAAATGGGCAGGCCCCGCAGGGAAGCGCTGCAGAATTTAGCAAGCGCCACGGATATTCCCGAACTGAAAACGTTTGCCGCGGCGCTTGTGCAGGCCGAACAGCTCGGTATACCCGTCATCAATGTTATGCGTATTCAGTCGGCGCAGCTCAGGGTTACAAGGCGGGAGCTTGCGCGCGAAAAAGGGATGAAAGCGCCGATAAAAATGATTCTCCCGATGGTCGGGTTCATCTTCCCGGTAATTTTTATTATTTTATTGGGGCCAACCGTTATTAATGTGATACAAACGTTTTCGAATAAATAGAATTATTATTTTCAGTTAAGATTTCATTGTCTGAAAAATGAAAGCGGTGGTTATCATGGGGTTGGCAAAAGTATATAAAAGCGATTTACTGATTTTGGATGAGGTTGAATTAGCAGATACATTTATGAAAAGATTTATGGGGCTGATGTTTCGAAAGGGTATGCCGCAGAACCATGGTTTGCTGTTAAAACCCTGCAATGAAATTCATACGTTTTCCATGCGGTTTCCGATTGACGCGGTGTTTTTAAATTCGGAGGGCACAATTTTAAAAATTGAGGCTGCGATGATGCCGAATAAAATCGGTAAAACAGTTAAACAGGCAAAGAGTGTTTTGGAGTTGTGCGCGCATACCGCCGAAAAATACAGGTTGCAGGTTGGCGATGTTTTAAAAATTATTAATTTATAAGTGAATTGAAGGAAACCGGCATTGAATTAGCCGAAGAAATAAGAAATGAATTCAAAACGAATATTATTAATTTATAGAATACGGAAGGGAAGTACATATGGCAAAGAAAGATAAAACACAGGTTGAAACCGGCGGCGAAGCGGCAGACGCTGCGGAACTCAAGCAAAAAGAGCTGGATGATAAAATCAGTAAAGCGGATATTGTCAGTTTTAAAAAGGTGGTAAGAGGCTATAACCCGGATGAGGTCGATGAGTATATTGATTTGCTGAATGCCAACCTTGCGGGAGCCCAGCAGGTTTTTGAAGCGCGAAGCGCCGAGATGAAAGACAGTATTACTTTTGTTTCGAGGGAAAGAGACCAGCTGAAAGCGGATAAGGCTGAAATGGCTGAAAAAGCTGCGGCGTATGACCAAAAATGCGCCGAACTGAAAGCAGCTTCCGAGGAACTGGAAACTGTAAAAGACCGTAATGCGCAGCTGGCAGAGAAGGTTGGAATAGCGGACCCGAAATTTGCGGAAGATCTTATTGAGGAAAACAAACAGTTAAAAGCAAAAATTGAGGCTGTAAATTCAGAGCTTGCAGCGGCTGAAAAGAAAAAGAATGATTTAACCGATGAAACCGCCGGGCTTACGGAGGCAAACACAAAACTTGCCAATGAAATTATCAAGGTGAGGGATGAAAACAAAAAGCAGACAAGTGAAATCAACGCTTTGAATGAAGCAAACACAAAACTGTCAAATGAATTTACGGCCCTGAAAGGCACAATCAAAAAGCAGGAAAATCAAATTGCCGGCTTGAAGGCCGAAAACAAAGAACAGGAAGTTGCTTTTGCGGAATTCAGAGCCGCAAAAACAAAGCAGGCGAACGAATTAACATCCATGAAGGACAACGCCGCAAGGCAGGCAAATGAAATTGCTCAGCTCAGGGAATCCGCTTCGAAGCAAGCGGATGAGTATAAGGGGCAAAAAAAGGAAATCGAAGAGCTGTACGCAAAAGAACAGCTTCGCCTTTCCGGTGAAATCCGGGAGTACAAGCTTAAAATTGCGGATTTGGAATCCGGACTCAAATCAGAGGAATTGAACAGAACAAAACTGACAGATGAAATTGCAGGCCTCAGGGAAGAAAACTCGAAACAGGCTTATGATTTTGCCGGGCAGAAAAAAGAAATCGAAATGCAGATTCAAGTTGAGCGCCTCAACCGTTCCGAGCTGTTACAGGTGTTGGATTACAATATACGGAAATCAGAGGAACTGCTTGGCGAGGTGTCAAAACAAATTACACAGTCAAAAGAATCGCTGAGCCGGCTGAACTCAAAAAAATAGCGCTCGCGCTGTGAATTTGCAGGAAAGGAGCAGATAATATGAAGAATCCTGTAAATATGAATAAAACAAAAATTATTACAAAACTGATCAGGCATTACAGAGAAGAAGAAGACGGCGTCGTCCTCATTCTTGTGGCTCTTTCGATGGTGATTATTTTCGGCTTTGCGGCGTTTGCCGTCGACCTCGGTATTTATGATTACAAAAAATCACAGCTCCAGACAGCCTGCGATGCTGCGGCGCTTGCGGCGATGGATAACTTGCCCGGCGATATGGCCGCTGCGACGGCGACTGCTTTGGAATATATCCAGAAAAACGGTTTCTCCGCGAGTGATGTCACGGTAACCTTTCCGACCGACCCGAATTTTCCGGACTTTCATAATAAGGTTCGCGTTGCCAGCGCGCGGCAGCAGAAGACTTACTTTGCCAACATATTTAATATTCAGCATATTGACTACAACTGCCATGCAACCGCTTTTTACGATGCCACGCCTGCCGGCGGCGCGTTTGACTATTTGCTGTTTTCGGGCTCGCGGACTATTGATTTGGTCATGAAAACCAATTACACTGTTTTGGGCAGTATCCATACCAACTCGGATTTTGACGCCGGACAAAACAAGAATTATTATGTTATGGGTGCCATAGAAGCTGTGGGAGAAATATACAACAAAGGTGGAAGTAACTGTTACGGCAAGCTTGTGGAAGGGGCGGAGTTTATTGATATCAACACGCCGTCGTTTACCTCCGTTATTGAACAGGTTGCGCCGAAATGGTGGCAGTATGACGCAATTTATGACGCCTCTTATGTTCAGGCAATTGCGAATAACGGTGTTTTTACCGTTCCGTCAGGCAGAAACTATTATATTGCCGGCAGCGTTGATTTTAAGCACGGTTTGTTATGCAGAGGCAAGCTTGTTGTTTCCGGCGATATAACCGTATCGGGTAAAATCCCGAGTTATTCGACCAACACCGGTATAGACATGCCTGAAAATGGGCTTGTATATGCGGTAAAAAGGGGCGGGGACGGTTCGGGCGGTTCGATTTACTGCAATTACCATTATTCGGGCAAGGGCTGCCTGTTTGCCGAAAAGGATTTAACGTTTGTGAATGGCTATGTTTATGTTTTGAGCACAGGCACAGTCAGCTTGTATGCAAAAACCGGGAATATCAACCTGAATTTCGGCGGCACGGACGGTTACGGCATTATTTATGCGCCGTCCGGTCAAATTACTATCGGCCAGGGCAACACAACCTGGCACGGCAATATTATTGCCAATACACTTAATACCATTCCCGCCAATGTGACCGTTGCCGTTAATGACCGCATGCTGCCCTACATTGTCGGCGCCAAACATGCCGTTCTTATTGAATGACGGTTTATAAAAATATCCGTACCCGCCGTAAAAACCGGCGGGTAAAATTATGTGTTAAATTGGTATATCGACGAAAGTAAATATAAATAATATTGCTTGAAACAAAAAGGGAAACATGGTAATATTTATAAGTTATAAATAATGTCGGAGGTGTATGGATGGACGGACCTGTTACAAAAACAGCCGAGCAAAGGGAACTGGATAAAGCCGGATATGCAGCCCAGGGCCGGCGGTATATCGGCATTAAAGAAACCTTTGGTTATACTTTATTCAAAGCCTCGCAGGAATTCAACATCAACAAATATTCCGACCGATTCATATTTGATGTATTAAAAATCGATTTTTCGTATTTGGCGATTATGAGCACCATCGGCGGTGCCTGGGATATTATTAACGATATACTGTTCGGTACGATTGTTGACAAAACAAGGACACGCTGGGGCAAATTCAAACCTTATCTCATTTTATTTGCTGTGCCCGGCACACTCGGCACTTGTTTATATTGGATGATGCCGGTCATGTTTCCGAATAAATCCGCAATGGATTTAACAAAATTTTTGGTTTATTTCGCGCTGGCCATCGCGCGGGAAACCGCCGGTACCTTCAGCGGCATTGCACAGACGGGGATGCTTGCTACAATTACGCCTGACCCGCTTGACAGAACCAAACTGATTACCGTTTCGAATGTTATGGCGGGGTTTTTGGGTGACCAGATACCGGAATTTTTAATGACGCTGCTCATCGATGCCATAAACATGAAGAAAATAGCGCTAAAGATGCAGAGCACCTACGTTTTTATGGGGATGTTTACAACTATTGTAGGCGGTGCGGCGGCATTTTATTATTTCATCATAGCCAACGAAAGGGTTATGCAGTCCATCGAAAGGCCGAGTGTTCTTCAGGGGCTGAAGTCAATTTTAAACAACAAGCCTGTTTTGCTGATGACTCTTTCCGACTTTCTCGGTTCATTCTCCATCAGCACGGGCATGTCCAATTATTATATCGATGTTCTCGGGATGGCATCCATTAAACTTATTGTCGGTATTCCCGGCGGATTTGTATCAACCCCCAGTTTTGCCTGGGTGCCATGGGCAAGGAAACATTTTTCAACAAAAACGCTTTGGCTTGTCGGCAGCTATACGGGCGACTTTTTAATGGTTTTGGTTTTCTTTTTCGGTTCTATCGGCGGCATGAGGAACGGGCTTTATAAAAGAAAAATTCCTATGATACTTGCGATTATGCTGCAGGAAACACTGTTTATGTTCGTTTACGGTATCAGAAGGGTTATCCCGCAGGAAATGTATAACGAAGCGATGGATTACTGCGAATGGAAAAACGGCTACCGTACGGAAGGGATGACAAGCGTCGCAAAAAACCTGGCTTCGAAGTTGGTGTCGATTGTAGGTTCTGTTTTAAGGTCTGTTTTAATGAAAGCATTTGGCTATGAACAGGGAAAAGGTTACCTGAAACAAACCGACAGAACGAAGTATTTCCTGTTTGCGATGTCGACCGTTATACCTTTCGTCACGGGTTCGCTGGGAATCATACCAAAACTGTTTTACGATCTCACCGGAAAGAAAAAAGAACGGATGTATGAAGATTTGCTGTTAAGGCGCGGGCAGGTTTCAAAAGAAGTTTCCGGCGGTGACGCGGAATCCTTGGCAAAAGCGTCCGAATCCCAAAAAAATGTCGGCAATCCTAAATAAAAGTGAACCATAAAAAAACAGGGCGGATAATGCCGGCCCTGTTTTTATATGCTGTTTATTCAAATGATAAAGAAAAATGAAGAAATATTAAAATGTCACCGGTTTTTCAAGTTCATTTGCGTAAACCGACGGCTGCCAGTATGTTTTTCAGTGAGCATACCTGTTCCGGTTCCCGGGACGGCTCGGTTTTTAAAATTTCGTCGATGATTGTTTTATTTTTTCTGCGTCCCAGCCACATGACTGTCTTTCTATAATCTTTATATTCAGGGAAATTCTTTACCAACAGTTTTTCTTCGTATTTTGCCCTTATAACAAGCATAATTGATTGAATGACAGATATCAATATCATAATCCAGGTTTGGCACACTAAATTCTGAAGAACAAACCAAATAATGTAACATAGATACAGCGGGTGCCTTGAAATACTGTATATACCTTTTGTATTAAGCGTATTTGCTTCCGGTAACACAGTAAGGTTGTTGCCTAATGTGATCAGGCCGACCAAATAAAACGGTACAATCAGCAGGCTGAGTATTGTTCCCCAAAAGGATAAATCGGCGTTCGGATTTGTTGTTTGCAGACTGACAAACATACCCACAAAAATAGAAAGATTTGTTCCGAACAAAGAAACCAAAGCGGTAAAATTGCTGTTATCAATATCCTTTGCTTTATGAAACAGGGAATGAATTAAAAAGTATCCGAGTATACAGCTTCTTAAAATGGTTGGAAAAATAAAAATCAAAAATCCGACAAACACATCCCTGTTTGAAAAATCGATTTTCATTAAGGTGGTAACAATATATTCAATGGTGGCGAATATGGTGATTATTGTTATAATGCCTTTTTTCATAAACACACTCCTCAGGAAAGTTCGTCTTTGATTGTAGCATATGTTCAAATAATAATCCACCGTTTTTTTGATAAAATAAATATTTAAAATTCATCATCAGGCAAATTAATTTGCCTGAAATACTGTATAATTTAAAAATCAACTGCGGAGTCTATTATTTTAGGGGGATGTATCAATGGCGGAATCCGGTTTACAAACAACTGTTAGTATGGCTGAAAAAAACAAGGCCGGGTATGCGGCGCAGGGCAGGCGTTATCTCGGCAACAAGGAAACATTTGCTTATGCGCTTTTCAATGTTTCCGGAAGTTTTAACATTAATAAATATTCCGAAAGGTTTATATTTGATATTTTGCATATTGACTTTACTTACCTGGCTATTGTCAATTTTGTCGGCGGCATATGGGATGTTATAAATGATACAATAATCGGTGCTCTTGTCGATAAAACCCGAACCCGTTGGGGCAAATTCAAACCTTATTTGATAATATTCGCGGTCCCGGGCACACTAGGCACATGCCTGTATTGGATGATGCCTTTGTTTTTTCCGAATAAATCCGCTATGGATTTCACCAAGTTTATAGTCTATTTTATATTGGCTATCACACGGGAAACGGCGGGAACATTCAGCGGTATTGCTCAAACCGGCATGCTTGCAACCATAACCCCCGACCCGTTGGACAGAACAAGGCTGATTACAATCTCACAGGTGCTTGCGGGCTTTTTAGGCGACAAGGTTCCCGAACTGCTGATGACGCTGTTAATTGATGCCATCAACATGGGGAAGATAAAGCTCAAAATGCAAAGTGCCTACGTCTTTATGGGTACCTTTACTGCAGTGGTAAGCGGAATTTTGGCACTTTATTTCTCTGTTTTAACAAGGGAAAGAGTCATGCAGTCCATTGAACGCCCAAGTATTATGGCCGGGTTGAAATCGATTATTAACAACAAACCTATTTTGTTGATGACACTGTCGGATTTTCTCGGTGCATTCTCTCTCAGCGCGGGCATGTCAAATTACTATATTGATGTTCTTGGCTCTGCGTCCATTTCACTTGTTGTAGGGATACCCGGTGTATTTATTTCTACGCCGAGTTATGCTTTTGTCCCCTGGTTCAGGAAGCATTTTTCCACAAAAGTGCTTTGGCTGATAGGCAGTTATACAGGTGACTTTTTAATGATGCTGGTCTTCTTTTTCGGCTCAATCGGCGGGAAGAAAAACGGGCTTTATAAACGGAGAGGTCCTATGATAGGCGCGATAATGCTGCAGGAATCATTATTCATGCTGATTTGGGGCATCAGAAAAGTTATTCCGGCGGAAATGTATAACGAAGCAATGGATTACTGCGAATGGAAAAACGGTTACCGCACCGAGGGGATGACAAGCGTTGCCAGAGGCCTTGCGGCAAAACTGGTTCATGTGTTCGGCGCAACTTTAAGAGCGGTTTTAATGAAAGCATTTGGTTATGAGCAGGGAGCCGGATATATGAAACAGACCGATTCCACAAAATATTTTCTTTTCGCGATGTCGACTGTTATTCCGTTTGTTACAGGTTCCCTTGGAATTATTCCAAAGCTGTTTTACGACCTGACCGGAAAAAAGAAAAACCAAATGTATGAGGATTTGCTCATGCGCCGTGCACAGGTTACTAAAGAGGTTTCCGAAGGTGATGCGGACTCAATGGCGAAAGCAAACGCTTCCCAAAAGCAAATTGATAACAACTGAAATTGAACAACCGGTTTTTGGCGGACATTTTGTCCGCCATTTATTTATTATAGAACATTATCGGCTTGCATTAACTATAGCGATATGATAGATTATTATGGAATTGGATTTGCTGTGTGGCGGAGGTGGTAAAGTGGCCGAATTGGACGCAAAGTCTTTAGTGAAGAGAGATGCAGATAAAGCGAATTATGCTGCCCAGGGTCGGCGCTATGTCAGCAACAAAGAAACTTTCGTTTACTCTTTGTATAAAGCTTCAGGCGGTTACGGCATTGGATATACTGACCGTTTTATCTTCGATATCCTGCATGTTGATTTTGCTTATCTGGCCATAGTAAGTTTTATCGGCGGCATTTGGGATGTTGTGAATGACCCGATTATCGGAGCAATAGTGGATAAAACCCGCACCCGTTGGGGTAAGTTTAAACCCTATCTGGTTATTTTTGCTGTACCGGGTACATTAATGGCTTGCTTGTACTGGCTGCTTCCGGTTTTTTTTCCGCATAAGTCCACTATGGACCTTACAAAATTTCTGGTCTATTTTGCGCTGGCGGTAATACGTGAGACCGTCGGAACCTTCAGTGGTATTGCGCAGACAGGCATTATATCAACCGTTACCCCTGACCCAATGGACAGGACACGCCTGATCACAGTTTCCAATTTACTGGCCAACTTTTTGGGCGACGGGGTTCCCCAGCTCGTCATGACGCTCTTAATTGATGCCATTAATCTCGGTAAAATCAAAATAAAAATGCAGAGCGCCTATGTGTTTATGGGTACGTCAACAACCCTTGTCTCGGGCATCATTGCGCTTTATTTTTCACTGATTACCAAAGAACGGGTAATGCAGTCCATCGAGCGCCCAAGTATCCTGCAAGGCATAAAATCCATCCTGAACAACAAACCGATTCTGTTGATGACCCTTTCCGACTTTCTCGGTTCGTTTTCAATCGGTACGGGGATGTCAAACTACTACATTGATGTGTTGGGTATGGCATCCATTACGCTGATTGTCGGTATTCCCGGTGTATTTATAACACCGTCGAGTTTTGCGCTGGTACCCTGGTTCAGGCGGCACTTTTCCACAAAAGTGAACTGGCTTATCGGGAGTTATACGGGTGATTTTCTGATGGCGCTGGTTTTCTTTTTCGGTTCTATCGGCGGTATTAAAAACGGGCTTTACAAACGGAAAGTCCCGATGATCGCCGCAATTATGCTGCAGGAAACTTTGTTTACCTTTGTTATGGGGTTAAGACGAGTCATACCCATCGAAATGTATAATGAATCCATGGATTACTGCGAATGGAAAAACGGATTCCGTACCGAAGGCATGACAAGTGTCGCCAGAGGACTTGCGGCTAAGCTGGTACAAGTTTTCGGCTCAACCCTTCGTTCGGTTTTAATGAAATCATTCGGTTATGAACAGGGTGCGGGATTTTTAAAGCAGACAGAAAAAACTAAATATTTCCTTTTCGCCATGTCAACCATTATACCATTCGTGACAGGTTCACTCGGCATTATCCCTAAACTGTTCTATGACCTTGCCGGTGCAAAGCGGGATAAAATGTATGCGGATTTGCTTGAACGGCGTTCCCGGGTTTCAAGAGAAGTTTCCGCAGGCGACGCTTTTTCAATGGCAAAAGCATCGGAATCGCAAATGAGTATAGACAAAACCAAATGATTATTAGGTTTACACAAACGGGCAATAACCGGCGTTTTTGTATTAGCTGTAACCTGCTTGCTTATATGTATTTGTTATGGTAAATTATTACGGTGAAAAGTAAAATTATTTAGAGGAGGTGTATCAATGGCTGAAACGAACAGAAAGACACAGGAACAGGTTAACGAAGATAAAAAAAAATACGAGAATCAAGGCCGGCGTTATCTCGGTAACAAAGAAACGTTCGGTTATGTCCTTTTCAGGGCATCGCAGGATTTCGGAATTAACGGATATGCCGAACGCTTCATTTTTGATGTTCTGCATATTGACTTCGCCTATTTGGCGCTTGTTAACACAATAGGCGGTATTTGGGATGTCATCAATGATCCGTTATTCGGTGCAATTGTAGATAAAACCCGCACCCGCTGGGGCAAATTTAAACCTTATTTAATTTTGTTTGCAATCCCGGGCACCATCGGTACTTGTCTTTATTGGATGATGCCGTTGTTTTTTCCGCACAAGTCCGCGATGGATGTCGGTAAATTTATATTTTACTTTGTCCTGGCAATCGGCAGAGAGACGGCGGGTACCTTCAGCGGTATTTCCCAAACCGGCATGCTGGCAACTATAACGCCGGACCCTATCGAAAGAACAAGATTAATTACAATAACCAATGTTTTGTCGGGATTTTTAGGCGCAAAAATTCCGGAGTTGCTGATGACACTTTTGATTGACGCCGTGAATCACAACACGATTGCGGTTTCTATGCAGGGCGTGTATGTCTTCATGGGTGTATTTACAACGCTCGTCGGCGGTGCGGCTGCGCTTTATTTCTCTGTTATTACCCGTGAGCGCGTTATGCAGTCAATCGAACGCCCGAGTATTATGCAAGGCTTGAAGTCTATAGTTAACAATAAACCCATTCTGTTGATGACACTTTCGGATTTTCTTGGCGCTTTTTCAATCGGCACAGGTATGTCAAACTATTACATTGATGTTTTGGGTACCGCTTCAATTGTCATTATCGTTGGAATACCGGGCTTTTTTGTCTCAACACCAAGCTATGCGTGGGTTCCTTGGGCGAGAAGACATTTCTCAACAAAGATGCTTTGGCTGGTGAGCAGCTATACAGGCGACTTTTTAATGATGCTGGTTTTTTTCTTCGGCGCAATCGGGGGAAAGAAAAACGGGCTCTACAAAAGAAAACTGCCGATGATAGGCGCAATTATGCTGCAGGAAACACTTTCAATGTTTGTGTACGGTATCGGTAAGGTTATCCCCACTGAAATGTACAATGAGGCCATGGATTATTGCGAATGGAAAAACGGATATCGAACCGAGGGAATGACAAGTGTTGCCAGAAACCTGGCGTCAAAACTTGTCAGAATTGCAGGAGGGACTTTAAGATCACTCTTGATGAAAGCATTCGGCTATGAGCAGGGCGCCGGGTTCTTAAAGCAAACTGATTCCACCAAGTTTTTTTTGTTCGCGATGTCAACAATCATACCGTTTATTACAGGCTCTCTCGGAATTATACCGAAGTTGTTTTATGACTTGACAGGCAAAAGGCGCGACAAGATGTATGAAGATTTGCTTTCGCGCCGTGCGCAGGTTTCCAGAGATGCATCAACAGGCAACAGCGAAGACCTGGCGCGGGCAGCCGAATTTCAAATGAATATCGACATAAATCAAAAATTGGACTGATACTAATCCCTTTTTTAAACATAGCTAAAAATTCGGCACAAAAACCCATTTGTCAAAGGTTTTTACTTGATTTCATAGAGGTTTTATAATCGGGATTAGTATGATATCATTTGAATGTCAATTCACAACATAAATTATATACTTAAAAAAATTAAGGGGCGGACAATTTCAGAAATTGCCGCCCCAAAACTATTCAATTTGATCTATGATATAAATATAAAATTGTATGTGCTTTTCAAGCTTTTGCGAAATTATTTGTTTGTTTTCTTCTTGTCAAGCAAAACTGCTAAAAAAGGTGTTTTTACATGGATTGCCTTTTGCGGACACATCTCCTGGCAGCAATAACACCGAATGCATTTTGTATAGTCGTAAACAGGGACACTGTTTGCTTCTTTATTCATACTGAGTGCTTTTTTTTCCAACGGGCAGCTGTCTACACAAATACCGCATTTGATGCATTTGTCTTTAACAATATAAGGTCGTTTTGAGGTTAATCTTGAAAACATATTAATCTTTCCGTATTTTGCTTCTCCGCGGTTAACATTGAAATGAGGATTGCCGAATATTTCGGTAGCCTTTTCGATACTGATTATTCCTTCGGTTGTGATAATCTCAATATCTTTGCTGTGCCATTTGCCGACGCCATAAATCTCACCGTAAGTATTTGTCGGCACAATCGACGGATCCAAATGAACAAGGGAGCAAAAAACACTATCCATGGCGACAGGATCAGTGGAAAAAAGCAGCAGATTCATCGGTACCGGATCGCCGGAACCCGGCCCGTTTCCCTCCATGGCAACGACTGCATCCATAATATGCAGCCTTGGTTTGATAAGAACATTCAAATCGGAAAGCATTTTTGCGAAACTGTCAGGATCAGGGTATTTTGCGTGTTCAGTACCCTTGTTAAAACCGTAAACACAGCCGAAGGTATTCTTAACTGCTCCTGTTATCCTTTCCAGTGCATGGGTTTTCATTTTACATAGATTGATAATTGCGTCGCAATCATGGACGCCTTTGCAAATAATGAAGCTGTTAACGGTTCTTCCTTCGGAAAATACAGTTTTTATACCGGTTCCGAAATCGGCTTCCTCAAGGTTGTATTCAGCCGCCGCCTGTTTTATGCCGGCAGTTTCGGATACTTTAGATTGCGGAGGACCTACACCGGGTGAATCACCCCAACCGAGCTTTGTATATCCGCTTTCACGCAATAGTTTGGCGACAGCTCCGAAAACTGCGGGGTGAGTTGTAACTGCGGCTTCGGGCAAGGCTTTTTTAAGCAAATTGGGCTTAAGAAGTATCTTTTCATCTTTGCCGATGAATGCTTCGAATCCTCCGAGCAGGTTAATGCCCTGCTTCACGGCTTCATAAACCAAGTCGCTTTTGTATTCGTTGCAGGGGATTAGAACGACCTTGCTTTTTTGTTCGCTTCCCAAATTTGCACCCTCTTCTAATATTATTTTATTTGATTGGCGCTTATTATATGTTATAATATTACCATATCTGATAACAATGTCAAGAAAAGGAGCAGTGCCATATGAATGACTTTTTTGAATTGATTGCCAAAAGGGAAAGCTGCCGCAATTATTCCGATAAGCAGGTTGACATCGGTTTGCTTCGTAAATGTATTGAGGCTGCAAGGCTGGCACCTTCAGCGTGTAATTCTCAGCCATGGAGTTTTACCGTTGTTAACAACAGTGAATTGTCGCCGAAAGTGGCAAAATGCCTTCAAGAAATGGGAATGAATAAATTTACCGATAAATGTCCCGCTTATGTAATTGTTACGGAAGAAGATGCGTCATTATCGGCAAAATTCGGCGGTAAGGTGAAAAATCAGCAATATGCGCCGATAGATATCGGGCTCGCAACAGCAAACTTGGTTCTGGCTGCAACTGAATTGGGTCTTTCAACTTGTATTATGGGCTGGTTTAACGAATCAAAGCTAAAAAATCTTCTTGATATTCCGAAAACCAAACGTATACGCCTTGTAATTGGTGTAGGTTATGCCGCAAGTGAAAATCTTCGTGAGAAGAAACGTAAAAGCATGGAAGAAATAACAAAATATTTTTAATATATAATACTAATTTACGATTAAAAAACCTCTAAAAAAACAAGCAAAAGCTTTGATTTATGTTGTTTTGTGCGGATTATTTAGTTAGGTTTTTATGAGTAATTAGTATAGGGTTGATTGAAGAACGGAATTTCTGCTTTAAAAATATAAAATAAGATCCTGCGGTAATGATTAACAATCGTTTGCACAGGATCTTTGTTTTATAATCATACATCAATCAGTATATTTTTGATGTATACGATGAAGCGGCGGCATGAATTTCTGATCAATACAATTTGCTTAACATGATGTTGAATTTTTATGCATCCGGTTATTGGCATCACGGCATTAAATATTCATAATCTGGATTGATATTGATATGCTCTGACATAGTCCACAATAAACTCCGCAGGAAGCTCCGTGTTATCGCCGATATTGCCGCCGATGCCCAAAGAGATGATCAAGTAAAGCGGAACCTGGCAGACACCGCCGAAATCGGTTCTTGCCGTTTCAACTCCGTTGATATAAAAAATATATTCGTCCGGGTTCCACTCGAATCCGTACGTGTTAAACTCCTCGTAAGGGTTGTTAGCGTAAAAATGCCCCTGCATTTCCGAACGGTGGTATGTGTCATAGCTGTCAACATGAATGGTATGGTAGACGGAATCTTGATGCAGCGGTTTCTTTTCATATTGCGTCTCAAACACATCAATCTCCGCACCTGTGACACCGCCGTCGGTCAGCCCGACCGGGTCGGTACGAAACATACCTTCACACAGCAGCCAAAAAGCGGGATTCAGCCCCGGCCCCTTCGGCAGGATGCAGCGCATTTCAAAGTAACCGTAAAGCTGTTCAAAACCAATCTTGCCCGGTCCGTCCGTTACCGGATTTGTATCCATACCATACGAATAGTATGCAGGACCGTATGGCCCCTCAGGCCCTACAGGACCGTTCTCAAGGTAGGAAGCTTTCATAATAAGGTTCCCGTCACGGAAACTCACCTGGCCTCTGTTCCAATAATGATATTGGTCCCTTGGCCATGTCCCGTCATCGCCCCAGCAATAGTGGCCGGACCAATAGGTTTTATCGAAAGTACCTTCCTCAAATTCATCCGACCATGTGAGGGCGAACTTGCTCATGTCAAGTTCCGGCCCGCCCGGCCGTGTGGGGGTATCAAAAAGCAGCGCGCCGCAGACCTGTGCGAAAACGACGATTGACGCGACAAGTTTGATTATACTGCCGGATGAAAGGACTTTTGGAAAACCGAGAACCAACCTGCCCAATCTCTTAAGCGAATCTGCTTGTCTTTTGTTAAACATACTCTTTTTTCCTCCTTGTTTGCTATTATTTAATATAAGGTTTTCAAATTACCAATACTATCTTATCATTCATATATCTATAATCTAATGTCTAAAGTCTACGATCTATACTGGTAAACCCGGATATAATCCACAACAAATTCCGCCGGCAGATATTCGTTTTCAGCAAGCAGTTTGGACATCCCCAATGAAATGATTGGGTACATCGGCACCGTACAGACACCGCCGAAATCGGTTCTTGCCGTTTCAACGCCGTTGATGTAAAAGATATAACCTGCTGGATTCCATTCAAAACCGTAGGTATTGAATTCTTCATACGGGTTATTCGCATAGAAATGCCCCTGCATTTCGGAACGGTGGTATTCCTGGTAGTTGTCAACATGGACGGTATGATAAATCGAGTTGTTATATAAGCTTAACTTGCCGACATCGTATTTGGTCTCGAAAACATCGATTTCCGCGCCGGTCACACCGCCGTCATTAAGACCAATCGGGTCTGTGCGGAACATCCCGTCGCAAATCAGCCAGAACGCGGGATTAAGCCCTTTGCCCTTCGGCAAAATGCACCGCAATTCAAAATAACCGTAGCACTGTTCAAAACCTGTTTTTCCGGGACCGTCAGAACCCGGTTTTGTATCCATGCCGTAACCGTAATATCCCGGCCCGGCAGGCCCGTTCTCACGGTATGAAGCGGTGATGATCATGTTTCCTTCACGAAAGCTGACTTGGCTTCTATGCCAGAAACCGCCTTCGTTTGTTGAAACTCCGCCATCTCCCCAGCACCAGCTGCCGGACCACATAGTTTTATCAAAGGTTTCCGCAGTGAATTCGTCCGACCAGGTCAGGGTAAATTTGCTCATATCAAGTTTTTCGCCGCCGGGTGCATTCGGAGTGTCGATAATAACCGAACCGGCAAGCTGAGCGAAAACAATGAATACCGCGATAAGTTTGGTGATGCTGCCGCAAGCAAGAAGCTTAGGTACCGATAAAATCAGAGAGCCTAAATTTCCAAGGGCATCGAGCTGCCGCTTTGCGAATGATATCTTCATAGCAATCCCTTCTTAATCTGAATGTTATACTAATTGTATCATTAAAAACAAAGTCTTTCAATGCAGTTTAAGGCGAAAGGTTTCAAACCGGTTATCAGATCACTTGGAAGCTGTCCCCATCCTCCAAAATTTTTAAACAAACAGTCTTTCCGCCTTTGAATTTATAAGTCATGGTATCGTCATCCCCAAGCAAGGGAGCAACAGCGGTTTTCACATCGTCGCCTGCCATGTCATTAGTTATTATCCAACGTCCTTTTCCGTCGGCAATATCCGCAAAATCACCGCCGCACTTTTCGAGAATATGCGCGGGAACAAACCTCTTGCTTGTTACTGCGGTTAATCCGTTTTCTTTTACCAGCATCTCAACGTCCGCCAGCGTTTCTTCGCTGATTGTTACTCCGCACAAAAAGCATAGTTTAAGTGTTTGCAGCATTTCTTGCCGGACCGTTTCGTCAAATACGATCGGGCCGTTGACCGGAGCAAAGGAGCGGTGATTCGTTTCGAAATAAGCTTCTATGCGGCTCCATGAGATTGACTCGACCTTTGTATACCCGTGAGATATGGTGTGCCAAGCTTGCAGCCATTCGTGCGTAATTTCATCGGGGCGAAGATTCTTGTTGCCTAACAGCATGGATTTCCAAACCCAGTCGTCCGTCTGCCCCCAGTCGCCATCGTCAAAACGGATAATCCCGATACTCGGTTCAAAATCCCTGAAAGTGTAATCCCGTTTGTTTTGTTTTAAATAAAGCGTAGAAAAACGCTTGAAGGCTTCACCGTAAGCTGTCAGCTTAAATGAACCGTCAGCCTCCGCCGTGTAAAACCCGCTGCACCCTTCCACATAAGCCCTGTCAACACCGATGAGGTAAGCAAAGCGGAGGTTGTATTCCATTTCCTCCGGGGAGTGACCGGGGTAAACAAGCCCGCACCAAAGATCAACGCAGGTCCAAAGCTCGGTGTTGTACTGCATCGCTGCGCCCATCGCGCAGGCGGCGAAGATATTTGACCAGTTTTCTTTCTGCTGTTTATAATTCGGGGTAATGCCCGCTTTTGCGAAGGTATGGAAAAGCACCGGAAATACATGCTCGCCCAAAACCCTCGGCGCACCGTAGCAGGCGCATTCCTCAAAAAGCTCCTTGGAACATTCATAAAGATGTTGTCCGGTCTGCAGCAAACCATCATCCGGCTTGTCCGGGAAAAAAGGCAAATCCAAGCTTTTGTTTTTGTGGGTTAAGGATAGGTTGCGGTTGATTATGCAATGCTCCGCCTCGTCATAAAGCACACCGGCAAACATCGGTGAAGAAGCATAGCCTTCCATAACCTCTTTAGGAAACCGGAAGCGGTGACAGCCGTCCGGGTGACCTGCCCAGTCAAACCCGTCCGGGCCGGTAAAATCCTCGCGCCAGTTGGCGGTCTCACAGTTCGGAATGAATTCGATACCGACCTCATCAAACCGCGCTGCCATAGCGCGCGCGATTTCCGCTTCTTCGGCTACAGATTTATCGGGGCGGATATGATGGACGATAAAATCAATCTCAAGTTCCTTGGCGATGTTAGCATTGAAAAACTCGGTTTTATGGTCGCATTTTTCACCGGAGTTTTCATAACCGACATAAAATTTGGATTTTGCCATTATTTACCCCCAAAAGTAATGCTTTTTGTATGTATTATATCAACTTGCGATTACGAATTCAATAAAAAGTGAAAAGATAAACTCGGTAGAAAATTTACTTGAATTTGAAAATTAATTTATATTCAAATATGAATTATAACAGAATGATTCAATGCTATAATACTTCAAGAACATCATAGATATATGATTGTTGATAAATTCCTTTATAAAATGAATTGTCAAAGTATTATTACTGGGAGATTTAAAGGTGAATATATTTAAACCCAATAAAATCAAAGAACCCTTAACGGTATCGAAAAATGAAGTAGCCTTTATGTGCGGCGGTATGCTTGGCCAAGCTTTGATCTCTGGTTTTATGGGTACCTTTTTGTTCCTGTTTTATAATAGAATTGGTATACAGCCTTGGATTGTCGGGCTTGTTTTGGGAATAACAAGGGTTTGGGACGGTGTAAATGACCCCGTAATAGGCGCTTTGATTGACAGAAAAAAATCGGGAAGAAACGGTAAATTTCGTCAGTTGATAATTAACACTGCTTTACCGGTTGGAATAATAACTATTCTGCTTTTTTTTGTGCCTCAAGGTGCAGGAATATATTTTCAATGTGCCTGGATACTTGTATTTTATCTTATGTGGGATGTACTGTACACTGTCCATGATATCAGCAAGTGGGGACTGCTGGCAAGAATTTCTCCATCGGATAGAGAACGCAATAAAATTATAACATACAGTAAAACGATGATGGAAGTCGGATTGGCGTTTCCAAAGGTGTTTATGCTGCTTATTGATGAGGGAAACATGAAAAAGCTGACTGAACTGACAGGGTGGGAATTTACCATTGAGAAGGTTATTATGGTATCTGCCGTCATTTTAGGATTGGCCGGTATATTTCTGATGGGAATGCCAATTTTTACAAAAGAGCGTATTTTAGCAAACAATCCGCCGCAATCACTGATACTTGATTTAAAAAATGTTTTAAAAAACAGAACACTGTTGCTTTTGCTGCTTTCAACGCTTCTGGGTTCTTTGGTTTTTAATATAGGTTCGTCCTATTACTTCTTTTCATTAATGGAGGTAAGTGTAAATGTTTTTGGTATTGAGTTAAGCGGGATTAATATCTATGTTTTGTTTGGGATTATCAGCAGCATTCCCGCATTATTTTTCGCACCGTTTACTCATATATTAGCGGAAAAAATAGGATTGAAGAACATTATTATTTTGAATTTTATTTCCGAGGTTGTTTTCAATACATTAGCATATTTCACCGGCTACCAAGGCAACAGGATTTTAATTATTGTGCTGTTTATGACGGTTACTTCAATGACAAAAGCATGGCAGAGGATTGCAATTATTTCTATGGTAACAGAATCCATAGATTATATGGAGTGGAGGACGGGGAGAAGAATGGAGGGTGAAACATTTGCTGTAAATTCTCTTATCGGTAAAGTCGGCAGCGGAGTTGCAACAGCGATGTCCGGTCTTACACTAACATTGCTTAAATTCAACCCGTCTCCGGTTAACGGTGTCGTTGCTGCGGGCGCACTATTCAGGAAATGGGTTTGGCCTCTGTTGATGTTTGGCCCGGTATTGTCTGCAATTTTAACTATCCTGCCTGTTTTTTTCATTAATTATACGGGGAAAAGGAAAGAACTGATTGAAAACGAACTGAGAGAGAGACGCATTCTTGTTAATTTCAAGCAAGAACAAGCAATGGAGGATTAGGGCGTTAAAATATTACGGTAAATCTTTTTTGCTATTGTTTAACAATATAGAAACATGATAATGCTAATTGCTCATAAAAACCTAACTAAAAAATCCGCACAAAACCGCATAATACTATTCTGCATTAAAATGGAGAATAGTATAAATCAAAGCTTTTGCTTAATTTTTTAGAGGTTTTTAATCGTGAATTAGTATAAGTAACGGAAGCGGTTCATCGCAATGTGTCATGGTAGATCATGCAGAGATGATATCGCTTGCTGTATGTTGATAAGCATAATGATTGCAGTCAATATATTCATGAAGTGTCTCTTGCTCAAGTATTTAAAATATGTAAAAAGCCGCTGACTGCTTTTCAATCAGTGGCTTTTTTTGGTGCGGGTAACAGGACTTGAACCTGCAAAGCCTTACAGCTATTGGATCCTAAATCCAACGTGTCTGCCAATTCCACCATACCCGCGCGTATTAACTGTGAACGCAGTGCCATAAATGCAATGCTGCTGCAATATTATAGCAAATCAATCCTGCTTATGCAAGCATTATATTACTGTGGTTACTGTCCGATTATTGTCACTCGAAGATGAAAAAATTCATAAAATATGGACAAGAATTTATTGCTGATGTATAATAAAAATGATAATTTGAAATTGGAGCGTTCTATATGAATGATCTTAAGACTCGCTGGTTCAATCAAGTTAACAGGGAATGCCCGCTTTCGGAATATCCCCGCCCCCAGTTAGTGCGTAAAAACTGGATTTGCTTAAACGGTGAATATGACTATGCTATAACCGATTCAAGTGTTCACATGCCTGATGAATATGACGGTAAGATTCTTGTGCCTTTTTCTGTTGAAAGCAGTCTTTCGGGCGTCGGGAAACCGCTTTATCCCGAGCAGCGGCTGTGGTATCGACGTTCTTTTTTTATTGGCAAGCTTTTTGAAAATAAACGAACAATTTTACATTTCGGTGCTGTTGACTGGAAATGCAAAGTGTACATAAACGGTAAACCGGCAGGCAGTCATACCGGCGGATATTGCCCGTTTTCTTTTGATGTAACCGGTCTGCTGGTTGCCGGTGCAAATGAACTAACGGTAAGGGTATATGACCCGACAGATAATGGATGGCAGCAAAGAGGCAAACAAGTACTCAATACGCATGGTTTCTGGTATACCGCAACCTCTGGTATTTGGCAGACTGTATGGCTTGAGCCTGTCGATTCCTGTCATGTTAAAAAATTAAAACTGCAGCCGGATGTGGACAATTCGGCAATAGATATAAAGACGGATGTTGCGGGCAGTAAAAATTACACCATAACCGCGACAATTACAAACGATGAAAAAGTTTTAATTTCACAGGAGATTACCTGTGACACGAAAATAATTATCGCCGAGCCGAACCTTTGGAGCCCGGAGACACCGTTCCTTTACAATCTTCGGTTAGAACTCTTTAATGACGGGAAGCTTTGTGACAGTGTTGAAAGCTATTTCGGTATGCGTAAGTTCAGTATAGGGAAGGATTCGGACGGAATCCCGCGTCTGCTTTTAAACAATCAGCCTTATTTCCAAAAAGGTTTGCTTGACCAAGGCTATTGGTGCGATGGGATATTGACTCCGCCTGCGGATGAGGCTATGGTCTATGATATTGAAACAATGAAAAGAATGGGCTTCAATATGATCAGAAAGCATATAAAAGTGGAACCTCTCCGCTGGTATTATCACTGCGACCGTTTAGGAATGATTGTATGGCAGGATATGGTAAGCGGAGGAGAGTATATCGGAAATTTGCTTGCAGGGGTTCTGCCGAATTTGGGGATTAATGTCAGAGATAATGCCTATTCTCGCTTCAAGAGAAGCAGAGAGATTTGGCGTATAGAATTCAAACAGGAATTGTTTGAAATGATTGATAATTTGTACAATTGCGTTTCCGTCGGATGCTGGGTTCCTTTTAATGAAGGGTGGGGCCAGTTTGACGCAAAAGCAATAGGAAAAGCGGTAAAAATATATGATCCAAGCCGGATAATTGACCACGCAAGCGGTTGGTATGACCAAAAGGGCCCCGAACTGAAAAGTATGCATAAATATATTTTGTCTGTGAAAATGCCAAAGATCGGGTTGCGCCCGTTTGTTTTAAGTGAATTCGGCGGCTACAGCAGTATTGTTGAAAATCATGTGTGGAACAGAAAAAAGTGCTTTGGTTACAGAATGTTTAAAGATAAACAGACTTTAACTGCCGCGTATAAAAAATTGTTTGAAAAACAGATTATACCTTTAGTTGAAAAAGGTCTTTGCGCAACGGTTTACACACAGCTGAGCGATGTGGAAAACGAGGTAAACGGAATACTGAGCTATGACAGGGAAATATTGAAACTTGATGAATCAGTGGTAAAGCAACTCAACGAGAAACTGGTCCTATAATATTTCTGATTGAAATTTTCAAATGCGTTAAGGAGGGATATGTATGCCCGGCAAGCAGGGCTCAAAACTTAAATTGCTTCATTTGATGGACATATTTATGTCAAATACCGATGAAGATAATATTTATTCTGCAAATGATATTTGCGAAAAACTCCAAGAATATGGCTCCGAAGCCGAGCGAAAATCAATATATGCCGATATTGAAACGCTTCGAAAGTTTGGCTTTGATATAGTAAATACAAAGTCACCTAAAAGAGGCTTTTTTTTAGCATCGAGAGATTTCGAGGTTGCCGAGGTGCGTCTCTTGATTGATGCCGTTCAGGCGGCATATTTTATATCCGGCAAAAAAACAAAAACACTGATAAAAAAATTGTACAGACTTGTCAGCCAAGGCCAAGCGGAGACTATGGAAAATCAAATTTCTGTTGAAAATAAATTAAAGTGTGACAATGAAGAAATATATTATACGATTGATATAATTCATAAAGCGATTCAGCAGGGAAAGCAGATTGAATTTAAATATTTCAAACGAAAACTTACAAGAAGAATGACAGCATTAAGTGAAGAAAAGGTTTTTACGGTAAATCCGTATGCTTTAATATGGTTAAATGACCGGTATTATCTTGTTAGCAATAATCCAAAATATGACAATCTTATGCACACCAGGCTTGATCGCATGGAAAAAGTTGTAATGCTTGAATTTGCTGCTCGAAGTTTTTCGGAAGTTTCGGAATATCATGAATGTTTTGATGCGGCTGATTATTCGAAAAAACTGTTTAATATGTTTTCCGGCGGGAATGAAAGAATTGAACTTCGTTGCTCGAATATTATTATCGATGATATACTTGACCGATTTGGAAAAAACGTGCCTATAAAGGCTGACGGTGATGAATTCTTCATTATACGTGTACAGGCAGCTGTGAGTAGGGGACTTGTTTCATGGTTAATGCAGTATGGCGCAAACATTAAAGTAAACGCTCCGAAAAGTTTAGCTGAAGAAGTTAAAGAAAACGCAAACAGTATATCGGAACTTTATGCCAAGGAAATCAGATGATTTATTCGCAGTCAATAAACATAATTTTAGTTGACAATCATGCATACGCTGTGATAAAATAATCACCGTTGCGAATATGCGGGTGTATTTCAATGGTAGAATATCAGCCTTCCAAGCTGGATACGTGGGTTCGATTCCCATCACCCGCTCCATTTGTTTTCACATGCGCTTGTAGCTCAGGTGGATAGAGCAACTGCCTTCTAAGCAGTGGGTCAGGGGTTCGAGTCCCTTCAAGCGCGCCAAAAGCTTGCAGCGGGTATAAAAGCCCGCGGCAATGCGGGTATTATTAAGGTATATGGTGGGTATAGTTCAGCGGTAGAGCGCCAGGTTGTGGTCCTGGATGTCGTCGGTTCGAGACCGACTACCCACCCCATTTTACCATAAGTACGCAAGGCGCAAGCTTTGCGTATTTTAAAAAATAGATTTTGGGGTGTCGCCAAGCGGTAAGGCAACGGACTTTGACTCCGTCATTCGTTGGTTCAAATCCACCCACCCCAGCCATGAAAAAAGCACTTCTTTTGAAGTGCTTTTTTCAATGAAGTTTGCCTTCGGCAAATGAAGTATTGCTGCGCAATATGAAGTGCCTTACGGCATGAAGTGTTCTGCTGAACATGGGGCAAACTTCGCTTCATGTGCGAAGCACACTTCATTTCGCGTAAAGAAAGATACATTATGTGCAACGCATATTTAATTAAAACAAAAGCATCAACCGTGCCGCATTATCTTGCAACCGATATAGATGTATGCTATATTTTATTCAATAAATAATTTTAGCAGCGATAAGAGGTGATCTCATGACGCTTTTTGAATATCTTAAAAAAACGGTTCCGGAATTTGCGCTAATCATCAGTATCCTTACCTCGATTTTTACATTCGGATTATCCGACCCGAACACATTGCGCATCATCGAAAACAGAACCTATCAGCAGTTTGACGGTTGGGGTACAAGCGGCGCATGGTGGTCGCAGTTTGTGGGAAATACGGTGATTGATGACGATGTCGCCAAGCTGCTTTTTGACGATGACGAAGGACTCGGACTTGACATATTCCGCTATAATATCGGCGGCGGAGAAAAAGATAACCCGAACAGCCGTATCTGGGGCGACTGGACCAAGACGGAAAGCTTTTATGTTTATAATGAACAGACCGGCCAATATGACCTTGATTTCAGCCGGGATGCAAACGCTTGCAAAATGATGGATTTGGCGGTTCAAAACGGCGCGACCGGTATTATTCTTTTTTGCAACAGCCCGCATTTTTCCCTGACGGTTAGCGGGCAGGCTTCCGGTGGTATCGTTGCGAACAGCTCCAACCTGCCGAAGGAAAACTATCATCGGTTTGTGGACTATGTTCTTGCCGTGGCAGACCATTTTGTCAGTCTCGGTTATCCGATCAAATATGTTTCCCCGGTCAATGAGCCGCAGTGGGGCTGGGGCGGGGAATGGGTGGGACAGGAGGGCTGCCACTATACTGCGGACGAAACCGTTGAACTGTTGGAGCTTTTTGCGGTTAACATGAAGCAAAGGAATACATCGTATAAACTCAGCGGACCGGAAAACGGAACAATGTCAAAAGACTCATTTGATTACCAGCAGAAGTTTTTCCAAAGTAGGATACTCAACGAGTATTGCGATACCTACAGCGGGCACTCCTATTGGATGGACAACAACATCAAAGAAAAATGGCTGTCGGGCAAACGCTTCGCACTTAACTTCCCCTGTAAAAAATTTGCAATGAGCGAATGGTGCGAGCTGCCTTGCACGCTTGATTCAAACTCGATTGAAAGCGCTTTGTATATGGCAAACATCATTCAGCAGGATTTGACCTTGCTTAACGCTGCATCCTGGCAATCCTGGACAGCTGTGAGCAGGTATGACGAAACCGACGGTAAAGTAATAAGCGACACTTTGCTGCGGGTGAACGCTGATTATTCGGCGATTCAGTTTAATAAACGGTATTATGCATTCCGTCACTTTACGGGAAATATTGGCAAAGACGCAGCGAGAGTTAAGGTTGCAAAAGGCAGTTCGCTTGACGCGGTTGAAACCGTAGCCTTCAAAAGTGAAGACAAACTGATCCTTGTGCTGATCAACAATTCAGGCATTCCGGTGGGAATCAACCTGAAGAATCCCTGCGGCACGATGGAAATTTACTCAACTGATTCCGAAATAAACTATGAGCTGACCTATAGCGGCGGTTACAGGCCGGGAATCGAGCTTGGCGCTCAGAGCATAACAACTGTTGTGATGGTTAAATAGTCCGCTGCTTTTCCGCCTGCTTGACAGTATAAACCGAATAGAACATATATAATTATGTTTAATGTGAAGGACGATCGCAAATATGAATGTTGAGACCAGAAAGATTGAATACGATATAAAAAAAGATAATGAAAAAAAGTTTTTGTTTCTTCCCCTTGAAATACCGAACAACGTCGAAACAATCGAAATCAAACCAAGCTATATTGGGGATGATGCAAGCTCAACCGTAACCGATAAAGAAAAAAATGTGATTGATTTTGCCTTGACTGATGAAAACGGCGATGACATCGGCGCCAGCGGCTCCAACACAAGAAAAATAGTTGTCAGCAAAAGCTACGCTTCAGACGGGTATAAAAGAAAAGAACCAAAGGGGACATGGCAGATTATTATCGGCTGTTTTCAAGTGAAGGCAGCGGGTTCCAAAGTGACATACGATATCAAATTTGTGATGAAGGAATTCAGGTATCTCAAGGGAGACTTGCATTCTCATACGACTAACAGCGATGGTGTGCTCACCTATGAACAATTAGCTGAAAAAGCGAAAAGAAAAGGCCTTGACTTTCTCTTTATAACCGACCACAATAATTCAACAGAAGACCTGCCGGTTCCCCGCGTGAAAGACCTCACCGTGATAGAAGGTCTGGAACTAACCCATTACGACGGACATTTCAACCTGCTCGGGGTAAAAAAGCCGTATAGCGGTTCATATGCTGTCGGCAGTCTAACAGCACTCAACGAAAAACTCAGGCAGGCGAAGGACAGCGGCGCCATGCGTATTCTTAATCATCCCTTTTGCAGCATGTGCGGGATTCATTGGGATTTGGATGACATCGATTACGACGGGATAGAAATATGGAACGCGCCCGTGAATATAAAGGAAATGAAGGCGGTCGACTGGTGGCAAAAAAAGCTGGAAGCGGGCTGCCGTATTCCCGCTGTCGGCGGGTCGGATTATCATCGGGACTATTTTGTCACAGATTTATTGGCATCTCCGACTACAAGGGTCTGGTGCGACAGCAACGACAAGGATACCATACTGGAAGCAATCAAGAACGGGCATTGTGTTATCACCCGAAATCCGAGATCTACCATGGTAAATATTCGCTGCGGTGAAAACACCGTCGGAGATATTGTTAAGCTCGATGACAATGCGGCACGCACAGTAAACATTTCTGTAACCGGCATGAAAAAGGGACACAAACTGCAGGTGTTTAATCAGACCGGGCTGATATTTGAATATAAAAACAAATCCGGCAATACTTATTCGTACAGCACCGAAGTCGATAAAATAGGATTTGTCCGGGCACAAGTAGTCTTCAAGAAAAAGTTTTTCAGCAAACTGCTTCATAAAGCCGTTGTACGCACCCTGTCAAAGCAAGAGGCGAAAAAGCCGTTGCCCGAATTGCTGTACGCCATTACCAATCCGATTTATTTTGAACAAAACTAAATCATTCTGCTGAGTAATTTATATGATGAGGTGATTATTTGAACGACATGGAAACGGTAAACCCGATTATCGGCAGCGAAGAGCACTTAAGTGAAAAAAACTATACCGTAAAACGGGAAAGGCTGGCGTTTTACGCTGCGTCTTTCTTCAGGGATATGTCCTACGCGGTACTCGGCTATCTGTCCTATTTTTACATTGATATTTTGGGGCTTTCGGGTATTGCGTTGTCCGCTATAATGGTAACCGGCAGGTTTTGGGACGGTATAAATGACCCGATTTTGGGCGTGTATTTCGACAGGCACGCGTCGCTGGACGCAAAGGCGATGCCTTTCTTTAAAAAAACCGCACTGCCTGTCGCGATTTTGCTTATTGTCATGTTTTCGGCGCCAACCTTTTCATCGAACCCGGCAACAAATACTCTTTTCAGAACAGCGCTGGCACTGGCTTCTTATGTTATTTTTGAAACTTTTCACACCTTGAACGGTACTTCTTTTATGACGCTGTACAATTCGATTTCACCCAACCCTCAGGAGAGAAGTAAAATCATTTCCGTAGCAAGGATGTCATCCAATTTGGGCACGGCTATTGTATACGGTCTTGTACCCGTGCTGCTCAGTTTTTTTCAGAATGATAACATTAAGGCGAAAACAATCATTTATTTCAGCGTAGCCGTTTTTGTTTCAATTTGCTTTTTGTTGTATAATTTTCTAATTGTCAGGTTTGTTAAAGAGCGTGTGTTTTCGTCTGCCGGCAACAATCAGCATATCAAAGATATGTTTAAAGGGTTTTTCAAAAACAGGCTCCTTCTACTTCTAATGGTTTCCAATTCAATCGCCGGTCTTATTAATGCCGGCAACACCGGGCTTTGGTTTTATACCTACAACCTCGGTAATCCTGCCTTGCAGACATATCTTGGAATTGCGGGGTTGCCTACCCTTTTACTCGGTACTTATCTTGCCCCGAAACTTACCAAGAAATACGAAAAAAATCAAATCGTCATTGCTTGCGCGGTTTTTCAGGTTGGCATCAGTGTCTTGTATATGTTAGCCGGTTATTCAAGTTTGGTTGTAGTTGCGGTTTACACATCCTTAAGCATTCTGCCTATGACAATCAGAGGGGTTCTTTATTGGTCTATGGTTTCGGATACGGTTGATTATCTGGAATGGAAAACAGGCGAAAGAAACGATGGCATGATTTATGCTATTGAAGGTTTTCTGGGCAAATGTATCGGTTCAATAGGCGCCGTTTCAACCGCCATAATCGTTTCGGTTATTAAATTTGTGCCAAACGCTCCTTCGCAAAGCACGGAAACCCTTAAAGGGTTGTTTTATTTGCCATTGGCAATATCAATAGCCAGCACAATCCTTGGAGTCATACCGTATTTTTTATATGATTATTCACGTGAAAAGCAGGAAAAGGTGGTTGAATCATTAATGGCATCAAAAAAAGAGCTGCACACCTGAAATCTGCAATATTTCGAATTTGAAAAGGTGTTTTGTAAGAATTTGAAAAGGTGTTTGTAAGAATTAGATTGAAAAGCGGTATAGTTAGTGTTAGAATAATGTAAATAAATTTTGGAGGATTACTATGACAGCACAACTTGACAAACCGATCCCGGGTGAAACCGTTGCGGTGATCGCCACCTCAATGGGCACAATGAAAATCAAGCTTTTTCCGGATGAAGCACCGAAGACAGTCGAAAATTTTGTTACCCATGCCAAAAACGGATATTATGATGGGCTGATATTTCACAGAGTCATTAAAGACTTTATGATTCAGGGAGGTGACCCGACCGGAACCGGCAGGGGAGGCCAGAGTATTTGGGGCAGGGCTTTTGAAGACGAGTTCAGCGACAGCCTGCGTAACCTGAAAGGTTCACTTTCAATGGCAAATGCCGGCAGAAACACAAACGGCAGCCAATTTTTCATTGTTCAGGCGGATGAAGGTACCCCTTGGCTTGATAACAGGCATACGGTTTTCGGCCAGGTTTATGAAGGGATGGATATTGTAGATACAATTGCCAGTGTTAAGGTTAACAACAGCGACAAACCGGTGGATGATGTTGTGGTAATCAATATTCTTATCGGTACAGAAGAGTGATAAAGAAAATTATATGCCAAAAATTAAAACTATAGACAAATGGTGCAGGCCGTTCTATAATTTCTATATGAACTGACCAAATCGGAATCAGAAAGTAACAGGGGGAGAAGAATTTGAAAAAATTAATCGTCGCATTGGTAGCTATTCTAATAGTTGCAGCACTGGCTTTCACTTATATCTTTGTTATCAACAACCCTGAAAAGCAGATTATCGGAAAGTGGTTGGATGCTACGGAAAACTACGGTTTTGAATTTGCCGAAGACGGTACGGTGAAGTTTCCGCTTGAGTTTTTCAATTTGGGTTTTGAAGCGGATATTAACGGCAAGTATGTCGTTGACAAAAAAGCCGAAACTATCACTTTTACATTCTCCGCATTTACACTTGATTACAGTAGGACATACAGTATGATTATTAAGGGCGATTCTTTAACACTCACAAATGCAAAAACCGGCAAGTCAACAATATTTACCAAACAGATTGAAACGGTTACTTCAAAATAGTTAAACAATATTGAATAACCAACGGGGCTGTATCAAAACGCTGAAAAATCAGCGAAGAGATACGGCCCCTTTAAATTT
>CAZVJW010000028.1:0-52063 GCA_964627535.1 uncultured Eubacteriales bacterium
CTTCACTGTTGGACTGTCCGGCTTGAATAATGATGTCAAACCCGGTTTTTTTGAACATTTTTTTCATCGTTTTCGGCTCCTAATCTTCTTTTATTGATCAACATCCCGTTCGTTAGCATTGCAAGCACCAGGCTCGTCAAATCAGACGAATCACTACTCCCCGAACTTCCTCAATTCATCCACATCAAATACCCGCAGCATTCCCGGCATCAAAATTGCAAATATATTGTTATGGTTATAGTACTTCTGCTCCGCATACTTCCTGATACTGTTCAAGGGTGTCCGCTCATCAACATGATGAATGCGGGCATCTATCAGTTTTGCCATCAAGCCATACAAATTAAAAGCGTCATGGGTTAAAACGCTGATCTCCGACCCTTTGCCGGCAATATCTTCCGCCACATCAACGGCTCTTAAAAGCCCGCGCACACGCATAGCCGGCATGCTGTCCCCATTGACAAGCAGGTTGTTGCAGAAGGTAATCATCCGTGTATAGTAAAAGTCGGGCTGGCCGGGATGATAAAGACCGTCGCTGACAGTACCCGTACCGGTTAAGTCAACCGCGAACACCCCGTAGCCCTGCTCGCATAAATCCATCACTTCGTCGAGATGTTTATGCAGCAGCATGGTGCCGCCGTCCCAAATTGCGATTACTATTTTACGCGGCTTTTCCGAATATTTATTAAAGTAAATGCCGAAGTTGTAAATGCCCTCCTGCTGGAACCAGGTAAAGGGCTGCAAATCTAAATTGTAAGCGTCAAGCTCTCCGTCTTTAAACGAGTATTTCCGTTTGATGTACAAGGGATACGGTTCAACATTTTCCACCCGAGTTTTGACAAAGGTCTTTGCCTTTTGCCGGCGGGTTTCAACATCCAGTATTGAATTTTGATTGTCTATTTCACGCAGTTCGTCCAGCACAAAGTCGTGGATGATGCGGGATTGGAGTGAAGTGACGACTTGGCCTGTTTTGGTAGCATACAGTTTTTCCTGGTCAAGCGTTTCCATGGTTTCAAGCGGTTTGCACCGTACGCCTTTGAGCGCGCGGGAGAAAAAGTCTGCCGCGGCATTCGCCAGTGTGAAGGTATAAGCGTGCCCCGATGTGTCCGTGCAGATTTCCAGCGACTCTCTGCTGCCAAAAAGTTCCCAGAGCTTTTTGGATTTTTCAATCGTCCGGTGGCTGCCCTCCAGCGAAAAATAGTCCGAGTCGACCGTGAGGAGCATCACCGGTTTCGGCGCCATGCAAGCCAACGCATCCGCATGGTCAAACCCGTCCTTCACCATACCGGGCCAAATTTGCTCCGCGTCCTGCGCCTGCCTGCTGTACAGAATGGCCTTGCGATCCGTAATAAAAGTTCCGGGCGCGGCCGCGGCAATTTTCTCCGGCGCGGCCATCATCAGCATGGCTGTTTGCGTGCCGCCGCCGCTGGAACCTGTCACGCCTATTTTAGCGGCATCCACATCCTCGCGGGCAGCAAGGTAATCCAGCGCGCACAGTCCGTCATGCACAAAATAGCGTGTAACGGTGATGCCCGTAAGCAGGCACTGAATGCCCGCGTAATCGTGTTCCTTGGTGCAAGGCGGAATGCACGGCGTTTGCCGCCCGTCCTCCAGATAACTGTAACGCTCGCCCTGGCCAATCGGGTCCAGCCCCATCACGACAAATCCGGCGGACGCAATGGTTCGCTGCACACGCTGATAGACCGTTTCCATCCGGCCTTCGGCGGAATGGCCGCACACCATCAGCACTGCCGGAAGTATCCCTTTAGCATCAACCGGTTTGTAGACATTTGCGGATGCAAAATAGCCCGGCAGCGTTTCTATGATCAGCGATTCGCACCTTAAGTTGCCGGTTGTAAAGGTATTGGTTACGCTCACCTTCACTTTGCCCGGTTTGGGCAGCCCGCAGATTGCACAATTAAAAGACGCTTTCACAGCCGCCTGATGCCGTTTGAGCGCGCCTTCATCCCGGATTTCCCCGCGGGCTTTGTCGCCTTTTTCCAGGTTTTTCAAGGTGATGCTGTCCGCATAGGTTTCGAGCTGGTTCGTATTCACACTCACAACATTGCTGCTGCTCATTTTGCTGATAACGGATATATCCATGACGGCTGCCTCCATTATTTAATTTGCTGTTCAGTCAAGGTGACACTACTATTCTGCATTAAACAATGAAGCTTAGCATGACATTACTTCATTTAGCATAAATTTCGTTGACCATCTTCCGCATATCCTCTTGTATCTGCCTATTGAACGGCATATACAGATCATTTTCGTATTCGCAAATGAAAACGCCGTCAAACCCTGCTTCATGCAGCGTTTCAACAACCCATTTCATCGGTATTTTTCCCCAAAGCGGCGGAAGGTGGATATCGCCTGCGCCGAAGGCGGTACGCATACCCATGCCGAGTGTTTTATAAAGCGCGAAGTTTTCGAGGCGCATTTTTTCAAAACGGCCGGTGTTATCGTTCATATGGGTGTGCCTAACGAAAGGCGCGCATTCACGAACCGCGTCTTTAAAATCTCCGCCAAAGTAGCGGGTGGACAAATAAAGATGCCCCACATCCAACGTCATTTTGAAATTTTCATGGTTGATGCTGCGGACCATGTTGACTACCTTCCGGTAATCTTCAACTTCAATGTTTTCCATCAGGAGCAATACGCCCTTTGACGCGGCAAAATCGACTGCTTCCAGATGGGCATCGTAGAACGCCTGTTCTTCCTGTTGAATCGGGGATTCGTTTTCGAAATGAAGGGTCAACCGGTCCATCCCCAGCCTGCCGCACAGTTCAATGGACGACATTAAAACTTTTTTATGCAAATCGTAATCCTTCAGATTTCTCAAGTCCAGCCCGGTGCCGATATGAGCGGTATATTTAAGAGGGTAACGGGAGAAAATATCCTTTACATATTCCGCATATTTTTCCAGGATTTCCCCCTCGGCCAATAAAGGAACGGATGAAAGATTGAACTCCATGCAATCGAAGCCGAATTCGATTATTTTTTTGATGGATTCTTCAAGGTCTTCGGGTTTAGTTTTGTTCAGTCCGTTGATACCAATTAAAGGTTTGTTCATCATATACCCCCATCATTTCTATACCATAATTATGGGCAGAGGTCTTAGCAATTATTGTAATTCCATTGTTTACGCCGCAAAGAACACTGTAACCATTTTCCAAAACTTTTCAAAATACTCTAATACAAATTCAAACAACCTGTCAAAGAAGCTCAGCGGATTCTGCGAAAGCGTATCGGTATAGGCCGGAAGGGTCACATTCACATCCCCGGGCGAAAAAGCGTCCTTTGTAACGCCTTCCATAAACGGAATTGCCAAACTTTTTATAAGCCTGTTCACCAGGTTTTGCCTGAACACCAAGCTTCCCAGAGTGGATTTTTGCTCATTCGTGCCCAAATCAATGCCCGTTAACGCAATGATTTCTTTAATAACTTCCGGCGTAATCAGCTTGGCATTATTGCCAAGGGCGTACACCATAACCGCCTTGATGCAGTCAAGCAGAAGCCTTACCTCCAACGAATCCCCGGGCAAGTCGGCATCGCCGCAGGTATATTCGCCGACGATAACATTAAGCACTTCAAAGAAGTTGTTATAACCGCTTGCGGGGAGTGTATAGCCGCCCGAGGCCGCGATTTCCTCAATGGATGCTCCATTGGTTTCGGCTGTCTTATAAAGCGGCATGGAGAAACAATCATAAACATCGGGCAGCATCTTCATAAGGAGCTTGCCAAGCTCGCTTTCGCTGTCCAACCCTATATTCTGCGGGTAGACCAAATACTGCTTAAGCATATATTTAGCCGATACGGCTATGTAACCATAAGCGTATTGCCTGAAATTGTTTTGGATTAAATCCAGCTGCTGCGGAGTGTATCCGCTCTGCAATTTGCCGGTATCTATATTGCCTATTGTTTGCGTTTTTATGTCGACATTTTCATCGCTGAAAATGACCGTTCTCCATGAACAAGGGTAGTTCACCAAAGAGTTGGTCTCGATATCATAGACCTCATTTCCGTTTTTCGAAACATCCTTGGAGATGCTGTTGCCGTGCATATGGCCGGTAAAAATATACTGAATGCCAAGGTCGGCGAATTCTTCCCAAACAGCGTCGGCGTTATCGATTCTGTCGTCATTAAGCGCCTTGTCCAGAAGGATATCCCCGAAACCGCCGTAATGCCTCAGCAGCGCGTGGTGCATCATCGCGACAAGATGTTTGTTATCGGCTTTTGCGGTTTGCGCCTGATCCCTTATCCACTGCAGAACAGCCGGGCTGATAACACCCGGGCTTTCGCCGTATTTACACGCGTCAATTGCCAAAAGGCGGTAATGCTCGTCAAGGTCAACCGTATAGGAGAGCGAAGAAGGATCCCGGTTTAGCGCCTCATTATAACCGAAGTCGGCATAAATCTCGGCATAATCGGTGTTTGAAGCGCAGCTTGGATCGCCCAGTCTTATATCATTATTGCCGTTGATGACAAATACTTTTTTACCCGTAGCGTTTTCAAAAGCGGCTAACCTTTGCGCGAATTCAATATGAGACGCTTTTTGCGCGCCATCCACCACATCGCCCGCGATTAGGATAACCGAAGAACTGCTGTTTGCCGCGTTTTCGAGAAACTTTGCAAGGATTGCTTCCGATTCGGCATAAAGCTGGCCATTGTAGAGTGCGTGGGAATACAATTCGCTTTCCGGCATGGATTGCACCGTGCTGACATCGGGCACCGCCGACAGCGGGCGGAAATGGGCGTCCGCTATAACATTGATCGTAAGAGGCTCATCGGTTACGGCGTAAGATACTACCCCTAAAATCGGACAGAGCAGCGCAGAAATCAACAACAAGGATAGCCCGTTCAATAAAGCTTTTTTCATATTATTCTTGTTCCTTTCATCAATAACCGGAAATGATTTACGGCTGTTACTATTATGGAGGGTCCGGCTTAAGCCGGAAGCATCACGTTCATCTCATACTAATCCCTCTTAAAACGTTACTAAAAATTCGGCACAAAAACCCATTTGTCAAAGGTTTTTGCTTGATTTCATAGAGTTTTTATAATCGGGATTAGTATCACCCGGGCGGGAGAGTATACTATGTCACGCCCTCAAGGCCGCGGGTGCGCCGGGTTTTACAAGCATGCTTGCCGGTATCCTTGTTCTGATTAATGCTGTGTATTATTTATTTAAGGTTTGAAAATATGTTGGAAATCAGATTTTTATCCGCCGGTGTTCCGATATAACACATAACCATCTCGTTATTGAGCGCCGCCTTGATAAGCGTTCCGGTTGCCGTATCGGTAATCTGGTTTGTTTTTTTAACATTGATATACACATCGGATTTTTTATCGAACGAGTACAACTCAACGGCTGTACCGTCATCAAAATAATAACAGTATCCCTCTTGCGCTCCGACCGAAACCATGTCCTTTTGCGATTTAAAATAATTAATACCGATAACTGTCAAGCCTTCTTCAAACTGCCGAAATTTTGACTCCGTTTGAGAACTGCTTTGTGCCTGTGTTGCCGCGGATGTTGATGCATTACCGGAAATCTTTTCATCATTCAAACATGCCGTTATAGATATTAATAATACCAGTCCAATCAAAAATGCCGCTGTTCTTTTCATTGCCTTTTTCCCCTTTAAATCTGTTTATTCTTACAAGATGGCTCTGCGCTTTTTACTAAATCAATATGCATTTATTAAATTTATATACTTTATTCAAATAAAAATCAATAAGGTGCCGGTTATTTATACAGATATATTTTCGCAATATTTCATCACAAACTCGCTGAGCAGGCGTTATATCAGCTTTTAATCATCATAGCCGCAACGAGATTTTCCTCCGCAGGGGCTCTCCAAACAGGGTACATATATTTAACCAATATACTTGAAAAACATATATTCGTATGATATTATGATGTCGCGCTGACGGAAATGGATAAACCACCTATCATATACCATAGTGAGCCGACCGTCCGGGCAAGAACCCGGGTAGTGGGTTCTTTAATGTTTTAAAGGAGTGTTACCGTAAAATGAATGAATTACTGTTAAAGTACGGGTGTAATCCCAATCAAAAACCGGCAAGGATCTACGCAAAGGACGGAGAACTGCCCATCACTGTTTTAAACGGCAATCCGGGGTATATTAATCTGATGGATGCCTTCAACAGCTGGCAGTTGGCCAAAGAGCTGAAAGAGGCTACAGGCCTTGCCGCCGCTGCCTCCTTTAAACATGTCAGCCCTGCCGGGGCAGCCATCGCTGTGCCGTTGACGGGCACCTTGAAAAAAGCCTATTTCACGCAGGATTTTGAACTGTCCGACATTGCAACCGCCTATGTCAGGGCAAGAGGCGCGGACAGAATGTCCTCCTACGGAGATTTTGCCGCGTTGTCGGACGAATGCGACGAGCAGACAGCATCTATTTTGGCTAAGGAAGTGTCGGACGGTATTATCGCACCGTCTTACACAGAGAAGGCGCTGGAGATTTTGAAAAACAAGCGCAAAGGCACTTATGTTGTGATCCAAATGGATCCGGATTATTTGCCGGCCGAAATAGAAACAAAGGATGTATACGGCATTACTTTTGAGCAAAAGAGAAATGCAATCATATTTTCGGACGAAATATTTAATAACATACCGACCATAAATAAAACCATTCCCCCCGATGCGAGGAGAGATTTGATCATATCCCTAATCACGCTGAAATATACCCAGTCCAATTCCGTTTGTTATGTGAAAGACGGGCAGGCCATCGGCATCGGCGCCGGGCAGCAGTCAAGAATCCATTGCACAAGGCTGGCAGGCAACAAAGCCGATATCTGGTTTTTGAGGCAGCATCCAAAAGTGTTGAATCTCCCCTTTAAAAAGGAATACAAAAGAGTTGACAGGGATAATTGTGTTGATCAGTATATATCCGATGATGGTATGGAGTTGTTGGCAGATGGTGTTTGGGAAGATATTTTTACCGAAAAGCCCGAACCTTTCGCAAAAGATGAAAAGCTCGCGTGGCTGAAGAACCTGAAAGATGTTTCTTTGGGGTCTGACGCGTTTTTCCCGTTTGGCGACAATATTGAACGGGCAAGAAAAAGCGGTGTTGCTTATGTGGTTCAGGCCGGCGGCTCCATCAGAGATGATCACGTGATTGAAACATGCGACAAATACAGTATCGCTATGGCATTAACGGGTATTCGGCTGTTTCACCATTAAAAACCCCCACGGCAGCCTCACAAACAGGCAGAAATACATTGTGAGGCGTGTAAAGCTTATTCACTTTACACGGTTCCGGTTCGCAATTTAATTGAAAACCGCCAAACGGTATCGTGTTTGGCGGTTTTTTAATCGTGAATTAGTATCAGCCACTGTACTTTTCTCTGCAAGCAACGCAATTCATACTAATCCCGATTATCAAACCTCTATGAAATCAAGCAAAAACCTTTGACAAATGGGTTTTTGTACCGAATTTTTAGCTATGTTTTAAAGAGGGATTAGTATCAGCACCACGGATTTATAAAATCCGTTCTATCTTGGCGCAGCGGATATTGTTCATGCCATGCTCATCATCATGGCTGTAGGAGACATAGATATTCCCGCCCGGACCTTCTGTTATTGCCGAATAGCCGTTATCAATAAAGCCCCTGGTGTCGAGCTCGAGCGGCGTGAGCTGCCATGTTTCACCCTCGTCAGCTGAGACAGCTATCTGCAGCCTGGAACGGTTATGAGCCCTGACACCCTTGCCTTTGAAGGCATCCGTGATGGACATCACCCAACGGCCGCTTTTCAGCTTGACAATGTCAAACCCGCCTTCATGCTTGAGCGCATGCTCGATGCGTAAATTCTCAAAATGCTCCCCGCCGCCCGGCGATTCAAAACTAATGACATGATTGGCGGGTTCGCCGTTTCTGAAATAGGAACGGAGCTTGCCATTTTTCAAGATGACGCATGCCGCCTGTTCCGGTGCGGTAATGCCGAAAGGTAAACCATAACCCCAGGTATCGCCGCCATCATCGGTATAAGCTGTGAGCGAGCAGTGAATACCGTCGGTATAAAGCGGCAGAAGCAGTCGGGTTTTACCATTATATTCAAACTCGACCGGCTTGTTTTTTGTCTGCCAGCCAAGGGAACGGGTTATCGGACGCCACTTTTTGTAAGCAGTGTTCACGCCTGCGGCGACTTTGCAAATCCTTTCCGCTTCCCACCATAGGTAAATCTCAAAGAAAGGCGTAATTCCGGCGTATTTCCGCCCCTCACGGACGAAATTGACTGCGTCCATCATGGAATTTCTTAAAGCAACAACGAAATTGTCGGTGATATATCTGTCCTCAATTTTCACATACTCCTTTGCGGGGAGCGGGTTTTGTTGAAACTGCTGTTCGGTTATGTAGCGGCACTCTCCGTTTAATTCGCCGTAACTGTAGTGCCCGTTTTCATACCCGGTTGCCCTGCCCTGCAATTCATCGTATCTTGAAGGATTTAATATACCCATTCCCGCCCACTTCGGGGCTTTGGTGTATCCGTTGGCGTATTCATAGTAACCCTTTTCGGCGTATCTGTATTTTGGTTGAGAGGTTTCCCAGCAATTTGAAAGCACAGGGTACCAAAAAAACCATAGACGATCGTTTTTATCGATAAAAACAGTTGGATTGCAATCGGCCATACCGGCGACATCCGCAATGACATACGGTTCCTGCCAAACTCCGTTTACCGGCCTCCTCGCCGCTAAAATTCTGCCATCGTTTCCCTTTCGCTCGCCGTCGGACTGAAACCAAACACTGAGAAGCTCGCCGTTATGCAGGCAGGCAACACCGGAACCGTGCGCGTGTTCTTTAATAACAGGGAAGATATCCTCAATCACCGGGGACTCGTACCCGTCCAACCCTGCGATTTTAACCTGCTCATATTTTTCAAAGGGTGATTCCGCGGATTTCTTCTTAGAAAAATCAAAAATCCGCTCATTTTGCGCCATCGTTTTCGCAAGCTTGAAAAACTTGACCGGTGCCGGCACTGCTAAAAACCGAATCTTATTTTGCCAATACCATTTTTTCTCGGGCTGCAGCGCTTCAACGGTACCGATATTGAATGCAAACCTGGATGCATCATATAGATTCTCCCAGGTTTTACCCAAATCAGCTGTTCTGCCGATGAGTTCGGAAGACAGAGGGACGGTTTGTGTGTCTCGACAGTTTTTATTGAGACAGATGAACCGTCCCTCTGCCTCAACGCTTAAAACTAACTCATCCTCTTCACCGAGAGAACAGATGAGATAATCGCGGCTATCAAAATTTTCGCCGTTATCATATGATATCAAAAGAATTGCACAAGAGAAGATGTTGGAATATACCGGTAAAACCAAAGCATTTTTTCCTTCAAACTCGTATTCGATCGGCGCACCTCTTAATGAAAATCCGGTCCGTCTTGCAAACGGGTAATTGTTTTCGCCGATTTTGACACCATATAGCTTACCCAGCGCAAGGGAGCGCTTTTCTTCCGTAAATAATCTGAAGTTCTCCGGCGAAAAATCCGATTTCAGGGCAAGCACCTTGCCGATTTCTTCATATCTTTTCAACATCTCCGGCGCAAAGGCATCCTCCGCTTCGTTGACACCCGCGCTCTCTCTGGCATCGGTAAAACTGCCGCCCAAACGGGGATAAATTGCATCCTGCCGGTCCCATTTTATAAAGCTTTCACCATAACTGCCTTTAGACGCATAGGCATACCTCACCTGTGCGGTATCGATATCCACACAATGGTTGACGGTATAGAAAAGCCAAAGCCCTTCATCCTTGTCAATAAATAAATACGGTCTTTCGCAGCAAACATCGGATATGGTGCTGAGCAAGACAGGCTCTTTTTCTCCGCCTGTTGATACACAAGCAAGCTCTATTTTACCGTTTTTGGCGATTGCCTTAAAAAGGGTGTTTGAGTTCAGCTTAATCTCGTTCATTTTACCCTCCGAATTTAGATTGTTGACTTTAGATATTAGATCTTATTTTGGGATGGTGAACCCGCCGCCTGGTTCTCCGATTCTTTTCGACTGCTTCCCGCAGTGAAGCCGCTCTTCTCAATCGCAACCGTTTTGCTGCCCACTAAACACTGACCACTGCCTTGGGTGTTTTCATCGCAAAATACAGTGCCCCCGCAGCGGCAATCGCCAATGAACCGCCCCAGAAGAACGGTGCCGACGCGCCGGCATAATCCCAAAGGCACCCTGCTATTGCCGAAGCGGGCAACAGGGCTATCCCGATGAGCGAGGAATGAAGCCCAAGCATTGTCCCCTTTAAATCTTTCGGTGAAATCTCCGAAATAAAAGCCCTTTCGGCTCCGGCTGTCATCGCGGTGTAAACGCCGTAGGCAACAAACATCACTACTATTGTGGCTTTATTCTGCGCAACCGCAAAGCCGAAATAAACGAACGCAAAGATGCCATAACCCAAAACAAGAAGCCTCTTCCTGCCGATTTTATCCGAAAGCTTGCCTAACGGCAACGCCAGGAGCGAGGCTGAAACATTGTAGATAAAATAAAGCAGGATGACATAAGAAGGGCTGAAGCCTTTATCCTGAGCGCGGAGCAACAAAAAAGCGTTTGATGAATTGCCCAATGTAAAAATAAATGCAATCAAAAGGAAAAACTTTAGACGGGTATCCAACTTGTTGAAGTTTTTGAAAATATTTATCCTCTCGGTTTCACAGCGGGGCAGCTTTTTTTCTTTGACAAAACTTAACATAATCAACCCGATGACAGCCGGAACAGCCGAAATGATGAAGAGCCTTTTATAATTGAAATCACCGGCGCTGAAATTGACAAGGAAAAATGAAATCAAAATACCCAGCGCGGAACCCGCCATATCCAACGCTTTATGCAGCCCGAAAGATTTACCCAAATTGTCTTTCGGCGCGCTTTCGCATATCAAAACATCTCTCGGCGCTGTTCTGATCCCTTTACCCAGCCGGTCAACAACTCGCGCGCCGAGAATCCCGACCCAAGATGACGCAAAAACCAGAGCCGCTTTATAAAACAAGCCGCCGGAATAACCGATAAACGCCAACGGTTTTTTGTGGCGGTATTTATCGGCAATATGGCCGCTGAACACTTTCAGGATGCTTGCAAGGCTTTCAGCTATACCTTCGATAATGCCCACCATCGCCGGAGTAGCGCCAAAAACATTCACCAGATAAAGCGGTATTATCGGATAAACCATTTCACTGCTTACATCCGAAAAGAAACTGACCAAACCCAGCAGCACTACATTTAACATCTTTCATCGCCTAATTTTTTTCTGTATTTATTTTATCAAGACATCGCGCGCAGAAACGGGTTGTTTCGGTGTTCTTAAAGCGAAGCACAACCCCAAACCGGCAGCCAGTGCCAAAGAGCCGCCCCAGAAAAACGGCGCCGACGGACTGATATAATCCCAAAGAAGCCCTGCTATTGTTGACGCGGGCAACAGCGCTATACCTGTCAGCGAGGAGTGCAAGCCGAGCATTGTTCCCTTGTATTCATCGGGTGATATTTCGGAGATAAACGCGCGCTCGACACCGGGGGTCATAGCGGTATAAGCACCGTAAACAACAAACATTGCAACAACAACCGCTTTATTGGGAGCAAAAGCAAAACCAAAGTAGACGAAAGCAAAGACCGCATAGTCCAATATCAGCACTTTTTTCCTTCCGGTTTTATCCGAAAGCCTGCCCAGAGGCACAGCAAAAAACGCAGAGGAAATATTATAAATAAAATACAGCATTATAATGGCAGACTCGCTGAAACCTTTATCTTGCGCGCGTAACAGCAAAAAAGCATTTGACGAGTTGCCCAAGGTGAAAAGAAAGGCAATAAGCAGCAGCAGTTTTAAACGGATGTCCAGTTTTTTGAAATTTAATAGGAAATTATCGCTTTTTTCTTCCCTGCGCGGTAACCTTTTTTCTTTAACCAGGTTCATAAGAATCAAACCGATTAGCGAAGGAACCGTGGAAATGATAAAAAGCCTTTTATAATCGAACTTACCCTTACCGGAATTAACAAGGATGAATGAGATCAATATCCCGAGAGCGGAGCCCGCCATATTCATAGCTCTATGCAGACCGAAAGCTTTACCCAAATTTTCTTTCGGTGCGCTTTCACACACCAGCACATCTCTCGGAGCGCTTCTGAGCCCTTTGCTCAAGCGGTCAACAGACCGGGCGCCCAGAATTCCGACCCAGGATGTCGAAAGAACCAATGCCGCCTTATAAACTAACCCGCCGAAATACCCGGCAAAAACCAGAAGCTTTTTCCGGTTGTATTTGTCAACAATAAATCCGCCTAAAACCTTTAAAATGCTCGCGAGGCTTTCGGCAATACCTTCAATAATCCCCACCAATGCCGGTGTAGCGCCGAAAACATTTACCAGATAAAGAGGGATAACGGGATATACCATTTCATCGCTTAAGTCCGAAAAAAAGCTAACCAAGCCAAGCAATATTACATTAATCATTTTGCCATCGCCTAAAAATTATTTTCATTGACACAAAACCGATTAATTTTTATTTTATTAAAATTATAGTCAAGTAAGCGTACCATGTCAATAAATTCAACATCATCCTTGCTTATTGATAAAAAAACGGGCAGTCAACTTTCCGAAAGACCGCCCGTTTTTTATCAGTTATTGTTCACTTTGCTATTTGGAAAAGCATCGGCTCGAAAGGCTCCAGCGTGAAGTTATCTTTTACCTGCTTTTGGCTGATCAGTTCATCCAATGTTCCCAACGTTTTGCCTTTATAAACAACCGATACATTCTTGATGGTTTTTTTAGAATAGTTGCAGACATTAACCAAAAGCTTGCCGTTATATTCGGTAACCCGCCATTCAACATCCATCACGGTTCTGTTCAGTACTCCGGTGACAACCGTAACATCATTGCCGCTCATTTGAAGTATCTTGTTTCTCATTGACATCGGTGTTAAAACCACAAACGGCGGGGCAAGCAGAAATGTTAAAACATTTCTTTTGGATGAAAGATATTCAAAAACACCTTTTGTTATATCCATGCCGAACAGCTTGAAAATTTTAGCTATCGGTTCAACCAAAGACCAAATTAAATTTATTCCGTATACCGTGCAGTTATTGTATGTCTCTTTTAAAAGTTTCGCGTCCTGAGGCTTACCGAATTCGTCTGTGTCCATGCATTTGCTGAGCAGCAGGACCTTATTGCCCGCCTTGGCATAGTTGTTTACAGCTGTCAAGGTGTTTACCTTTACAGCAATACAGTTTGGCACAATCAGCAGGACACCGTTCTCCAAGTCTCCGATCGTTTTTTCGGTAACAAATCTGACGCTCTTCCCCGCGCAGGCCGCGCCTTTCACCGCTAACAAAACTGAATTTGTATACCAGGCGTCATATACTCTTGAGGTATCGGCAAAAAGAATCGCGACATCTTCCTTGGTTTTATCAAACGCCTGCACTTCGTATGACAATCGGTTTAAATCAAGCGCCGTTTCGCCAACCGAAGCAATGCACTCCGGGCGGGAAAGGATGCTGCCGTTAAAATCGCTTGCATCATCCGTTGAGCGTTCCCAAACCCAGATTGTGTTCGCGTCCCTTCCGTGAATCGCACCCTGCCACATATCCGCACCGACAAAAGAGGTAAGCATTTTGTTTTCCTCATCGGTGTAATACTGGGACCTGTCGCCTATTATGTGATCCTCCGAATTAATGATCGGTGCATTTTTCACATCACCGATAAAGTCGTACCAGGCTGTTTTATAAAACATCTCAAAGTTTCCGCCGTCAACGCTCGACCAGGTGTCGTGCCCGTTGAAATCACAGAATTCCGAAAACTGCTCATAGTTGGTGCCTCTCCAAGCGGTTGTCTCGGCGAAAGACATATAGCTCATAATTTTTGCGTCTACCGGGATATCAGGCGCTTTCTCCTTGATAATGGATGTCATCCATTTGTGCCAGCCGGAAAAAAGCCCGTTATTGAACCGGACCCATTCACCGGCCAAGGCGGAGCGTTCTGTTTCCGGCGGCATCTTTATCTCTTCAAAGCTGCCGAAATCTGTGCCAAGTTTTTGATTGAGGTCCGAAACGCTTGCATATTTACCCTTCAAATATTCCTGCCACTGCGGAAAATCATAGGTTGAATTGGCACTGACATAAACTGGCTCATTTGTCAGGCAGATGTCGAAAAGCGAGTTGTAATCTTTGATTATCGGTATTATCGTGCGCAGATAAACCTCAATTACCCTTTTCGCCACCGGATGATTAATATGATAACCCAGGAATCCGCCGGTTGATCCAAACTTTAAATCCGGATAAATATCATAAAGAAAAGCGGGGAAATAGTGCATGGAAAGCAAAAGGCTGACACATACATTGTTCGCCTCGGCTCTTTGAAGCATCGGAACAATCCTTGAGGTTATCTCCGCGGTGCTGATATCGAATTGATCGTCGTCCTTCAACCCTTCGTGACTGCCCTGCCCTCTCGGCACAATAACGGCGCTTGGACCGATTTCATTTTGAATAATGCTCGCGCCGAGGTTATTCATCACAGGGATATCATTCGAAGCGCTGCCGAAATGGCCGTAGCCGACGAAATAAAACGGCCGCTCGCCCTGTGTTGTATTGGCGTAAACCGAGCCGCCTTCCACCCTCCTGGCACTTGTCAGATACTTCGGTGTGTTCAGAGGTTTTATGCTGCCGGTCAGGTAGCTTTGCAGGTTTGCCTTTGCCTGTTCATAAAGCCTGTTGAGCGAATTAACGGTGAAGCTTAACTGCTCTGTGTAGTTATTCGCTTTATCCTGCGCAAGAAGCTGCGAATACTTTTTGAGCACCGCAATCTTCACCGTTTCATAATCGCAGCTGAGGCCTTTGTTCATGCACTGAGTTACCAACCCGTCAAGTTCCGAAATCATCGCATTGAGTTCCGACAGGTTAAGCTCCGAAATGTTTTCCGTTACGGTAATACCGGCAGCAAAGCTTTGCAGACCCGCAGCCGAAAGGAAAATTGCGAACGACAGCAAAATTGCGATGAACTTTTTCCATTTTTTCACAGATAACACCTCTTTCGTTTTTTACTGGCACAAATGTATTTCTCTTCTGTTGTCAGTTTTCTTTGTTCATCATATATAGGATATCATTTCAAATTAAAAAAGCAACAAAAAAATGAACGCCTCATCTAAAAAATGAGGCATTCACATAGGTGCTGAATTTTATTTCTTTTAAATGATACAAGCAGCTGCGGTTAAATTACTAATCTTTAAAGTCTTTGATTTTTCATCCGGATTATTGCTGCATTCCTGATCTAACAAACTTATTTTTTCCAAAATATACCGGGCTACTTCATCTGGCTTGATCCCAAGAATCAGCGCGAATTCATTATACAGCAGTTTTTCGGCGGCTTTCATAACGATTTCATCTGAACTGCGGAATTTTTTGCCGTTTGCTATTTGTTCTTTCCGTTTGGTATGAAGCGTTTTAATCAGCTGCACCAAATCACTGCGGTCGCCGTTTTTAAGGATCTCACTGAATTCATCTTTTCGCAGCCGGTCATCATCTATCCATTCGGCTTCCCCATCGGGAATGGTTCTGACTAATTCATACACCTCGTCAATGGTTAGGATTCTGCGCATTTTCATTCTGCCGTTGTCTACCGGAGCATATATTGTGTTGTTGCCTTCATAAAGCGGTTTTAGAATATAATATTCTTTCACGCCGCCGTTGTTCAATATCTCTTTGCGTATGCCGACCATTTGGCATACATCTGTTGTTCCGTAAATAATATAATCATTAATCTGCAGCATTTTTTCTCCTGAGCTTAATAAGCTTTTATTATACTTCGTTTGGCAACCATAGCAAGTACAGATATTAAATCTTGAGCACTTGCCGTTTTCCTGCAAAGCATTACCGTTTGGTAATACTAATTCACGATAAAAAACCTCTAAAAATTAAACAAAAGCTTTAATTTGTGCGGTTTTATGCGGAATTTTTAGTTAGGCTTTTATGAGTAATTAGTATAAGCCACAAAATCATCTGTCGGCGTAGAACGATAATTTACCGATTCCTTTTGATACTAATCCCTCTTTAAAAACATAGCTAAAAATTCGGCACAAAAACCCATTTGTCAAAGGCTTTTGCTTGATTTCATAGAGGTTTTATAATCGGGATTAGTATGAGCACACCGCTTATCGCTTATACTTTTCTCCATTCAAAAGATAGACAAAATCTATCTTTTGAATCCGCTGTCTTTAGACAGCGGGGCAGCAAACTGCTGCTGATGATGCCGTTCAATGCTATCTGCCAGCGGCTTTTGCCGCAGTAGCAAGCTTGCTTGCTGATTAAAAATGTATCTACATTTTTAATGCAGAATCGTATTGTTAAAAAAAGTGCAGTTCTCAACAACAGTACTTGCGTCGCTGAAAACTATAAGTTGCTTATAAATATTATATCAAATTATTCATTTATATTAATGATTTTTTCGAATATAGAAAAAAATGTATACTGATTCACATAAACAGACTGAAATGCCAATCTTTGGTTTATACATCCGGTATTACTCAGGTCTTTAAACGCATAACAGAAATACCCGTTGAGCATGCTGTGCTTTTTTCGTTAATGATTGCAATTTATTAAACAACATCGTAACCTTGCTCTTCAATAGCATTTATAATCTCTTGCAGTTTAACCTTTGATGCTTCAAATTCAACCGTAGCGGTTTTACCGGCCAGGTCAACCAAAACACTGCTGACGCCGTCCAGCGCTCCGACTGCAGTTTTTACCGCATGTTCACAGTGGGAACAGGACATACCCTCAACCTTTAAAATTTGCTTTTCCATTATTATACCTCCGATATTTTTTTCTTGAATGTTAAAATTTATAAGGCTTGAATCTTTTCAGCCTCAGTGCGTTTGATAAAACCGAAACCGAGCTGAGCGACATCGCTGCAGCCGCAAACATCGGGTTTAAGAGCGGTCCGCCTAAAAGGAACAGCAGCCCGGCGGCGACCGGAATGCCCGCCACATTGTAACCGAACGCCCAAAACAGGTTTTGCTTGATGTTTCGGATGGTGTTTTTGCTTTGGTTAATCGCGGTTGCCACATCCAACAAATCGCTTTTCATCAATACGATATCCGCGGATTCAATAGCAACATCCGTTCCGGAGCCAATAGCAATTCCAATATCCGCTTGAGCCAGCGCAGGAGCATCATTTATGCCATCCCCGACCATCGCGACCTTTTTGCCTTCCGACTGAAGCTTTTTTACCTCATTTGATTTATCCTGCGGAAGGACTTCCGCCAGCACTCTGTCGATTCCGACCTGTTTTGCTATCGCTTCCGCGGTTTTGCGGTTGTCGCCCGTTATCATCGCAACTTCAATACCCATTGAGCGGAGTTTTTCAACAGCCTTCGCGCTGCTTTCCTTCACAATATCCGCCACAGCGATAATACCGGCTATTTTATTATCTGCGGAGATATACATCGGTGTTTTTCCCTCGCCTGCAAGCAGATCCGATTTACCGGCAAGCGCTTCAAGGGAGATGTTTCTTTCATCCATTAGTTTTTTGTTGCCTATTATAATATTTATACCTTCAATTACAACCTCTATTCCAAATCCCGGAATATTATTAAATCGTTCCGGTTTCAGCAATGCTGTTTTCTCTTTTTCTGCTCGCCGGACAATGGCCTCACCCAGAGGATGCTCCGAACCCTTTTCTGCCGAAGCCGCGATTTTAAGCAGATGCTCCGCCGATATGCCGGGAACGGCAATAATATCCGTAACCTCCGGTTCTCCTTTAGTCAGCGTTCCTGTCTTGTCGAAAACTATTGTGTTTATCTTATGGGTGGTTTCGAGAATTTCGCCGCCTTTAATCAGAATACCGCATTCCGCGCCTTTACCCGTGCCGACCATAATAGCGGTAGGCGTTGCAAGCCCCAGTGCGCAGGGGCAGGCTATAACAAGAACCGAAATAAATATTGTTAAAGAAAACTCCAGGGAATGCCCGGTAAGAAACCATCCCAAAAATGCAACCGAAGCGATGGCAAAAACGATGGGAACAAAATAACCGGAAACAATGTCGGCCATTTTCGCGATAGGCGCCTTTGTCCCCTGCGCCTGCTCCACAAGCTTGATGATTTGGGCAAGCATGGTGTCTCCGCCGACCTTTGTTGCCTTGAATTGTATTACGCCGTTTTTGTTGATACCCGCGGCAAAAACTTTGTCGCCCGCCTTTTTATCCACCGGTATGCTCTCACCTGTCAACATTGACTCATCTATCGCCGTGTGGCCTTCCGTAACAACGCCGTCCACCGGAATTTTTTCACCCGGTTTCACCAGAACAATGTCGCCGGTTTCAACCTCGTCAATCGGAACTTCGATTTCTTTTTCGTCTTGTATCACCGTGGCGGTTTTCGGGGCAAGCCCCATCAGTTTTTTGATTGCCTCCGAGGTTCTTCCTTTTGACACAGCTTCCAACGATTTGCCGAGCAATATCAGTGTGATAATGACGCCGGCGGTTTCAAAATACAAGCCCTCTACCGCTTCCATATTGCCCATTATTATCCTGTAGGTTGAATATAAACTGAACAAAACAGCCGCCGTTGTACCGATAGCTATGAGCGAATCCATGTTGGGGCTGCGCTGAAAAATGGCTCTGTAGCCAACGGTATAAAATTTTCGGCCCGCTATGAGAACCGGCAGAACCAAAACGATTTGAGTAAGCGCATAGGCTAAAGAATGGTGCATATGCTGAACCGGTTCGGGAATCGGGAAATGCAGCCAACTGACCATCGAACCCATGGCAAGGTAAAGAAGCGGAACTGCGAATATGGCGGAAACCGTGAATTTGCGCCAAAGCGTATGTATCTCTTTTTCTTTTCTCAATTTATCCTCATCGACCGCGTTTTCACGTTCAACATCCAAAGCTTTATAGCCAGCTTTATCTATTGTTTGCTTAAGAGCGGAGAGTTTAACCTTTTTACGGTCATACTGCACCGTTGCTTTTTCCGTCGCCAAATTGACCGAAACGCTTGCGACTCCGTCCATCTTGCCGATTACCTTTTCAATTCTCATCGCGCACGCGGCGCAGGTCATGCCGGCGATGGGAATTGTGACGCTCGTATTCTGAACATCCTCAACAACGCCGTAGCCGATTTTTTTGATCGTTTCCTTGATTGCCGAGTCGGATATTCTGGCTTCATCATATTCAACGGTCAGCTTTTCGGTGGCAGCATTAACTGCTGCCTTCTCAACGCCTTCAAGCTTGCCGACTGCTTTTTCAATCCTCATCGCGCATGCAGCGCAGGTCATACCGCTTATTTCAATTTCTTTTTGTTTGTTGTTATGCGCTGCTGCCATAACACACCTCCTGCTTAATCTAAATACATTTTAACAGAAATATGTGAAGATTTTTCGGATATTTAAAACTAAATATTAATAATATGATTTTTTAAATATAGCAGGGCTTCTTTGTAACCTTCAAAGCCGAGCCCGCAGAATGACTTGACGCAAGCCATGCCGGCATAAGAAACATGCCGGAAAGATTCCCGTTTGTAAATATCGGTCAGATGCACCTCAACCGCAGGGAGCGCAACAGCTTTAAGGGCGTCTAAAATGGCAATGCTTGTATGCGTATAAGCGGCGGGGTTGATAACGATTCCGTCCGCGTTGCCGAGCGCGCCCTGAATGGCGTCGACTATGGCTCCTTCATGGTTGGATTGAAAGAATTCAGCTTCTATGCCCTGTTCGGCGCAGACCTTTCCTATAAAGTCAATCAGATCTCCGTAGGTTACGATACCGTAGATATTTTTTTCCCTTATCCCGAGCATATTGATGTTCGGGCCGTTAATGATTAATATTTTCATTGAAAACCTCCCATGCTTTTTGCGCGGTTATTTGGGGCGTCCTGTCACTTGAAATTTCGGCATCGCAATACTCCAGGTAAAGGGGAAGACGGTCTTTATACAACTCCTCAACAGCCTCTTTGTTTGCAGAAAGCGGTCGTCCTTGTGAGGCAAGGCAATTCAAATCCCTTTGAATAAAAACAAAAAATCCGTTTTGCTTTAAATTAAGATAGTTATCATGCCTGAGAACAGCTCCGCCGCCCGAGGCGATAACCTGCCCTTTTTCCTTGCCAATTTTTGATATAACGTCTGCTTCAATATCCCGGAAATATGCTTCCCCGGAGTTTTCAAAGATTTTCGGTATTCTTAAGCCCTCTTTTTCCTCGATGACAGCATCCGTATCCACAAATATTTTTTTGGTTTTCTCCGCAAGCAGTTTACCGACAGTTGTTTTTCCACTGCCGGGCATACCGATTAAAACAATATTTGTAAAACGGTATGTAAGCATTCTGACAATTTCATCAATACTTTTTTTAGGGACAATCTCCTTCCCGAAAAACAGGTCCGCGGAACGCTTTGCCTGGGCTGCAAGCATGGTTAAACCATTGGCATACGGGATTTCAAGGCGCTTTGCTTCAAGCAAAAGCCTTGAAAAAAGAGGGTTGTAGGTAACATCCAAAACGCCGGAACAATTCGGGAAGCATTTCAAGTCAACCGGAATGTCTCCGGTTTCAGGATACATTCCGACAGGCGTTGCGTTGACGATAATATCTGCGTCATTTTCCTCGTAAACATTATCGTAATTAATCTTTCCGGTTCTTGAAACGATGATGATTTCAGCCGCATCACTGTCATCCGCAACTGCTTCAACCGTGCGTCCTGTGCCTCCGCTGCCAAACACCAGAACTTTTTTATTCTTAAAAGAAATACCTGCTTTTTCAGCCATATACAAAAATCCATAATAATCGGTATTGTCGCCGTGCAGTTTTCCTTTGGCATCCGCGGTGATTGTGTTAACACTGCCGATTCTCTCGGCAACCGGGGAAACAGTATCACAGAATGGAATTACCGTCTTTTTGTAGGGGATTGTCACATTAATACCTTTGAACTGTTTTTTCAGCAAAAATTCCTGCACCTCGCCCGGAGCTAAGTTCAATATCTCGTAGCAGTAATCCCCGAGCAGTTCATGTATTTGCTTAGAATAGCTGTGGGATAAATGCTCACCGATAAGACCGTATTCCATATTTCTGCCCTCTTTTCAAAATGAACCGAATTAAATCTCGGAATAATTACCCAAAAAATCAAACTGGTCGGTGCTCACCGCAAGCTCGCAAAGCAGATGGATAACCTGCTCCGAATTAACGGAAGCATCGATATCAAAGTAGAACATGAATTCAAAGTCTTTTTCAGGTATCGGCCTGCTCTCAAGTTTGGTGAGGTTCAGCCCCAAAACGGAAAACTTCGATATCATTTCATAAAGGGAGCCGGGCCTGTGCGGTACGGAAAGCATCAAACTGATTTTACTGGCTCCCGGATAAATTTCAAGTTTCTTGGATATACAGATAAAGCGGGTGAAATTGTTCGAATTGTTTTGGATATCGTTTTTCAAAGCGGAAAGCCCGTACAGCTCCGCGCAATTATGCGAAGAAAGTGCTGCGACATCCGCGCGGTCCGACTCGGCAACCATTTGAGCGGCGACTGCCGTGTTTTCCACCACAGTTACCTTAACGCCCTTCAAGCCCTCCAGGAACTCGCTGCATTGCGCGATAGCCTGCTCGTGGGAAAAGATTTCTTTGATTCCTGCCAGTTTGCATCCCGGTTTTACCAGCAGGGAATGGTCAATTTTAAGTTTCAGTCCCCTAACGATATGAAAATTATGCATTTTCATCAAATCATATACCTGGGTAACCGATCCGTGGGAACTGTTTTCAATCGGCAAAATTCCGTAGCGGCAAAGCCCTTTTTCCACCGCTTGAAAAACGCCTTCAAAACTGTTGAAATACATAAGGTTTGGTAATGAAAATAGTTTGTCGGCGGCGATTTGCGAATAAGCGCCTTCAACACCCTGGCAAGCGACAACCGCTTTTGTCGGGAAAAGCAACGGTGTTTCGGCAACCGCTCTTCTTATCTCATCTGCCAGCGGGCTGCCCTGCGCCATAAGGGAGTTTTGATAGGAACGGCTTAAACTGAACAGCGTCAGAAACAGCGTTTTAATATATACCTCTAATTCCGGTGTAGACTCCGCGGTAACTCTTGTGAGTATTTCCCGCTCCCTGTTTTTGTCGAACACCATCATCTTGTTGTCTTTCTTATATTGCGATATCAGCTGCGAAACTTCCATCCGCTCAGTAAAGATTTGTTTGAGCTCGTCGTCAATTTTGTCAATTTGTGCTCTTAAAGTTTTGATATCCATTTAATTTCCTCCGTTCATTAATAAATCCAGCAGAACAATTGCCGTTACCGCTTCAACCACCGGAACCGCTCTCGGCACAATACACGGATCATGGCGCCCGGTTATCGTGATGGTTCTGTTGGTCTTATCTGCAAGATCAACCGAATTTTGCTCAACACCTATGGAGGGTGTCGGCTTGAATGCCGCCCGGAGAATAAGAGGCATCCCTGTGCTGATTCCGCCTATTATTCCCCCGTGATTGTTTGTGAGCGTTTTCACTTTTCCGTCTTCGAAATAATAGGGGTCATTGTTTTCGGAACCTCTCATTTTCGCGGCAGCGAATCCCGCTCCGAACTCTACACCTTTCACTGCCGGTATCCCGAAAATGGCAGCGGCAAGACGGTTTTCAAGGCCGTCAAACATCGGCTCCCCTATTCCGGCGGGCAACCCCACCGCACAGCATTCCACAACACCGCCTATTGAATCTTTTTTTTCGGCCGCTGCCGATATTTCTTTTTTCATCAATTCCGCCGCTTTTTCACTTACGGCCGGGAATTCTTTTTTGCCGACGGCGGCCATTTCGTCCGCGCTTACGTGCGCGGGGCCGAAAGGTATATCGTCAACTGCGCCTATCGAGGCAATATGAGCGCCGATAAAAACACCGCGGCGCTCCAGAATCTGCTTGCAAACCGCTCCCGCGAAGCAAAGCGGCGCCGTAAGCCTGCCGGAAAAATGCCCGCCGCCTCTTACATCTGTAAAGCCCTTATACTTTACATAAGCAGGATAATCGGAATGGGACGGGCGGGGAATGTTTTGGATTTTATCGTAATCCTTTGAGCGGACATCCTTATTCTCAATGATCGTGCAAAGAGGAGCGCCGCAGGTAACTCCGTCCAAAAGGCCGGAAAGGATAACCGGTTCATCCGGCTCTCGTCTTTGCGTCGCGAACTCGCTTTTTCCCGGCGCCCGGCGGTTCATAAAGCTTTGCAGCTTTGATATATCGATTGTTTCGCCTGCCGGTAAACCGTCGATCACCGCGCCGACCGCGTCCGAATGCGACTGGCCGAAAACCGTTACTTTTATATTTTGCCCAAATTCAGATGACATTTGCCAAACCTCCCAGTTTTATAAAATCTCCGAAGAAATCGGGGTATGATTTTTCAACCGCCTGCGCACCTTTTATGATTACTTTATTTTCGCAGGCTCCGGATATGGCAGTCAAAGCCATCACTATCCTGTGGTCGTTGAACCCGTCCGTTATGCCTCCCGCCAGTTTTGATTTTCCGTTGATAACCAGCGAATCCTCATACTCTTTTACATCAGCGCCGATTGCGTTCAGATTAACCGCAATTGCATGCAGCCGGTCACTTTCCTTGAGCCTTACTCTTCCGATATTTTTTATAACGGATGTACCGTTTGCCACGGTCAATGCCGCGGCTAATACGGGAACCAAATCGGGAATATCGGATGCGTCCAGCGTTATTGCGGAAAGCGGACCGCTTCCGGCTTTTGCACTTGAGTTTTCAAAAGCAACCTCCGCGCCCATTTGTTTCAGCAGGCTCATTATTCTGCGGTCGCTCTGCAGCGTTTCGAAATTGAGCCCCCGGCAGGTAATTTTACCGTTAACCGCCCCCGCGGCGAGCCAAAAAGCAGCATTGGACCAGTCACCTTCAACAGCGGCGGTAACGGGAGAAACATACTTTTGCCCTCCGACCACGGTAAAACCGTTTTCCCCGCGGATGACAGATATCCCGAATTTTTTAAGGGTATCAAGTGTCATATCCACATAACCGGAAGATTCAAGCGGCGAAGTCAGTACTATTTTGCTTTTATCCTCCAATAACGGCAGTGCAAACAGCAAACCGGATATAAACTGAGAGCTTATATCGCCCGGCAAAAGGAACTGTCCGCTTTTCAGTTTGCCCGAAACTTTTATCGGAAGCTGTTCGCTGTTAAACTTGCAGCCATTTAATCGCATCGCATCAATAATCGGCGCGAGCGGCCGCTGCGGCAGCCTGCCGCTCCCGGTAATTGTAAAACCATTGTAAACCGCCGCCGCAACGGGAAGCAGAAAACGAAGTGTTGAGCCGCTTTCACCACAATCCAAAAGCGGATATTTCGAAATGTTTTCCCATAAAGGGCATATAATCAGTCCGCCGTTTTCCGGGTTCTTAACAACACATCCCAGTGCAGATAAACAATTTATTGTCGCCGCAACGTCTTTCGATATGTTTTTTATCGCTATTTCCGTGGGGCGATGGCTAAGCGCAGCGCAAATCAGCAGCCTGTGTGCGTCCGATTTCGAATCCACCGCCTCAATTTCTCCGTTCAGCCTTGATGGGGATATGCTGATATTCAATGATTATTCCTCCCCGCGCAGTCCGCATTCGACAAAGCTTTCAATTTCCCGCACCGGCAATTTTAGAATACCGCTTTCGCCTATTTTTATAGGAATGATAACGTTGATGGTGTTGCCGGTGCGTTTTTTATCCAGAGCAGCAACTTTTGCCAAATCAAATAATTCAAACGGGCACTTAACGGGAAGGTTATACTTTTTTAAAACATTAATCAGCCTGTTAAGGCATGGTTCCTTGGTTAAATTCATGCTCTCCGCGGCACGGGTTACAATTGTCATACCGATGGCGACAGCTTGCCCATGTGAGATTTTATAACAGCTGAGTTTTTCAATCGCATGCGCCAGCGTATGTCCGAAATTAAGGAGCTGCCTTTCTCCGGTGTCCAACTCATCTTTAACGACAATTTCTCCCTTTATCCCAACGCATCTTGCAATGACAGCTTCCGGATTATCGAAAAAATTCCCGGATTCGAGCATGACAAACAGTTCGTTGTCCCTGATCATGCCATATTTGACAGCTTCCGCAATCCCGTCCGCCAAAATCTCCTCAGGCAGGGTTTTCAATGTATCACAGTCGCATAAAACATAACTTGGCTGCCAAAAAGCGCCTGCCAAATTTTTACCGGCATCCAAATTCACACCTGTCTTTCCGCCCACGGACGAATCGATTGCTGCAAGAAGAGTTGTCGGCATTTGCACAAATTGTATCCCGCGCATGTATGTTGCTGCGGCAAAACCGGCCAAATCTCCGGTTACCCCGCCACCCAAAGCAACCACTATATCGCTGCGGGTGATGGAGTTTCGAGCAAGGAATTCCAATAACTTTGAATAAACTGAAATGTTCTTTGACTGCTCCCCGTTTTTAAATACAAATTTGCTTGTATTAAAACCCGCGCAAGTCATTGAAAAAGCGACATTGTCACCATATAGCGAGTCAACAATATCATCGGTTACAATAACCGCAGAGCAAGGTGTAAACGTCTTTGCTAAAATTTCTCCCGCATCTTTCAGCAGATTGTTGCCGATGAATACATCATAGTTTCTTTGTTTGCAGGATATTTTCATTGTCTGCATTGAGTCGTCATTCCTTTCCTGAACGCATAAATCAAAGTTTATGTTTTGTAAGGCTGATTTGCTTTAAAAGACGTTAACTTTTCTTACGTTTCGCTGCCCGTTCTTAGTTTCGTTCTTTTGTCTGCTAACAACTTACCCGCTATTACTCGTCATTCAAGCGTTGTTTGATTTCGCTGCCTTCGCGGAGCAGCAATTTCAAAGCCGGGGCATCTTCTTTTTTCAGCGTTTCGCTGTATTCATTAAGCCGCTGAATTAATGTGTCTATTTCAAATATCAAGTTTTCGCGATTGGATAAGAAAAGCTCCGTCCACATATTTTCGTTTAGTTTTGCAACTCGAGTCATATCCTTATAACTCCCGGCTGAAAATCCCTTGTGTTTCAACGCGGCCGGACCTTTTACATAGGCGCTTGAAACAACATGGGCCAGTTGGGATGTGAAAGCAATCATTTTATCGTGCTCTTCCGGTGATGTGATTTGAAAGTTATTGAAACCGATTTTGAGAAATGTCTTTTTCAAAGTTTCAATAACTTCAATAAATGTTCCGGGTAAGGGTGTAATAATCATAGATGCGTTTACAAACAGGCTTTTTTCCGAATGATCAAAGCCGGAGAATTCGATTCCCGCCATCGGATGACCACCGATAAACACAAAACCGTTTTCATATGCTATCGGTCCTGCGGCTGCGCATATATCTTGCTTAACACCACAGCAGTCAATAACGATACCGCCTTTTTTGAAAGAAGCCGCATTGTCAGCGATATATCTTATTGTGTCTTCCAGATACAACGCAATAATTACAATGTCGCACTCGTCGAGTTTATCCTTCGATAATTCGCCGTCAACAGCTTTCATCAGTTTCGCTTTGCATACAACCGATTCGGCAATATCATAACCCAAAACCTTATTATCCGTGTTTTCTTTTATAGCCTTTGCAATTGAACCGCCTATAAGTCCAAGCCCGATAATTCCGATTGTCAAGAGTTTCACCCCTTCAAAATTTTATTTACCGGATTTGCTTGTCAGTGATAACGGTAGGCAAACGGACTAATCGCTTTTATTTGCGTCACCATTTCCGCAAAAGCCGCGGGTGTAAGAGACTGGACTCCGTCGCACAGTGCGTGCGGCGGGTCGTTGTGCACCTCAACCATCAAACCGTCGGCTCCGGCCGCAACAGCCGCAAGCGCCATAGGCCTTACAAGACGCGATATGCCGGTCGCATGGCTCGGATCAATGATAATCGGAAGATGCGTCAGCTCTTTCAGCAAAGGGATAGCAGACAAATCCAGGGTGTTTCTTGTTGCTGTTTCAAAGGTTCTTATGCCTCTTTCACACAGGATTATCTTCTCGTTTCCCTCGGACATGATATATTCCGCACTCATCAAAAGCTCCTGCAGTGTGCTCGAAAGGCCTCTTTTCAACAGAATGGGTTTATCAAGCTTGCCCAGCTCTTTAAGAAGTTCAAAATTTTGCATATTCCTCGCACCGACTTGAATTAAATCAACCTCGTCAAAAAGATTAAGCTGCGAAATATCCATAACCTCTGTAACAATAGGCAGCCCCGTCAGCTTTTTTGCTTCCAGCAGCAATTCCAAGCCGTGCGCCCTGAGCCCCTGAAACGCGTATGGCGATGTACGCGGTTTGAAAGCCCCGCCCCTCAGCATAGCCGCGCCCGCTTCTTTGACACTTTCGGCAATTTCGCAAACCTGTTCTCTTGTTTCGATGGAGCACGGACCGGCGATTATCTGAATGGTGCCGCCGCCGATTTTAACGCCTCCGACATCAACTACCGTATCAGCCGGGTGGAACTTGCGGTTCGCTTTCTTATAGGGCTCCTGCACCAATTTTACATCCTCAACAATACTCAGCGCCCTGATCAAATCAGCGTCGACCACGGTTGTGTCCCCTATCAGCCCCAGCACGGTTTGGTGACGTCCGGCGCTTACATGAACATCAATGCTCATGCTTTTCAGCCATTCCTTCAGGTTTTCAAGTTGCTCGGGATCGTAGTTTTCTTTAAGAATAACAATCATCTTTATTTACCCCTTTCAAAAAGCAAAAACAAGTATTAAAAAAGCTCCCCAGCGAATTTCGCTGCGGAGCTTAACGACAATGTAATAATTCTTCTTATATTACAAGCGGTCTCCTGTTTGCAGCAAAACTCAAGTCAGCCTTACCAAAGTAAAAAGTAAAGCTAAAATAATAATAATTTGCTGAAAAAGTGTTCGCGCTCATAATTTTCTCCTTGTCTCAAAAATTAATATGTGATGATTATTACATAATATAATCATGATGTCAAGCGTTTTTTGAAATTTATTTCTTTTGCTTTAAACCGGTAAACTGTATTTCATCGAAATTGTCGGCATCCTGCTCCATGCGTTCATTGTGCGCTAAATTTCGGTTTTTTCCGTCCATTCTCAATGCTACCGGGTGCATCTTACCGGCTGCAAAAGTCGGCACGGTGTTTTTTGGCTCTTTTGCCCGCTCGCGCGTGAAGTTTTGTATTACAAAGTTTTTCACGTTGGTCTCGATTAAAATCAACGGATTCTTTCCGTCGGTGGTTTTATGCACAGTCATATTGCGGATTGCCACCTTTTCCACATCACCCACGCCCAAAGGTTCATCGGCTTCTTTGAAGAGCGGTGTTCTGCAATATCTGGCGGCATCCATATTTATCGCGAATACCCGGCAGCCGCCGCTGACATTTTCGATGGTGACACCGGATATTTTTGAATGTACGCTGAGCAGCCGGATAAATGTGTGGCAGTCCGCGGCAGTAATATTGCGAACCTTAATGTTGGTTATCGGTCCCCTCTTCATCCCCAAATTAACCAAACGGTTAATTTCATCATCCGCGTTTAATGCAACCATATCATCATTTGTTGACCCGGTCATAATCGCAGTAATATTCACAATTGTGCCGTTCGAACAGTAACCCGCCAGATGAATACCGTCTTGGTTAGGTCTTAAATGAACCGCCTCAAACGCTATCCTGTCAATTTTAAAATCATCAATTTCACCAAGACGCACAAAATAGCTTTCCGAATCGCAAAGTTTCATGTTTATAAGTGAAAGCCTCTTGACATTGCAAAAATTGATCATAACTCCGGTATAACCCTTTTGATCAAAAATATCATCATTCCTCGGGTTGCCTTTGTTGTTGCCGTTCCATATGCCGCCTTCCACAGCGATATTTACATTGCCGTTTTCAATATCCTTGTTTGTCAGAAGGAAGTCGTGAACGGTTGTGCAGGCACCGTCAGCAAGAAAAATAACCGCCTCTTTCGAAGCCGCTATTCTTGTGTTTGACCCTATTTTCAAGGTTTTACCGATTTTGTAACTGCCCATGGGGATACTCACAACCCGCGAATCGCTGTCCAATGCCTGCTGAAAAGCGATGCTGTCATCCTGTAAACCATTCCCCGCCGCACCGAATTGCTTAACGCTGACGGATCCTTCCGTTGTCATTACGCCACCTCGTTTTTCCCTTTTTGTCTTCACCTACGCTTTTTTCTTTTCCTTGAAAAAACGGATAAAGATAGATTTATCTCCAAAAGCATACCCGATAATAAACATAAAATAAGAAATCATCGGTAAAATAATCGGGAAGAAAAGGCTGTTAAGCGTTGAACCGCTGAAGATCATATACCAAGCCGGTGTTAAAAATATCCAGTTATAAGGAACATTGACAAGCAGAACAATTTGATGGAACTTCACTTTTTCATAAAAAAGACCGGTGACAAGCGTATATATAAGAGGAAACACTACCGGTAAATACCGCAATATGATATTCCCGGGTTTTACTATCTCCGTTTTACCTTTAAAGTCTTTGCCTGCTGCGAAAAAAACAAATTTCGGCAGTACAGATGAAAGAGAATAGTATTTGGTGTTTTTATAGTAAACTCCGCAGCAAAAGAATACAATTACCGGAACCGCACAGGCAACATATGAATATGCATCCATACCTCTTTGAACATTCATCATCCCGAAAACAATCATGCTGAATATGATCAGCGGTATGTACGCAATGAGCAGAATAAAATTAAACGTAAAAATAATCGTAAGCTGAGTTTTTAGAAAATATATTAAGCTGTTTTTCATTTAATTTCCGCCTCCTGTATATTAACAATAAACGGTAACCACGGGGATTTAGAATGGTTTACGGGATTTCAATAATATATATTCTCACAAATAATTGGGAATGTCAATATCATGGCTTGTTTTAGCTGTAATCGCGCGGCCCGGCAGGGTTAGACATTGCTTTTTACTGTTAAAATGTTATACTGGCTATTATAAATAAATATTCAAGGGGAAGCAAATCATGATGGATATGATGTCAATCGAAAAAAACTTGCATGGCTGTAATTGCGGACGGGAACACCGGACAAATATCCGCGCGGTTGAAATCGGCAGCGGAATAACCGCAAAAACAGGAGAGATCCTTTCGGCAAACGGGTTCCCGAAAAACATTTTGCTGGTCGCGGATAAAAACACCCTGCGCGCGGGCAGCGGTGTTCTCGAGAGCCTTAACAAGAGCGGATTCACCGTTAAACAGCGCATCTATGAAAACCTGCGCACAGCCGATATGGAGCAGGTGGAAGCGATTGAATCGCTGTGCAAGGATACGGAAGGTATCCTGTCTGTGGGTTCCGGCTCGTTAAACGATATCTGCCGCCTTGCGGCCTTCCGGCAAAACAAGGCGTTCGTTATATATGCAACGGCTCCTTCCATGGACGGCTTTGCCTCCAACTCAGCGCCGATTACCAAAAACAACTTCAAATATTCCTACCCGGCTGTTCAGCCGAGTGTTATCATCGCGGATACCAAGGTTTTAGCGGCCGCGCCCGCGGAGCTGAAATCGGCGGGCTTTGGGGATATGATCGGCAAATACATCGGCCTTGCCGACTGGCGCATTGCCCACCTAATTACCGGCGAATACTATTGCGAACGAATCGCCACGCTTTCGGAGCATGCTGTTCAAAAAATCGCGGCGCTTGCGGACAAGGTCACCCTTGATGACGAGGAGTCCGCCGCTGCGATTATGGAATCCCTTGTGCTCACGGGGCTTTGCATGGGCTTTGCGGACAGTGTCCGCCCCGCCTCCGGTGCCGAACATGTGCTGTCGCACTTTTGGGAGATAAAAAAGCTGCAGCAGGGGCTGCTGTCGGACTACCACGGCAAAAAGGTTGGTGTCGCGACGGTGTTGATCAATAAAATCTACAGAGAATTGATACGGACTGAGGATATAAACCCTGTTTATGAAAAAATAGATTGGAATGAAATCAAGCAAGTATATGGCGAGGGCTTAGCGGACGATATGATCAAAGCCAACAGCCCGACAATTACTAAAGATATTACCCCGGAGCATCTGAAGGCATGCTGGAATGAAATCCGGGGCATTGTTGATGACACTCTGCCGGAAAATGATGAACTTTTAAGACTGATAAACGCCGCCGGCGCGCCGGTGACTGCCGCGGAAATTGATGTGACGGATGAGCTTTGCGCTCTCGGCCTTCAATACAGTGCCTTTATGCGTTACCGGCTCACACTCATGCGGCTGCGGCCGATGCTGAACCTATAACTTCTGCCGAAGCACTAGCCTTGATTGTCAGATTCTCCGCCCGGCATTTATATGATTAACATTCTAAAAATAAAGAATACCATTGACTTCTCCAAAAGCCAATGGTATAATAACTTGTTATTGAACAATTTAATTGATCCGAATAGATTTCCACATATATACTATATCATAAAATTATTCTTTTGTCAACCAGTTTATTAAAATTTTTTTGGAAGGATTCAAAAGATGGAATTCAGTTTTACAACCGCGCTCACCGCCATGCAGAACCGGTCCACAGTTGCGGCAATAACAAGCTTCAACACTTACACATCCCGTTACGGCCTGACCCTCTCGCCATTGAAAGCGATGGAACTTGTTGAAACACGCTCGGAAGCACTCAATCGCATTGGGCGTGTTGAGTTCGGCACCGGTGTAATTGAAAAGCTCATTACCGCCTTTTGCAACTCCCCCTATATTTTACAGAGCAATTATTCTAAAACGTTGAGCGAGCTTTTGGAAACTTTTTATTATTTCAAAAACGAGACGCTTGATACGATGAGTGATGATGAACTGATTGCCGTGATGAAATACCGGTTTGACAACATCTGCCAAGGTTCGATTGAATTACTCCAAAGCCGGGAACTGGAAAATCTGGCACACAGTATTCGTTTCGGAATCGATGATTATGACGAAGACAGCGGCGAATACGGTTTGGATGAGGATGAGGATTATGATAATGAGTGAAATTGAAAAACAAAATAATCTTAAAAGAGAAAATCTCAGCGAAGCGCATTATGTTGAATCCCTGCTTTACGAAGCGGCAAGCCTGAACCTGATCAGTCAGGACGAGACCAATGATATTCTTATGCAAAGTATACCGCTCCTGGCCAAGCAAACAGAACGTTACACAGAAGGAAAAAGCAGTTCTGTCCGTGTCGAAACCGCTCAAAGCATCCTTCAGTCCCTGCTTTATACGGTCGGTCTATATCTGAAAAACCTGCCGGATGCCAGTCAGGCGCTGACAGCGCTAAAGGAAACGCCGCTGGAAGCGTTATTTGAACAAGGGAAAGCAATCATTGCAAAAGACGTCCGCAGCGCCAAAAGATTGCTGGGGACTGTGAAAGCAAGTTGCACCACGAAGGATAATATAGCCTATAACAATACGGTTCAAAGGGGAATCGATATTTTTTTTGCATTATATGACAGCGCTTTTGCCGCCCACGAAACTCCCGGCTCCATTGATTATCCTTTGAGCAATGATAAAATGGATTTAACCGGTATCGAATACATGAATCATTATATTAAAACACTGTATTTGGAAAATCAGTTTTGCCGCAAATTCAAACCTTATGATATCAACTGTGTGCTGAGGGGTTATGACAGCAACTGTAAGGATCTGCTGATAAACATTTTCGAGCAGGTACTGACAAATGCTTTGGGTTGCGAACTGCGGCATAAAAATATTACGAAGCTGAAGATGGAGCAGGCAGACAGAACGGTTTTACAACAGGAGCTGGAGAATTTTCCGTTGGAAAAGCTTTGCACAGTTTTGCAGGAGGCTTCTGTACGGCTTTACAAAAAGCTTGATATTTCCGGAGATATGCTGCGGGAACATATTACTCAGGCTATACGGTCTTTTGCGCCCAAGCTGAAAAGCGCATTGGAAAACCATCAGTTGGATTCGGTGTTTGTCAGCTTAAAAGAACCCGCGGCGAAAAAGGTAATAAAATTCAGCGACGGCGAAAAAATGAATGATGAGCTGTTTTCAATGTTGACTGAAGATATCAAAGAATGCCGCTTTGCCGAAGACAAGGCAGCCATTATAAAAAGAGACATTCACAGCATGCTTGATTTGGTAGATATCTTTGAAGGTGATTACATCTTCGGGGACGAATTTACTTTGGTTTTTCAAACGCTCGAAGATATTGAGCTAGCGCTGCTGCTGAAAAAGCTGCCAGAATATATGACTGCTTCGGGCAACCCTTTTACGGAAACCGAAAAGGAGTGGGAAATTAAATTCACCGAATATTTAATATCGCTTGATAACGACCGAAACAAGGGTATAAGAGAGTTAGCTGAAAGAATTGACTGAGAGATATAATAAATAACAAAAGAACCTCCAAACCGGTATTAATTACCATGGTTCGGAGGTTTCAATTTTATGCGATAGATTTATATTACTGTTAATCCCCAACCCATTATTATACTAATTACTCATAAAAACCTAACTAAAAAATCCGCACAAAACCTCATAATACTATTCTGCATTAAAATGGCGAATAGTATAAATCAAAGCTTTTGCTTGATTTTTTAGAGGTTTTTTAATCGTGAATTAGTATTACCGCAAAGTTTTCAGAACATCCATCACATCACCATAAACAATCGCCGCGTGATGCGTACCGCCGTTTTTGCTGTATTCTGAAAAAAATTCCGAAACCGGCACCTTTGGTTTGAACCAGCCATGGATGCTGTCTTCCATTTTGTCATTCCCCGGCACCTCAAGCATCTCAATTAAGTCAGCAAAGTGATACAGCTTCTTTATAGTGGCGCATTAAGTATCCCAATGTTTCAAAATATCTTTTACTGCGGATTGAATCCTTTTTTCCGTGTCAGTAGCTTTATTAAGTGCGGCAACCAACCTTTGTCGGATATCGCTGCTCCAAGGTTCCTCATTGTTTCCATTAAACGCAAAATTCTCATTCATCATTTTGTAAGGTACTATAGCTAAAATATCATCAACGATAGATTTATAAGCTTTTGAAATATCTAAAAGTTTTTCTTTGTTTCTGCCTTTCAACATTGATGCGGATTCCTGCAAATAAACATACGCACAACGACGGGCATCAACCAGCACACCGAGATGATAATTTTCGTTTTGGCGGAAGGTTTGCCATTCCTTATCGTTCTTTTCAAAACCCTTTATCAAGATACGAAAAGCGGCTGCGCCAAATTTGCATTCATTAAATTCATCGTGTTTATAATAAGCAAGGCAACTCTCAAGAGATTTTTCGAGAAGATTAAGCGGTTTGGCTTTGAGATAAGGTTTATCGAAAAACTTCAAAAACCCCTCAGGGTAAACGCCCGGATAATTCACTGCACGCCGGTATTTATTTTCGGTATGAAAAATGCTGTCATCGGAATAATAACGGCTGGCCGGGTTCGTATTTTGCGTATCAAAATAGCTCCTTCCGAAAAACACGCTGTCTTTCCCGGAATAACCAGTAATAATGCCCCATTCGGGCGAACCGATTTGTCCTATGCAAATTACAGGCCACCCCGAAGCAAGGTTTAATTTTACCCGCTCGTCCCTCTCAGAGGTATCGGTAATTCCATACATCTCTATGCCAATGGCAGCGTGGATATTGTTATCATAGACAGTTCCGTTTTGAGACAGTGCGGAACTCGGACACCAATCGGGCTTTATGGCAAAGCGGTAGCAAAGACCTGACACCCCCATCAAAGTTTCGTAGCTTATTGGCTCATGCAGTACCTCCATCACGGCGGCTATGGTGCCGCAATAAGTGTTATCCCGCCACTCGCCCCATTTAAGCATAGGAACACCGTCAATATAACTGCCATCGTTCGCGGTTTTTACGTTATATACTTTATCAAAACCGATTTTACCTGCGCCCTCTTCCGCCACGCGTAAAATCTCCGGCTTGTTTTTCGGGGAGTAGCTTTCGGGGTTGTTTGCCTCCCACTTTTCTCTTGTTATCAACATTTTACAGCCTGTAAACTCAATAGGGTTTCCGTTTTTATCATTTATAAATGAAGCTTTTTCCCTTATTTCAACAATCTCCATACCGATAGCTTTCAGCGGGGCAATCTGTTCTTCGCATTCAAGCGGATTTCCGGCGGTCATGCCGTTGGCTCCCAACTTTTCAAAAGCATACTGTGTCATAAGAGATAACGCTTCTGTATCAAAACTGTTGTCTTGATAAGCGGTGTGCCAAACATGACCCAAATCCATAATACCGTCATCATTTACGCTGTTATAGGCGATAAAGCCAATCAGCTTCATGGATGGTTTTAAGCAGACCGCATAAAATATATCTTCGCCCGCAAAATAAGCGGCGACTTCTTTGCATCCTTTTATATCGGTCGGCCATTGATGGTCAAAGTTCCTCATAGAGGAGCGCATTCTGTCATTCGACAGTTCACATACCGCTTTGGCGTCCTCGACTGTAAAACGTCGGATAATAAGCCTTTCGGTTTCCATAAAAAACGGCTTGTTAGCGCGTTCATAAATCAAGGCTGTGTCGCTGTTTATCTTTTTCGCCAGCTTTAATATTTCGGGGAGCGTATGAGGCCAATAATTCTCCGGCAGACTTTCAAATTGAAGCTTTTTTGAGGTGTTCATAATCAGTAGCCCTCCTCAAAAGCCAGCAGGATTTCATCACAAATACCGCCCATTTTTCGCAGTATTTCAGCAATCTTCGCCCGAAACCTATGCGTCCTGAACTTGTACATCGGCGGATAGAAGCCGCCTTGCAACGCCCAGATTTCCTGCCTGTAATTCTGCATCTTTTCATAAAGCGGCAATAATTTTACCGCCATCGTCAGGTCAGGATATTGCTCGACCGCATCCTTGAAAAAGTCATATGCCGAGCTTGTGCAAACGCAACAATAAGGAGAGCAATGTAAATTCCAGCAGATACCGTTAAGTTCATCTTTGTTCTTGCCTTTAAAATATGAATCGGTTTCCAACGTATCAGCCCATATTTCAAATGCTTTTTTACCGAAAGCGTGTTCTCCTCTTATATCATATCCTTTCGCCGGTTTTAGCGATATAAATGCGGGAATGGAATCAATCACGCTTTGATAAACCTGTTTCATATCTGTTTGTTCTAATTTTTCTCCTGCGAAAAACAGCCCATTTGTGGTGTCAAGCCCGCTTGTGATGGTTGAATAACCATATTCATCCAACGAACCTTCCGGCAGACGTTCCGGACCGAAATATAAATTTACATACAACACATCATTTTCATCATATCCGCCGATGAGACAGCCCTCCGGCAAAGGATCATACCGGCTGCCGGCACCCAATGTTACATTACCCATACCCCAAGCCAAAACCGGAATACCTTTATCAACGGATGCTTTTACTGCGTTCATCACCGCTCGGAAATCCTTCTTGATTTGCTCGTTGGAAAGATAGATGCAATCATACCCAAAAACGGCATATGCCTTTTTCACAAATTGCGGAACGAAAAAGTAATTGGTCACGCCGCTGTCGCATTGCATATTATTCGGATTGCCTTTTTCAGCGGCGTACAGATAGGTGAAGTTGTCTCCGGTGAAATTGGCGTAAAAATGATAGTCGTCAATTTCAGAGCCGAGAGCCTTACCCACCGAGCAGATAGCCGAACACAGAAAATAGTTTTCAAAAGGCTGAATCCGGCGATAATCCTGTATCTTATTGGATGTGCGGGGCGGTTCGCCGCCAGCAAAGGGGTCTGCAATCGTGTCAGACGCAAAAGCTGAATATTGCGCCAATGTGAGAATCTCCGGTTTTACTTTGGGACTGTAGCTTTCGGGAGTTTGGTCGGGTTTGCGTTTTGGCAAGCTCATTTCGTGTCATCCTCTTTTATTCGTATTGGCATATACAAATCCATCTGGCCATAACCCATGATTTCTTTGACAAACTCAGGGGAAGTAATATTGCCAAGGCTGCGGCGATTATCCGTTTCATCCAAAACAAAACAGCCGCTCTTTTTGACCCATTTCTGAATACCCTTGTAAATCCGGTTATGATCTTTGCCGTCTGCATCCACACTGATTGCCACGGCGTACAGACCGCCGGGGAAGTCGATAACCTCAAAGCCGCCTGTGTCTTCCGGCATTCCAGGCACGGCGTACCCCCATTGAAATCCCCCGTCAGGCGGACTCCACAAAAAATCGCGGGGATAAAAGCGATCAACGCGTTCTTTATCAAACTCGGTAAACCATTCACAAAAACGCATTAACGCACCCTCCGGCGCAAAGGCATCCGGGCCGTTGGCAGGGCCGGAGGTAACCATTTTGCAGGCGGGCAGTTCTATAATACGCACAGTATTGCGGGCCTTGGCTTTAATCGCAGAAACCGCAGCTTTTGGTTCAAGCTGTTTTTTAAGTGCCACCTCACTGGCCAATTCCAGTATTATCGGCTTTTCCTTCGGGGAATAGCTTTCGGGGTTTTCCTTTTTGCAGGGTATCAGCCAGCGCCATTCTTGGTCAGGCGAATGGGGAAGGCTCTCCTCTTCCCAAAAGTAAAGCTCGGCGTTAAATCCGCAGCCTTTATCATCCCAACACGGTTTATATCCGCGTTGATTCATCTGTTCCTTAACCTCATCAAAATGCTCATCCCAACGTCCCACGGCGACAAGTGCAGGTGGAATATCTCGATACTGGCAGCCTTCCGGGACGGGCGTGCCCGCAGGAGTCAACATTGCAACAATATAGCTGAAACAGCCTGTTTCGTGGTTATCGTCGCAAGTCCACCCAAAGCCGGTGTTCGGAATCACAAGCGGCAATTCACCCAGCGTCTTCCATATATCCGACGAGCACACTCGCGCCCATTGAGGACCCGCTCCTCCATCGCTGCCGTCTGATTTGTAAGCTTGCTCGACCCCAATCACACGGGATGCCGGCATATAGAAAATTTCAAAAGTTTCCCAAAAGGGATGGAGTTCGCTGATATGACGCAACGCATTGTTAGCTTCCTTCGCCATGTTTAAAATTTCCGGCTTATCCTTTGGCGAATAACTCTCCGGCGACTGTTCCAATTTTTTAATAGGTTCGCTCATGATTTCACACTCCTTCTTTGATGATTATATTATATAACTGCTTGCGGATTCTGCGTTATCCGTTTTTGTCATTTTTTAACCGTTTGTATAATTTCATGCAAATATTTTCGCTGTCATATTTGCCATCTAAGGTTTCGTAAACTGCGAAAACAGGCTCATTTTCATAGGCGATACTGTTGTTTTGCAGCCACAAATCCATCTTTGCGCCACCCATGCGAATATCGCCTAAACGGTCATCGGACAACACGGCATATTGGTCTTCCGGGATGTGTAGAATTTCCAAGCCGCTGTCAAAGCGTTGATCTGTCAGCGCGGGCAGCTTGAACCCCGCTCCGCATTCCACGCCGCATTCGCAAATATCATCATAAGTACAGACATAAAATCTCCGCGCGTTTCGGACCAACAGCGGGTGACACTCCTGTAAAAAAGCCATGACCCTTTCGGACGCTTTCCGTTCGGCACTATGTCCGTTTTCACGCGCAATGACAAAAGCCATTTCGGGTATGGATGAAATGACGATATGCCGCTGAGCCTTTCGTTTTTTAACAGGAAGATACAGCTTCAGTTTGCGCGGCTGCCCGTTCTGAAAGAGATATTCCTCGAAATATCCATCTTCGGATTGTTCGAACATGCTGGCAGAAAGCCACACATAATAAAGATAGTTCCAGCCATCGTTGATATCCTGTTCGTTATAATTCACAACGCATGAGGCAAAGGAATAGCTTTGCTGTTCTTGACAAGAATGCAAAGTATTCCTGCGCTCACTTGAAAGTTCAAAATTTTCCGTCATGACTTCGTAACAAAACTGATTTCCTATTTGCTTTCCGTTTCTGCCGAAAACGCGGCCTTTGATTTTCCCCAGTGCGGCAATCGCCTTGTCCTCAATGCCAAGCAAGCAGGAATCGTAAAATCTTGTTGTTGAGCATTCGGGTATTTCTTCACTCCCAACCTTGACGGCAAGGCTGATTTCATCAACAGAAAAAGGATAAAAGTAGAAATATGTGTTGCTTTGTCTGTATTCAAGCGGCGTCATGCCAACGATGCTTTTAAATTGCTTGTGGAACGCCTGCTGGGTTTGACAACCGCTCTCGTCCGCAATAACGGCGAGGGGTAAATCCGAACATTTAATTTTTTCACAGGCATTCGAAATGCGTCGCTTGCGGATATATTCCTTGATGGAATGTCCGGTATATGAGTAAAAATCCCGATATAGCTGACTGAGCGAAACAAAATGCCGCTCGGCAATATTTTCGGGTCCCAGTTCCTCCTTCAGATGATTTTCAATATATGAAAAAACGGCACAGATACATTCTAATCGTTCGAGCGGCTTGTACTTAGCAATTGTTTCGTCTATGATAATCACAATGCGCTTGGCCCTTCTTTCAATCATATTCATTGTTTATCACTTAATCGTGATTATCTGCTTAGCACAAAAGTCTCAAAAGCTTTTATTGAGTTGTCTCTCATATTAAAAGCAAAAATGCCTCGATTAATGAGTCGAATAGTAAAAAACATATTTTCAGCTATTGAGATTTTATAATCATTGATAAAGGTTTCATAAGGATAATCTTTTATATTTTTACACAAGCATTGATAGTAGTAATCCAATAGTACTTGAACTTTTTGTTTTTCAGGTTCAATGTGAAGTGCCAATAGCATCGCTAAATCCTCGGTACAAACTCCTATGCGCACAGCTTGAAGCCCAAAATATTTAACATTTCTTTCTGTTGATTTTGACAAAAACGTCTGGCCTGGATGAAGGTCTCCGTGAATTATGGTTATGTTTTTTCCAGTGTGAAAACGGGAGTCAATGAGCTTCACATATTCGACTTTTAAATAATTAATAGCATCCTCAAAACAATCAAGTCTTGCTTTCTCAATATTGTTTTCAAGCCCTTCCCATACCTTCGGAATCTTACCCGCATCTTCATTCTTGCGGTATTTTTTATAGTCTTTCTCCATCGCGCTGATATGTGCAAGCAAATTTTCCTTTGATTCCAAGCGCCAATCAAGCCCAATCTGCTTAAATGCCTGATAGTTTTCCCAAAAAAAAGCATGCAGCTTTGCCGTAGCCGCTAAAATTGTATTGTAATTGCTTCTTATAATTTCTCCAAACTCATTTTTTTCATCAAAATCATAACCTTGTATATAACCCACATTCAAATCCTCCATAAGAACCGTGTTCTTGTCAAAATCAACAAGATAGAGCTGAGGAACAGCAGTTGTGTAGCCACTTAAAAATTTATATCGATAAAGCTCTGAGTCATTACGCCCATACCGTTTTGCTATCAGCTTAAATATCTTTTGCGGTGCAGTCACAGTAATGCTTGTAAGTGTATTACCATCTGATTTTACAGGCTTTTCTCTTTTGACCATGCAATATCCTATGTTACCGTTAGCTTTGTATATGGAATCAATGATATCTTTATCATCAAAATCCAGCGTTTCCTTTGGCGTGATTTTACCTTTCAAATTTTGAATTATATGCTTTGCAATATGCTCAGCTTGTTGCTCTAATACTGTAGGTTTTCCCTCTTCGATTTTTTCATCAAAATCATATGCAGACTTAATGATTTCATCAATGGAACAACCGAATATTTGCGATAAAACAGGCAGTAATGAAGTCTCCGGCAATGAATGTCCGTTTTCCCATTTACTGATTGCCTGTGGCGAAATACAAAGCTGCTCGGCAAGCTTTTCCTGTGAATATCCCACTTTCTTTCGCATAGTAGATATGTTAATTCCGACTTTTTGTGGGTCAAGCATAAATATGCTCCTTTTCATCTTATTCAACATTATAAAATAAAGTATATCGCAGTCAAGCTCAAATTTCCATACAAAAAATAGAAAGTCAACTCAACTGCAAGTTTACTTTCTATTTTTATAGGATCTCAAACGGCCTCCAGTTTCATAAAGCTTTTATTATATTACTATTAATTCCCATCCCATTGTTTCCGCAAAGTTTTTCAGAACACTCAAAGCATCGCCGTAAACAATCGCCGCATGGTGAGTACCGCCATGTTTACTGTAGGCTGAAAGAAAATCCGAAACCGGCACCCGGGGTTTGAACCAGCCGTGTATGCTGTCTTCCATTTTGTCCTCTCCCTGCACCTCAAGCATCTCAATTGGCGATAGAATCAGTGTAAAGCTGTTCAGCTTTACAGGCGCCAGGTTGACAAATACCGCCTCGCCGCCCTTAAACCGGCCATAAGCCACCACAGGATTGTCCGCATCCGTGAACGGATAGTCCTTTTCTTTTAAAACAGGTTTGCCTGCCGAAAGATTTATATTCATCTCCCCCATGTGGCTGATAAAAATGCTGTTGGTTGCCCAATCCGGGCAGAACATTTCCACAAACGATGTTTCGGGGTAGGCTGATAATAACGCGCCCGTCAGCGCGGCAGTCAGCACATCGCCCTCCCCCGCATAGCCCACGCCGCGTGCCATCGCTTTGCTTGCTTCCAAAAACGGCATACAGGGAATGCCGCAGCTTTTTGTGATGCCCATAAAGTTTGCCGTAAAAGCCGTGAGGCTATTTTTTTCTATCCATTTTCTGACGACCAGATTGGCTTTCGTCGATTGCCTGTAAACAGCATCATTCAGATTGTCGGCAACAAAGCTTGCCTTATCCCGCTCAATTTCGTTTTCAATGAGTTCGTCCGTGATTTCATGCAAAAACTTTGAGCCCTCAAAGAAATTGAATTCAACTGTTTCAATACCGATGGTTGATTTGAGTATGTCATCCGGTATGGCAAAATCTCCCATACCCTTAAACGACCCACCCAGCCTGCCGACGCGGGCATTCTTGATATTACCGGCTATTTTGACTGCTTTTACGCAGCCTTTGATTCTGTCCAGTACATCCGATTTTTCCCAGTGCCCGGCTTCAATCAAAAAGTGTTTGCCATTGCGCAGCAGGAGGTTGCACATATCCTGTACGCCGTGAATGCCATGATTATAAAGGATCTCATCGGGGTTTTGGGAAGGACTGAAATCAAACACAGGCGTTGTATCCAGAATAATCAGCGGCAGCTTGGTGCGCGCCAAAACATCTGCCGATTCGAGCGAGGGTGAGTAGGCCAGATGCAGGGTGACGATGGCATCGACCTTTTCCGCCTCAAATAACCGGACTGAGCTTTCAAACTCGGATTTTATTCTGCAAACCGGCGAGGTTACCACTGCCAGTTCTCTTTTTTGAAGTTCGCCGGCAATTGTTTGATAAAACGCGTCAACGCCGGCTCTCAGCTCCGGCCAGGAGTCGTCATAGAGCTTTATATACAGCGGCAGCAGCCCGATTTTAAGGTTTTTCAAAATAATCCCCTCCAAATGCGTTGTTGATGATTCTTACAGCATTGTTATAGAATATATCCTCAATATCGGCGGCTGTCAAACCTTCCGCCGCCGCGGCAAGCCGCATCGCATCCATCTCTTCATACATAAAGAAGGTCATCTTTTCCGCTTCCGGCCCCTCAACCTCCCGCATATGTTTGTCTCCGGACACATCTCCGTACAGCCCCTTGGGTACCAGGTTCACATAATTCCCGTTTTCGCAGATACGGCGCGTTCTCATTTTCAAAATCGGCAGGTCGCTGCCGAACAGAATTCTTTTCGGTCCCACGGCTTTGATCAGTTGCCGGAACACATCGGTGTTTGTGTTGGCAGCAAAGTCAAAGACCATGTTTTTCGTCTTAGCAAGCAACTCAAACGCATTCCCGACATCCTCTAGGCAATAAGCTCTGCCGACATGCGCGACAATCAGTTTTAAATTTGGGTAATCTCTTTCGATTTCGAGCAGCTGGCGCAGATTGACAGGGTCCTTCAGCCGCCCGTCCCGCGGAATATGGAGCATGACCATCGAACCCAATTTATCCAAAACCTTCAGTTGGTGCGGCGGCAGGAAGTCGAAAATGCAGATTTCTTTTTCGGGAATAGTAGTTGGAGCAAAATTTAGATAAACTTTGCTGCCCAAAAAATCACCTTTTTTTATAAGCTCTTCAATTTCGGCGGCGCTCTGATGAGGCTTTGTTACTACAAGCGCCGGAATTTTATGTTTCGCCGAACACGCCTGAATATAGCTGTTGCAGGCATCCAAATCAACATCAAGGCTTACCTGCGAGAATATCAGCGGCGTTACGCTTTTGCCGGGAAACATCATCTCATACGTTCCGAGCAGGTCTTCTATCGAATTATCCTTTGCGACCAGCGACGGCCAGGTGACCGTTCTTAAAGGGCTACTGCCCGCATCAATACTAAATTTTTCCAGCCAGACATGCGTATGAATATCAATCATTTTATCCGGCAGAAAGTCACGAAGCCTTTCTTCGTAAAAAAGCCTGTCAATATCTTTTATTTTTAATATCTCACTCAAATCTTGACCTCCCGCACTGCATTTTGTGCAGACTAAATAAATTTAGTATCAGGATATCTGCCGATAAACGTATTATAAATAGACTCATATTCCTCATGCGCCTTTTGGTCCGGGATTAAAACGCGTCTTTCAAAATCCATTTTATTATAAGCATCCCGCTCGCCGGCGTAAAGACCCGCACCTATCCCTGCCAGAACAGCCGCCCCCACAGCGCCCGCGCAGGAACCGTTGACGATGCTTACATTCCTGCCGAGCACATCCGCGATAATCTGCGGCCAGGGGTGCGTTTCGGAAGGACCGCCGACCATATTGACAGTGTCAACCCGCATACCCGCTTTCTGCAATTGTTCTATCCGCATCCTCAGAAGATATGCCGTGCCTTCCATAAGGGCTCTTGCGATATCGGCTTTGGGGTGCCGGTTCAGCTCGTCCGGCTCTTCATATTGCATGGTGTTAATCAGCAGCCCGTTTGCGCCGATTGGCGCGGAAGCTGCAAGGCTGTCAAACTCTTTATACTTCCCGGGCGAATCCGAAATGTACCTGCACAGGTATTGTTCCACATAATTTGAAATGGCTTTCAGCGATAACATGACGCCCCACAAGCCCTCTGTTCGCAAAAACGGGTCTATGAGAAGGTTCTGGCTGACGGCTAAATCCCGGTCTTTTAAAGGGTAAAATCCCACCCAGGATGTTCCGCAGGATAGAAGCAGCTGCCCTTCGTCAAACACGCCGGAACCCCTTGCGGCGCCGGGATGGTCAAAGGAACCGAGCACAACCGGCGTTCCGGCCGGGAGCCCTGTTTCCCCGGCGGCTTCCGGTGTAATCCACCCCAAAACAGTTCCGGGTGTCTTTATCGGCGGCAATTTATCTGACGGAATACCGAGCTTCTTGAGGTAGGGCAGGTACCATTCGCCTGCCTTTTGGTCCTGCAGGTAAGAGGTGGTAGCGGTGGAGGAATCTATCCCCAATACCCCGGTCAGCTTAAAATTGACATAATCGGTGCTCATGCAGATTTTAGCTGCCTGGTGCAGCATTTCCGGTTGACGGCACTTCAGCCAGGACAGATGCACGATGGGGAACATATTGATAAAAGGCCAGCCGGTTATTTGATGAATCTCGGCTATATTCAGCAGCTCCCCGAACACGGTTTGGGCTTCGTCACGAGCGCGGGTATCCATCCAGCTGATTGCGTTCATCAGCGGCTTGTCTGCACCGTCCAATAAAACGGTGTTTCCGCTGGCTGTCACCATGCTGAGCCCCGCAACAGCCGCGCCTTCGGGCAGGGCTGTTGCAAGGTTTTTTATTACACCGGTAACAAGCGAATAAAACGCTTCAGCATCAAATTCAAACATCCCGTTTTCGGATGAAATATATCGGGTCTGCGCTTTTTCTTTGGAAATGACTGCACCTTTGTCGGACATCAGCACGCCTTTGACGGCGGATGTCCCCAAATCAAGGCCTATTAAATACTTTTCTTCCGTCATATTGCGGCAACCCTTTCCCTGCTTTTAATCCAATTCAATCCAGCACTTTTTCCGGTCGGACTCATACGCTTTTTCCATCACATACTGCACATAAGCGCCGTCTTTAAGCGAAGGTGTTGCTTCCCTGCCTTCATCCACGCAGGACAAAAAATTATATAAGCTGTGCACATGCGCTCGTATCCAGCCGACGGTAAACTTAGGGCCGGGAAAATCTCCGCCCGGTTTATTATACCGCTGCACACATTCGATTTTATTAAACCCTTTTTCGCCGCCGAAATTGCCGTCCGGCAGGGTGTTGTCGTAAAATTCCAGCCAGCTCGGTTCCATCAGGTTAAAACGGATTGCCCCTTTATCGCCGTGAATTTCGAACCGGAGCTCGTCATTTGTGCCGGTCGCTATTTTTGAAGCCTCGATGGTGCCGGTCACGCCGCTTTTCATTTTGGCAATCATGATGGCTGCATCTTCGGCTTCGATATCCACCATGTTTCCGTCCTTATCAGGCCGCTGCTTATATAAAATATCCGTATGCGCGAACACAGACGCATATTCGCCGAGCAAATGATACATTAAATCGATGACATGGGACCCCAAATCCACCAGAACGCCGCCGCCATACTTTTTTTCCTGCTTCCAGCCGATTTTCTTGTTTGGATCCACCGAACCGGCGTGCAGATAGCAGGCCCTGAAAGAAGTCACTTTGCCGATTTTATCCTGCTCGATGAGTTCCTTCGCGTGCAAAGTAGCCGGAAAGAACCTGTTCTGCAGCGCCATTTGCGTGATAATATTGGTGTATTCCGGCAAAGCGGTGATTTCTTTCGTTTCTTCGTAACTTGCGGCAAGCGGTTTTTCGCAGTAGACATGCTTGCCGGCCTGAATTGCTTTTATCACCGCTTCTTTATGATAAATATTCGGTGTGCAGATATCGATAATATCAATATCGGGGCAGTTGAAAATATCGTCCGGGTTATCGGTTGCAAATTCAAATCCCAGCGTCTCTTTCGCGTTTTGGGCTTTTTCCAACGTTCTGTTGCATACCCCGACAAGCCTTATCTTAAACGGCAGATTGCTGTAATAAAGCGGAATCGTCTTATAACCGTAGGTATGCGTTTTGCCCATGAATCCAAACCCGATAATACCTATTCCGAGTTCTTTCATATCAGTCTGTACCCCCTAATATTTTCTCGAGCGCCTCATCCATTTTATCAATCAAATAATCGAGCATCACTTTTGTCGCGATAATCGGGGGTTTCGTCAGCGCCGCGGGCGGGCACATGGCTTTGTAGGTCTGCGAGCTGATATCGATACAGCCGGCATTTAAAATACCCGTAAATTTAAGAACCTTGTCCGGGTCATAAAAGAAGATGCTGGAAAGATGCCCTCTGCCTTCTATGCGCTCAATCAGGGAAGGGTATTTTTTCGCCAAACCCTTTAGCCGGCTTTCGTAGTAGTCGCCCGTTTCGCGGATAGTCGCCTCATTCTCCTGCGCGAATGTCATGGTAATCAAATAGGCAAGCGCTGCCAATTCTTCCTGCCCGTTGGTGACCAACGCGCCGAAGAGGTTCAGGTTATCCATTTCATAAGTCGTTATAATGCGCGACGCGGCGTATTGCCCGCCCGGGAACCCTTTACCGATGACGACGAAATCGGGCTTGAGCCCGTACTCCCTGAACAGGTACATACCGGGGTACCACATGCAGGACTGAATTTCATCGCACATTGTCGGCGTGTCATTCGCGTGGCAAAGCTCGTACGCATTTTGGAGGAACTCTTTTTGCAGCTTGATGCCGCCATAATTCATCATAATGATTTCATGCAAAAACCCGGCGGCTTTATACGGGGGTTTGTTATACTCTTCAAACTTCGCTTTGAAATCCTTAAAATTATTGATGCTCACCGGGCAAACCTTCATGATGCCGGTTTCGCTCATTTTTCCGGAAAAGCCCGGCCATAAATCCCGCATGGTCTGAGCGAGAACGGTCGTGCCGTGGTAATTGGCCTTCCCGCCGCCTTCATGGTCCGCCATAACAAAGAACACCGGCGTCCTGCCCGCGTATTCGGGTTCGGGGGAATGCTTGTCCAGTTTATAAAACCTCGCCAGCATCATCTTGATGCCCGCTTCACAGGCCAGCGAACCGGTTTCAAGGTTAATAACGCGGTTTAAAACATGTGGTTGTTTTGAATCGATCGCTTCGTCAAGCGCCTTTGTATCATCTTTTTTGATGCCGTTTACCGTTCTGACAAGCTCTCTTTCAAGCAGCCGCGTGATGTAACCGCGCGCGTTGTTATGGGTCGCGTTGGTGATTCCGAGCGCTTTGGCATGTTCAATCATCCTGTAACCCGGGAAATTATGCCCGACCGGCGCGTGGTAATGCTCGCTTTTTGCCGTTAAATAGAGCCGCCCGTCCTCCCCGAGGCGAAGGTACCCCATTCCACCGACAGGGCTGGCGTTAAAGTTGGACGCCTTCTTGAAAGCTTGTGTGGCGGCGCCGGTATTGGAAAACCGGACTTTTGGAAGCACCTGCGTTCCCACTTTTTCCAGCAGACCGTCCATCTTGGCACTGAATTCTGCCGGCATAAATTCCACTTCATCGAATGTCAGCCTTTTCGCTTCGTCTATATCTATTTCACCAAACAGCTCCGCTCCGGCAAGAACCGCGTCAATGTATTCGGCGCCCAATAATTGCTGCAATGATTTCTTAAGTTGCTTCAAAGCTATCTATCTCCCCTTCTGTGCTGCCTCTTTTATCATGTTTAATTCTATATGATTTCCTCTATCCTGACAAGTTTATTCAAATTCAGCGTGAGTCTGTGGATGCCGCATTCAATCTTTATCTCATCGGCTTTTCTGTCTGTCACGGAATAGGCGCTGTCAAAACGCCTGTATTCGGTGTTAATTTCTTGTCCCTTCACCATGACTTTGTTTTTGTATTTGACAGCGACTTCTTCACTCCTTGAAGTATAGGTGACGCTTTTTACCTTGTGCTCAAACTTTAATGTATTTGATTTTATCCGTTCCATAAATTTTTCAAAACTGCCGTCTTCGGTCAGGGAGGAGAGTTCAAAAATCCAGCATTGCAGCTTACCGTATTGCCTCAACGAGTAAGGTTGTTTCAGGTCAAAGTTGCCGATGCTTTCGTCCCGCATCGGTCCCATTTCTAACTTGGACGCGCCGATTACTGCGGCATAGGTTTCGCCTTTTCTGCAAAACGCGAAGTTATCCTCAATGATATGTTCGTCCATGAATTCCGTCGGGAAAAACGCGTGCGTGAAGTCCAATGGTTTCTTTTCCGCAATGTGTTTTCTTACGGATAAATCGTAGACCATAACGGCGATATTTTTATGCTGAAATGCGTGTGGCAACCGAAAACTGCCTAAAATATACTGCGGGAAAAGACCTTTATCCTCTAACTTGCCTGGCCAGGTGGTGAAAAGTGAAAGGCTTCTGTCGAGCGTCGCGCTGAAAATGTGCTGTTGAAAAGCAATAGTTCCGGCACCGTATTGCTGCGCGGTTGCCATGATATATTCTTTTGTGCGGTAGGCATACACATTCGCTCGGTTAAGTGCGCTGTAATCGGAAGGCGACTTGATGAGTTTTGACAAAGGACCAAGCAAATGGAGCAACCTGAAAAATCCGATATTGAGGAAGCCTATCGGGTTAACAAAAAAGTTATTGAACATTTTATTTTTAGCCAAATATTTGACGGTGTTGGCCAGCAACACCGGTGCTGTGAAGGCCTCTTTGCAGAACTGCATCATAATTTGATTGGTCGACTGCCCGATGAGCCCCTCGTCTTTCATCTCCCAAACGCTTAAGCCATTGGAGGCCAGGATGACCTGCTCTGTTTCATCAAGCATAATGTTCCGGACAGCAGCAGGCAGTTTGTATGTTTTGTTGAGAGTGAAATTAGATGTCATGCCGCCGCCGGTTTCCGGTTTGCCAACGGGGTATTCCGGCCAAAGATATGTGATCGGGTCGCGTAAGGAGTTGCCCTTATCGCTGCTGATTTTGTTGTTCGAATACATGCGTCCGCCGGTGGAAACAAAAGCGCCTTTGTGGCTGTGTGTTGCCACATCAAACCAAAAGATGTCCAGCATCATGGTTGCTTTCAGCTTGATTGTTTCGTCATTCGCAAATTCGGCGAGGTTGCTCAAAGGAGCCAAATCCTCCACATAATACACATTGGAATACCATTCCGTAAAACCGTAATTGAATCTAAAACCGGTCCAATATTCAATGCGCTTCGCGGCTATGGCCATATGTTCTTTACCGCTTTTACCGTCGTTTGTAAAGATTTCATCGGGAAAGGTTTGACCGGCTAAGTATTCCGAAGCGGCGAAAAGAATCTGATGGTTCTCCGACCAAAAGCACATGGAGTCTTTGCCCGGCTGATCCATCCAGTATTTGAAATTGAGTATCGTATTCCGGGTTCTATCCCGCGCCTGCTGCGGCAGTTTGTCGCCAAATTGAAGATATATCCTGATAAGGGATATCATTCTGAAGTCGGAACAGTCGTAACGGTTTTTAATGAAATCAAAAGTCGGTTGGAGTTTTTCGCAGATTTCTTCGTCCGGAATCTTTTCACCCCTGCCAAGCCTGGCTAAAACCTCTGTTTCAAACACCTGATACTTTGGTTTTTTCGGTAACTTTTTTCTTGATAATGCCAGGACCAAATCAAAAACGATCCAGAGCAGAATGAGCAGCGGGATAATAAGCAGATATTTCATTTCATTTGACCCTCGTTTTCTTCAATAAGTTTTAATTAAGTTTGTTCGCTATAATTGTAACCCGGATAAAAATTGTGTCAATGAGTTTACAACTATTCTTTTAAAAACTTGTCATACTTTTTTAGTTATGCTATTCTTAGATGAAACAAAATCGAATTAATCATAATATATCCGATTATCGTCTAAGATTTATAACGCTCGGGAAGGAGTAATACATGGCTGAAAAAACTGCATTTCACGACCGGCACTACATCGGCACTAAAGAGACTTTTGCCTATTGTATTTTCGACTCTTCAAAAGCCGTCAATATTAACGGCTATTCCGGTCGTTTCAACCTGGACCTTGTCAAGATCGACTTGGCCTGGGGTGCGGTTGCAGGGTTTATCGCCGGCATTTGGGATATTATCAATGACACTTTTGCCGGGGTATTGGTTGACAGAACGCAAACCCGATGGGGTAAATTTAAGCCGTATCTGCTGGCTTTCGCAGTGCCTGGCACAATTTTCGGCATCCTCGGCTGGCTGACACCGTATTTTTTTAACCGCAACCCGAAGAACTTTAAAAAACTGATATACAGCATGACTTTGGGGATGACGGGCGAGCTGATGGGCACCTTCAGGGGCTTTGCCGAAACAGGCTTTATTTCCAGCATATCGCCGAATCCGCAGGATAGAATCCTGCTGTTTACCATTGCGGAAGTGATTTCCGGATTATGGGAATCATTCCCCTCGATGTTTATGGGTATTCTGATTGACCTGATCAATCACGGCAAAATTAATCTATCGATGCAGTCCGCTTATCTTTCCATGGGCACCTTTTGCGCGGTTTACGGCGGGATTGCCGCTTTGCTCTACTTTTCCGTCGCGAAGGAAAGAATCGCACAGTCCCTCGATAAACATAGTTTTAAAGAAGGCATTAAGACCATTTTGAACAACAGGCCGATGATGATCATGCTGATATCGGATTTAATCGGCATTTTAAGGTTTGACACGGGCACCCAGACTTATTTTGTCGATGTACTCGGTGTAGCCTCCCTTGAAAACATCATCATTCTCCCCGGTGCGCCGCTGTCGATGCTGAGCTATACTTATTTGCCTTGGGCGCAAAGGAAGTTTTCAACCAAAGCGCTGTGGATATTCGGCGGGATTCAAAAGGACATTACCAATATATTGATTTTTTTAGTCGGGATTATCGGCGGCAAAGGGAAAAGCGGTTTGTACAGAAATGTTTGGGTGATGGGTGCCGCATATATGGTGAAAGACCTTATTTACAAAGGCTCGCTTGGTATTGTTAAAATAATACCGAAAATGATGACTACCGAGGCGCTTGATTACTGCGAGTGGAAAAACGGTTACCGGACAGAAGGAACGACACTTGCCGCAAAGGGGCTCATTTTGAAAGTTGTCAGCGTTATGATGGGCCCGATACGAAACATCATTATGATAAAAATCGGGTATTCGCTGAAATCCGGATTCGGCCAGCAGACGGAACGAACTAAGTTTTTGTTATTTGCCTGCAGTACGATACTGCCGGGGTTAACCGGGCTCCCCTCCTATATTCCGAAGTTCTTCTATAAAGGTTCGCTTGCAACCCGGGACAGAATGTATGAGGATTTGGCGCAAATGAGAGCCATAAAGAGAAAAGCCTATAAGGACGCGGAAGATGAAAAAGAACGCTTGACAGAACTGCCATAAAAAGCCGTTCATAATAACCTTAACCCCGAACTCATACGCAGTATAAGTCGGGGTTTACCTATGTCTTGAAGATGGGATTTTTAAAGTTATTGCATACTTACTGCAAAAACTTGTCATTTACTTGTTCTTTTTGCACTTTCAATGCAAAAACTTGACATTTATAGCAAGTTGTTGTATACTGAGCGCTAATAGGAGGCGTTTTTTATGATAGCAAGGCAGGAATATCTCGATAATCTCATCGCTTTCCGAGACAAAAAGCTTATTAAAGTGGTTACGGGCATACGCAGATGCGGAAAATCAACTCTATTTGAATTGTATAAGGAGTATCTAATAGCTAACGGCGTTGATAAAAAGCAAATCATCGCTCTCAATCTTGAGGATGGAGACTCTGCTGACATTGAAACAAGCACGCAGCTGTATGCAGCTGTGAATGAAAAGCTGCTTCCTGATAAGATGAATTATATTTTTCTCGATGAAGTTCAACGGGTATCCGAATTTCAAAAAGCGGTAGACAGTATATATATCAAGAAGAACTGTGATGTTTATATTACCGGCTCAAATGCTTATCTGTTATCCGGCGAGCTTGCCACTTTGCTGTCCGGAAGGTATGTTGAAATCAAGATGCTGCCGCTGTCTTTTAAAGAATATGTTTCAGCCTTCCCCGGGCAGACTGGTTTGGAACGGCTGTATGTGAACTATACGGTGAACAGTTCATTCCCCTACGCCCTTGAACTCAGCAAACCCAAAGAACGCAAACAATACCTTGACGGTATCTATGATTCCGTTGTGCTCAAAGATATTATCGCACGCAAAAAGT